>NZ_DAMDBA010000010.1:0-98013 GCF_032093395.1 Novosphingobium sp.
ACCGTCGCTTCAAGGCCCGCCAGGGCTGATTCGTCTGCCTGTCCCCGCCACCGGGCGGGGATGATCTGGGCGGACGGGCGATTGCGTCTGACGACATGAGGCCCCCGCCATGCGCGGGGGTCTTGTCATGTCTACTGTCCACGAAAACCATCATGCCGAAGCGCCGGTCCACGCCGTCGTCTTCGACGTCGGCCGCGTCCTCGTCGAATGGGACATGCGGCTGCTGTTCGCCAAGCTGATTCCCGAGCCTGAGCGGCTCGACTGGTTCTGCGCCACCGTCGTCACCGAGGAATGGCATTTCGAGCACGACGCGGGCCGCGATCTTGCGGAACTGGTTGCCGAGCGCAAAGCTGCCTATCCGGGCAACGATGCCCTGATCGATGCCTATGCGACGCGGTTCCTGGAAACGATCCCGGGCAACGTGGCGGGCAGCCACGAGATCGTGCGCGAGCTTGCCGCGCGCGACGTTCCGCTCTTTGCGATCACCAATTTCGCGAGCCCTTTCTGGCGGGAATATCGCGCCACGGAGCCGCTGTTCGACCTGTTCGGCGACATCGTCGTTTCCGGCGACGAGAAACTGGTCAAGCCCGATCGCCGCATCTTCGACCTGGCAGCGCGCCGCTTCGGACATGAGCCCGGCGCGATGCTGTTCATCGACGACAATGCCGCCAATATCGCCTCGGCCCGCGAACTCGGCTGGCAGGTGCATCATTTCCTTGGCTCCGAGGGTTTGCGCGCCGACCTGACTGCTCGGGGGCTGGTGAAAGCGTAATACTGGCGCCGCTTCGATGAGGAGGCCGTCGTCCCGGACTTGATCCGGGACCGCTGGCAATTCTTCAGGCGCGATCTTGCAGCTCAAAGCTCCGCCGAAAGATGGGTTGGTCTCGGCCAGCGGTCCCGGATCAAGTCCGGGACGACGACGTTGTTTCGCCTCCGCAGCAAGCCAGCGTGCGCACTGCAATTGCTCAGGGGCTAGCTCTCACGACCGAATTGGTTGCTTGGCGCCGCTCTCGCGCCAGAATTTTTCTTCGCGCTTGCAGCATAGCCGCTTGGCAAGTCCGTTTCCGTGTTGCATCACATGGACAAACGGGAGTCACAATGACGGCTACGGGCAGAACCAGTTACGACGAAATGCTCAACGAGGATGGGTCGGTCAGGCCTGCCTATGCCGACTTCAGGAAGTGGTACGACTCTCAGGACAAGGCCTGGCTCAAGCGCCAGGATGCCGAGGCAGAGCGCTTCTTTCGCCGCATCGGCATCACGTTCAATGTCTATGGCGATGATGCGGCCGAGGAACGGCTGATCCCCTTCGACATGATCCCGCGCATCATCACCGCGCGGGAATGGCGCAAGTTGACTCTGGGGATCGAGCAAAGGGTGAGGGCGATCAACGCCTTCCTCCAGGATCTCTACCATCGCCAGGAGATCATCCGCTCAGGCCGCCTGCCGATCGAGGCGCTGCGCAATAACGAGGCATTCCTGGCGCAGATGATCGGCATGACGCCGCCGGGCGGCGTCTATACCCATATCGTCGGCATCGACCTGGTGCGCACCGGGCCGGACGAATTCATGGTGCTGGAAGACAATGCGCGCACGCCTTCCGGCGTCTCGTACATGCTCGAAAACCGTGAAACGATGATGGCGATGTTTCCTGAACTGTTCACGCGCATTCCGGTGCGTCCGGTTTCCGACTATCCGCGCCGGCTTGCCCGCTCTCTGCGCGCCTGTGCACCGCCGGCTTTCAAGGGTTCCGGCCGCCCCACCGTGGCGGTATTGACGCCCGGCATTTACAACTCGGCCTACTTCGAACATGCCTTCCTGGCAGACCAGATGGGCGCGGAACTGGTCGAGGGCAGGGACTTGCGGGTGGTCAACGGGCGCGTGGCGATGCGCACGACCACGGGGTACAAGGCCATCGACGTGATCTATCGCCGCGTGGACGACGATTTCCTCGATCCGCTCAGCTTCAATCCCGGCTCGGTGCTGGGCGTGGCCGGGATCATGGACGTCTATCGGGCAGGCGGCATCACGATCGCCAATGCGCCGGGCACCGGCATCGCCGACGACAAGGCGATCTACAGCTACATGCCCGAGATCGTCGAGTTCTACACCGGAGAGAAGCCGATCCTTTCCAACGTGCCGACCTGGCGATGCTCCGAACCGGATGCGCTGGCCTATGTGCTGGACAATTTGGCGGAGCTGGTGGTCAAGGAAGTCCACGGATCGGGCGGCTATGGCATGCTGATCGGGCCGGCCTCCTCGAAAAGGGAGCTGGCCGATTTCGAGGCGAAGCTGAAGGCAAGGCCCGACAATTACATCGCCCAGCCCACGCTTTCGCTCTCCACCGTGCCGATCTTCGGGAGGGAAGGGCTGGCACCGCGCCATGTGGACCTGAGGCCCTTCGTGCTGGTTTCGCCGCAAGGGATCGACATCACGCCGGGCGGGCTGACGCGGGTGGCGCTGAAGAAGGGGTCGCTGGTGGTCAATTCCTCGCAGGGTGGAGGGACCAAGGACTCTTGGGTGCTGGACGAATGATGGGTTCTGGACGGGTGAGGGCGCACTGATGCTGGGACGGGCCGCCAACGGCGTCTACTGGATGAGCCGCTATCTCGAACGCGCGGAAAACAGCGCGCGGTTGATCGACGTCGGCTTTCATCTCGCGCTGACGCGGGGCAACAGGCATTCGCAGGACGAGGAATGGAAGTCGGTGCTGACGACCACCGGCCAGCTCGAAAGCTATCGCGCCAAACATGCCGAGATCACCGGGCCGCAAGTGTTCAACTACATGCTGCGCGACAGGGACAATCCCGGCTCCGTGCTAGCCATGCTGGAGAACGCGCGCACCAATGCGCGCATGGTCCGCAACAGTCTGACCAATGCCGTCTGGGAAACCACCAACGAAGGCTGGATGCACTTGCGCGACCTGCTTTCGCGCCCGGCGCGGGAAACCAACCTGGGGGAGGTGCTCGGCCAGGTGCGCCGCACCGTCACCCTGGTGCGCGGCGCGCTGGAGGGGACCATGTTGCGCAACGAAGTGTTCAACTTCGCGCGCATCGGCACCTTCATCGAGCGGGCGGACAGCACGGCGCGCATTTTGGACGTGAAGTACTATGTGCTGCTGCCCTCGGCGGCGTGGGTCGGGTCCAGCCTGGACAATGCGCAGTGGGACACCCTGCTGCGCTCCGTGGCCGGCAATCGCGCCTATTCCTGGCTCAATGCCGGTGCCATGGATGCGCGCGGCATCGCCCGGTTCCTGATTTTGGACGGCCAGTTCCCGCGCTCGCTGGTGTTCTGCTACGAAAAGATCGCCAGCAACATGGCGGGCCTTGCCAAGCAATATGGCGAGGAAACCGGTGCGCATGCCCTGCTGCGGCAAACGGGCGAGCGCCTGCACCGCACCACCATCGAAGACATCTTCGAGATGGGCCTGCACGAATTCCTCCAGGATTTTCTCGGCGAGACGCTGCACCTCGGCAATGCCATCGCCGCCGATTATCGTTTCATCGAATAGCGCTTCATCGAAGAGGGACGGCTTTCCATGCTGCTGACCGTCAGCCACACCACCCGCTACGTTTTCGCCGACCCGGTCGCCCATGGGTTGCAGCGGCTGCGGCTGAAGCCCAAGACCACGCATGGGCAGGAGGTGCTCGACTGGCACATGGAGCTGACCGGCGCGCGCGGCGAGGCCGGTTATGACGATCATCACCAGAACCATACCGCGCTGGTTTCGATCGAGCCCGGCGCGCGCGAGGTCGTGGTGACGTGCCGTGGCAACGTGCGGACCAGCGACAACAACGGCATTACCGGCGCGCATGGGGGGCATATGCCGCTGTGGTGCTTCCTGCGACCGACCGCGCTGACCCAGGCGGGCAACCGCGTGCGCGCGCTGATCGCGTCCGTGGATGCGGACCGTTCGGACACGCTGGGCTTCCTCCACGCCCTGTCCAGCGCGGTGGCAGCGCAAGTGGAGTACGTTCCCGGCGCTACCGACGCCAAGACTACCGCCGAGCAGGCATTGGCGGCCGGAAAGGGCGTCTGCCAGGACCACGCCCACGCGTTCATTTCCGCCGGTCGCCTGCTCGACATTCCGATGCGCTATGTCGGCGGGTACTTGCGCATGAACGACCGGGTGGACCAGGAGGCGGGCCATGGCTGGGCCGAGGCGCATGTTCCGGGGCTCGGCTGGGTGGGCTTCGACGTTTCCAATGCCATCTCCCCGGATGAACGGTATATTCGCGTCGCCAGCGGTTCCGATTATGCAGAGGCGGCGCCGATTACCGGTATTGCGACGGGGGCGGGGGAAACCCGACTCGACGTGCATTTGTCGGTGAGCGAGAATCTGCTAGGTCAGCGGCAAACGCAGTCCGCAAGCGGCGGGCAGCAACAATAGAGACGGCGGCCCAAGCAGCCGCCTCCCCGCACATGGTCGCGCGGGGCGAAGGATTGCAGGGGTTTTCGTTCCATGACCTATTGCGTAGGCATGATGCTGGATCGCGGGCTGGTGTTGATGAGCGACACCCGCACCAATTCGGGCGTCGACAACATCTCCACCTTTCGGAAGATGTATCATTGGGAGATTCCCGGAGAGCGGATCATCACCCTGATGACGGCGGGAAATCTCGCCACGACCCAGGCGGTGATCAGCCAGCTGGAAGAGCGCAACAAGGCGCCGGCCGATCGGCACAACACCCTGCTGGAAGCGCCGACGATGTTCCAGGCGGCCACGATCGTCGGCAATCTTCTCCAGGACATCATTCACGCGCGCGCATCGGACAACGGGCAGAAGGCGGCTTCAAGCACGTTCAGCGCTTCCATGATCGTGGCGGGACAGATCAAGGGGCAGGAACCGCGCCTGTTCATGATCTATCCGGAAGGCAACTTCATCGAGGCCAGTTTCGACACGCCTTTCTTTCAGATCGGCGAGACGAAGTACGGCCGGCCGATCCTGATTCGCGGGTACGATCGCAAGATGACGTTCGAGCAGGCCGTAAAGCTGCTTTGCGTATCCTTCGATTCCACGGTGAAGGCGAACCTTTCCGTAGGGTTGCCGCTCGATCTCCTGGTGCTGGAACAGGACCGCTTCACCCCCCTCCATGATCGGCGCATCGAGATTGGGGACACCTATTTCCAGTCCATCTCAGACGGATGGGGAGAGGCGCTGCGACAGGCTTTCGATTCCCTTCCGGATTACCGGATGGAGACGAAGCTGGATACCTCGGGGAGTTGAGGTCGCCTTCCCCCGTCAGTCTTCAAGCGCCGTGAACCGGAAATCGCGGAACTTCGCCTCGCCCGGACCTGCTGCATAGAGGCCCGGCCGCAGCATCAGGAAGCCGCCGCGCACATTGTGGTGGTAGCCGGAAACTTCCATGCCGCGATCGAACCGCTTCCACGTTTTCCCGCCATCCCCCGAGGTGTGAAAGGCGACGATGTGCCGGCGATTGGTCAGGCGCATCTTCATGCGGCGGCCGTGCGGATTGGCGGGGCGGCCCCTCTCTATTCCGTACTGGTGGGTGACGAAGCGCGTCTCGTCGAAGCCCAGCCCGGCATAGAGCTTGTCGTCGTAGAACAGCACGAGGCCGGCCGTGCCTCCCGGCGCCAGCTCGATGTCGCATTCGAACCGGTAGCTGGTGTCTCCCGCGATCAGCAGCAGCGGTGATCCGCTGGACGGGGCGAGGCCCTTGCCCGCAAAGTGCAGCGCGCCGTCCGCCACACGCAGACGATCGGCTTCGTCCGGAGCAGGGCGGAAGAACGACCACTTGGAACCCATGGCGAGCGGTTTCGAGAAGTCGTCCGAAAGCGGCATGCCGTGGGGCAGTGGTTTCGCCACCTTGGGCACCGGCAAAGGCTGCGAGAGATCGCCACCGGTCATGCGGAACCAGCCGTCTTCGGTCCACTCGATGGTGTCGAGCAGGCACTGGCGACCGAGCGTCCAGAAGCCGTTCTCGAAACCGTGGTAAAGCGTGTACCACTTCCTGTCCGGCCCCTCGACCAGTGAGGCATGGCCGCGCGACCACCAGGCTTCGGACTGGTTCTCGGTACGGACGAGCGGATTGTCGGGATGCTGTTCCCAAGGACCGTGGATCGAGCGGGCGCGGGCGGCGATCACCATGTGTCCCATCGGCGGTCCGGCGGTGCCGCCGACGGCGGTGAGCATGTAGAACCACTGGCCGTGGCGGTGGATCTTGGGGCCTTCGGGGGAAAAGCCTTCCACGTCCCAGTCATCCGGATAGTGCCACGGATCGTAGACATGCTCGACCTTGCCGGCCAGCGAAAGGCCGTCTTCCGAAAGGCGCACCCGGTCCCCGCCCGAGAGGAACAGCCAGCGCGAGCCGTCCTCGCCCACGGCGTGGCAGGGGTCGATATGGTCGTGAAGGCCCAGCGGCTTCGGGTCGCTCCAGGGGCCGTCGATGCTATCGGCCCAGATCACGTAGATCTCGTTGGGCTCTGCCTTGACCGGGATGTAGAGGAAGTAGCGCCCCTTGTGCTTCTCCAGGCTGACCGCCCAGACCGATCCGATGTTGCGCGTGAGCGCGGGTTTGCGCGGCTGCCAGTTCACCAAATCGCGGCTGTGCCAGATGGTGAGGCCGGGATAGGAATCGAAGCTGGAGAAGGTGAGGTAATAGTCCTCGCCGTCCTTGAGGATCGCCGGGTCGGGCCGATCGCCCGAGAGCACCGGGTTGAGCATCGTGCCGTCACCGAGATCGGCGATGCGCTGCGCGTCGAACCCGCGTTTCCAGTTGCGTGCGGGAGCGGGGGCGGGAGGCGGAGAAGCTTTGCTCGGCCCGGGCTCCTTTGCGACAGCCTCTCCTCCCGCGAGGGTCGGTGCCGCAAGGCCGATGCCGCCGAGCAGGGCGGTCTTGAGTGCGTCGCGTCTGTCCATCGTCATCCTGTCGTTCCGTCCCGAGGTTTTCAGCCGAGGCCCACCGAACGCGCCCAGGCACGCCAGAGATCGGGCCAAGCCTCGACCGGCTTGCCGATCGTGCCGCGCAGGCCGAACCCGTGGCCGCCTTGTGCGAAAAGATGTGTCTCCACCGGCACGCCCTGCGCCTTCAGGGCAGCGCGCAGGCGCAGGCTGTTCTCCACCGGAACGACGGGATCGTCCTCCGCGTGGAGCAGGAAGTGGGGCGGCGCGTCCCTGGGCACGGTGCGGTCGGGAGAATGGGTGGCTTCCATCTCCGGCGAAGGTGTGGACCCAAGCAGCAGGTCGCGCGAACCGGCATGGGCGATGGCGGGGTCCATCGAGATCACCGGATAGATCGGCGCTGCGCAGAACGGCCGGACGGAAAGCCTGTCCGCCGCATCGACAGGCGCGTAGACTTTGGCGTCGAAACGGGTGGAGAGGCTGGCGCAGACGTGTCCGCCCGCCGAAAAACCCATGGCGGCAACACGCTCGGGCTGGATGCCGTAGCTTTTGGCGCGGTGGCGGATCAGGCGCATCGCGCGCTGGGCGTCGGCCAGAGGCGCGTCCTGCCGCTCCTTCCAGCCTTCTCCCGGCAGGCGATAGAACAGGACGAAGGCGGTGAAGCCGCGCGCGGCAAGCCAGCGGGCCATCTCGTAACCCTCCTTGTCGATCACCACGAGGCGATAGCCTCCACCCGGCGCGATCAGCAAGGCGGCGCCGTTGGGGCGGTCCGGCCGGAACACCACCATGCGCGGGCGGGCGATGCCGGTTACCGAACGGTCGTTGACTTGCGTGGTGGTGGAGCGCTCGGTCACGGTTTCTACCGGCGATGCGGCGGGCATTCCCGGCGCCCCGCGCGGCCAGAGATCGATGGTCTCGATCGGCTCCGGCAGGCCGGGCGGGGCCGCCTTGGCTGGGTCGGCAGGCGCTGCGGTCTGGGCCAGGGCTTCGCCGGAGATCAGGCCTGACAACAGGGAAGCCGCCATGAACGATCGGCGGTCGATGGTCATGGCGGCTTCCTCTTTCTTGTTTCAGCTTACGCTATTCGGCAGGTTTTTCCCGTCAGGGTCAATACTTTGCCCGCGCGCCGAACAGGATGGTGCGACCGAAGTGGTTGTTCTCGTAATTGCGCTGCGCATAGATGTCGTTGGTGCGGTAGCGGTATTCGTCGGTCAGGTTGTTGCCGTCGATCGAGAGTTCCAGCCATTCGGTGGCCTGGTAGCGGATTGCCGCATCGACGCTGGTGTAGGAGCCATAGCCTTCGAAGATGTTGCCGGTGGCGCTGGTGGCGTCGCTGAACGGGCCGCGATAGCTGACCGAGCCGCGAATGCTGAACTTGCCGTCGTCATAGTAGAGCGTGGCGTTCCAGGCCCGCTCGGATACGCCGAGCAGGGTGTTGTTGTAGATGGCCGAAATGCCGGTGAGGCCGCAGGCGTTGGTCGTCGGGTTGCGGGTGCAGGCCGAAACGGCCGGGCCGCTGATCTGGTAGTCCGCGCTGCTGTCGATGAAGGTGGCGTTGCCCTGGAAGCCGGTGTGGCTGAGCAAGCCGGGCAGGAAGGTGAAGGGCAGTTGCAGCGCCACTTCCACGCCCTTGAGCGTGGCGCCCTGGCCGTTGACCTGCGAGGAGACGACGTATTCCTGGTTGGGATCGTAGTTGAGGTAGGCAGGCGTGCTGGTGCCCAGCACGTCCCGGCCCAGACCGAGCTGCGGCAGGGTGGCGACGTAAGTGCCGGCCACCGGGAAGCTCTCGATCTTCTTGATGAACCCGGCCACCGAAAGCAGCGCCTGCGGGGCGAAGTACCATTCCACGGAAGCGTCGAAATTCGTCGCGCGGAAAGGATCGAGGAATGGGTTGCCGAAGGTCACGCGGTAGTTGAAGCCGTCCACCGAGCCGCCGGGATTGAGGTTCCCCAGCGAGGGACGGGTGATGACCTTGGCGATCGCGCCGCGCACGATCACGTCGCGGTGCGGATAGAACGCGATGTTCATGGCCGGCAGCCAGTCGTCGTAGCTGCGCTCGACGGTGGCGGCGACGCCTGCGGTATAGCCGGTCGAGGTCTGCTTGGTGTGGGCATAGCGCATCCCGGCGTTGCCGGCGAATTCAAGCCCGAAGATCTCGCCCTTCACGTCGAACTGGACATAGCCGCCCGAGGTTTCCTCCCGCACGCGGCGGTTGTTGCCGAAATCCTCGACCGCGGTGCGGGCATAAAGCTTGGTATAGTCCGCCGCCTTGTCGATGTCGGCCACGAGCCAGGAGCTGGTGGTTCCGCTCGGCTGCCCGGCATCGCCCAGATCGACAAGGCGCGAGAAGTCGGCCGAGACCGGCAGGCCGTAGACGCTTGACGAGCAGGTGACCTGGCCCAGGATCAGGTCGCGGCTGCCATTGGCGGCGCAGGCGGCAGTGTCGCGCTGGAACAGCTGCGTGCGGAAGTCATAGCGCCTCCAGACGGCGCCGGCCTTGATCGTGAAGTCATCCGTCATGTCCCACTCGGTGCGCAACTGAGCGGTCTTGAACTGGTTTTTCACGTACGAAGGACGATCGCGGATTTCGGCCAGCTGGAAGTTGGCCGGGTTGGTCACGTCGAGGCCGTAGTTGAGCACCGGCGACTTCATGTCGGAATAGTCGAAGCTGAAGTCGTTCGCGTTGCGGTTGTCGTAGGCGAACGTCGTTTCCACCGGGATATCCGCGTTGGACTGCGAGAACCCGCCCAGCGCGGTGAAGCGGAAGGTGTCCGTGACCTCCTGGTCCCACGTTCCCCCGACCTGGTAGAATTCGGTCTCGGACTTGCGCAGATAGCTTTCGGTGCGGACCCAGGTGTTGTCGTAAGTACCCGCGATCATCGTGCCCTTGTCGTCGTAGACCGGGTTCACGAGGTTGAAGCGGCGCTCGTTCGACCGGGCCAGTACTTCCAGCCACTGTTCGGCGCGGTCTTCCTTGAACGAGGAATAGAGCCCGTTGATCGCGATCTTGGTGCGGTCGGTCGGTTCGAACTGGATCGTGCCGGTGAGGCCAAGGCGGCGGCGATCATGCTCGACCACGCCGTATCGCGGAATGCGCGCGTGGAACGAGAGCGAGGCCGCGTCGCAAACGGGGGAGGGGCGATAGCCGCCGCCCGAGTTGACGGGCGTGCCGCCGGTCGGTCCGACGTTCGAATAGAAGCAGGGCGTGCCGTTGACCGAGTTGAAATAGGCCTGAGCCCAGCGGACCGTGTTGTTGCCGGTTTCCAGCGTGTTGGTGTGCGAGTAGGCGGCCGAGACGTTGACGCCGAAGGTGCCTGCGTCGTTCTTCCACGAGAGCAGGCCGGCCACGCGCGGGCCGACGTTGTCCGAAAGGTCGTTGTAGGAACCCTGCACGTTGAGCACGGCGGAAAGGCCGGTTTTGCCCGTGAGCGGATTGCCGGTGTTGAGATCCACCACCGCGCCCAGCGAGCCTTCGTCGAGGCTGGCCTCGGCGGTCTTGTGGACCACCAGGCTGCTGAACAGTTCCGAGGCGAAGACGTTGAAATCGAAGGAACGATCGCGGTTGGCGGAGGCGCCGTCGGAACTGGTGGCAATCGTTTCCAGGCCGTTCACGCGGACGCGGGTGAACTGGGCGCTGAGGCCGCGCACGGTGATCGCGCGGCCTTCGCCGCCGTCGCGCTGGATCGAGATGCCGGGGATGCGCTGGAGCGATTCGGCAAGGTTCTGGTCAGGGAACTTGGCCATGTCTTCCGCGACGACGGCATCGACTGCGCTGATCGACTCGCGCTTTACGTTGAGCGCGGCTTCAAGCGATTGGCGAAAGCCGGTGACGATGATTTCCTGTGCCGCCGTATCGCTGGTGGCGGCCTGATCGGCGGCACCGGCTGTGTCTTGCGCGAAGCCCGTCTGTGGCAATGCCAGCGCGCTTCCCGCGACAAGCGCTGTCCGCAGCAGCGAAATCCTCGAAACCCGGACCCTGGAATTGTTCAGGCGCATGATCACTCCCCCTTTTTGGCCTTTATAGACCCGGTCTTTGTAGACCCGGTCTTTTAGACTTGGGCCTTTACGGCCCATTGATACCGGTGTCAGAAGTGGTCGCGCTTGAAACGCTTCCTTCGTCCGGCACCTGCTCCCAGCACCTTTCGGCGCTTCCTCCAGCGCCCTGGCGGGCGCTTGTTCTTACTGCGTTTCGTCTTCTCGTGCGATCGTCAGTTCGTTCTTGCCGGTTTTGGTAACCGGTGTCATTAGTTATTGCCGCAGGGAGGGCACCCTGTCAAGAACCCCTGAGATAAGCAGGGCCATCGGGAGAGCACAGTGCAAGTAAAGAGGCAGTTCAGCCGGTTCAATCTTGCGGTTTCGGCCGTTATCCTCGCGCAGCTGACAATCCCGCTGGCGGCGGAAGCGCAGACGGCCGACCCTACCAAAGGTGGCGATGGCGGCCGAATCATCCGGGTGACGACGCTTGCCAAGGACGGTCCGGGATCGCTGAAGGCGGCGGTCGAGGCCAAGGGCAAGCGAACGGTCGTATTCGAAGTGGGTGGCGTGATCGATTTCCAGCGTTCGGTGCTGGAGATCGACGAACCGTACCTGACCATCGCCGGGCAGACCGCCCCATCCCCCGGCGTGACGATCGTTCGCGGCGGGATCGATCTCAAGGGGCACGACGTCAAGATCAGTCATATCCGCGTGATGACCGGCGTGGACGGCCAGCCCAAGCTGTCCGGCTGGGAGGCCGATGCCTTCTCCACCGTTGCCGCGCACAACGTGGTGGTCGAGCATTGCAGCTTCCTTTGGGCGATCGACGAGAACATGTCGACCTCCGGCCCGCGCTTCAACGGCAAGACCGTGAAGGAGTGGCGCGCGGCGACCAGCCACGACATCGTGTTCCGCGACAACCTGGCGGCCGAGGGCCTGGCCGACGCCAGCCATCCCAAGGGCGAGCATTCGAAGGGCTCGCTGGTGCATGACAATGCCACGGGTATCGTATTCTACCGCAACGTCTGGGCGCACAACATGGAGCGCTCGCCGCTGGTGAAAGGCGGCGCGCAAGTGCTGATGGTCAACAACATGATCTACGACCCCGGCAACCGCGCGGTACACTACAACCTCATGGCCCTGGAATGGGAAGGCCAGCCCTACGTCACCGGCGAGATCACGGCGGTCGGCAACGTCATGCGCGCCGGCAATTCGACCGCATCGGGACTGCCGTTCCTGACGCTTGGCGGCGACGGCGACCTGGCGTGGTTCGGCAAGGACAACGTCAATGTCGATCGCTGGGGCAACCCGGCGCCGATGTTCGGGCGCTATGGCGTGACCGGGGCCAAGCTCATCGAATCGCAGACCCCGCTCGCCAGCCTGGCCGGATACAAGGTCGTGCCCGCCGCCGAGCTGGAGACCGATCTGCTGGCCTCGGTCGGCGCGCGCCCCTGGGATCGCGCGTCCGACGACATCCGCGTGCTGTTCTTCATCGCCGAAGGGCGGGGCGAGATCATCGACGACGAAAAGGTGGTCGGCGGCTATCCCCATCCGGCACCGACCCGCGCGGCCTTCGTGGAGAAGGACTGGAATCTGGGCACCATGACGCCGAAGTCGGGCCTCTATCCGGGACAGAAGGCCGGGGCCCAGGAAAAGCTTTCCCGGCGGGATCAGGAGATGAGGAAATGATTGCAGGTCTGTTGCTGATGGCCGCCGCCGCGCCGCCAATGGCCGTGATCGACGAAAGGGACACTCTGCGCGAGGAAGCCCCTCCGCACGGTGCCATCGGCATGAGCACGGCCTATCGCATTTCCGATGCCGCGCCCGCTCCGCGCACCATGGAATTCCGCCGCCGTGTCCTGCACAAGGGCGCGGCGATCGGCGAGCATCCCATCGCTCACGACGAGGTCTATTACGTTCTCTCGGGCGAAGGCGAAGTCGTCTCCGATGGGAAGCGCGCCATGCTGCGCCAAGGCATGACGGCCTACCTCTACAACGGCGCGGTCGTGGGCATCCGCCAACAGGGAGAGGAGCCGCTCTCGCTGATCATCGCCTATCCCAATCCGCCGGCTGCTACAGGGAAATAGCCTTTCAGGATCAGGCCTGTTGCGGTTTGACCCGCAGCAGGCCTTCCTGGGCGACGCTCGCCACCAGGTCGCCGTTGCGGGAATAGATCGCGCCCCGCGCAAAGCCGCGTGCATGACCCGACCAGGGGCTGTCCATGCTGTAGAGCAGCCAGTCGTCGAGCGGCGGGGTCTGGTGGAACCACATCGCATGGTCGAGGCTGGCGCCGGTGACGCCCGGCGAGAAGAAGCCCAAGCCTTGCGGCATCAGCGCCGTGGAAACGAGCGCGAAGTCGCTGGCATAGGCCAGGATCACGCGCTGCATGACGGCATCCGCCGCCAGTGCGGCTGACAGTGGAGCGGCCAGCCGGAACCATTGATGACGCTGGGGAAGGTCGCCGTTTCGCACGGGAGGGCAGGGGCGAATCTCGAAGGCCGCGAGGCGCTCAAGCAGAAAGGGCGGCAGTTTCTGTCCGGCGGCGGCGAGTGCCTCCTGGAAGCCCGGGCATTGCTCCGGCGCGGGCACTTCGGGCATCGGCACGGCGTGGGATAGGCCTTCCTCATGCCGGTGGAACGAGGCGGCAAGATTGAGGATCGGCTTGCCGCCCTGCATGGCGACGACGCGGCGGTTGGAGAAGCTGCCGCCGTCGAAGTCCGGCAGGACGCGGTAGATGATCGGGCGCGTGGCATCGCCCGCGCGCAGGAAATAGGCATGGAGCGAATGGGCCTGCCGCTTCGGATCGATGCCCCGTGCGGCGGCTGCAAGCGCCTGGGCCACGACCTGGCCGCCATAGACGCGTCCCGGCTGTTCTGCTGATGCGATGCCGCGGAAGATCCCGGTGTCGATCTCTTCCACGGTGAGCAAGGCGTGCAGTTCCTCGACGGCGACGTGGGCGGTCTCAGTCATCGGCATGGCTTTCGTTGGAGGTGGTCGGCTCGGCGGGCGTCCGGCCCAGCCAGGCAAGCGACTGGCGCTCTATCGACAGCAGTTCTTCCAGCGTCTGCTCGATCGCGGTCTTCTGCTGGCGCAGTTCGTCGATGCGGTCGGTGACCCTGGTCAGGAGCGCGCGAACCTGTTCGTGATGTTCCGGATCGACATCGTAAAGGTCGAGGAATTCCTTGATCTCCCGGATCGAGAACCCCAGCCGCTTGCCCCGCAGGATCAGTTGCATCCGCCCCATTTCACGCTTCGAATAGATGCGCATGGTGCCGATGCGCTGCGGCGCGATCAGATCCTTGTCTTCATAGAAGCGCAGGGTCCGCATGGTCACGCCCAGTTCGGTGGCGGCTTCCTGGATGCCGAGCATGTCGCCCCGCGCATCGATTGCGAGGGGCGCCTCATTGGGTGTCAGGGCTGCGCCCGTGCCGCTCACGCAGGGGTTCCTTCGGCGGGGCCGGCGGCGCGGCGCGCGTTTTCTTCCTCGACCAGTTCCTTCTTGGAGAGCTTGCCGACCAGTGTTTTCGGCAAGCTGTCGCGGAACTCGATGCTGCTGGGCATCTCGATCTTGTTGAGGCGCTCCTTGAGGAAGGCCATCAGCGCTTCCTCGTCCAGAACATCCCCGGGATGAAGCGCTACGAATGCCTTGGGCGCCTGGCCGCGATAGGCGTCGGGAACGCCGATCACGATCGCCTCGTGAACCTGGGGATGCTCGTAGAGCGCATCCTCGATGGTACGCGGATAGACGTTGTACCCCCCGCACAGGATCATGTCCTTGATACGGTCCACCAGGAACAGATAGCCGTCCTCGTCCAGATAGCCAACGTCTCCGGTGCGCAGGGCGCCGTAGATGAAGGTCTTTTCGGATTCCTCGGGCCGGTTCCAGTAGCCGGACATGACCTGAGGCCCGCGCGCGCAGACTTCGCCGCGCTCGCCCTGCGGCATGACCCGGTGCGGATTGTCGGGATCGCGGATTTCCAGCACGGTGCCCGGGAAGGCGGGGCCGCAGGAATTGTCCTTCACTTCGCCTTCCAGCGGGTTGCAGGCGATGATCGGCGAGGCTTCCGACAGGCCGTAGCCCTCGACCACGCGCACGCCGGTGCGCTGCTCGAACTTCTGGCGCACTTCCAGCGGCAGCGGCGCGCCGCCCGAGATGCAGACGCGCACATTGTCGAACTCGCCGTGCAGGTCCTTGTTGTTGAGCGCGGTGTAGAGCGTGGGCACGCCGAAGAACTGCGTCGGCTTCGTCCGCTTGGCAGTGGCCAGGAAAGATTTCATCTCGAAGCGCGGCAGCAGGATCATCTCGGCGGCCGTGTCCACCGAGTAGTTGAGCACCGTCGTCAGCGCGAAGACATGGAACAGCGGCAGCACGCCAAGGGTGCGCTCCTGCTGTTCGGGCATGTGGCCGACATGGGCGATCATCTGCGCCGAGTTCGCCGCCAGATTGGCGTGGCTGAGCATGGCGCCCTTGGGCACCCCGGTGGTGCCGCCGGTATATTGCAGCACGGCAAGGTCGGAAGGCGAGCGTTCGACCGGATCGGGATCGGCATCGCGGGCGATCAGGTCGGCGAAGCGCAGGAAGCGCAAGTCATGCGGCTCATGCGCTATGTCCTTGCGCTTGAGCAGGCGATAGGCGCGGCCCTTGAGCTTGGGCAGGGCATCGGCGATCGGGCAGACGATCACCCGGCGCAGAGCGCCCTTTCCGACCAGCGGCTCGATCTTGGGAAGCGAGAGCGCAAGGTCCGAGGCGACGATGAATTCCGCGCCGGAATCGTCCACCAGGTGCGTCATCTCACGCTCGGTGTAGAGCGGGTTGAAGTTCACCACGATGCCGCCGATGCGCAGGATCGCGAAGTAGCAGACGACGTAATAGGGCGTATTCGGCAGGCACAGGCCTACCCGCGTTCCGCGTTTTACGCCTAGATCCTGTAGCCCTCGCGCGGCACGGCGCGACAGGTCGCCTACTTCGGCATAGGTCCACTTGCGGCCCATGAAGTCTATCGCCGGCCAGGCGCCGTGGGCTTCCACGGCATGGTCGAGCAGGTCGGTGAGCAACCGCGGCGCGATCGGCGGCATCTCTTCCGGGATGAAGGAGGAGGTTTCCTGGGCGGAGTGGCCGCCGATCGTCGCCGCGGCGCCCATCAGAAGGCCACCCGTGCGCCGAGCGAGAACACCAGGGCGGACGCGTCCTGGAGGCTGCCGTTGGTGATGACCGGGGTCTGCGCGGCAGTGCCGGGGAAGGCGGCGGTGATGCGGTCGACCGGTGCATCCTTGAAAGTGATGTACGAGGCCGCCGCGTCGATCGCGATCTTCTCGCTCATGTTGTAGGTCGTGCCTGCCGAGAAGTTCCAGCGGTTGCTGTCCGGCACGCGGGCATCGCGATTGCCGTTCGAGGTCGGGGTTTCGCCGTACTGGATGCCGCTGCGCACCGTCCACTTCGGGTTGACGTCATAGTCCACGCCGAAAGCGTAGGAGAAGCCGTCCTTGTAGTTCTCGGGCAGCGACTGGTTGATCGGCGCGCCGAGATCGATCGAATCGAACTTGCTCCAGCCATAGGCCACGACCTGGGCGTTGAGGGTCAACTGGTTCGTCGCCTTGACGCGGCCGGACATGATCGCCTGCCACGGGGTGGAGAACTCGGCGGTGGCGTCGAGAGTCCGGTTCTGCGCGGCGAGCGGGCCGAGCAGGCCGTCGATGGTCAGCGTGCCCTTGAGCTTGTGCTTCACCGCCGACTTGTAGGCGACGCCGATCGAGGCCGGGCCGTTGTGATACTGCGCGCCGACCGACCAGCCCACATCCCAGCCATTGCCCTTGAGGTTCTGGTGGCCGTCCGCCAGCAGCGGCGAGAGGTTGGGCAGGTAGTTGCCGAGCGCCGCATCGACATATTCGATATTGGCGGCGGCGCCGACGTAGAAGCCCTCGAACGGCTGGAAGGCCACGCTCGGCTGGATGTCGATGGTGCGCAGCTTGGTCTTGTCGGCCGAGTAGCGCGCCCAGCTGTCCGAATCGTAGTCGGTGGTGAAGGAATAAGGCGAGGTGACGGTCAGGCCGAAAGCGAACTTGCCGGTGCCGTAGGCGATCGCGCCCGAGGGCAGCACGCCGTTGTTGATGGGGTTCTTGGCAACGCCGTTGCCGCCTACGGGAGCAGGCGCCTGGCCGGGGCGGACGATGACCGTGCCGTTGTCCACCACTTTGCCGCGCGGCAGGATGACGCTGGCATGGACCGACGCCTGCCCGCCTTCGAGGCCGCCGATCGCGGCCGGGTTCCACCAGAGCGAGTCGACGCCGGTATCGGCGGCTTCACCCGAGAAGGCGCGTCCCTGCGCGCGTACCGACTGTTCCTGAAGGTAGAAGGCCTGAGCATGTGCCGAGCCGGCAAAGCCGAACACGATTGCCGATGCGGTGCCCGCGAGAAGAATGCGGCCCGAAGTGCGTTTCATATCCTTGAACTCCCTTAATTCTCTTATGCCCTGAACCTTTGTCGTTTTCCCGGTGCGCCTCAGGGGATGCGCGTCCAGGTCTGGGTCTTGCACAAGGGCCAGACGATGCAGCCCTTGAGCTTGAGGCTGTTTGCCCCTGAAGGCGTTATCGTTGCCTTGTAGGTGCCGCCGTCCTCAGGATTGTAGATCTGTCCTTCGACCCATTCGTTCCCTTTGGCCTTGAATCCGCCGACAATTTGCAGGCCCTTGATCTTGCGGCCACGCTGCGCGGTGTCCTTGTTGTTCACGTCGCGCAGGTCGGGATTGGCCTTCAGGCCGTCCGAATCGACGAGCCGTCCGCAGACCGATTCGCCGCAGCGGGACAGTTCGACGACGCCGTGCTTGGACGGCGTGCGCCATTTGCCGACGACGGAATCGTTTCCGGCCGCGAATGCCGGATTCGCGAGCATTGTTCCGGCAACCAAAGCCAGCGCTGCGGGTTTCCACTGTTTCATGAGCGACCTCTCCATCGTCTCCAAACGGACATCTTCTCACCAACGGGTCGAGGCCCTTACGGTGGGATGCTGATTTCTCGTAACCCAAAAATTGCTTGACGTATAGGGAAAGAATTGCACCCTTAGGGAAGACGACGACGCAGCCTCGGGAAAAGCCCAAGGCGCGTCCGCCCACGGAGAGAGTGCATGCAAAGTGTCGTGATCGCGGGTTACGCCCGCTCGCCCTTCCACTTGGCCAACAAGGGCGCGCTGGCCCGCGTCCGTCCCGACGATCTGGCCGCTCAGGTGATTCGCGGACTTATCACCAAGACCGGCGTGGAAGCTGCTGATATCGAAGACGTTATCGTCGGCTGCGCCTTCCCCGAAGGCGAGCAGGGCTTTAATATCGCGCGCCTCGTCGGCCTGCTGGCGGACCTGCCGATCTCGGTGGGCGGCATGACCGTGAACCGTTTCTGCGGCTCTTCGATGAGCTCGATCCACTACGCCATGGGCCAGATCGCCATCGGCGCTGGCGAAGTGTTCGTCTGCGCGGGTGTCGAATCGATGAGCCGCGTGCCGATGATGGGCTTCAACCCGCTGCCCAACCCGGCGCTGGCCGCGAAGAGCGCGGCTTACATGTCGATGGGCGAGACGGCCGAGAACGTCGCCGCCAAGTACCAGATTTCGCGCGCCGACCAGGAAGCGCTTGCCGTCTCCAGCCAGCAGAAGGCCTCGGCCGCGCGTGACGCCGGCAAACTGACCGACGAGATCGTGCCGATCCAGACCAAGGCCGGTATCGTCAGCGAAGACGGCACCATCCGCGGTGAAACCACCGCAGAGGGCCTTGCCGGCCTGAAGCCCGCGTTCGATGCCGCAGGGTCGGTGACCGCCGGCACTTCCTCGCCGCTGACCGACGGCGCCAGCGCCGTGCTCGTCACCACCGAGGACTATGCCCGCGCCCACGGCTTGCCGATCCTGGCCCGCATCAAGTCGGTCGCGATTTCGGGCTGCGCGCCGGAAACCATGGGCCTTGGCCCGATCCTTTCCAGCCAGAAGGCGCTTGAGCGCGCGGGCATCGCCGCCGGCGATCTCGACGTGGTGGAACTGAACGAAGCCTTCGCATCGCAGGCGCTGGCCTGCATCAAGGACCTCGGCCTCGACGTGGCCAAGGTCAACATCGACGGCGGCGCGATCGCCATCGGCCACCCGCTGGGCGCCACCGGCGCGCGCATCGTCGGCAAGGCGGCCTCGCTGCTGAAGCGCGAAGGCGGCAAGTACGCGCTCGCCAGCCAGTGCATCGGCGGCGGTCAGGGCATCGCCACGATCCTGGAGTCGGTGGAATGAGCGAAAATACTATCAAAAAAGTCTGCGTGATCGGCGCCGGTACCATGGGTGCCGGGATCGCCGCTCAGGTCGCCAATGCCGGCGTGCCGGTGCTGCTGCTCGACATCGTTCCCAAGGACGCGAGCAATAGGAACGTCGTGGCCGAAGGCGCGGTGGCTAAGATGCTCAAGACCGAGCCTGCGCCGTTCATGAGCAAGTCCGCCGCCAAGCTGGTCGAGACCGGCAACATCGAAGATCATCTGGGCAAGGTTGCCGAGTGCGACTGGGTGATCGAGGCGGTGATCGAGCGTCTCGACATCAAGCAGGGCCTCTACGCCAAGCTCGAAGCGGTGAAGCGCGATGGCACCGCCGTTTCCTCGAACACCTCGACGATCCCGCTCGCCAATCTGGTCGAAGGGCGTTCGGACGCGTTCAAGCGCGACTTCCTGATCACGCACTTCTTCAATCCGCCACGCTACATGCGCCTGCTGGAGATCGTTACCGGTCCCGCGACCGATGTCGGCGTTGCCGCCAAGGTCGAGCAATTCGCCGACGTGTCGCTGGGCAAGACGGTGGTCAAGGCCAAGGATACGCCGGGCTTCATCGCCAACCGTATCGGCACCTACTGGATCCAGCTCGGCCTCAACGCCGCGTTTGACATGGGCATCACCGTCGAATTGGCCGACGCCATTGCCGGTAAGCCGATGGGCGTGCCCAAGACCGGCATCTTCGGCTTGGTCGATCTGGTCGGCATAGACCTGATGCCGCACTTGCAGGCCAGCCTCACCTCGACGCTGCCCGCAGGCGACCTCTATCACGGCATCGCCCGCGACATCCCGCTGATCAATAAGATGATCGGTGAGGGTTACACCGGCCGCAAGGGCAAGGGCGGGTTCTATCGCCTCAACAAGGAAGCTGGTCGCCGCAAGGAGACTATCGACCTCCAGACCGGCGAATACCGCCCGACCGTGACCCCACAGGGCCCGCGCGGCGCGGCTTCGCGGGGCGACCTCAAGGCGCTGGTCGAAAGCAAGGGTGACATCGGCGCCTACGCATGGGCCGTGCTCGGCGCCACGCTGGCCTATGCCGCCAGCCTTGTGCCCGATGCCGCGTCGGACGTGGTTGCCGTCGATGATGCGATGAAGCTGGGCTACAACTGGAAGGCCGGCCCGTTCGAGATGATCGACAAGCTGGGCGCCAAGTACCTTGCCGAACGCCTCGCCGCCGAAGGCAAGGCCGTGCCCGAGATACTGACCGTGGCGGGCGACCGCACGTTCTACCGGATCGAGAACGGCAAGCGCCAGTTCCTCGGCCTTGACGGTGAATATCGCGACATCGTCCGCCCCGAAGGCGTGATGCGCCTTGCGGACGTGAAGCTTTCGTCCAAGCCGATCCTCAAGAACGCCTCGGCGGCGCTTTGGGACATCGGCGACGGCGTCGTCTGCCTTGAATTCACCGGCAAGATGAACGCGCTCGACGGCGAAGTCATGAAGCTTATCGGGCAGGCCATCCCGCTGGTGGCGGCGCAGTACAAGGCGCTGGTCGTCTACAACGATGCCGATACCTTCTCGGCCGGCGCCAACCTCGGCCTCGCACTCTTCGCGGTGAACATCGCGGCGTGGGGCGAGATCGAGAAGCTCGTGGCGGGCGGACAGTTGGCCTACAAGGGCCTGAAGTACGCGCCGTTCCCGGTGGTGGGCGCTCCGGCCGGCATGGCGCTTGGCGGTGGCTGCGAGATCCTGCTCCACTGCGACGCGATCCAGGCCCATGCCGAACTCTACTGCGGCCTTGTGGAATGCGGCGTCGGCCTCGTTCCGGGCTGGGGCGGCAATGGCGAGATGATCGACCGCTGGCGCAACGCTCCGGGCATGCCCAAGGGCCCGATGCCGGCAGTGGCCAAGGTGTTCGAGATGGTCTCCACCGCGCAAGTCTCCAAGTCTGCCCAGCAGGCGCGCGAGATGATGATCCTGCGGGGGGATGACGGCATTTCGATGAACCGCGATCGCCTGCTCTACGACGCCAAGCAGAAGGCGCTGTCGCTGGTGGAAGGCTATACCCCGCCCGAAGCACCCGAGTTCAAGCTGCCCGGCGCGGGTGGCCGCACGGCGCTTGGCCTTGCGGTGGAAGGCTTCCACAGGCGCGGCATGGCGACCGACTACGACGTGGTCGTTTCCGGCGTGCTGGCCGATGTGCTGACCGGCGGCGGCGAGTTCGATCTCGTCGACACGGTGAGCGAGGGCGAACTGCTCAAGCTGGAGCGCGATGCCTTCATGGGCCGTCTGCGCGACGACCGCTCGGTCGCCCGTGTCGAGCACATGCTCGAAACCGGCAAGCCGCTTCGCAACTGATAAGGTATGAATGCGCGCCCGTCGGTGATCCGGCGGCGCGCGCGAGGAGAGTGACATGCAAGTCTACGAAGCGCCCCTGCGCGACATGAAGTTCGTGCTCCACGAACTCCACACCGATGACGGCTTCGGAAATCTCGAAGCCCTGGCCGAATTCACGCCGGATCTGGTGGACGCGGTGCTGGAAGAGGCCGCCAAAGTGGCGCAGGAAGTGCTGCTGCCGCTGAACCGCAGTGGCGACATCGAGGGCTGCACGCTGGAAAACGGCGTGGTCCGCACCCCCAAGGGCTTCAAGGAAGCCTACGACATGTTCCGCGAAGGCGGCTGGTGCGCGCTGGCGTCCGACCCCGAATGGGGCGGCCAGGGCCTGCCCGAGGCGCTGAACAAGCTGACCGAGGAGATGATCTGCTCCTCCAACCTGTCGTTCAGTCTCTATCCCGGCCTGACCCACGGCGCGACCACCGCGATCGAAGGCTATGCCAGCGACGCGCTGAAGCAAGCCTACCTGCCCAAGATGGTCGAGGGCACCTGGTCGGGCACGATGTGCCTTACCGAACCGCACTGCGGCACCGACCTTGGCATGCTGCGCACCAAGGCCGTGCCTCAGGATGATGACAGCTACAAGATCTCCGGCGCGAAGATCTTCATCTCGGCGGGTGAGCACGACCTGACCGAGAACATCATCCACCTCGTCCTCGCGCGGCTTCCCGATGCGCCGGAAGGCGTGAAGGGGATCAGCCTGTTCCTGGTGCCGAAGTACCTGCCCAAGGAAGACGGCACGCCCGGCCCCTCCAACGGCGTTTCGGTGGCGGCGATCGAGCACAAGATGGGACTCAAGGCCTCGGCCACCTGCCAACTGAACTTCGACGATTCGATCGGCTGGCTGGTCGGCACCGCGAACAAGGGCATGGAAGCCATGTTCAAGATGATGAACACCGAACGCGTCTCGGTGGGCATCCAGGGCCTTGGCGTGGGTGAGGCGGCCTATCAGTCGGCCGTGTGGTACGCCAAGGACCGCGTACAGGGCCGCTCGCTTTCGGGCGTGAAGAACCCCAAGGGCCCGGCCGATCCGATCATCGTCCACCCCGACGTGCGCCGCATGCTGATGACTGCTCGCGCCTACAACGAAGGCAGCCGCGCTGTCGGCGCCTGGGTCAGCCGTGCGCTCGATGCCGAAAAGCACGCGACCGATCCGGCCGTGAAGGCCCGCGCGGAAGACTTCATCGCGCTGATGACCCCGGTGGTGAAGGCGCTCTTCACCGATTGCGGCTATGAAAGCGCCAATCTGGCCGTGCAGGTCTATGGCGGCCACGGCTACATCGCCGAAAGCGGCGTGGAACAGTTCGTGCGCGATGCCCGCATCGCCATGATCTACGAAGGCACCAACGGCATTCAGGCGCTCGACCTCGTCGGCCGCAAGATGCCCGCGCATGCCGGCCGCTATCTGCGCTCGTTCTTCCATCCCGTGTCGGACTTCATCGAGGCGAACAAGGCGGACGAGACTTTCGGCAAGATGATCGAAGGGCTGGAAAAGGCCTTCGGCGCCCTTCAGCTCTCCACCGGCACGATTGCCCAGAAGGGCATGAAGGACCCCGAGGAAGCCGGTGCCGCCGCGACCGACTACCTGCGCCTGATCGGCCTTGTGGCCATGGGCTACACATTCGCCAAGGCGGCGCTGATCGCCAAGGCCAGGCTGGACGAGGGCACGGAGGACGCCGCGTTCTACACCGCCAAGATCGGCACCGCGCGGTTCTTCTTCGACCGTCTGCTGCCGCAGGCGACCGCCGCATTCCTGGCCATCAAGTCGGGCAAGGCCTCGATGATGGCGCTGGACGTGGACATGTTCTGAGGCGGGCTCTACTCGGCCCAGCCCTCGTCATTGCGAGGAAGCGAAGTTGACGAAGCAATCCAGAGCGGCACAGCACCGCCCACGGATAGCTTCGTCAGCCGCATATGCTCTCGAACAGATCGTCCCAAAGCGGATTTTCCGCCTCGATCAGCGCAGTCTTTCGCTTACGGGAGCCGCCTTTGAGTTGCTTCTCGCGGAGGATGGCATGCTCCATCGTCGAATGCAGTTCGAACCAAACGAGGCGCTTGCAGCCGTAGCGCTTGGAAAACCCGTCGATCACGCCTTCGCGATGCTGGAATACGCGTTTGGGTAAATCGGATGTTACGCCCACATAAAGCGTGCCGTTGCGGGCACTTGCGACGATGTAGACGGCTGGCTGGAAGTCGCGCTGCATCGCTCTGGATTGCTTCGTCGCTGCGCTCCTCGCAATGACGAAGGGGGGTTATAATATTGTCATGGCTCAGTTCATGCCTTGGCCATCACCCCCAAACATTCGTCATTGCGAGCGCAGCGAAGCAATCCAGAGCGGCTGAGCGAAACGTCTGAACCTCAACCTGCCCCGCTCCAGACGACCCAGCCCACCAGCCACGCGGCAACGATGCAGGCGATCAGCCGCCACAGCGGCGCCTTCACTATCCCCGCCGTGCCTACCGGCATGGCGCGTGCCCCGGTAATCATCGGCATGATCAAGTCGTCTCGTTTGACCACTCGATAATAGACGATGGCCGCAAGATGCAGCGCGATCATCGCCAGGATCAAGTAAAACACCACGCCGTGCAGCTGCGTCGCGCGACTGGCTGTCGTTGAGGACACCAAGTGATTGAGCGGCCCGGTTGTGCCGTCGTCGGGATCGCCCGATATGAGACCCAGTGAAACCTGCAAGGCCATGAGGCCCAGCATCGCCAGCACGCTCCAGCCACCAGCCGGATTGTGGCCGAGCGAGGGTTGGTGAGCGGCTGCCCGCAGATGTTCAAGGACCGCGCCGGGACCGCGCACGAAGCCTGAAAACCGCGCCGTCGAACTGCCGACGAAACCCCATAGAATCCGGATTACCAGTAGCTGCATCAGGATCGTGCCGATGCTGGTGTGCCAGCCCATCTCGCCGTTTTCGGCCGTCCACCAGAGCGCCGGGATCAGCACCGCGAAGCTCCAGTGGATTACGCGGACCGGCCAGTCCCACAGGCGGGTGCGGACGATCTCCGCACCCTCGCGCCTGCTCACTGCTTCTTCTCGCGGAAGGTCTCGTGGCAACCCTTGCAGGCGCCGCCGATCTCACCCATCGCCAGCTTGGCGGCAGCCGCATCCCCGGCATCCGCGGCGGTCTTGAGCTTGCCGGCGGCGGTGGCCAGCTTGTCTGCCGCCGCCTTGAACTCGGCGGGCTTCTCCCAGATCGCGGGGAGCGCCTCGGTCTTCTCGCCCGATTCCTTGCCGCTGCCCTTGGGGAACAGGCCGAGGATCTTGCCCGCATCGGTCTGGATCGAGGTGGCGGAGGCGCCTACGGCCGCAAAATCCGGCGCGGTATCTTCCAGTGCTTCCTTGGCGGCCTTGTTGGCCTTGGCGATCGCCTTGAAATTGGCCTCGCGTGCTTCGATCGTTTCGGAAACCGAAACCGGCTCGCCCGAGGCGCCTGTCGTGGTTGCGGCGGGTTCTGAGCCCTTGCAGCCGGTCACGGCGGCTACGAGCGCAAAGGCGGCTAGGGTGGTGGTCACGAATGTCTTCGATGCCATGTCGCTGCTCCTGGCAGTTATCTTGAGCGGGAGGCCGTCCTGTTTGCCCGTCGGCCTTGGTCCCAAGCTCTTGATAACCGCTGTCGTTGCCATGCAGCGAATGGTTTTTAAGCCATCATCCGAAAACCACCCCATCCATCAGCTTGCGGGCGGTGCGAAGGAGGGCGGCGCTCTTGACGGCGCCGCCCTCCTCCGTTTCGAGGACACAGGACATCTCGCCGGTCGGATGTTCGACCGACAGCGTCTTGCGGCGACCCTCGGGGATCTGGGCGACCTCGGCGGCGGGCGAGCCTTCGATCAGGCAGGCCGTCGCCACCGAGACTGCGCCGAGCACGCCGATCGTGGCGTGGGCGCGGTGGGGAATGAAGCTGCGCACGGTCACCGCGCCGCCTTTACGGGGCGGGGCGACCAGCATCATCTTGGGAACCGACTTGTCCTTGACGTCGCCCAGGTTCATCCGCTCGCCCACGGCAAGGCGGATGGCCTCGATCTTCGCCTTGAGTTCGGTGTCTGCGTCCAGGCTGTCGCGGTCCTCGTAGCCGGTGATTCCGACATCCTCGGCCTTCATGACCACGCAGGGCATGCCGTTGTCGATCAGGGTGACGCGCACGCCGTTCACCTCGTCCACGGCATTGCCGCTGGGCAGCAGCGCGCCGCACGAGGAACCGGCGGTGTCCCGGAATTCCAGCGGAATCGGTGCATGGGTGCCCGGCACCCCGTCGATCGCGGCGTCGCCCCAATAGGAGACGGTTCCGCCCGGCGTCTGCACGGTGGCGACGGCGACCTGCCCGGTGTTTTCCATGAAAATGGCGACCGGGGTTTCCTCTCCCTTGGCCGCGATCAATCCGCGCTCGATGGCGAAGGGGCCGATCCCGGCAAGGATATTGCCGCAGTTCTGCTGGTCGCTGACGAGCGCCTGATCGACGAAGACCTGAAGGAACAGGTAGTCGACGTCGATGCCCTCACGCTCGGACTTGGCTACGACCGCGACCTTGCTGGTCAGCGGGTCGGCGCCGCCCATGCCGTCGATCTGGCGCGGATCGGGCGAGCCCATGACGGAAAGCAGGAAAGCATCGCGCTCGGCAGTGTCGGTAGGAAGATCGCTCTTGAGGAAATAGCCGCCTTTGGAGGTGCCGCCGCGCATCCACATGCAGCGTACGCCTTCATGGTTCGCTTCGGTGGCACTCATCGCAGATCTCCTTTTCCCGCAACCTGTGTCCTGCCCAAGCGAGAGGACAGGGGGAAAGAGAAACTTTGGAACTGCGATAGGATTTGGCTAAGAGTGTTTCCATGGACATCTGGAACTTCAACCTTCGGCACTTGCGCGCAGTCGCCAAGATTGCCGAATTGGGGACGGTCAACGCCGCCGCGCTGGCTGTAAACCTCAGTCAGCCCGCCATAACACAGGCGCTTGGCAGGCTTGAGGCGATGATCGGCCTGCCCTTGTTCGAGCGCCGTCACGACGGGATGATTCCCACGCGCGCCGGAGAGATCCTTGCGCCGCGCATCGGCGCCGCGTTGTCCCATATCCAGAGCCCGCACGTCACCATGTCGCGCCTCCGGGCGCTGCTCGCGCTGGCGGAGACGGGCAGCTATGCCGGGGCCGGGCAGGAAACCGGGCTGTCGCTTCCCTCGATCCATCGCGCGGTCAACGATCTGGCGCTGGCGCTGCGCCGTCCGCTGGTGGCGCGGCAGGGCAAGTTCGTCATCACCACCGAGGCTGGAACCCAGCTCGCGCGCGAATTTCGCCTGGCGAAAGTGGAGCTGGAGGCCGGCCTGTCCGAAGTCGAAGCGCTGCGGGGCCTTGAAACGCGGCGCATCGCCATCGGCGCCATGCCGCTGTCGCGTGCCCGCATCCTCCCGGCCGCCGTGGCGCGGTTCCTGGCGCGGCGGCCCAGGGTGAAGCTCACCATCGTCGAAGGTTCACGCGCCGAACTGGTCGAGCCGCTGCGTAACGGCACGCTAGACCTGATGGTCGGCGCCTTGCGCGATCCGCTGGTCGAGGGCGATCTGGTGCAGCATCCGCTCTTCGAGGATCGCCCGGCGGTCTACGGGCGCAAGGGGCACCCGCTGGAAGGCACGAACCCCGGTGCGGCCGATGTCGCTCGCTATCCATTCACCCTGCCGCCACGCGGCACGCCGCTGCGGGACAGTTTCGAGCGCTATTTTCGCGAGCACGAGGTGCCGCTTCCGGAAGTGCCGGTGGAATCGGGCTCGGTGATGATGATCCGTCAGGTGATGATGGGCGGGGATTTCCTCACCGTGCTTTCCCCCGATCAGGTGACGGTGGAGGTGGAGGCCGGATGGCTCTGCGCGTTATCGCGGCTTCCGGCCGAATTCACCCGTCATATCGGCATGACCACCCGTGCTTCGCTGCGGCCGACAGAAGTGCAGAGCGAGTTTTTCGCCGATCTCGAATGGGCGGCGCGGGAGGTTTCGCGGTAGAAATTCCGCTCTGATGGCCCGAATAGGCCCCGTTCTTGCGCGGGGGGTGTCAGGCCGTGCATGGTTGGACGGCAACGACCTCTTATTACGCGAAGCTTATAGCTTCCGGGTGGTTCCAATTGGCGGCTTTCGGCCGATCGGGGCAGACTGCAATCATGAACAGGTCCATCGCCCTTATCGGGTTCGGAGAGGCCGGATCGACGTTTGCGGGAGCTGGGGACTGGGCCGGACAGGCTCGTGCCTTCGATGTGCTTCCCGAACGCCGTGAGGTCATGGCCGAACTCGGCATCACCGCCTGCGACAGCGTGGAGCAGGCCCTTTCGGGCGCCTCGCTGGTGCTTTCGCTCGTCACCGCAGACGCCGCGCCGAAGGTGGCGGAAGCCGTCGCGCCCTTGCTGGGCGAGGGTGTCTTGTTCTGCGATATGAACTCGGTCGCGCCGGGCACCAAGCGCGCCGCCGCCAAGACCATCGCCACCGGAAAGGGGCGTTATGTCGATGTGGCCGTGCTCGCGCCGGTCAATCCCGCGCGCATGAAAGTGCCGCTGTTGGTTTCCGGCCCCGACGCCGCCGAGGCGCAGGCCGCTCTTGAAGCAGTTGGCTTCGCCAATGTCCGCACGGTCGGTGCCGATGTCGGCCGCGCTTCGGCGATCAAGCTGGTGCGCTCGGTCATGGTCAAGGGGCTTGAGGCGCTGACCGCCGAGATGATGATGGCCGCCGCTGCCGAGGGCGTGGCGGACGAAGTGTTGGCTTCGCTGGACGCCAGCGAAAAGACCATTCCCTGGGCGGAGCGGGCGGATTACAATCTGGATCGCATGCTGGTCCACGGCCGCCGCCGCGCCGCCGAGATGGACGAGGCCGCGGAAATGCTGCGTTCGCTGGGCATTCCGCCGCTGATGACCGAAAATACCGTCGCCTGGCAGCAGGCGCTGGGCGCGCTGGGCATCGTGCCGCCGCCCGAAGGATTCGAAGCCAAGCTGACGGCAGCCGTCGCGGCGGGCGTACTCAAGGGAGAGAATTGAGCATGTCGCTCATCATCGACTGTCACGGACATTATACCGTCCTGCCCAAGGCGCACGACGCCTGGCGCGAGGCGCAGATCGCCGCTTTCAAGGCCGGTGAAGAAGCGCCGCCCTACCCGGAAATCTCGGACGCCGAGATCCGCCAGACCATCGAGGACAACCAGCTTCGCCTCATCAAGGAGCGCGGCGCCGACCTTACCGTGTTCAGCCCGCGCGCCAGCGCCATGGCGCACCACGTGGGCGATCAGGCGGTGTCCGAGGCATGGGCGGTTCACTGCAACAATCTTATCGCCCGCGTGGTGAACATGTTCCCCGAGACGTTCGTGGGCGTGTGCATGCTGCCGCAGAGCCCCAAGGCGGACCTTTCCGCCTCGGTGAAGGAACTGCGCCGCTGCGTCGAGGAACTGGGCTTCATCGGCTGCAACCTCAACCCCGATCCCGGCGGCGGCCACTTCGAGCATCCGCCGCTGACCGACGAGTACTGGTTCCCGATCTACGAGGCGATGAGCGAGCTGGACGTTCCGGCGATGATCCACGTTTCGGGTTCGTGCAACCCGGCGATGCATGCCACCGGCGGCTTCTACATCGCGGCGGACACCGTGGCCTTCATGCAGCTGATGCAGGGCGATCTCTTCGCGAAGTTTCCCAAGCTGCGCTTCATCATCCCGCACGGCGGCGGCGCGGTGCCGTATCACTGGGGCCGTTATCGCGGCCTCGCGGACATGCTGAAGAAGCCTTCGCTCGACGAATACATCATGAACAACGTGTTCTTCGACACTTGCGTCTATCACCAGCCGGGCGTGAACCTGCTGGCCGACGTGATCGACAACAAGAACATCCTGTTCGGCTCCGAAATGGTCGGCGCGGTGCGTGGGATCGATCCGCAGACCGGCTTCTACTTCGACGACACCAAGCGCTATGTCGATGCGCTCGACATTACCGATGAGGAGCGCCACGCGATCTTCGAAGGCAACGTGCGCAAGGTCTTCCCGCGCCTCGACACCAAGCTGAAGGAACGCGGCCTGTGACGGACAAGAACACGCAAGGCCCAACCGACATCCACGCCTATCTCGGTGAGTTCGACGATATTCCGGGCACGCGCGTCTACACGGCCAAGCGCGCAAGGCAGGGCTATCACCTCAACCAGTTCGCGATGAGCCTGATGAAGGCCGAAAACCGCGAGCGCTGGAAGGCCGACGAGCGCGCCTATCTCGACGAATGGCCAATGACCGAGGACCAGAAGCTGGCCGTTCTCGCCCGCGACTACAACCGCCTGCTGGACCTGGGCGGCAACATCTACTTCCTCGCCAAGGTCTTCTCGACCGATGGCCTGAGCTTCCTTCAGGCCGTGTCGACGATGACCGGCATGTCGGTCGAGGATTATCAAGCGATGATGATCGCCGGGGGCCGCTCGCCCGAAGGCGTGCGGTCGATCAAGGAGCACCGCTGAGATGGCCCGCATTACGCACGGCATCGCCTGTAGCCACATCCCGGCGCTCGGCGTCGCGTCCGACTTCGACAAGTGGGAAGATCCCTACTGGAAGCCGATCGAGCAGGGCTTCGCACCCACCCAGAAGTGGGAAGCCGAGAACCTGCCGGACGTCGTGATCCTGGTCTACAACGACCATGCATCGGCCTTCGACATGAAGATCATCCCCACCTTCGCGATCGGCTGCGGCGAAAACTACAAGCCGGCGGACGAGGGTTGGGGCCCGCGCGCGGTGCCCGACGTGGAAGGTCACCCGGACCTTGCCTGGCACATCGCGCAGAGCCTGATCCTCGACGAGTTCGACATGACCATCATCAACGAGATGGACGTCGACCACGGCCTTACCGTTCCGCTGTCGATGATGTTTGGCAAGCCGGAGAAGTGGCCGGTCAAGGTGATCCCGCTCGCCGTCAACGTCGTCACCTATCCGCCGCCGTCGGGAAACCGCTGCTGGGCGCTGGGCGAAGCGATCGCGCGGGCCGTCGAGAGCTTCGACGAGGATCTCAACGTGCAGGTCTGGGGTACGGGCGGCATGAGCCACCAGCTCCAGGGGCCGCGCGCCGGCCTCATCAACCGCGAGTGGGACACCATGTTCCTCGACAAGCTCTCTGGCGATACGCAGGAACTGCGGCATATCCCGCATATCGAATACCTGCGCGAAACCGGCAGCGAGGGCATCGAGATGGTCATGTGGCTGATCATGCGCGGCGCCCTCGGCAAGGAAACGCGTGAACTGCGGCGCTTCTATCATGTGCCCGCCAGCAACACGGCGGTCGGCCACATCGTGCTGGAGCCGGTGAACGGCGACGTGCCGCCCTCCACCACGATCGAAGGCAACAATGCCGCCGCGCAAAGCCTGATCGACTGATCCATTCCGCGTGCCGGTGCTTGACGCCGGCACGCCCTTTGTCTTTGACAGACACCCCAAGGAGATTCCCATGCGTATTGCCCTCGTAGGCGCCGGCGCTTTCGGTGAAAAGCACCTCGACGGCCTCAAGAACATCGACGGCGTAGAGATAGCCTCGGTCATCAGCCGCTCGGCCGAGCAGGCTGCCGAAGTCGCCGCCAAGTACGGCGCGCCGCACTCCGGCACCGATCTGGCCGAAGCGCTGGCGCTGCCGGACGTCGATGCCGTGATCCTCTGCACTCCCACGCAGATGCACGCCGAACAGGCCATCGCCTGCATGAACGCCGGCAAGCACGTTCAGGTCGAGATTCCGCTGTCGGACTCCTGGGCCGATGCCGAGGCAGTCGTCGCCAAGCAGAAGGAAACGGGCCTCGTCTGCATGGTCGGCCACACCCGCCGCTTCAATCCTTCGCACCAGTACGTGCATAACAAGATCACTGCGGGTGAGTTCAACGTCCAGCAGATGGACGTGCAGACCTACTTCTTCCGTCGCAAGAACATGAACGCCAAGGGCCAGCCGCGCTCGTGGACGGACCACCTGCTGTGGCACCACGCCGCGCATACGATCGACCTGTTCGCCTACCAGTCGGGCAAGATCGTCGCCGCCAACGTGCTCCAGGGCCCGAAGCACCCGGAACTGGGCATCGCCATGGACATGTCGATCCAGCTGAAGGCTGAGACCGGCGCGATCTGCACGCTCTCGCTCTCCTTCAACAACAACGGCCCGCTCGGCACCTTCTTCCGCTACATCGGCGACAGCGAGACCTACATCGCGCGCTACGACGATCTGGTGAACGGCCGTGAAGAGCCGATCGACCTGACGGGCGTAACCGTGTCGAACAACGGCATCGAGCTTCAGGACCGCGAATTCGTCGCCGCCATCCGCGAAGGGCGTGAGCCCAACTCGTCGGTCGGCAAGGTGCTCGATTGCTACCGCGTGATCGGCGAACTGGCCCAGAGCCTCGAAGCGCAGGACGGCTGGTCCTGATCATGGAAAAGCGCCTCCTCGCGGGCCGTCTGGTCCATTCCGTCGGTCTCGGCTGCATGAATGTGGCCTGGGCCTACGGCAATCCGCCGTCTCGCGAGGAGGCGGCCCGTCTGTTCCGCCATGCGCTGGATGCAGGCTGCGATCACTTCGACACCGCCAACATCTACGGCATGGGGCTGAGCGAGGAGATCCTCGGCGAAGCGATCATGGATCGGCGCGAGGAGTTCCTGCTGGCCTCCAAGACCGGCATCCTGATCGACGGCGCCCGCCGCGGCATCGACTGCGCGCCGGAGAGCATCACCGCCTCGCTCGACGCCAGCCTGAAGCGGCTGGGCACCGATCATATCGATCTGTTCTACATGCACCGCTTCGATCCGAAGGTGCCGATCGCCGACTCGGTGGGCGCCATGGTGCGCGCGATCGAGGCGGGCAAGATCGGCGCCTATGGCGTGTCCGAATGGTCCGCCGCGCATATCCGCGAGGCCCATGCCGTGCATCCGGTGGCGGCGGTTCAGACCGAATATTCGCTCTGGACCCGCAACGTCGAGCTGGGCGTGATGGACGCCACGCGCGAACTGGAGATCGCGCTGGTCGCCTTCTCGCCGGTCGCGCGCGGGGCGCTGGGCGGTGAGCTGACCGATGTGAACACGCTTACCGAGAAAGACCTGCGGCGCAATTTCCCACGCTTCATGGGCGAGAACTGGGCGCACAACCTCGCGCTGATCGCGCAGTTCAACGCGCTCGCTGCCTCCGTCAACGCCACCCCGGCGCAGCTTGCGCTCGCCTGGGTGCTGGCACAGGGCGAGCACGTCCATGCGATTCCGGGCACCCGCTCGATCCCGCACTTCGACCAGAACCATGCCGCCGCAGATCTCGCGATCGACGCGAAAGTGCTGGAGCAGGCCGGCGCGCTGATGAACCAGCAGACCATTGCCGGGCACCGCTACCCGGACATGATCAAGCCCAGCATCGATACCGAGGACTACGTCTGAAACGTGTTCCTCGCTGACGGAACATAGGGCCTTCGGGGCGGTTCTGACGGCATGGACAATGCCGCCCCAACCGACCCCGAAGCCCCAGGCACGGACGACGCCGAAGTGGACGACGAACGCGATCTCTCGCACGACGATCCCGAGCGGCAGGAAACCGATCGCGATATCGAGCGGGACGAATCCGGTCTGACCGGCCACGAACGCGGCCAGATCAAGGACAACCTGCGGCTATCCGCGATCACCGTCTTCTCGGTGATCCGGCGCGAGGGCGAGGAGGAGCTGCATCGGCCGGCGATGTCGCTCTGGTTCTCCGGGATCGCCGCGGGGATCGGCATTTCCACTTCGGTCTTCGCGCAGGGCCTGCTTCATCAATCGTTCCAGACCCACCCCCAGCGCGAACTGATCGCGGCCTTCGGCTATGCCATGGGTTTCGTGCTCGTGGTGCTTTCACGCCTGCAACTGTTTACGGAAAATACGCTGACGGCGGTCCTGCCCCTGCTTGCCGGGCCCAACCTGGAGCGTCTCTGGCGGACGGCGCGCCTGTGGACGATCGTGCTGGCGGCCAATCTCGTCGGCACGTTCCTGACCGCCCTGCTGATAGACGTCTTCGCCGACCCGACCCATCCCACCGTTGCGGGGATGCTGGACGTATCGCGCAAGGCCGCCCAGGCGAGCGGCGGGACCGCGCTGCTGGACGGCATTCCCGCCGGGTTTTTCATCGCCGCTTTCGTGTGGATGTTGCCCAGCTCGAAAGGCTTCGAGATCTTCGTGGTCGGGCTGTTCGCCTGGCTGATCGCGGCGGGCGGCTTCGCCCATGTCGTAGCCGGATCTACGGAGATGTTCCTGCTGGTCCTCCACGGCGAGATGCCGGTTCTCGACGCCTTCGTGCTGCACCTTGCGCCGACGCTGGTGGGCAATGTGATCGGCGGCACCGGGCTCTTCGCACTGCTCGCATTCGGGCAGATCAAGGCCGAGATCTGATGGATGATTTCACGGCCGGCCGGGAGTAGGAGGGCGGGATGAACGGTGCAGAGACGATTACGGTACGGCGCAATTCCTATGACGCCCAGGTCCATCAATCCGAGCCGATGGCCATCCCTGCCGAGGCGCCCATCGCCATCGAAACGAACGGGATCGCCTATGCCGTCATGATGGCGACGCCCGAGGACATAGAGGACTTCGTCACCGGCTTTCTCATGGCGGAAGGGCTGGCCGAGGCCGGAGACATTGGCGACGTTGCGGTTCACCAAGTGGAGAACGGAGACTGGGGCCGGGGCTTCGTCGCGCGCGTCAATCTTCCGCCCGAAAGGCTGGGCGCGGTGCTCGAACGGGCGCGCCGCCGGGTTGGCGACAGTTCCTGCGGTATCTGCGGGATCGAGGGGGTGGAAGCCGCGCTGCGCCCGCTGCCTTCGCTGCTTCGCAAGAGCGGGGCGACGCCGCAGGCCATCCGCCGTGGCCTCGATGGCCTGCGCGGCGGACAGGATCTGGGCCGCCTGACCAGCGCGACCCATGCCGCCGCCTTCTGCAACGAGGACGGCGGTCTGGTGGCAGTGCGGGAGGACGTGGGGCGCCACAATGCACTGGACAAGCTGGTCGGCGCGCTGGCTCGCCAGGGCATCGACGCGGGGCAGGGCTTCATGATCGTCACCTCGCGCTGTTCCTACGAACTGGTGGAGAAGACCGCGCGCGCCGGATGTCCGCTGCTGGTGGCGATTTCCGCGCCGACGAACCTGGCGGTCCATCGTGCGCAGGCTGCGGGCTTGAAGCTGTGCTTCGTGGCGCGGGACGATACGATGCTGACCACGCCGGAACGCGCCGGGACCGACGAAAGGGCCACCGCCCTCGTCGAACCGTAATTCGTGCCTTCCTGTTTTGCTTGCAGTATTCTCTCGCAAACCTAGATTCACGAACGACGACATCATTTTTGAAGGACGGGATTTTCCTCGATGGCCACCATGACCGATCAGGCGACCGCTGGCGAACTCAAGCTGACGCCTCCCGATCCCGTGCCGGTGGTCCAGCCCGAAAAGGCCGCCGGCCTGGTGCCGATCGGCGACGAGCAGAGGTCCAAGTTGCAGGTCCGCGTCGATGAATTCGTCGAGGATCTCGTTTCGCAGGACGTGAACTCGCCTGAGTTCGGCCGGCGCGTGGACCAGATCACCAATATGGGCCGCAAGGAAATCTCCGAGGCGTCGGGCCAGTCCAACCGCTTCCTCGACCGGCCGGTGCGCGCCATGGACAAGGACGCCGGCGTTGGCGCGGACCTTGCCGAACTGCGCCGCACCGTGGAAGATCTCGACCCCTCGACCAAGGGCGATCTGCTGTCGCGCCGCAAGATCTTCGGGATCATCCCGATGGGCAACAAGCTGCGCAACTACTTCGACGGCTACCAGAGCGCTCAGGGCCACATCAGCGCGATCCTCGCCCGGCTCCAGGGCGGCAAGGACGAACTGCTGATGGACAATGCCTCCATCGACGTGGAGCGTCAGAACCTCTGGGCGGCGATGGGCAAGCTCGAACAGATGATCTTCATGTCGAAGGCGCTGGACGAGACTCTGGAGCAGAAGGCCGCCGATCTCGATCATGTCGATCCCGCCAAGGCCAAGGCCGTGCGCGAAAGCGCGCTGTTCTACGTGCGCCAGCGTACGCAGGACCTGCTGACGCAGATGGCGGTTTCGGTGCAGGGCTACCTTGCGCTCGATCTGGTGAAGAAAAACAACGTCGAACTGATCAAGGGTGTGGATCGCGCCTCCACCACCACTGTCGGCGCGCTGCGTACGGCCGTCACCGTGGCGCAGGCGATGGCCAACCAGAAGCTGGTGCTGGACCAGATCACCGCGCTCAACACCACCACCGCCCGGATCATCGACGGCACTGGCCAGATGCTCAAGGACAACACCGCGCGCATCCACGAACAGGCGGCGAACTCCACGATCCCGTTGGAGACGCTCAGCCGCGCCTTCCAGAACATCTACGATACGATGGACTCGATCGACACCTTCAAGATGCAGGCGCTCGATTCCATGAAGCAGACGGTGCAGTCGCTGGAGGGAGAGGTCACCAAGTCCAAGGCCTATATCGCCCGCGCCCAGGGCCAGGCCGAGGGCACGGCGCTGGGTAGCGACAAGACGGCAAAGGCGATGCTGGAGGCGCTCGACTGACCGCCATGGCCCAGCTTCCCACGACCGGAAACCGCAGCGCCCTGAACCAGGAGATCATCCGCGCCGCGCGCCGCCAGCGCGCCGCGCGGCTCTACAACGCCCGCAAGGAGCGCTGGAGCTTCCGCTGGCGGCGTTTGCGCCGGGCGTTCCTGGCGCTGTTCGGCATATTCATCGTCGCCCTGACGGCGGGGCTGATCTTCGGTGGTCTGTCCTTCGCCACCACCGTGCTGACCACGCTGCTCGCCTTCGCGGTGTTCATCGTCCTTTCGATCTATCCTTCCACGCCCAAGCTGCGCGCGGAGCATCTCGGCAGCGCCAGCCTTCCGGAACTGGCGGGCTCCACCGAGATCTGGCTGGAAAACCGGCGACGCGCCTTGCCCAACGCCGCCGTGGATGCCGTGGACATGATCGGCGTGCGGCTCGAACAGCTTGCCCCGCAACTCGCCACGCTGGAAGACACCGGCCCCGCCGCGCGCGAGGTGCGCAAGCTGCTGTCCGAACATCTGCCGTCGCTGGTGGACAGCTACGCCCGGATCCCTGCCGAACTGCGCAACAAGCCCCACGCAGGCGGTTCCACGCCTTCCCAGCAACTGGTGGAGGGGCTCAACGTCATTGCCGGGCAGATCGAAGCGATGAGCCTCGACCTGTCGCGCAACGATCTCGACGCGCTGGCGACGCGCGGACGGTTCCTGGAAACCAAATATATAGACGCGCGCGACGACGCCTGAACCCTCGATGCTGTCATCGCCACGGCGGTTGGCAGCAACGATGCGGTCGACGCGGTTGGCGGTTTGTCTGGCCGCTTGGCCGCTTGGCCGCTTGGCCGCTTGGCCGGTGCGAGGGAGAGGTACGCGATGGACTTGCGATTTTACAAGATCCTGCTGTTCATGAAGCGGCGGCCGGACCTTACCATCGAACAGTTCCGCACGTACTACGAGACACGCCATGCGCCGCTAGCCGAGCGCTACTCGCGCGGCGTGAGCCGTTACCTTCGCCGCTACATCGACCCGCAACCGCATCCGGAAACCGGTGAATTCCTCGATGCTCCGGACGTCATCACCGAGTTGTGGTTCGAGGACGAGGCCGTCTATCGCGCCACCCTGAATTATATCACCACAAGCCTGATGCCGGACGAGATCGTGGCGGACGAGCGCAACCTGTTCGATCGCGCGTCGTTCCGGATCGCCACGGTGGTGGAGTGCGAAAGCGGCGTTCGGCTGTCGGGCTGAGAATGCCGCCGTTCCAGTACCGAGCCGAGATCCTCAGAGCCCCAGCCGACCCAGTATTCCGCCATCGACCTTGATGTCGCATCCGCTGACATAGGACGCGCCCGGCGAGCAGAGGAATTCCGCGACCGAGGCGATTTCGTCGCCAAGGCCCTGCCGGCCCAGTGGCGTGATGCCCATCATCTGCACCATCTGCTCGCTTGCGCGGGCTTCGGCGCGGCTCATTTCGGTATCGATGAAGCCCGGCGCGATGGAGGTGATACGCAGGCCACGCGCGCCGAAGGCGGCGGCTTCGCGCCCGACCAGGCCGATCACGGCGCGCTTCGACAGGGTATAGCCGAGGCCCGGATTGGTGGCGAACCGGTCCACGCCCTCGCGCCCGTTCCCCCCGACGAGATCCTGCACGGCAGCGACCATGGCGGCATCGGCCATGAGATAGGCCGACATCGACGAGACCAGCACGGCGCAGCCGCCTTCCTCGAAGCGGGGGAGCAGCGCCGCCACCAGCCTTTCCGTGGCGAAGTAGTTGACTTCGAGAATGCGCGGTGCCTCCGCCATCGTCGGCGAGAGGCCGGCGGTGTGGACCAGCGCGAACAGCGCGGCATCGCCGAGTACGTCGAGCAACTGCTGCGGGAATTCCGGCGCGGCGATATCCCCCGCCAGCGTGGAGATCCGGACGCCGCCTTCGCGCAGTTCGGCGGCCACGGCCTCCAGCCTCTCGGCGTTCATGTCGCAGAGCAACAACGGCCGGCCTTGCGCGGCGAAGCGAGCGGCAACGGGGCGCCCCATGCCTCCGGCCGCTCCCGTAACGATGACGGTTCCGCTCATGTCCTCTCCTTCACGTCCCTTGATCGGGCTTTCGTGCGGAACGGTAACCGGGGTTCCGCCATGCCGCCAGCCGAGGTCGGACTCATCGCCGGGGGGAATAAGAGCCACTATCGCTCATAGCGCTTGCAATGCGAGCCGTCCCGTCGTTTCATCGGCCGCGACACGGCCTGCAGGCAGGACGGCGGATAGGGCGGGAGAACGGCATTGCTGATGACGGGTGAGCAGCAGGTTGCGGCGCCGCGCCGGAAGGTGTGGGAAGCGCTCAACGATCCGGCCGTTCTTGCCCGGTGCATCCCCGGTTGCCAGAGTTTGGACAAGGAGGGGGAAGACCGCTTCTCCGCCGTCGCGGAAGTGCGGATCGGCCCCATCGGCGCGCGCTTCAAGGGGCAGGTGCAACTGTCCGACCTCGATGCGCCGAACGGTTACACGATCACCGGCACCGGCAACGGCGGCATTGCGGGTACTGCCAAGGGCGGCGCGAAAGTGCGGCTCAGTGACAGCGATGGCGGGGGCACGCTGGTCGCCTACGAGGTGGAAGCCGAAGTGGGCGGCCGCATGGCGCAGCTTGGCGGCCCCATAATCGACGCTACCGCGCGAAACCTGGCGGGAAAGTTCTTCACCCGGTTTGGGGAGGCGGTCACGGGGGAGGATTCGGGCCAAGACCGGGGGGGTGGACCGGCGTCGGCTGTCGCGGGGGAGCAGACAGCCGGCGCCGGCCATGGCGCATCGGCGGTCGCCTCGAATGCATCGCCCGCTTTCGCGCCGGTTCCGCAGCGAAGTGCGATCTGGGGGTGGGCCGCCGCGCTCGTCCTGGCGCTGGTGGCGGGTTTCCTGCTCGGCGCGCGGGGAATGCAGACGGAAATGCTGGCCGTCGCCGTCCTGCTGGTGGTGACGGCGCTTGCGGCCTTCGAAATGGGCCGAAGTTCGCGCAGCGGGCAAGGAACCGGCCAAGGAACCAAGCGATGAAGCCGGCTCCGTTCGACTATGTCCGGCCCGGCAGTGTCGAGGAGGCGTGCCGCATCCTGGCCGAGGCCGGAGGCGGCGCCACGGTGATCGCGGGCGGCCAGACGCTGATGCCCTTGCTGAACCTGCGGATGAGCCAGCCCTTCGTTCTGGTGGATATCGGCGGCATTTCCGAACTTCAGGGCATTTCGGCAGTAAGCGGCGGTGTCCGGATCGGACCGATGACGCGGCAGGCCGATGCTCTGGAAGACGCCTTGCTGGCGGCGCGGCTTCCGGCGCTGGTGACGGCGCTCGGCCATGTCGGGCATTACCAGACGCGCAATCGCGGCACTCTGGGCGGCTCGATCGCGCTGGGAGAACCTGCGGCGGAAATGCCGGCCACGGCGGTGGCGCTGGGCGCGACGATGGAGATCGCCTCGGTGCGCGGCACCCGGCAGGTCGCGGCTGCGGACTTCTATATCGGCCCCTACATGACGGTGCTGGAACCCGATGAACTGCTGGTCGGCGTGACTTACCCGGACCTGCCCGAGGGACACCTGGTCCTGTTCCGCGAACTTGCCCAGCGCGCCGGGGATTTCGCGCTGGTCGGCATGGTCGGCATGGCGGTTCTGGAAGGCGGCGTCGTGGCGCGGGCGGGTCTGGCCTGGTTCGGCATGGGGCCGACGCCGATCCGGATGAGCCAGGCCGAGGCCGCGCTTTCGGGACGGATGCCCAAGGATATCGATGCCGAGGCGCTGGCGGTGCTGGCCGTGGCCGATGCCGCGCCGTTCGACGATCACCACGCCAGCGCCGAATATCGCCGCACCGTGGGCCGCCGCATTTTCGCCCGCACCTTGCGCGAGGCGTTCGACCTGAGGGAGGCGGCATGAGCGAACACGCCATCGAATGGACCGTCAACGGACAGCGCCGGCAGGACCGGGTGGAGGCGCGCACCAGCCTGGCCGACCACTTGCGGTTGGCGGCAGGCTGCACCGGCGTGCATCTGGGCTGCGAGCATGGCGTCTGCGGCGCCTGCACCGTGATCGTCGATGGCCGCGCCGTACGCTCCTGCCTCATGCTGGCGGTTCAGGCGGACGGGGCTGAGGTGACGACCGTGGAAGGCCTTGCGGCACCGGACGGCACTTTCCACCCGGTGCAGCAGGCCATGCGCGATGCGCACGGGCTTCAGTGCGGGTTCTGCACGCCGGGGGTGCTGATGACGTTCGCGGCGCTGACGGCCGGTGAGGAGAAAGCCGGTGAGGAGGCGATGATCGCCGCCATGTCCGGCCATCTGTGCCGTTGTACCGGCTACCAGGGCATTCGCCGCGCCGCGAGGGCACTGGCATGTTCGGCATCGCGGGAGGACGCGGCATGAATGCCGAAACACCAGGGTCCGGCCTTGGCGCTACCCGCTGGATCGGCAAGCGCGTGCCCCGCAAGGAAGATCCCCGGCTGCTGACCGGGCGCGGCCAGTTCGTGGACGACGTGGTGCTGCCGGGGATGCTTCACGTCGCCTTCGCGCGCAGCAGCGTGGCGCGGGGGCGGATCGCCTCGATCGATCTGGATGTCGCGCGCGACATGCCCGGCGTCCACGCGGTGCTGACGGCCGAGGATCTGGCCGCGCGGCCGATCCGCATGATTTCGTTCTTCTTCACCGACGCCGAGATCGCGATCACGCCCTTGGCCGATGGCCATGTCTGCTATGTCGGTGAGCCGGTGGTCATGGTCGTGGCCGAGACGCGGGCGATGGCCGAGGATGCCGCCGCGCTGGTGGAGATCGCCTACGAGGAGCACACGCCGATCGTCACCATCGCGCAGGCCAGAGCGGGCGATCCGATCCATCCGGGCCTGGACAGCAATGTCGCCGCCGAGATCGGGGACGAGGAAGTCGACGACGAGCTGGAACAAACACTTGCCGCATCGGCGCTGCGGATCAGCCAGAAGGTCGTCCACCAGCGCATTTCCCAGTCGCCCATGGAAACGCGCGGGGTGGTCGCCTCGCGCGATGGGCCGGATGAACTGACGCTCTGGATCACCTGCCAGAGCCCGCACCTCGTCGCGCGCTGGGTCAGTGTGGCGCTGGGGCTGCCGGACAGTGCGATCCGGGTGATCGCCAAGGATGTGGGCGGCGCCTTCGGGCTGAAGAACCATCCGTGGAAGGAGGAATGCGCGGTCATCGTCGCCGCCCTGCTGCTCGGGCGGCCGTTGAAATGGATAGAGGACCGTTACGAAGCGCTCACCGCGTCCAACCAGGCGCGTGAGGCCGAAATGACCTTGCAGGCCGGGTTCGATGCCGAAGGGCGGCTCACCGGATCGCATGGCGTTTACGACTGCAACAACGGCGCTTTCCCGCAGGGGGCGGACAGCAATATTGCCGTGCACATGTTCGTCTGGGCCGCCTACCGGCAGCCCGCATACGCTTTCGTGTCCCGTGGCTGGTACACCAATACCAACGGCCTTGCCGCCTATCGCGGCCCCTGGGCGATGGAGTCTCTGGTGCGCGAAACCTTGCTCGACAAAGCCGCGCGCAAGCTTGGGATCGACCCGGTCGAAATCCGCAGGCGCAACCTCGTCTACCTGACCGATCAGCCCGCCGTATCCAGCATGGGCATTCCGCTTCAGGACATCACGCCGGGCGAGTGTCTGGAGAAGCTGCTCCAATACTTCGACATGGCGCAGTTCCGGCGCGAGCAGGCGAAAGCGCGGGCGGAAGGGCGCTACATCGGCGTGGGGCTGGCGTCCTATGTGGAGCCTACCGGATCGGCAGGCTCGATGGCGCCGATGACCGGCGAACTGGCGCAAGTGCGGATCGAGCCGACGGGCAAGGTCACCGCGACGATGTCCACCCACTCGCAGGGACACGGCACGGCCACCACCATGGCCCAGTGCATCGCCGATCGACTGGGCGTGCGCTATGAGGACGTGACCGTGTTCGAGGGCGACAGTTCGCGCGGTGGCTTCGGGCCGGGGGCGGCGGGCAGTCGGCAGGGCGTGATCGGAGGTGGCGCGGTGATCCGTTGCTCGGAACTGCTGGCGGACAAGGTGCGCAAGGTGGCGGCGCATCTGCTCAATGCCAGCGCCGAAAGCGTCGTACTGGACGAAGGCATGGTGCGGGTGGAGGGCGCCCCCGAAATGGCGCGGCCGCTCGCGGAGATCGCGGCGATCGCCTATGGCGAGCCCGACCGCCTGCCGCCGGGGCTGGAAACCGGGCTGGAAATGCAGTTCCGCTACCAACCGCCGCCGATGACCTTCACCAGCGCCACCCATCTCGCGGTGGTGGAGGTGGATGCCGAGACCGGCTTCGTGAAGATCCTGCGCTGGATATCCAGCGAGGATTGCGGGACGGTGATCAACCCTGCCGTCGTGGAAGGGCAGATTTCGGGCGGTCTGGCGCAGGCCATCGGCATGGTCCTGCTGGAGGACATGCCTTACGACGCGCGCGGCAATCCTCAGGCGGCCACGTTCAAGGACTACCTTCTGCCGGCAATCGGCGATGTGCCGGTGTTCGAATTCGTCCACGCCAATACCCCGTCCCAGACCATCGGCGGAATGCGCGGCGTGGGCGAGGGCGGCGCGATCATCGGCCCGCCCACGCTGGTGAACGCCATCGCCGATGCCCTTTCACCGTTCGGAGAGATCGAGGATCTCGTCCTGCCGCTGACCCCGGCCCGCATTCTCGACGTCATCGAGCAACGCGACGTTTCGGGCTTTCGCGCTCCGGCTCCCGTGCCGATGCAGCCGCTTGCTCAGGCACCCGCCGCCGCTCCGGTGGAAACGGTGTCGCAGGCCGTCTCGTCAGCCGGGCCCGAAGGCGACTGGAACATGGTGCTGAAGACGCCGATGGGGCCGCAGGCCATGCTCGCGCACTTCGACGTCGAGGGAGGGGCGCTCAGCGGTTATCTCTCGTCGCCCGAGGGAAAGCAGGAATTCGGCGGCGGCGTAGTGGAAGGGCAGCGACTGCGCTTCGAGTTGAAGGTGGAAAAGCCGATGAAGATCACGCTGAAGTACGATCTGGAGGTCAGCGGAGACGCCATCCTGGGCAAGTGCAAGATGGGCATGTTCGGTTCCGCCAAGGTTACCGGCGAACGGGCGGGGTAGAGCGCGCTGCGATACCCCGCGAGTCGTCATGCTGAACTTGTTTCAGCATCCATGGTGCCGATCACGGCGAGGCGCCGAGTGGCGAAATGGACCCTGAACCAAGTTCAGGGTGACGTCAGAGCGGCGGTGCGACGTAAGACGGGCGAGCGAAAACTTTGAATCCACTCAGCTGCTGGCGTCCTTCACCGTCTCCATCGCCACATATGTCGAGGTGCTGGATACATGGGGCAGGCTGGAGAGTTTCTCCCCCAGCACCGCCCGGTAGCGATGGATGTCGCGGGTGCGGACCTTGAGGAGATAGTCGAAGTGGCTGGCGAGCATGTGGCACTCCTCCACCTCGGGGATACGCTGGATGGCGGCGTTGAATTCCCGCAGTGCCTGTTCGCGGGTGTCGGACAGTTTCACTTCGGTGAAGGCCACATGATCGAGGCCCAGAGCAACCGGATCGATGACGGCGCGGAAGCCTCGGATCACGCCGGATTGTGTCAGGCGGCGCAGGCGCACCTGGCAGGGGGTCTTGGACAATCCGACCACTTTGGCGAGATCGGTGACGCTCATCCGGCCGTCTTCGCGCAGCGCGGCGACGATCTTGCGGTCGTAGTCGTCCAGAATGACCGGATCGGTGCGTTTTGCCATTCGTTTGAACTGCCGGTGAAGCCAAGATAAGTCCGAATGGATCGTCTTGTGCCTGCGAAAAGACAGATTGCCAAGCCAGCTTGGGATATTGGCGATTCATGACCCAGACCTCGCCCTTCGCCGCCTTCGCCCCCGCCGTCAGCCAGCCGACGCCGCTCCGCCGCGCCATTACCGACGCCTTCCGGCGTGACGAGGCCGCTTGCATGGCACCCTTGCTGGAAGCTGCGACGCTGCCGGAGGCGCAGCGCGGGGCGGTGCGCAAGACCGCGAGCGCGCTCGTCACCAAGCTGCGCGCCGATCACAAGGGCACCGGCGTGGAAGGGCTGGTTCAGGAATACTCGCTGTCCAGCCAGGAAGGCGTGGCGCTGATGTGCCTGGCGGAGGCGCTGCTGCGCATTCCCGACAATGCCACCCGCGATGCCCTGATCCGCGACAAGATCTCGGACGGCGACTGGAGCGCGCATCTCGGCGGCGGCAAGTCGATGTTCGTCAATGCCGCCACCTGGGGCCTGGTGGTGACCGGCAAGCTGGTCGGCTCGGTGGACGACAAGGGCCTGGGGGCGGCGCTCACGCGTCTCGTGGCCCGTGCGGGCGAGCCGGTGATCCGGCGCGGCGTGGACCTTGCCATGCGCCTGATGGGCGAGCAATTCGTGACCGGCGAGACCATCGACGAGGCGGTGAAGCGCGCGCGCGAGCTTGAGGAAAAGGGCTTCCGCTACAGTTACGACATGCTGGGCGAAGCGGCGACCACCGCCGCCGATGCGGATCGCTACAACACCGATTACATCAACGCCATCCACGCGATCGGCAAGGCAAGCGCAGGGCGCGGCATCTACGAAGGGCCGGGCATCTCGATCAAGCTTTCCGCCCTCCACCCGCGCTACAGCCGCGCGCAGGCGGCCCGCGTGATGGGCGAACTGCTGCCCCGCGTGAAAGCGCTGGCGGTGCTCGCCAAGGGCTATGACATCGGCCTCAACATCGATGCCGAGGAAGCCGATCGCCTCGAGCTTTCGCTCGATCTTCTCGAAGCGCTGGCGCTCGATCGGGACCTCAAGGGCTGGGACGGCCTCGGCTTCGTGGTGCAGGCCTATGGCAAGCGCTGCCCCTTCGTGCTGGATTGGATCATCGACCTGGGCCGCCGCGCCGGTCGCCGCATGATGGTGCGTCTGGTCAAGGGCGCCTATTGGGATGCCGAGATCAAGCGCGCCCAGGTGGACGGCCTGGCGGACTTCCCGGTCTATACCCGCAAGGTCCACACCGACGTGTCCTACATCGCTTGCGCGAAGAAGCTGCTGGCGGCGCCGGACGCGGTGTTCCCGCAGTTCGCCACGCACAACGCGCAGAGCCTGGCGACGATCTATCATCTGGCCGGGCCGGATTTCGCCGTGGGCCGCTACGAGTTCCAGTGCCTTCACGGCATGGGCGAGCCGCTCTATTCGCAGGTCGTTGGAAAGGACAAGCTCGACCGTCCCTGCCGCATCTACGCACCGGTCGGCACCCATGAGACGCTGCTGGCCTATCTGGTGCGCCGCCTGCTGGAAAACGGCGCGAATTCTTCGTTCGTGAACCGCATCGCCGATCCCGCCGTGCCGGTGGAGGAGATGGTGGCCGATCCCGTCGATGTCGTGCGGGCCATGCCCAACCCCGGCGCCCGCCACGACCTGATCCCGCTGGCTGCGGACCTCTATCCCGGCCGCCGCAACTCCGACGGCATCGACATGGCCGACGAGACGGCGCTGGCCGTGCTCTCGGAGGACCTGCGCCGCTCGGCCGCGCGCGAATGGTTCGCCATGCCGGCCAATGCGCAGGGCGAGGCGCGCGCCGTGCTGAACCCGGCGGACCATGAGGACATCGTGGGGCGGGTGATCGAAGTCGCGCCCGAAGCCGCTTCCGTTGCGGTCGCCCGCGCCGCGATCAGCCGCTGGAGCCAGGTGCCGGTGGCCGAGCGCGCGGCCATGCTCGATGCCGCTGCCGATGCCATGCAGGCGCGGATCGGCCTGCTCATGGGCCTCGTCATCCGCGAGGCGGGCAAGTCCGCCGCCAATGCCATTGCCGAAGTGCGCGAGGCGATCGACTTCCTGCGCTATTACGCGAAGCAGGCGCGCGAGACTTTCGGTGCCGATCAGGTGCCGCTGGGGCCGGTGGTCTGCATCAGCCCCTGGAACTTCCCGCTCGCGATCTTCGCCGGGCAGGTCGCCGCTGCGCTGGTGGCGGGCAACCCGGTGCTGGCCAAGCCCGCCGAGGAAACCCCGCTGATCGCCGCCGAGGCCGTGCGTCTGCTTCACGAGGCGGGCGTGCCCAAGGATGCGCTCCAACTGTTGCCGGGAGAGGGCAGGCTCGGCGCCGCGCTGGTCGCCGCGCCGCAAGTGGCCGCCGTGATGTTCACCGGCTCCACCGAAGTGGCGCGCCTGATCCAGAAGCAGCTTGCGGGCCGCGTCTCGGCCGATGATCACGCGATCCCGTTCATCGCCGAAACCGGCGGCCAGAACGCCATGATCGTCGATTCCTCCGCGCTGGCGGAGCAGGTGGTGGCGGATGTGATCGCCTCGGCCTTCGATTCGGCGGGACAGCGCTGCTCGGCGTTACGCGTACTCTGCCTTCAGGAAGACGTGGCCGATCGCACCCTGACGATGCTCAAGGGCGCGCTGGCCGAACTGCGCGTGGGCAATACCCAGGAACTCGCGGTGGACATCGGCCCGGTCATCACCGCCGAGGCCAAGGGCATGATCGACGGCCACGTCGCCCGCATGAAGTCGCGCGGCTGCAAGGTGGAGCAAGTGGCGATCCCCGCGGCCTGTGAAGCGGGCACGTTCGTGGCGCCCACGATCGTCGAGATCGCGACGATCGCGCAGCTCGAACGCGAGGTATTCGGCCCGGTTCTCCATGTCGTGCGCTTCAAGCGCGACGAACTGCCCGATCTGATCGAGGCTATCAACGCCACCGGCTATGGCCTGACGTTCGGCCTTCACACCCGGCTCGACGCCACGGTGGAGCAGGTGACGTCGGCGATCCGTGCGGGCAATCTCTACGTCAACCGCAACACGATCGGTGCGATCGTCGGCGTCCAGCCCTTCGGCGGGCGCGGGCTTTCGGGGACGGGGCCAAAGGCGGGCGGTCCGCTCTATCTCGGCCGTCTGGCACGAAAGTCACCGCAAGTGCTCGATGCCCCCGCCAAGGTCGCGCCTCTGGTAGAGGCTTTCGCGAACTGGCTGAGCGGGCAGGGCGATGCCGCCTCGGCGGCGGCGGCACGGGCCATGGCCGCGAGTTCGGGCCTGGGCCTCGAACTCGCCCTGCCGGGTCCGGTGGGCGAAACGAACCTTTACGCCCTCCATCCACGGGGCCGGGTGCTGCTGCGTCCGGCGACCCGTGAAGGGCTTTACGGACAGATGGCGGCGGTGCTGGCCAGCGGCAATACCGCGACGGTCGAGGGCATGGCGCTTCCGGCCGGACTGCCCGACGCCGTGGCGGCACGCTTCGCGCCCGATGCGGGCGAGCATTTCGCGGCCTGTCTCGTCGAAGGCGATGCCGAGGCGGTGCGCGCGGCCTGCAAGGCGGTGGCGGACCTGCCGGGGCCGATCGTGCCGGTCCACGTCACGGCCGGGCCGAACCTGGTCTGGCTGCTGGAAGAAGTCTCGACTTCGATCAACACCACGGCGGCGGGCGGCAATGCCAGCCTGATGATGATCGGCTGATACGAAAAGGCCCGCGAGTGACGAACTCGCGGGCCTTTTTGCTTGGCTGTTCGAAACGTCAGCCGCAGGCGGGAACCGCCGTTCCGCTCAATTCGTCTTCACGCTTGTGCAGGTTCAGCGTTACCAGGAAGATCGCCAGACCGCCCAGCGAGAGGCACATGCCGATCCAGCCGGTCGAGGTCAGGCCGTAGCCTGCCGAGATGGCGAGACCGCCGAGCCAGGGGCCGAGCGCATTGGCCATGTTGAAGGCGCTGTGGTGCGCCGCCGCCGCCAGTGCCTGCGCGTCGCCCGCCACGTCCATCAGGCGGGTCTGGAGGATCGTGCCGAGGCCGCCGGCAAAACCGATCATCACCACCACCACGCTCAGCGTCCAGACGTTGCTGGCTGCCATCGGGAACAGCGCAAGGGCGAAGGCGCTGAACAGCAGCGCGCCGATCGCGGCCTTGTTCAGCGAGCGGTCCGCCGCCCAAGCCCAGAACAGGTTGCCCACCGTCATGCCCACGCCGAAGACCGCCAGGACCACCGGCACGAGATGCTCGGAAACCTTGGTCACTTCGATCATGGTCGAGGCGATATAGGTATAGACTGCGAAGAGGCCGCCGAAGCCGATGGCGCCGGTGAGCAGGGTGAGCAGCACTTGCGGACGGCGCAGCGCGCCCAGTTCGCGCATCGGGCTGGCCCCTTCGGCTGCCTTCTGGTGCGGGGCATAGAGCGCGACGAGCGCCATGGTGATCACCGCGAGCACCGAGACGATCGCGAAACCGGTGCGCCAGCCGAACGCCTGTCCCAGCCAGTTGGCCAGCGGCACGCCGATGATCGTCGCCACGGTCAGGCCCGACATGACCAACGCCACCGACTGCGCCCGCTTGTTCGCAGGCACCATCGAAGCGGCGACCAGCGCGGCGATGCCGAAGTAGGCGCCGTGGGGCAGGCCGCTGATGAAGCGGAACAGCAAGAGCAGCGGATATGTCGGCGCCATGGCCGAAAGGGCATTGCCGACTGCGAACAGCGCCATGAGGCCGATCAGCAAGGCCCGCCTTGGCAGCTTGGCCGCCAGAACGGCGATGATCGGCGCGCCGACCACCACGCCCAGCGCATAAGTGCTGATGGCATGGCCCGCCTCGGGCTCGGTCAGGCCGAGGTCGCGCGCGAAATAGGGCACAAGGCTCATCGCGGCGAATTCGGTCGTACCGATGGCGAAGGCACCCATCGCCAAGGCGAGGATGACGAGCGCGGGATGGGTATGGGCTTTTTGCTGATCGGTCATGTTGCACTGCAATATTGGGGGCACTTGCGATCTAGTGGACCACTGCGCCATGCCAACCCGTCGGAAGGTGCAATAATTGCACTCGCGGTCTTGTTTGTTGCAATGCGTGGCTGATTAAGACCCGACGTTAAATCAACGTCTGCTTAAAGCCCCGGATCGAACTCCGGCGCGTTCTTGGTGGTGTAGTCGGAGTGGGTGGCGACGTGGATGCCGCATTCGGTCTTGTTCCAACCGCGCCAGCGGCCCGAGCGCGGGTCTTCGCCTTCCGCGACCTTGCTGGTGCAGGGCATGCAACCGATCGAGGGATAACCTTGCGCGACCAGCGGATGCGCCGGCAGGTCGTGCTCCGCGATATAGGCCGCGATGCGCTCCGGCGACCAGTCGATCAGCGGATTGACCTTGAGGCGGCCTTGCGCGTCGGCGGTATCCACCTCGAAACGAGGCAGGGTGGCGCGCGTCGCGGCCTGGAACGCCTTGCGGCCGCTGAACGAGGCGTCGTAGCCCAGCAGCGCCTTTTCCAACGGCTTCACCTTGCGGATCTCACAGCAGCCGTCCGGGTCGTAGGACCAGCGCAGGCCATTCTCGTCCTTCTTCGCCAATTCCTCGGCTTCGGGCACGAGATTGATAAGGTTGGTGAGGCCAAGCTGCTTCACCAGCAGGTCGCGGTAGTCCAGCGTCTCGGGAAAATGCTTGCCGGTGTCGAGGAACAGCACCGGCACGTTCGCATCGACGCGGCTGACGAGGTGCAGCAGCACCGCCGATTCCGCACCGAAGCTGGACACGATCGCGATATCGCCCACCATGCGTTCCTTGAGCACCGTTTCGAGCATCTCGCTCGTTTCGGTGCCGCGGAACAGGCGGTTCAGGCGCACGGCATCGGCCTCGTCGAAACGAGGGCCGGTGTCGATCAGGTCGCGGATACGTGCAGCTTCGGTATGGGGCATTTCTATTCCCTTCCGGTGGACGCTTACGCCGGGTGGCGCTTCGCCCAGATCGCCGGGCGCCCGTCGACGACGGTGGCCTGGTAGACGTTTTCCCAGCGAGCGAACGCATTGCGCGCGTCCTCTTCGTTGAGGGCCTTTTCCGGCGCGAAGGCATCGAAGCCGCTGCGCCGCAGGTGGTGGAGCATGTCGATCACGAGATCGCCCACGGCGCGCATCTCGCCCTGGTAGCCTGCTTCGCGCAGGATCCGGGCCGAGGAATAGCCGCGCCCGTCGGTCCAGGCCGGAAAGCTCACTTCCACCAGCGAGAGCCGGTCGAGATAGGGCAGAAGGTCGCGGGCATCGTCGCCCGGCTCGAGGCGGACGGCAGTGGCGTTGGACTGTTCGGAGAACGAATCCACCGTGACGGCCGGGTCGTTGACGGTTTCGTCGTCACGGAAGCGGAACTGGACGTCAACCATAGATGGCCTCCTTGAACGGGTCCATGCCGATACGGCGATAGGTGTCGAGGAAGCGTTCCTCGCCCTGCTTGTTGGCGAGATAGACTTCGGTGGCCTTTTCGATCGCGTCGACGACGCCGTCCTCGGTGAAGCCGGGGCCGATGATCTTCGCGAGCGAGGTATCCGCGCCTTCGCTGCCGCCGAACAGGAGCTGGTAGTTTTCCAGGCCCTTCTTGTCGACGCCAAGGATGCCGATGTGGCCGGCGTGGTGGTGGCCGCAGGCATTGATGCAGCCCGAGATCTTCAGCTTCAGCTCACCGATCTCGGCCTGGCGCTGGGCGCTGCCGAACCGCTCGGAGATCTTCTGCGCGACCGGGATCGAGCGAGCATTGGCAAGGCTGCAATAGTCGAGGCCGGGGCAGGCGATGATGTCACCCACGGTGTCGAGATTGGCGGTGGCGAGGCCGGCATCGTCCAGCGCTTTCCACACGGTGTAGAGGTCGGCCTTGCGGATATGCGGGAAGACGATGTTCTGGGCGTGGGTGACGCGCAGTTCGTCGAAGCTGTAGTCCTTTGCCAGCTGCGCCATCAGGCGGATCTGGTCGGCGGTGGCGTCACCGGGGATGCCGCCCACGGGCTTGAGGCTGACGGTCGCGATCACGTAGCCGGCCTGCTTGTGGGCGTGCGTGTTGCGCTCCACCCAGAGGCGGAAGTCGGGGTCGGTCAGGTCCAGATCGTCCGAAGCGTTCGCATCGAAGCCGGGATCGACGAAGTGCGCCTTGATGCGCTCCAGCTCGGCCAGCGGCGGCTCGATCGGCTGGGTCAGCAGGTGCGCGAACTCTTCCTCGACCTGGCGGACATATTCGTCGCGGCCCAGTTCGTGGACGAGGATCTTGATGCGCGCCTTGTACTTGTTGTCGCGGCGGCCGTAGCGGTTGTAGACGCGCAGGCACGCTTCCGAGAAGGTGATCAGCTGGTCCAGCGGCACGAATTCGCGGATCAGCGGGGCGATCATCGGGGTGCGGCCCATGCCGCCACCGGCGTAGAACTGGGCACCGATCTCGCCGGCGTCGTTACGGACCATCTTGATGCCGATATCGTGCAGGCGCATCGCCGCGCGGTCGGTTTCCGATGCGATGACGGCGATCTTGAACTTGCGCGGCAGCACCAGGAATTCCGGGTGGAAGCTCGACCACTGGCGCAGCAGTTCCGCATAAGGACGCGGATCGACGATCTCGTCGGCAGCGGCACCGGCGAACTGGTCGGAGCTGATGTTGCGGATGCAGTTGCCGCTGGTCTGGATGGCATGCATCTCCACCTTGGCGAGTTCGGCCAGGATGTCGGGCGTGTCTTCCAGCTTGATCCAGTTGTACTGGATGTTCTGGCGCGTGGTGAAGTGGCCGTAGCCGCGGTCGTACTTGTCCGCGATGTCGCCCAGCAGCGTCATCTGCGCCGAATTCAGCGTGCCATAAGGCACCGCGACGCGCAGCATGTAGGCGTGAAGCTGGAGGTAGAGGCCGTTCTGCAGGCGCAGCGGCTTGAACTGGTCCTCGGTCAGGTCGCCCGCAAGGCGGCGACGGACCTGGTCGCGGAATTCCGCGACGCGCGTGTCGACCATCTCCTGGTCGTATTCGTCGTACTTGTACATCAGATCACCCAGTCTGCGGCTGCGGGGTCGGAGGCTTTCGGCGTCAGGTCGAGGCGCACCGTCGGCCCAAGGGCGCGGATGCGCTCCTTGATATGGGCCGGACGGATGCCTTCCGAGGTTTTCTCGCCGTCGACGACATAGGCGGCGACGACGTGCTGGGCGCCTTCCTCGCGCGCCACCAGGGCGGCGCCATGCTCGCCCACGTCTGCGGATTCGTTGACGTCGAGCGACCAGCCCACGCCGGTCCACCAGATGACCGCTCCGGTCTTCAGGTCGTTGCCCGTCAGGATCTTCACTTTGTTGCCTCCAGCGCCAGGGCGCGAATGGTGTTGTCGGGTTCTGCGGTGACCTGCCCGATAACGATAAGCGCGGGACTTTGCACCTTCGCATCCGCGATAAGGTCTGCAAGTCCGGCGAGCGGCCCGCGCAGCACGCGCATGGCCGAACGCGTGGCGTTCTCGATCACCGCCACCGGCACATCGGGCGCGAGGCCGTCGGCCATCAGCTTTTCCGCGATCTGGGCGGCGGTGGCGATGCCCATGAAGATCACCAGGGTGCGGCCCTTGCCGGCGAGACCCGACCAGTCCTGGTCGGTCAGCCCCTTGCACTGGCCCGCCACGAAGGTGACGATCGAGGCATGGTCGCGGTGGGTGAGGGGAATCTGCGCGGCGGCAGAGGCGCCCAATGCCGAGGAAATGCCCGGCACCACGTCCACGGGAACGCCGGCGGCATGGCAGGCTTCGGCTTCCTCGCCGCCACGGCCGAACACGAAGGGATCGCCGCCTTTCAGGCGCACCACGTCATGGCCCGCCAGAGCCTCGCGCACGAGGAGGGCGTTGATCTCTTCCTGCTTCAGCGTGTGACGAGCGCGGCTCTTGGCCACCGAGACCAGGCGCGCCGAAGGCTTTGCCATGGACAAAATAGCCGGATCGACCAGCCCGTCATGCACGATAAGTGCGGCATTCATCAGCAGCCGCGCGGCGCGCAGGGTCAGAAGATCGGGATCGCCGGGACCGGCACCGACCAGATAGACTCGGCCAGGAGAGGCGGGATTCGCTTGCATGATGGCGCAAATGATCCTCCGGGCCCCGGATTGCCAGCGATATTGGCTTTGTCCGGGGCAAGGGAGGCTTTAGCGGTCGGTCCTGAAAGCCGCTTCGGGCGACTTTGGCGGCGCCCACGCGTTCTCTCGGTCAGGCAAGTTCCTCCTGACGCCTTTCGTTGCTGCCCGCCTTCGTGCTGCTTGCTTTAGTGCTGGGGGCCTGGTCCGGACGTCCGAGGAAATACCCTTGCGCTTCCTCGCAGCCTTCGCGGATCAGCAGATCGAACTGGCTCTCCGTCTCCACGCCTTCCGCAAGGACCGGAATCCGCAGCGACTGCCCAAGCGCCAGTACGGCGCGGATGATCGCGCGCGCCTGCTCGTTGCCGTCCGATTCGAGCAGGAACGACTTGTCGATCTTGATCTTGTCGAACGGGAAGGAATGCAGCGTGTCGAGCGAGGAATAGCCGGTGCCGAAGTCGTCCATGGCGATCGCCACGCCCAGCGCCTTGAGCTGGCGCAGGTTCTGCAAGGCGCGGCCCTTGTCGCTGATGATGGCGCTTTCGGTGATCTCCAGTTCCAAACGGCCAGCGGCGAGGCCGGTATCGCGCAGGATGCGCGCCACCATCGGCGCGAGATCCTGCTGCACGAGCTGGATCGGGGACACGTTCACCGCCACGCGCTGGTCGATGTGCCAGTTCACCGCTTCGCGGCAGGCCTGTTCCAGCACCCACTCGCCGATGGGGAGAATCGCGCCGGATTCCTCGGCGATGGGAATGAACTGGTCGGGCGGGACCAGGCCGTGCACCGGATGATTCCAGCGCACCAGCGCCTCGTAGCCCGAAAGCTCGCCGCTGCGCAGGTGGCGTTGGGGCTGATAGAGCAGCACCAGTTCGCTCCGCTCGATCGCCAGGCGCAAGTCGTTGGCAAGCTGGCGGCGGGCACGGGCGGTCTCGTCCATGCCGGGCTCGTAGTAGCAGATGCGCTCGCCGATCTGGGTCTTGGCGCGGTACATGGCGAGGTCGGCATTGTTGAGCAGGGTCTCGCGGTCGCTGCCGTCGTTGGGGAAGGCGGCGACGCCCAGGCTGGCGCCGAAGCTGAGCTTCTGCCCCTGGTGCATCACCGGCATGTGGAAGCAGGCTTCGACTCGCGCCAGGAAGTCGGCAAGCTGGTCCTCGGTTTCGAACAGCTTGGCGATCCCGAACTCGTCTCCGCCGAGACGCGCGGCGATTTCGTCCTCTCCGATGATGTCCTGGAGCCGGTCGGCGAGTTCCGCCAGCACCACGTCTCCCCAGGAGTGGCCGTAGGTGTCGTTGATCTCCTTGAACCGGTCGAGATCGATGGCGGTCACGCCCAGGCGCTTGCCGTTGCGGCAGGCCTGGTCGAGCATCTCGTCGATCCAGAGGTTGAAGCGCGTGCGGTTGGGCAGGCCGGTCAGCCCGTCATGCATCGCCATGTGCGCGATGCGCGCATCGCTTTCGCGCTGGCGGGTGATGTCGTCGAAGGTCGATACCCAGCCGCCTTCGGCCATCGGGCGGCTGGCGATGGAAACGACCTTTCCGTCCGGGTACTCGGCCAGGATCGGCGGGTGGGAGGCGGTCGCCAGGTTGTCGCGGATCGCCTGCTGCGAGGTCCGGACGCGCTCGTCGATCACGTCCGGCGCAAAACGTCGCGCATTGCTGCGGCGGATCACTTCGGCAAGCGGCATCCCCGGCGTGAGCGCATCCGGGGCCAGCCCATACATCTCCAGATAGCGCGGATTGGAGAGCACCAGCCGCTCGTCGGCATCGAACAGGCACAGGCCCTGGTGCATGTGGCCAAGGGCGGCGTCACGCTGGCGGCTGGCCTCGGCGATGCGATCCTGCGCTTCCTTGAAGCGCGACATGTCGCGGGTGATCTTGGCGAACCCGATAGGTTGCTCCTGCTCGTCCAGCATGGGCTCCATCGTGATGTGGGCCCAGAACCGCGTGCCGTCCCGACGCACACGCCAGCCTTCGCCGTAGTAGCGGCCCTCGGTCCTTGCGGTTTCCAGCGCTCTGCGATCGCGCTCGGCCTCTCGGTCCTCCGGGGTGTAGAAACTCGATACGTGAAGCCCCAGCGCTTCGCTTTCGGCATAGCCCTTGAGGCGCTGAGCGCCGGCGTTCCAGTTTACCACCCGGCCTTCGAGGTCGAGCATGTAGATCGCGCAATCGGAAATCCCGCGCACGAGGAAAGAGAAGTTGCGCTCGCTCATGGCCACCGTGGCGGCGGTGCGGCGGGTGATCACCAGCGAAATGGTGGAGAGGGCGATCAGCAGGAAAGTGACGGCGCTAACGGCAACGGCCATTTCGCGCGGAGAAATCAGCTGTTCGGGCGCATCGAGACGGTCGGGGGTAAGCGTGAGGCCGGTCATGCCGGTGAAGTGCAGCGCAACGACCGATGCGGTCAGCAGGCCGCTCGCGTACAGAAGGGTCCGCAGGCGTCGCGATCGCAGCGCCAGCGTGAAAGCGGGATAGAGCGGAAGGAACGCCAGGATGACCGAGGCGGCAATGAAGCCGATCCGCCAGTGGAGATCGGCGGGCACCTCCAGCGCCTTCATGCCGGTATAATGCATGGCCGAGATGCCGCCCGCGGCCAGAACGGCGGCAAGCACCAGCGCGGCACGTCCACGACCTTCCACGGCTACACCGAAGGCGACGGTCAGCGCCACGATCGGGATGAGGAGAGAGGCGAGCGTCAGGCCGGGCTCGAAGCCTACCACGACACCGGGCGCATAGCCGAGCATCGCCACGAAATGGGTGGCCCATATGCCGAAACCCGCGCCGGCACCGGCGGTGAACCACCAGCGCCGCCTCGTCGCCCCGCGGGAAGCGGTCGCCTGCCGCAACAACGCCAGTGCCGTCAGCGAAGAAAGCAGACAGATCAATCCGGCGAGCAGGACGAACTTCAGGTCATGCCCGTCGCGAATGCAAAGATAGATGTCGAACACTGCGGCCCCGTATAATGCTCCGGAAAGCTACGGATAAATGGGTTAGAAAGTGATTAACGGCGATTTCATTGTGATTTCGGGATGGGAAGATGTTACGCTCCCCATGAGGGTTTTTGCGAATAGTGCGGCGGGCAAAATTAGCCGACATGCTAACCGATTCTTAATCCCTGTGGGACAGGGTGCGATTCTCCTGGAGGTTGCGCCATGCCGATTGCGGCACACTTTGAAGAAAAGCCCGGTCAGAACGGGCATGCCGCCGACTTGTCGGCCGATAAGCCCCGCGCTGCGCGCAGGCGGCTGATGATCCAGACGCAGGGCTCGCTGCCTTCCGGCGTCGAGGCGCCTGTGACGATCCACAATTTCTCCGAAACGGGCATCCTGCTGGAGACGCGGGTGGACATGGAGATCGGGGAAACGCTCGACGTCGAGCTTCCCGAGGCCGGTCCTACCCGTGCCCGCGTGGTATGGGCCAGCGGTCTGCTTTACGGCTGCGCCTTCGAAACCCCGCTTCATCCCGCCGTTCTCAGCGCCGCGCAGCTGCGCAGCGTCGTTCAGGAGGTGGACCTGGCGCCTGCTCCTGCCGTCGCCGCGCCTGCCGCGATCGGCGGTGAAAGTTTCGGAGAGCGCCTCCATCGTCTCCGCAAGCTACGAGGATTGACCCAGGGCGAACTTGCCTCGCGCCTCGGTGTCAGCAAGCCGACGGTCTGGGCCTGGGAGCAGGGCCGCGCCAGGCCGATCGAGGAACGGCTGGACGCGATCGCGGAGGAGCTGGGCGTCACGGCGGCGGAACTTCGCCCCGGGCGGACCGTGGCCGGACTGCCGGAACTCATCGCCCGCTGCCGCGACCAGATCGCCGCAGCCGTGGAAACGAGCCCCGACAAGATCAGGATCATGATCGAGCTTTAAAAGACACGGTATGCGCTTCTATCGGGGTGTTGCCGGCAAATCCTCTTCACGACTCAAATTGGCGATGGTAAACACATTAATAACAATAACTTGCGGTCAAGATTGTTAGATAACAGGGCTAATTAATCTTGATCGTGGTTACTGTTAGGGTTGCCGGAAATCGGAAGTTGCAATGCTTGGCTATCGTCCATGAGCGATCATGTGTCTGCTAACGCATTTCGAATCGAGCACCGGTTACTCGTCGGATCGCATGGCGATCACTCTGATTCGGGGCATTACCAAGATGGGCATGAATTTCACCGTTCAGGAAAGCTCCGCGCTATACGGGCTGCTGGCGGAGACTTCCTCAGACGTCATCGTCAAGACTGACCTGGAAGGCCGTATCGTCCATGCCTCGCCCGGTATTCGGAGGCTGGGCGTGCAGGTGCAGACGAAAGCCGGACCGCATCTGCTCGATCTCGTGGCGGCACCGGGCCGTGCGGCCGTAGCGACAGCGCTGGACGCCGCGCTGGGCGGGCAGTCCGGTGCGCAATGGGTCGAATTTCCCGCCATCACCACCGACGCGCGCGAGAGCTGGTTCGAGATCCGCATCCGGCCGCTGACGGATGAGGGCGGGGCGGTCTACGGCTCGCTGGCGTTGATGCGCACGATCGACGATCGGCGCAGCCTGCGCGAGCAGCTGTTCGCCGCTACCTACACCGATCCCCTGACGCAGCTCACCAACCGCGCCGCTTTCATTTCCATGCTGGAACACATGATCGCACAAGGCATGGAAGGCTGCCTGGCCATGTTCAGCATCGATTTCTTCCGTACGATCAACATGAAGTACGGGCAGACCGCCGGGGACGACGTGCTACGCGTCTTTGCGGATCTCCTGCGCGAAATGCTGAGGTCCGATGACATCATCTCGCGCATCGGTTCGGAACGCTTCGCGGTTCTGCTGCCGCGCACCACGCCCGAGCAGGCCCAGGCGATCTGCGCCCGCGTGGTCACGACCATGGCGGACTTGCGCCAGAAGGTGGGCGACAGCCGCGTGGCGGTCACCACCAGCGGCAGTGTCGCCCGCATCGCGCAGAGTATGGACGAAACGATAGAGCGGGCCGAACTGGCGCTGTTCTGCGCCAAGGCCAAGGGCCGCAATCGGCTGGAGATGGAAAAACCCCGCCGTCTCCCGGTGTAAGGAGCTATTCGTAGCAGGGTTCCTGAAGGTTGCGCATCCATTCAGGGCACTTGTTCTCGCTTTCGCCGCGAAAGGCTTCGCTGTTGAACGACAGGAAGTCCCATGCGGCGTCGCGCGCCGTCATGTCTTCGGGAATACGGTAACTGGCGGCGATGGCATCGCCGCACGTTGCCGTCCAGCCGGCAATGTCGCGCTCCCGCTGCATCCAGAGCTGGACGAGCCAGAGAAAATCCTGCCGCTTGTCCTGCAATGTGGGCATCGCTCAAACCTTTCACGATGGCGTGATCCCCGCGCGACGCGGCGATTTCGGCCTTCAAGTCCGAGTGCTTATCCCACTGAATTCTTGATGAACCCTTGCGAACGTCGGCAGGGATCCCGTTTGCGCCGCTATCGGCTTTTTCCGCAGGCTTTCTCTTGCGTGACGGCCTGCCATTGATAGGCATCGACCGTCGCGCCGCGCGGCTTGTAGGTGAGGTTCAGCCTCTGACCGCCCCGGTCCACTTCGAGTTTCACGAGGGCGTTCTGATCTCCCTGCAAGGCATCCTGCGGAAAGCGGTTGAGCACGCGGTCGCCGTTGCGCAAGCCCGCCGCTTCGGCAGCGGAACCGGGCTTCAGCCCTTTGACGATGCGGTCGGGCGTCACGAGGATGAGCGGATCGAAGCCAAGATCGAAGCGCTTCAGCGGCTTGACCACTCGCTGGAAGCAGGGGCCGAAAGCATCGGAAGGCGGCAGGACCGTGCCGCCGGCCAACATCGTGTCGAAATCCGCCAGACCTTGCGCGCCGAGTTCTTTGCCCAAGAGCGCTTTCCAGAGCGGCAAGTCCATCGGGTGGCCCGCGCGGCGCTCCGCCAGCATCCGCCGGACCAGATCGTCCAAAGAGCGCTTGCCCTGCGAAGCCGCGCGAATCCGGGCATCCACCGTGGCGAAGTAGAGCGATCCCCGATCATAGGGGAGCACGCGGATGCGGGTGTCCTTCCAGAACCCTTCCGCGATCCGGTCGTTCGGCGTCGCGATCATGGCATTGGTGTAATAGCGGCCGGCCGTGGCGTTGAGATCGTCCAGAAAGGCCTGCTGAGAGATCAGGCCCGCGCGCCAGGGCAGCATGCGCTGGTAGTGGACCGCCAGCCCCTCTCCGAACCACGACAGCCCCAGCCCGCCGGGCGCGTCCATGGAATCGCTCAGCGAGTTGATCCAGGCATGAACCATCTCGTGCGCCAACAGGCTTTGCAGGTCGGCGATGGGCGTCTTTTCGCTGAAGGTGAAGGCGAAGCTGTCGGTGAGGCCGATGCCGCTGCCCGGATTGAGGTGGTTGGTGCGGGCGAAGACACCGAAGCTGGCCGGACGCTGGTCGAAGAAGGTGCCGTAGAAGCTCTGAAGGCGGGCGGCCCAGTCCATCAGTTCCGGCCCGTCGAAGCCGAAGCGGCCCTGCCAGGTGCCGAAGAAAGTGCCCTTGGTGTAGGTTCCGACCCGCCCCGCCATGAAGTAGCTGCCGCCGATCTGGTTGGCGCGCAGGGGGCGGCTGCTGCGGCGATCTCCTGCGCCGATGCTGGAAACGCCGCGCGCCTCGCTTCCGGCGCGCGCGAGATCCCAATGGACCGAGAGGTCGCGGGGCAGTTCGTCGGCCGGCAGGACGAGGAAGGCGTTGCCCGCGCCGGAGAGGCCGCCGTCGCTGGCGCGCAGTTCGTACTGGGGCTTGGCCTGTTCCGGTTGGGCCGGGTCGATCGACACGCGATAGGCCACGGTTACCGGGCCTTCCACCGCGCGCAGCGGCTTCCACGTCCGCTCCAGATTGTCTCCGTCCCTGGCCTTGTCTTCAGCCTTCACCGGCAGCACGCCCTTGGCGTCGGAAAACACCAGTGCTTCCATGCTCCTGGCCGAAGTCTCGACCGTGTTCGAGGTCACCGCCATTGCGGCAAGGACATCCCCTTGCGGCGGCGCCTCGAAGCGGACCGCGACGTTCAGTCGGGTGAGCGCTCCGCCTGCGTCCGCCACCGGCGCGAGGGCGACGGAAATGTCCGGCGTCTCGGCCGCATGGGCGGCGGTTGCCGGAACCGCGGCAAGAAGCGCGGCGAGCAAGGCGGTGCGATGCGATGTCATGATCGGAAGGCTAACAGTCCGTTTCGAAGGAGATTGTGCAAAGAACCGCGCGGGAAGCGGGCGGCGCGCATGAAATATGCTCGGGCCGATCAGGCCGGGAGCGAGGGCAGCGGCAGCCGATGCGTGCACTTCAGTTCGGACAGGGTCGCGGTGGATCGTACGTCCTCTACCCCTGGCAGGCGCAGCAGCGTGCGGAACGTGAAGTTCTGATACCAGGCGATGTTCGGCGCGAGTACCTTGAGCATTACATCCATTTCACCGAACAGCGTGTAGGCCTCCAGGATTTCCGGCGTCGCCTCCACGGCGTGGACGAAGCGGTCGCGCTCCTGGTCGGACAGGCGCGACATCTTGAGCTGCGCGAAGATGAACATGCTCTCCCCGAACTTCTCGCGGTCGAGAACGGCCACGGTGTGGCGCACGTATCCCTCCTCCTTCAGGCGCTGCATCCGCCGCCAGCAGGGCGACTGCGACAGGCCGACGCGGTCGGCGATTTCGCTGGAGGATTCCGAGGCGTCGATCTGGAGGCGATCGAGGATCTTCATGTCGAGCCGGTCCAATTCGGCGGGCAAGATTATGCTCCCTGTTATGGTTTGTTGGTTTGAACATGCCACAACGAAGCGACAGCGCGCAACAAAGGCGGAGATATTTTGCCATAGGGCGCTATCACCGATGCTCGAAGAAAACCCATGAACGGCAACAGGGACGGGTCGGCATATGAAACGAAGCGAACTGGCGGTGTTCGACGCGGAGGACGTGCGCGCGCTGCTTGACTATCCTTCCTGCATCGCCGTCGTGCGCGAGGCGATGAAGGCGCTTTCGCTGGGCGAGACGCGGCAATTGCTGCGCACGATGATCCACATGGGGGAGGGGCGGACTTTCGCGCAGATGCCCGGTGCCCTCTCCGACCGGGGCATGTTCGGCGCCAAGATGATCAGCGTCTTCGCGGAGCCCGATAATCCCGGCGTGCGCCGCCATCGCGGCATCGTCTCCCTGTTCGAGCCGGTGGAAGGGCGCCCCGTCTGCGTGGCCGATGCCGAGGAAATCACCCACATTCGCACCGCCGCCGCCACGGCCGTCGCTACCGATGCGCTGGCCCGCCAGGACGCGCGGGTCCTGCTGCTGATGGGAACCGGCGGGCAGGTGCATTCGCACCTTGAAGCCCTGCCGTTGGTCCGCCGCTTCGAGCGGATCTTGATATGGGGTCGCGATCCCGCCAAGGTGCGCGAGGTGGTGGAAGCCTGGCGGGATCGTCTTCCGGTGGAAGCCGCGCCCGATGCTCAGGCTGCGGTGAGCGAGGCGGACGTGATCTGCACGCTTACCGGTGCGCGCCAGCCGATCCTGTTCGGCGCGTGGCTGAATCCGGGAACCCACGTCAATATCGTCGGTTCCAGCGGTCCGGGGCCGGTGGAAGTGGACAACGCGCTGGTGCTCGCCTCCCGCTTCATTGCCGACAGCAAGGCTTCCGCTCTCGATGCGGCAGCCGAATTCCTGGTTGCCAAGGCGGCGGGCGTCGTGGGCGACGATCATATCGTGGCAGAGATCGGGGAGGTCCTGCTGGGCCGCATCCCCGGCCGCTGCAGCGCCGAGGAGATCACCGCCTACAAGTCGCTCGGTCACGCGGTGCAGGATCTCGCCTCGGCCGCCCATATCTACGAAACGCATAAGGCCCGGAACGGATGACGATGAAGAGAACCGCAGCCCTGCGCTGGATCGCCTGTTCGGCGCTTGCCCTGTCCGCCGCCACGCTTCACGCTGAAAGCCAGCGCTTCGCGGTGATCGATAACGGCGAGAACGTCGGCCACGTCTATGTCGACGTACAGGGCGATACCGTCTCGATCGATCACGACGTGAAGAGCAACGGCCGCGGCCCGACCATGCGCGAGACGATCGTGCTGGGTAACCAGGGCCTGCCGACGAGCTGGACGCTGCAAGGCACCTCTACTTTCGGCAACAAGGTGGACGAACGGTTCACGGCCAAGGGCAAGCGGCTATCCTGGGTCGATACGACCGGCAAGGGCGCGATGCAGGCCAAGGCGGCGACGCTCTACGTGGCGCAGGAAGGCAGCCCGTTCTCGCTCGGGATCTATGCGCGCGCCTTGTTGGCCGATGCGGACCATGTGCTGGCGGCAGCGCCGGGCGGCACGTTGTCGCTGGAAGAGGAAGCCCCGGTCACACTGGGCGGCACGGCTTACCGCGCCTTCCTCGTCAAGGGTATCGGCCTGACGCCGAGCGCGATCCTGCTCGATGACAAGGGGGCCCTGGTCGCGGCCTATTCGCCGACCAATGCCACGGTCCGCGAGGATCTGGCCTCCCACGCCGGCGAACTGGCCGGGATCGCCGCGACCCGCTCGGCGGAGCGGTTCGCCGCGATCCAAAAGAAGGTCGCGCACAATTACGACTTGCCGATCCGCATCCGCAACGTGCGGGTATTCGACCCGGGGAGCGGGACGTTGGGCGATCCGGTGTCCGTGGTCGTCTTTGCGGACAGGATCGCCTCGGTCGAGCCGCTGGACAGCCCGGCCTCACCCGGCGAAGTGACCGTGGACGGCGCGGGCCGGGTGGTCATTCCCGGCCTGCATGACATGCACGCGCACGTCTCGCTCCAGTCCGCGTTGCTCTACATCGCCTCGGGCGTGACCAGCGTGCGCGACATGGGCAACGAGAACGCCTTCCTGATCGACCTGACCCGCCGCATCGACGCGGGCGAGGTGGCCGGGCCGCGTATCGTGCGCAACGGGTTCCTCGAAGGCCGCAGCCCGTACAGCTCACGCAATGGCTTCATCGCCGACAGCGAGGCGGAAGCGCTGGACGCGGTGCGCTGGTACGGCGCGCGTGGCTATTGGCAGGTGAAGATCTACAACAGCTTCAATCCTGCGTGGGTGCCGGGCGTGGTCCGGGAGGCCAAGCGGCTGGGCATGGGCGTGACCGGGCATATTCCCGCCTTCACCAATGCCGATGCCATGATCGCGGCGGGTTACGACGAAGTGACGCATATCAACCAGCTGATGCTGGGCTGGGTGCTCGATCCCAAGGAAGATACTCGCACTCCGCTGCGCCTCACCGCCATGCGCCGCACCGCCGGGCTGGACCTCGCCGCGCCGCGCGTCGCGGCCACGCTCGATACGATGCAGACGAAGCACATCGCGCTGGATCCCACGGCGGTGACCCTCGAACTGTTGATGATGAGCCGCGACGGCAGGATCAGCCCGGCGGTGGCGGGATATTTCGACCATCTGCCGGTCGGCGTGCAGCGCAACCGCCGCCAGGGCATCGCGCCGATCAAGACACCCGAGGATGCAGCGGGCTATGACGGCGCTTTCGCCACGATCAAGGCGCTGCTGCTGGACATGAACAAGCGCGGCATCACCCTGCTGCCCGGAACCGACGACGCCACCGGCCTCTCGGTCCACCGCGAGTTGCAGATCTATGCCGAGGCCGGGCTGCCCAAGGCGGATGTGCTGAAGATCGGCACGCTCGGACCGGAGCGCTACATGCACCGCGACCAGTCCTACGGTTCGGTCGAAAAGGGCAAGTATGCCGACTTCGTACTGCTTGACGGCAACCCGCTGGAGGACATGACCGCGCTCCACCGCATGGCGATGGTGGTGAAGGGCGGAACGGTCTACTTCCCCTCGGAGATCTGGAGCGAAGTGGGCGTGAAGCCCTTCGCGAAGGCGCCGGAGGTCGTGGTGCCGAAAGTCGGGCCGAAGCCGGTGGCGCTGACGGGCGGTTCGGGCGCCGAGGCGCACGAGGACTTCGCCTTCTGAGTGAAAAGGGGCAGGGGCGTCGGGCTCCTGCCCCGTTCGTTTACGGGCGACGGCGGACGAAGTACCAGACCGCGCCCAGGCTGCCCCAGACCAGCAGCAGCACATAAGGGCGCCAGTCCGCCTCAAGCCCCAGCGCGATCAGGCCGATCGCGCAGATCGCTCCGGCAATGCCCAGCGTGATCATCGTCGCGCGGGCGGGGCGGAAGCCCGCGCCTTCGTGGAGCTGCGGATGGCCATGGGCAACCCTTGCGGCGGAGAGGCAGATGCTGCCGTACTTCACGAGGTTGGGGATGTTCACGGCCAGGAACAGGAACGTCAGTTCCATGGGCATCAGTAGACCCACGCAGCCGATGCCGAAGACCGTGAACAGAGCCATGTGCGGGACGTGCGAGCGCGGGTGGACGCGCGCGATGAACCGGGGCAGCACGCCTGCCTCGGCCATGGCAAAGAGGCTGCGGCTGAACATCGTGAAGATCGAGTTGAGGCTGGTGCCGATGGCGGCGATGGCGGCAAGCACGATCACCGGCACGGCAAGCGGCCCCATGAAGCGCTTCGCGGTATCGAGTATGGGCGCCTCGCTACCGGCCAAAGCCTCCGGACCGAGCACGGTGAGCGCCACGAAGGCCACGGCGACGTAAAGAACGGTGGCCGAGCCGATGGCGACCGCTATGCCCACCGGAATGTTCCGCCGGCTGTTCGCCACTTCGCCGCCCGCCTCCGTCGCCGCCTCGATGCCGAAGAACAGGCCCATCAGCAGCGGGGCTGCGGCAAGGGCGCCGTGAAGGCCCTTGGGCAGGAAGGGTTCGAGACGCGCCGGTTCCGATACGGTGGCGCCGCCCCAGATCACGAAGAGGCCGAACAGCAGGATCAGCGCGGCGACCATCGCCGTCTGCGCGCGGGCGGCCACGCCCACGCCCACGAGATTGGCAAGCAGCGCCAGCAGCAGCACGGCGAACATCGTCGGCTTGACCGGCAGCGGCACCAGCATGGAGACGTAGCGGACCAGCACCAGCGCCAGCACCACCATCGCGCCCATGTTGGCGATGATGCGCATCCAGGCGATGAAGAAGCCCAAGGTTGGGTGCAGGTAGCGCGAAGGCCAGACGAAGCTGGCGCCAGACACCGGATCGGCCGAGCCGAGGTAGGCGTAGCTTACGGCAATGAGGTACATCGGCAGCGCTGCGATCACGACCGAGAGCAGCATTCCCGGCCCGGCCAGGGCGGTGGCGGGCGATACTGCCGAGAAGATCGAGACGCCCACCGCCGTGCCGAGGCCCAGCGAGATGACGCCCCAAAGGCCGATGCCCTTGCGCAGGGCCTGTTCCGCATCGCTCACTTGCTTGCCCCCTGGCAGCTGTCCGCCTTGATGAAATCGACGAGATCCGACTGGAACCGCGCGCGGCTGCCGTCGTCGGAGTAGAAGACGTGGCCGCCCACATAGCGTTCGTTGCGGTAACGGTCCCTTGGCAGATTCGACTGCGCGAACAGGTAGTCGGCAGCGCCGATGGTGGTCGTCGTATCGTAAATCCCGGTGCCGACGAACAGGCGCAGGCAGGCGTTGGCGGCCGCGTGACGCTCGACGGTTGCCATGAAGGGCCAGTCGGCGAAGGGAGAGTCTTCGCTGCCATAGCTCCAGCCGCCTTCGAAGCGCGCGATCACCTTGTAAGCGTCGGCGTTCGGAGCCTTGAGCGTGTTTGCGAGATATCCGGTCATCGCCTTGCCGAACGCGTCGGAGATCGAGGAGGACGGATCGCCGGGCATCATGGTCGTGACGTTCGCGGGCCGGTCGGCCAGGTAGCGCGCGTCGTAGCGGCCCATGACCTTGCCCTTTTCGCGCAGCAGCTCGACGCGGAACCGCTCCTTGGAAATGCGCAGGTCGTTGGCGAGGTAGAATGCGGCGGGGATGCCGGTCAGTTCCGCAAGGCGCGCGGCGAGACGCGTGCGCTCTGACAAGGACAGGTCGCGGCCCCGATAGAGGGCGGGAAGATAGTCCTCGCGGGCGAAGCTAGCGGCTTCCTCGGTCACGCTTTCGGCAGTGCAGGGCGCCTTCACCATGCCGTGATAGCAGGCGATGGCCGCCAGCGTGGGCAGCGAGACGGCGTACGTCACCACATTGTCCGGCCGCTGCGACGTCTCGATCATGTTGAGCGCCTGCCCGAGCAGGACGACCCCACGCACGTTCGCGGCCAGGCCCTGCTTCTCCAGCGCATCGAGCATGGCTACGGCGCGGATCGTGCCGTAGCTCTCTCCCAGGATGTAGACGGGCGCGGCAAGTCGCTTGTGGACGGAGAGCCACTGGCGGACGAGATCGGCGGCTGCGTTCGCGTCGCCACCGACGGTGCTGTAGGCGGCGGCTTCCGGGCCTGTCGGGCGCTGGGAAAAGCCGGTGCCCGGCGGATCGATGAAGACCACGTCGGCAAGATCGTAGATCCGGCGGGGGCCGGGAATGGAGCTGCTCTTGCCGCCCGTGTCGGCCGGATCCTGCGCCACATGGGCAAGCTCGGGGCCGAGCAAGCCCATGTGCAGGTAGGCGGCCGAGGCGCCGGGGCCGCCGTTGAAGGCGAAGATCACCGGCCGGTCGGGGGCCGCGTTCTTGCGGGTGTAGGAAAGATAGCCGGCATTGGCCGGAGGACTGTCCGCGCCGGCCGAGACAGGGACAAGCCCCAGCTCGGCGCGGACAGGATGCGCGGGATCGGGTTTCGAAACCCGCACATCGATGAGCACCCGTTCTGCCGGCGGTTCGCCCGCACGTGTCTGAAGGGGCCCGGTTGACGCCGCGACAAGCGCGATCCCCGTCAGCACCCTTAGGCGCAGCGAGGACTTCTGTTTGCGACCGAAGGGCTGCAGCGGCGTGAAAGTCATGAGGTTTCCAGCTTCCTGTGGTTTTCCCGATAGGTAAGGAGACCGTCGGTCAGGGCCTGAAGGCCGTAATCGAGGCGCGACGGCTCCATCGCGAAGCCGAGGCGGACATGTCCGGGCGCGCCGAAGTATTCCCCCGGCGCCACCAGTACGCCGCAGCGATCGGAAAGCCAGCCGGAGAAACGCTCGGTATCCCCAATTCCGACCAGACGGGGAAAAGCGATGCAGCCGCTATCTGGCAGATCGCCTTCGACCAGTCCTTCGGCAAGCCAGTAGGCGTGGTAGGATTCGATGATCGGGCGCGCCTTTGTGAGCACGGAGAAGGTGTTCTCCCGAAAACGCGCGGGGTTCTCGACGATCAGCGCGGACACCGCATGGGCGAGGTTGGAGATCGCGAAATCCACCTCCTGCGCCAGTTCGCGGACCGGCGTGACCACGCTTTCGTCACCGACGATCCAGCCGCACCGCAAGGTGCTCAGGCCGAAGATCTTGGTCAGGCTGTTGACCGAGACGAGCCGTTTGGAGGCGCCCAGCGAGGCCGCCGGGCGAAGGCGGTCGCCGGCGTAGGGCGCATAGACCTCGTCGACGACGACGATCACGTCGTGCCGGTCGGCGATTTCGCCCAGGGCGACGATCGTGGCATCGTCCACCGCCATGCCGGACGGGTTGTGGAGGTTGGAAATCACGATCATCCGGGTCTCGGGGCGGAGGCTCGCTTCCACCTTCGCGGGATCGATCGTGAAGCGCGGAGCCGGGCGTTCGAAGGTGTCCACGCCGACACCGCTGGCCTGCGCCAGGCTGGCGAACAGTTCGAAGCTGGGGTTCTCCACCAGCACGCGGTCTCCCGGCGAAAGGAGGGCGCGGTAGATCAGAGAAAGCGCGCCGGTGGCGCCGGTGGTGGTGAGGATCTGTTCCTCGCCCACGCCGTAGTCACGGGCCAGCGCGGCGACGAGGTAGGGATTGCCCTTCACGAACGTGCTGGCGTAGCGGGATGTCACCCCGTCCGCGAAGCCCTCCATGAGCACCTCGCGAAGCAGGTCTTGCGGCTCGGGCACCGAGCTTTCGAACAGGCTGACGAGGAGGCTGCGGGAATTGCTGTTCCGGAGGATCGAGCGCCTTACCCATTGGGCATAGGACTTCGAAGTCTGGTCGTCTGGGCGGGAAGCCATTGTCTCGTATCTGCCGGATTGTGCCGAGTGCGGTGGGTGGCGGCGGCACCGGGAAGGGAATGTTTCCCGGCGCCGCCGTACCCCGTCACATCTTCAGCTTGGCGCCGATCCAGAACCGGCGGCCGAGGATGTCGCCATAGGCGATCTGCGGGTAGGAAGGTGCTTCGTCGGTGAAGTTGTCGATGCCGGCGCGGAATGTGATGGCGCCCGCTTCGACCTGGGCCGAGATCGAGTGCGTCAGGTTGCTGTCCAGCATGGGGTTGGGGTTGGTTTCGATCGTGGCGTCATAGGCGGCACGGGTCTTGTCGAGATAATAGGCCTGGTAGCTCACCCGCACCGGGCCCTTGGTCCAGTCCAGGTTGAAGCGGCCTTCCCAGGTGGGCTTCTCGTAAGTGTTGTCGGTGCGGATGTAGTTCTCGCCGGTGACCGAGGTGGTCAGCAGCGTGTTGTGCGTGGCGTTCACGCCGACATGGAACGCGCCGATGCGGCCCGGCTCGAAGCTGTAGTCGATAGCGTAGACTTCGCCGCGATACTTGACGACACCGGCGTTGAAGGTCGTCGTCGTCCCCGCCAGGATCGTGCCGCCGGGGCTCACGCCGTCCGAGGAGGCGATGCGCGAAAAAGCATTGCAGACCGCCGGATCCGGGTTGGTATTGTCGTAGCAGGTGGCGGTGAAGTCCTCGGTGGTGAAGGCCGAGAGGCCGTCCTTGAGGTCGATTTCGATGCGGTCTGCGCTGATCGTCAGGCCGGGGATGAACTTCGGCTGGATAACGATACCGTAAGTGAAGGTATCCGAGATCTCGTTGCGCAGGTTCGGGTTGCCGCCCGTAGTGATGGTGGCGCGCTCGAAGTTTTCGGCCGGATCCTGGAAACGGGCGAGGCGTTCGGCGGGGCTGAGCCCGGCATTGGTGCCGTCCGCTTCGACGCCGTAGTTCGCATTCGCGGTGAAGGCTGCCAGGCAGTTGGCATAGCGGACCGAAGGGTTGGCGCCGCTGTTGATGCGGTCGGCATCGCAGGGGTCGTAGCCCACCGAACCGAGCGAGGTCGTCGTCGGGGCGAACAGCATCGCCAGTGTCGGAGCACGGAAGTTGCGGCTGCGGCTGGCGCGCAGGGTCACGCCGTCCACCGGCTGCCAGCGCAGGCCGAGATCCCAGACCTGCTCCTTGCCGGCAATCGAGTTATCGACCAGGCGGCCTGCCGCGCTGGCTTCCAGCATCCGCACGATCGGCACGTTCATCGCGCTGTCGATCAGCGGGATCAGCAGTTCGCCGGAAAGTTCATCGGTGTTGTAACCGGCCGACTGCGCCACTTCCAGCGTACCGCCGCCGAACAGACCCTGCCGGTTGGCCGCGAGCGGGGTGTAGGACACCTGCTCGTCGCGGTGCTCGTAGGCGAGGCTGAACTTGACGGTGCCACCGGGCAGCTGGACCACGTCTCCGCCGATCGTGGCCAGGAAGTCGGTCTGCTCGTTGCGATAGTCCAATCCGGCGCGGACGCTGACATACTTCTGCGCGGCGCTGGAGACATTGCCGTTGCCGAAGGGATTGATCGGCGCGCAGGAAGCATCGTCGTTCGTGGCATCGGCGTCGGCATTGATGCCGCAGACGATCTGGTTGCCGGAGAGCACGGCGTCGATGGCGTTCGCGTACTTGGCGTTGTCCACTTCCCAGCGGCGCTGCGAGCCTTCGACGCGGGCATAGCTGCCCGAAACCGACCAGTAGAAGTTGCGGCTGCCCGCCGAGAAATCGCCGTCGACGCCGAGGAGCGCACGGTAGGTGTCCGTCTTGTAGCGCTGAAGATTGTCCGGCGTCAGGTCGTTGAAGTACTTCGACAGGAACAGCGGCGCGCCGGCGGCAAAGGCGGGACGCGCGGCGGAAAGCGCGGCCTTGGCCTGGTCGGTGAGGTAGGGGTTGTCGATCGTGAAGATCACCGGACCCGCATAAGTGCCGAAGTTCAGGATCGTGCGGCTCTGGCCCTGCGGAATCTCGGTGCCCTCGGTATGGGCATAGAGCAGTTCGGTGCGCAGGGTGATCGCGTCGGTCAGGTCGTAATGCGCGATCAGGTTGCCGGTGAAGCGCTCAAGTCCGGTGCGCAGGCCGGCCAGGTCGCGATAGGCGAAGCCCTGGCCGCCGCTGGAGAAAGGAATGCCGACCTGGGTGCCGGGATCGTAGGACACGACATTGCCGCTGGGATCGAACTGAAGCGGCACTCCGTTCGACTGGGTGAGGAAGCGCGTGAAAGGCGCGGGCGTGTTGAACAGCACGCCGTTGGAGTTGAACTCCCAGAAGTGCGCGTCAAACAGTTCCTTCACCGAGGGGATGCCGTCGTTCGGCCCGGTGTCGTCCGGATTGCTGACGGTCAGGCGGCCGAGCGCCGACAGCGGGCGCGCGGCGAACATCAGCGTCGGTGACTTGGCGTAGTTGAGGTCGATGGCGACATTGCCGCGGCCGTCCGCGAAGTTCTTCCCCGCCGTGCCGCGCAGGCTGTAGGTGTGGTAGTCGCCGCGCGAGGAGATGCCGTTCTGGCCGTCGAGTTCGAGGCCTTCGAAGCTTTCCTTGAGCACGTAGTTGACCACACCGGCGATGGCGTCCGAACCGTAGACCGCCGCGCCGCCGCCCTGAACCACTTCCACCCGGTCCAGCAGCCCTAGCGGGATGATGTTGGCATCGACTTGCGCATCGCCCAGGCCCGACGAACTCGTCACCATGCGGCGGCCGTTGAGCAGGGTCAGCGTGCGACCGGCACCAAGGCCGAAGAGGTTGGGAAACTGCTGGCCGGAGCCGCTGCCTTCGCCGCTGCCGTCTGCCTGATTCAGCATCGGGCTATTCGAAGTGAGCTGGTTCAGCGCGTCCGAGGCGCTGATATAGCCGCGATCCGAGATCGTCTGGCTGTCCACGACATTGAGCGGGGCGGTCTCGTCCGAAGCATCACGGCGGATACGCGATCCGGTTACCACGATGTCCACCGCGGCGGCGCTGTCATCGGCGGCGGGTGCGCTGTCCTGTGCCAGGGCCGGCGTGGCCAGCAGTGCAGCGGCAGCCGTGGAAACCATGAGAGCCGCCAGGCCGGCCCTCTCCATGCGTGACTGGATCATCGAACTACCCCTCATGTTCTGTCTACGTTTTCAATCCCTGAGGAGAAGGTAGCGCAGACAGGCTGGAAGAGGGTTGCGTTGTGACGGGCGTCACAAGCCGCGATTGAATTGAAATTTCACAATTCCGCCAGACGGTGGAATTTTTAGCCTCACGGCTTCCGAGTTGGCGAATTGTCGAAGAAGTTGGAAAGGTCTTTGGCGAATTGCGTAGCTTCGGCGGGCTCCTCGTACATCATGTGTCCGCCCCTGTAGCAATGCGTGGTGATCCGCTGCGAGAGTGCCTGCGGAAAGTCCGCTGCAGCCTGCCGCATCGCGGCGCAGCCGTTGAGGGAATCATAGAGCCCGGTGGCCACCATGACCCGCATCGCCGGCGCCTTTTCCATGGCGCGCATGACCCAGGGCTGCGAGGCGCTGGGCGGCCCTTCGCCGGCCATCGCACGGGCCAGCGATTCCGGGGTGATCGGTGACTGGTCGTATTGCCAGTCGTTGCCCACGGACAGATCCGGAATCTCGATCCCGGCGTACTGTCCCGCGCGATAGCCCAGTGTGGAGCGGTAGAAGTGCAGGACGGCGGCATCCCCAGCCTTCTCGTCGGCAGGCTGCGCGGTGCGGCGCATGTCGAAGATGCCGAGCGTCTTGCCCTCCGAAGCGAGCAGTTTGGTGCGGAAGTCGCGGGGGGAAACCCAGAGCGTTTTGGCATCGATCGCGGCAGGTGCAAGGCCGGTGTAGCGAGCTAGCCCGGTCACCGCGCGGGCACGGGCCTTGTCGTCGAGAGCGTCCGGGTGGGAGAGCGCGGGATACCACACCTTGCGCGCCCATGCCTCGGCGTCGGCAAGGGTCTGGGCTGAATTCGCCGAGAGAGTGGGGGCAAGCTTGCCGAGCGCTAGTGCCGTCGCCGTGCGATTGGGCAGGGTCAGCGCGCGCGCCAGGGCTCGGTCGCGCTCCTCGCCCATCGGAATTCCGCCCGAGATGAGCACGATGCCCGCCACCGGTTGCCCGGCCTCGATCAAGGCTTCCGCCACGCCGGCCGCGCGCCAGGTTCCGAAGCTCTCGCCGACCAGGTAGAGGGGAGAAGCTTCCCGTCCACGGCTCTTGAGGAAGTTCCGGATGAAGGTTGCCGTCGCGGCAAGATCGCCGGTCGTTGAGTAGAGCTTCTTCGCCGCCGCTTCTGTCGCCGCACGGCTGAAGCCGGTTCCGGCGGGGTCGAGAAACACCAGATCGGCGGCGGGCAAGGCACTGTTGGCGTTGTCCCCCAGTTCGCCTCCGTGCAGCGTCCTCGGACCGAGGGCGCGGAACTGGAGCAGGCGGGAGTCCGCGCCCGGACCGCCGTTCCAGACGAAGGCGATGGGCCGCGTTCCGGAATGCGCGGTATGGGCGAAGTAGGCCGTGTAGAAAAGATCAGCCAGCCTGGCGCCTTGGTCGTCGCTGATCGGCAGTGTACCGGCGCAGGCGGCGTAGTCCAGTTCGCCCAGCCGGGCCGAAACGGCGGCTTCGTCCGGCGTGCAGAGCCCTTGCGCGGCTTGCGCCAGCGCCTGCGGGCAAGCAGCGAGCGCGGCGAGAGTCAGCGCGGCTCCAAGCAGGCGCGTAAACTTCGGGGGCATGGGCGGTCTTTCCTGGGTCTGCGTTTCCACCACCCTAGCCGAGTTGCAGAGGCAAGTTTATGCGCGAAAGAAGCCGGAAGCGCGCGCGGCGTTCGCTGCCGAACTCGCCATCGAGGCGCTCGAGCTGAAAATGCGCAATTCTTATGCGCAAGCCTTTGCCTAGGATGCGTAAATGAACCAGCGACATGATTCGCCCTTGAAACCTGCACTCTCCCGCCGCACCCTGCTGCGCGGATCGGCCCTTCTGCCGCTGGCTCCGGCCATCGCGGGAGAGGCGCTCGCCGCTTCCCCGGCTGCGAATGCATCGCTGGCGTGGCAGGCGTCATCGCTGGCGCGGCCCGGTGACTTCGCGCCGATGGGCAAGGTCTACCTCGATTCTGGCACGATGCATCCGGTGCCCCTGCCCGCCAAGGCGGCGGTCGATGCCTATTACCAGTCGCGGGCGGAAATGCGCGAATGGTCCAGCCATGACACCGAGATGCGGATCAAGGCCGCGTTCGGCCGCCTGATCAATGCCGCGCCGAAGGATCTTGCCTTTGTCCAGAGCACGACCGCCGGCGAACAGTCGATCGTCGATGCGCTGGATCTGCCTGCCGCGAAGGGCAGCGTCGTCACCGATACGCTGCATTTCTTCGGCTCGTTCTGGCTCTACGATCAACTCGGCAAGCAGGGCGTGGACGTGCGCTGGATCCGCCCGACGGAAGGGCGCATCGATCCCGACGCCTACGAAAAGGCGATCGGTCCCGACACGCGTCTGGTCAGCCTCTCGCTGGTCTCCACCTACAACGGTTTCGAGCATGACCTGACGCGCATCTGCGAGATCGCCCATGCGCGCGGGGCGCTGGTCTATGCCGACATCATCCATGCAGCCGGCACCGTGCCGATCGACGTCCAGGCCAGCGGCGTCGATTTCGCCGCAACGGCCAGCTACAAGTGGCTCATGGGGGATTTCGGACTGGGCTTTCTCTATGTCCGCCCCGATCGGCTGGCGCGGCTCAAGCGCAAGCGCTTCGGCTATTATCAGCTCGAAGGCTTCAGGCCGCACGTCTATCCCTACGACGCGCCGGGAGACACCATAGCCGACATGGACCCGCGCGCCGATGCGGAGGGGATGTTCGCCATGGGCACCCATTCCCACGCGGTGATGGCGCAACTCGACTGGTCGCTGGCGAAGTTGCTGGAACTCGGCATCGACAACATCATGGCGCATCGGCAGCCGATGCTGCGCCGGCTGCATGAGGCTTTGCGCGCTAAGGGCTACGAGGTGGTGACGCCGCCGGATTCTCGCACTCCATTGCTGACTTGCGTCCTTCCGGATGCGCACAAGAAATTGTCCGAACCGCTGAACCGGGCGGGCGTGGCGATCACGCTCAGCCGCAACCGCTTCCGCATCTGCCCTTCATGGTTCAACGCGATGGACGATATCGAGCGCCTGATCGCTGCCCTTCCCGCTTTATCCTGAGCCTGCCTCCTCCTGATCGGAAACAGACGCAATGTCCGCCAAGAAGACCGTTTTCGCACGTTCCAGCCTGCTCGCCCTTGCCGCTCTCCTGCCTGTGGCGCCGCTGCTGGCCCAGGATGACAGCCTGCCGATGCCGCCGGTGTTCCTCAAGGCCATGGAGCCGATGGTGGAGCGCGCGGCCGCCAGCGACAAGGTCGTGCTGACGCACCACAAGGGCACCTTCGGCGGCAAGAGGCTGGCCTATGATGCCATCGTCACCGAGACCCCGGTTGCCGACGCCAAGGGGCAGGCGGCAGCGGTCGTGGTCACTTACGGTTATGTCGCCCGTGTTCCGGGTGGAGCCAGCCGGCCCGTGCTGTTCTTCTTCAACGGCGGGCCGGGCGCCTCTTCCTCGCCGCTGCACATGAACGCTTTCGGCCCGTGCCGCATCGTCGGCAAGGGCGATGCCGCACGGCTGGAAAACAACCCCCACAGCCTGCTCGACGTGGCCGATCTGGTATTCATCGATCCTCCGGGAACGGGGGCGTCGATGCCGATCAAGGGCGCCGACGCATCCGGGCTGTTCTCGGTCTCGGGAGACGCGGCGGCGGTGGCGGAAGTGGTGCAGCGCTGGCGCCGGACCAATGGCCGCGACGATGCGCCTTTCGCGCTGGTGGGCGAAAGCTATGGCACGGCGCGGGCCGCCGCCATGCTCGATGCCGAAAGCAAGGCGAAGCTGCCGCTGCCTGCTGGGGTGGCGCTGTTCTCGCTCTCGCTGGGCGACAGCGACGGACCGGTTATCTCGGATGTCTCGCTGCTGCCCACTCTGGCCGCCGTCGCGTGGTATCATCAGGCTATCGACCGCAAGGGCAAATCCGTCGAGCAGCACTTTGCCGAAGCGCGCGCTTTTGCCGAGAGCGACTACGCCCGCGCGCTGATTGCCGGCGCTTCGCTTTCCGCAGACGAGCGGGCCAGGGTAGCGGCGCGCATGAGCGAGTTGATCGGTCTCCTGGCGACGGAACTGGAGAAGGACGGGCTGCAACTCGACCGGCAGGCCTTCATGCTGGGCCTGCTATCGGGCAAGGGCCTGCGGACGGGGCAACTCGATGGGCGCGCGACCCGCGCGATCAAGGAATCGAACATGCATCCTCCGTTCGACGATCCTTCGATGACGCTGGGCGGAGAGACCGGCCATCTCATTGCAGACTACATCGGCAAGGATCTGGGCTATGCCTTGCCCAGCCCCTACCGCACGCTCAATCTCGGCATCAACTTCAAGTGGGACTGGGGCCGCGGCGAGGTCTATCGCACCGTTCGCTTCGCGCCGTTCCTGGCCAAGGCCATGGCCGACAAGCCCGGCATGAAGCTGATGACGGTGGGCGGCTACTACGACATCACCACGCCGGTCGCGGCGGGACAGTTCGCGCTGGACCATGCCGGGATCGGGCCGGACCGACGGACTTCGAAAACCTACGCAGCCGGGCATTCGGTTTTCGAGGACGAAAGCCAGCTGGCGCGCTTTGCGGCGGACATGCGGGAATGGGCAGGGCAACTGCGCCACTGAACAGGCCGCGCTGCCATCTTTGCCTGCGCTGCGGCAAGTGTTACGCGGCGCCCCGTCATTCACACGGGATTTCGAGACATGCTCGCCAAGATTCTGCCGCTGCCCACGTTCAAGGACAATCTCCAGCAATTGCCCACCATCGAAGGCATCGAACGCCTTCACCTGATCGACGCGGAGGGCACGGTGATCGACAGCATCGAGAATCAGCCCGGCAAGCAAGGCTCGCTGGCGGTCTACCAGTATCTGCAACAGAGCTTTGGCGTATTGGACCGGGAAGCGGCCGAGCATGGTCTTCTGGTGTTCGCAGAGCATACGGCGGATGCACGGCAGCGCCCGGGGGCACATCCGAACATCGATCGTCTGCTGGCCATTGCCGGGGGCGCGCTTTCGCTGCGGCTGGAAATCGTTGCGCTGCAATCCTGATTGCGCCGGGCGCATGGGAATCGGCACCGAAAAGGCAATTGTTGTTGCAAAATCCACAATTGCATCGGCGGCTCGGTAGAACCATATCGCCCTTGCCTTTCAGGCATCCTCTCCCAAAACCTATCCCAGCCGGCCCCCGTGGCTGGCTTTTTTTTGGGCATTGGCGGCGCTTGGAAGGCGGGGCGCGGCGATGGCCGGTGCCGGCCATCCACGGCGTGAAAGTTCAGGGCATGCCGTGGTGCGTATCCCCGGAGCATCCGCGCATCCGGCGGTTGAGCTGATCAGCCGATGAACATGCCGCCGTTTACGGCCAGAACCTGGCCGGTGACGTAGCTGGCGCCATCCGATGCAAGGTACTCGCAGGCGGCGGCAATATCCTCGGGGGTGCCGGCACGCGGGATCGGTATATGCTGGGCGATCACGTCCAGAGGCGGGAAGGTTCCGGCCGCTATCCCCTGATCGGCCATTGGCGTGGCCACGACCGAGGGCGGGATCGTGTTGACGGTGATGCCGTCTGCCGCGAACTCTCGGGCCAGCGCGCGGGTCAGGCCGATCACGCCGCCTTTGGCCGCCGCATAGTGGGCGCGATCGGTGGCGCCCGATTGCGCCGCTTGAGAGGAGATCGTGATCACGCGCCCCCATTTCGCCGCGACCATGTCCGGCAAGGCGGCCTGCACGGTATGGAAGACTCCGCTCAGGTTGATGTCGATCATGCGCTGCCAGACCGGAAGGGTGACGTCGAGAAAGCGGATTCCTTCGGATATGCCCGCGTTGGCCACGACGATGGCGATAGGCCCCAGTTCGGACCGGATCGCCGAGTAGACGGCCTCCACGTCGTCCCGATCGGAAACGTCGACCCGGCGCGCCATTACCCGAGCGCCCTCGGATCGCAGCGCGGCGCTTTCCCGCTCCAGCGCTTCTTCCTGGATGTCCAGCATCGCAACGGGATGTCCCTTGCGGGCGAACAGCTGACACACGCCCAGGCCGATACCCGAAGCTCCGCCCGTGACCACGACCACGCGATTGGCAACCATTTGCACTCTCCCATTTTCCTTGGCCCGTCGCTTTGCCCGGGCTTGTCATTTGTGCGATTATGTGGCGCATAACTTGCGCCGTGTCCAGCGTCTGGATAGGCAGGGGGCAAGCGCGCGATTCGGATCGCGCGACCGATATGGGAGAGTGAAAATGCCAGTTCCGGACGTCTCCAGCCGCTCCATAAGCGAGCTGATTTCCCTTGCGGGCAGGAGCGCGGTCGTGACCGGGGCGGCCTGGGGCCTTGGGAAAGCCACCGCCAGGCGCCTGGCCGAAGCAGGCGCCGCCGTGATCGTGGCCGATATCGACGAAGAGGCCGCTGCCACGACCGCCCGGGAGCTTGCCGAACGCTATTCCGCCGATGTCTCATCCACGCGGCTCGATGCCGGGGACAGCGGTTCCATCGTTGCGGTGGCGGACCTTGCCGAGAGCAAGTTCGGCAAGCTGGACATCTGGGTGAACAATGCGGGCATCCCTTCGTTCACCCCGCTGCTCGACCTGGACGAGGAAGAGTTCGACAACGTCCTGGCGATCAATCTTCGCGGAGCGTTCGTTGGCGCGCGCGAAGCGGCTCGCCGTATGATCGCCGCGGATCAGGGCGGGGTGATCGTCAACGTCGCCTCGCTCGCCGGCGTCATGGGCATTTCCGAAGGGCAGGCGGCCTATTGCTCATCCAAGCATGGCGTCGTCGGGCTTACGAAGCAGCTTGCCATCGAACTGGGCGGGCACGGCATTCGCGTCCTGGGCGTGGCGCCGGGATTCTCGCTGACGGAAAAGACGATGTTCATCGCGGAGTGGGATGAGGAGACGATCAGGAACTGCCCCATTCCCGGCATCGGCGCGAGCCGGCTGGGCCGGGTTGGCGTGGCCGACGATATCGCCCGCGCGATCCTGTTCTGCGCCTCGGACCTGTCGATGTTCATGACGGGCAGCACCTTGCTTCTCGATGGCGGCATCGCCGCCTGATCGACGCCCTGATAGACAGGGGGAGGGGGCGTGTGCCGTCTGGTCCACGCCCCCTGGGCGTTGCCCATCTATGGACGCTGGAAGCGCTGCCGGGTGGCCTCGACCGACTGGCGTGCCGCAGCCACGGCTTCTTCTTCCAACGCGAACAGCAGGTGTTGTAGCACGGCGCCCAAATGCGCGTGCATGGCCGCTTTGGCCGCGGCGGGATCGCGCATTTTCAGCGCTGCGACTATAGCCGCATGTTCCTCGACGACCGGGCGCACGTTCGCGGTCCGCGCCTTTTCCAGAAGCAGGCGGCACTCGGGCGAGGTCGAGCGCAGCAGCCAGAGTTGCTCGATGGTCCGTTCCACGGCGGCGTTCCGGCTTGCCCGCGCGATCGTCATGTGAAAAGCCATGTCGGCGTTCTCTTCGCCGTCTTCCTTCGCATTCTCATGCTGCATGGCGGATACCAGACGTTCCAGGCGCTGAACCTCGTCATCGCTGATGTGCTGGGCCGCCAGGGCCACGGCTTCGCCCTCGAACAGCAGCCGCGCCTCCACCAGTTCAAACGGACTGACCGTGAACGCAGGTTCCTCCCGGTCGCCGGGCAGCCGGATCACGAAAGTTCCCGATCCCAGCCGGGCTTCCACCAGACCGAGCACTTCCATCGCGAGCATCGCTTCGCGCACGACCGGGCGGCTCACGCCCAGCCGGGCAGCGATATCGCGCTCCGCAGGCATGCGATCTCCGACGGTGTAGGTGCCGGATTGCAGGTCGTCGATCAGGGCGCGGGCCACGCGTCTGTATAGCCGCGATTCATCGGCCGCGAAGTCATGGGGGCTGGAGTCTTTCGCGCCGATGATGTCCACGCCTTTGCCCTGTTCCCTGACCAACTTCAGATCACTTCGACCAGCGCCAAGCCTTCCGGCGGGAGGTCGAGCGTCAGCGTGCCGTCGCTTTCGAGGCGCCGTCGCTCTACCACGGGAAGCGAAGCCTTGCGCAATTGCGCCACTTGCGCGCGAGAGGGATACTGGGGCGAGCCCATTGCGCGCCAGGCCGGCATGGGCGAGCCGCGCTCCCAGTCGACATAGCGCACCTCCGCGCTCCTACGGCCCTTGATGCCGTCCAGCGCCAGCGTGATGCGCTTCGATGCGCCGCGTATCTTGCGCTCGGCGGTCATGCCCGGAATGCCGCCGGGCTGGTCCACTTCCGCAAGGTTCCACACGAGCACGGAAATGCGCCCTGCCTTGTCGCGCGACGCCAGCGCGGGGCCTTGCGCGGCGAGACGCTCGGTGCCGAGACGGTGCAGCAGCCGATAGGCGTTGAACGAGGGCTTCGCGATACCGTCGATCATCATGCTCCAGCCCATCGAGCCTTCCTTGAGCATGTAGTCGTCCACGCCCAGCTCCTCGTACATGCCGCTGAGCGTCCATTGCGACATGCCCGCGCAATGCGCCATGCCCTGCGCGATGACATGGGCGATCATCGCCGGACTGTCCGACGACCATTCGGACAGCCACATCGGCTTGCCGGCCTGCGGACCCGAATCGATGGTCCGGCGCGCATTGGCCAGGGCATCGGGGATCACGTCGTTGACGTTGCGGCGCGGCGCGTCCTTGCCGAACACCTCGCTCTGGTCGTCACCGGCGTAGACGTGGGTCGCGAAGAAATCGACCGGGGCGTTGTTCGCCGCACACCACTCCGCGAAATCGCCGATCCACGCCGTCTTCGAAGTTGCCGGGCCGCCGACCTGGATACGCGGGTCGACCGACTTGATGGCCACTGCGGCGGCCTTGTACATGTCGAAGTAGCGCTGTTTGTCCGCCGTCCAGAAGAACGAGAGATTGGGCTCGTTCCAGACTTCGAACGGCCAGGTGCGGACGGTGTCGATGCCGTAGCGATCGACCATGGCGGCCGTGAACGACTTGAGAAAGCCCGCGAATTCGGCATCGGAGGTGGGCGGGGTGATGTTGCCGCCGTAGAACCCGAACTGCGTCTTGCCGGAAGCCAGCCTGCCCGGCATGAAGCTCAGCTCGACATAGGGGCTGACGCCGATGTCGAGCAGGCCGTCATAGACGCGGTGGACGTTGAGCCAGTTCGGCCCGCCATTGCGCCGCATTTCCAGGATGCTCTTGCCGAACACGCCAAGCTCGTCGTTGAAGATGCCGTGGAAGCGCGCCCGCTTGAAGCCCGCCTCGGCAAGGCCGATCCGCATGTCCTGTCGCCATTCCTCGCGCATGGTGATCGCGGCACGGTCCGAGCCGACCGATTCCTCCCAGACGTGGGGAAGGGCGCCCATGACGACGCGGGTGTCGACCCGAACCGTTTCCGCAGCAACGGCGGCGGCACGTAGGCTGCCGGTGGAAAGGGCTGCTGCGGCAGCGCCCGATGCAAGGAACGTGCGTCGATCGAACATGGTTTTCTCCAGGAATTTGCCCGAGGCGCGGATGGATCAGTGTGCGATTTCGATGGCCGCCAGCGCGGCGTTGCCGGAAACGCTGGCGAAATCGAGCTTGAGCCGTCCGTCCGTCACGATAACCGGGAAACTGCGCACCACTTCCTTGAGCGGTACGCCCGCTGCCTTCAGCAGGTTGATGCCCGCGATCGCCACCTGGCCGTTGGCAGTGACGGTCAGCGCCTGTTCGGGCGAGGGCGTCTTTCGCGGTTCGAACAGGCGCAGCGTCACGGTCCAGCGGCCGTTCGGCAGCGGGATGTCGTAGGCATAGGCGCTGCCGTCGCGCCAATATTCGAACAGCGCCGGATCGGTGGCCTCCACCTTGCGGATCGGGGCCATAGAGCGTCCGCCGAAGCCGACGAGGTTGAGCACCACCGGCTTGCCGCCCTTCACGAAAGTATCCGATCCGAAATGCCGTGCGCCGAGTTCGAGCCCGGCAAGGCTGCCGGCATTGATGCGCAGACCCGTGCGATCCGGGTCCGGCCCGTTCCACGAGGTTTCGTCGCGAACGGTCTGGCCGGCCACATCGGCCGAAACCGTCGCGGCATTGGCACCGGGGCGCAGCGCCACGTTCCTCCACTCGCAGACGAACTGCGGGCAAGGCGTCTCGCCGATGGTCTTGCCATTCATGGTGAGGGTGGCGGCGGGGGCCGTGGAATAGGCCTTCACGTCCATCACCGGGTAGGCGCGATCGGCATAGCGGGTGCCGGCGAAACGGATGGCGGGCTTGTCTCCCCAGGCGACCTTGTAGAACCAGAATGCGTCCTTGCGCGTCTTGCGGTCGGCCGTGACCAGGCCCTTGTCGTTGAGGTCCACGGCATCGCCTTCGTCGCGCAGGTCGCTGGAGAAGTCGAACATGGCCCAGACCCAGCTCGCGAAGACGAAGTTGCGGCTATCGATGGAGGGCCAGACCTGCTCATGCACCCAGGCCTGGTATTCCTCCGGGTGCGGGCGGCCGACGAAGTTGACGAAACCGTTCAGCACGTCGTCGCTATGCTGGCTGATCGCTCCGCCCGCGCCATATTCGGTCAGCGATAGTGGCAGGGCGGGGTGCGCCTTGTGGAACGTGTCGAGCGTGTCGCCAAGATCCTTCCGCGCTTCCAGCGGATTGGGATAGTACCAGCCGTAATAGCGATTGTAGCCGATCAGGTCGGTGGTTCCGGCCAGCTTCTCGCCGGCGGTCTGCACCAGGCTGAGGCCTTCGCAGCAGTCCGCGAAAGTGGTGGGCCTATCGGGGTCTTCCTGCTTGGCGATCGCATTGAGGTGCCGGAGCAGGGCGAGCGGCTTGGGTGGATTGCCTTTGACGCCGAATCCCTTGGCGGAATCCACTTCATTGCCCACCGACCACATCAGGATGGCCGGGTGGTTGTAGCTCTGGCGGATCTGCTCGCGAAGCTGCTGTTCGGCATTGGCCCAGAGGCTAGGCGAGCCCTGCCCGCCGGAAAGACTGGGCGCGGTGACGTAAGGCAGTTCCGCCCAGACCACCATCCCGGCCCTGTCGGCCAGATCGGACCATTGATCGGCATGCTGGTAGTGCGCCTGCCGGATGGTGTTCGCGCCGAGTTCCTCGATCAGGGCCATGTCCTGCGCATGTTGCGCCGGCGTGAGCGCCCAGCCCGAGCCAAGCGCATCCTGATGGCGCGATACCCCGCGCAGTTTGACGTGGCGGCCGTTGAGCGAGAAGCCGGCATCGGCATCGAAGCGGAACGTGCGCAGCCCGAGCGGCTGCGAGACGCGATCGAGGATCGTCTTTCCGTCTGCAAGGGTGGCCGTCACGGAATAGAGGTAGGGATCGGTTCGTCCGTCCCAGCGGTGCGGGCGGGCGATGGCAAGCCGTGCTTTCGCTTCGCCGGTGCCGGATGCCAGCGCTACCGGCTGCTTCGTACGGGCAACGATCTTGCCGTTGGCGTCCCTGATCTCGGTGGATAGCGATAGGCGGCCCCGCGCGGCTCCGGCATTGCGCAGCCGCGTCAGCACTTCGACGGTCGCCTGTCTGTCGGTGATCTCGGTTGCCCGCGCGTAGACGCCGGGTCCGCCGAAATCGAGGGGGTCGATCGATGCCGCGGGCAGTTGGAGCAGCGATACCTCGCGGTAGATGCCGCCATGCACGAAGAAGTCCCCCGAAAGCGGAATGACCTCGGAGGTGCTACTGCCCGGTTCGGGTTTGGAATTGTCCGCGCGGACCACCACGAGATTGCGCTCGCCCGGCTTCCAGGCATCGGTCACGTCGAGACGGAAGCGCGAGAACGCGCCCTTGTGCGTGCCGACCTGACGGCCATTGACCCACACTTCGGCGATCTTGCCGACGGCCGCGAAATCCAGATACTGCCTGTCCCCGGTCCGCGATTTCGGGGCCTGGACCCAGAGGCGATACCAGCCCACGCCTTGGCGATTGTCGGTCTCGTCGCCGCGGCTCAGCGCGTAGGCGCCGATGTGGTTCCAGCTGTGGGGGACGGAGACTTTGTCCCAGGCGCTGTCGTCGAAAGCAGCGTCGGTCACCTGCAAGCTCTCGTCTCCGAAGCGGAACCGCCAGCCTTGCGACAGGTCCATCGTCGCGCGCGTGGAGTCCGGCCTGGCGTTGGTTTCGGCAGGCGCGGCCGCCACCGGCGCGGCTCCGAGCACGCTTCCCGCCATCGCCGCGCAGAGGATGGCCGCGGCTGCCCGTTTGAATTCGCTCATCTCTTGCTCTCCCGAATACCTTGCATCCGTCTGCGGACTGGTTTGGTCATTCACCGGTCCGCCGTGTCAGCAGCAGACGGACAGGGCCGATCAGCCCGGACGGGCGCAAGGGCGCGTCCTTTCGATAGGTAGGTGTGGCTGTCCACGTCACTTTCGGCGTCCCGGCACTTGCATCGGCTTGCGCGTCGCCGATCAGGCGATTGACCCAGAGATTGGCGACGCGGATTTGCAGCCGGTTCCCGCCCGGCTTCGCCACGGCGCCGATATCGACGAGATAGGGGCGGTGCCAGGCATAGCCGGCAAGCTGCCCGTTGATGCTGACTTCCGCTATCTCGCGGGCGTCGCCAAGGTCCAGGTAGAGCGGCGAACCCTTCTTCCAGCCGCGCGGGACGTCGATGTCCTTGGTGTAGGTTGCCAGCCCCGAGAAGTAGCGAATGGCCGGGTCGGGATTGTCATTGAGGGGGGCAAGCCGGGGCAGGCGCGTCGTGGCCGGCGCCCCGCGCCCCGGTTCGAACGCGACATCCCACGGCCCTGCCAGAACGGCTTGCTCGACGAGCTGGACGGGGGCGATGTTCCCGTGCGTCTCGGCGGTGTCTTTCCGGAAGACGACGTGAACGGATTCGTCCGGTGCCAACGTAAGTGGAACATGCGTCCTGCCGCCCCGCATTTCATAGCTGACCGGTTCGGACCGCCCCGTCTCCGCGTGCCAGAGTTCCGGGATCTTGCCGGACATCCGGAAGCTTGCCTCGATCGTCTCGGCGCGGTCCTTCTGGTTGGAGATGAAGTAGAGGTTTCCATCGGGCAATTTGCGATGAACGAAGGGGAGCTCGCTGTCTGCCTGCGCGCCGGTGATGCGGAGGTCTGGGTCCAAACCGATCTGCGCCAATGCCGATGCCAGATCGTCCGTGGCGATGACGCGGCCCTTTCCGACGCGAGCAGGCCCCGCCCCGGTGTCGGACGATCCCGGCCAGAGCAGGTCCAGCAGCTCGGTGTAGCGTTCGGGGTTCGCTGCAATGCCGGGGTCGCCGCTGGGACGCCGGCCGATGACGGTGGCGCCCCGTTCCACCAGGCTGGCGATCTTTTCGAGCACGGCCAGGCTCATGCGGCTGGATGAGCCGCCCAGGAACAGCACCCGGTAGCGCGCGCCGCCGGAGCTGACGATATCCGCGCCGTCGTTGTCCAGCGCTTCCCGAAGCGCGTCGGCGTTGACGAAGTCGAAGGCATAGCCGGCGGGAATGCCGGATACGACCTTGTCTCCGAACAGGCCGGTCAGCGGTGCTTCCTCACCATGGAAATAGGCGATGTCGGCAAGGTTCCTGCCCTGCTGCAAGAGGAGCGCGTTGCGGGCGATATAGTCCATCCAAGGACGCGCGAGAGCGCCCCAGGCTTCGTTGCGATTGAAGTCCTGCCCGAAGATCGACAGGCGCAGCCCCGGCTTGCGATCGTCCACCGGGACGTGGACCGAAGTATGGATCACCGGGCGATTGATGCCGGTTGCGAACTCCAGGTCGATCATCCGCTTGAGTTCCGCCGGACCGTAGGACCAGGGCGAGAGCATCGACGTCAGGGACTCTGCCGCTACGAACTTTCGGCCATAGATATGCGCGACCGAGGCAGCCCCCTTCATGTCGGCGAGATAGCTCGGCTTGGGTCCGCCGGCGCGCGGAAAGGACCACATGGCAGCCATCGGAACATCGGCCGATTTGCGCATGGCCATGTCGTCGCCAAGTTGCGGGCGATGATCCTCCAGGGCCTCGCCATAGACGATGAGGCCGTTGTCATGGGCCGCCTTCGCGATCGTGCCGTAATGGTCGCTGGCGAGCAGGTCCGCCAGGGTCCGGCGAAAATCGTAGAGGAAGCGTTCGCTCTGGCTGCGCGATCCCACGATCCAGCCGGTGAGAGCGGGCAACCAGGGGAGGGGGTCATATCCGCGCAAACGGGTGAAGCGCTCGATCATGCCCGGCGTCCAGTTCGCGGCGCCCACCTCTATGCTGTCGGTCAGGATGGCGCGAATCCCTCTCGCCCCCGTCAGTTCCTGACCGACCGTCTCCCGATAGGTGGCGAGATAGTGATCCATGTAGCGCCGCACCGCGGCGGAATCGTACTTGTCCACTTCGAGCCCCGTCGCTTCCAACGGGGCGGGGTGGTTCATCGTGCCGACAAGGGAATAGCCGAAGCGGATGACATGCCATCGCCCTTTCGGTGCGGACCAGTCGAGCGTGCCGTCGGCGAGAAGGCGTCCGGTCAGGTCCAGGATCCTGCCTGGAGGCGTACCCGCCACGTCCGCGAGGCCCTTGTCGAGGGTGTAGTAATCGGGAACGATGTCGAAGCCCGCCTTGGCCTCGGCGCGGTTGACGCGATCGACCTCGGAAAGGGCCAGTTCGCCGATGCGGATGGTCTTTGCCGGCTTGCTCCCGGAAAACCCCGCGGCCAGCGCGGAGAGATCGACGCCGGGCGGAGGAGGTGCGATGTTCGGAAGGCTGCTCGATTCCTGAAATGCGATACGGAAGCTGCTGGCCGTAACCGGCTGGAAGGCCACCGTCGTAGGCACCCGTGCCAGCGGGATTTCGGATATGGATGTCCACTCAGCATGGCGGGTTTTCGCTTCCAGCCTTGCCTTGAGATTGGCGCCGATGAACTTGCCCGCGCCATCGGGCACGAACAGTGTCAGCGAACGCATGGTGCGCGGGCGCGCATAGTCCATTTGCAGGAAGGTCGTGCCCTTTGCTGCCTTGGGAAGCTCCACGACGGATTCCAGGTTTCCGTCCGTGAGCGGCTCGCCCGCGATGGTCTGGCCGGTTGCATCGACGTAGGATGGCGACGACGGGTTGCCTCTTCCGTCAGCGGGAAAGGCAAGCACCGCGACGTCCCGATAGAACGGCGATGGAACCGGCGGCGCCTTTTCGTTGATCGTGGAGTTGGTGCCGGACATCGCGGCGATCGATTGAAACGGGCCGGTTACGGACGGCGGCGACGGGAGCTTGTGCAAGGACGCACTGCCGCCCTCGATCGTGGCTTCGCTCCAGACCAGTTTCTTCATCCCGTCCGCGGGGGGTACCCAAGGGCCGCCGGTTTCCGACCATCCCGGCGAAGAGGCGATCGCCAGTTCGATGCCCAGCCGGTCGGCTTCTCTGGCCGCAGACCTGAAGGCCGTTTTCCAGGCCGGGGTCATGTAGACCAGCCGCTGGTCGACGATCTGGGGGCTTTGCAGGTTGACGTCGAAAGTCTGGGCACCGCCGATCCCGACCTGCTTCATCCAGGCGAGATCCTTGAGAAGACCGTCTTCGGTTATATTGCCGTTGATCCAATGCCACCAGACGCGCGGCCGTGCCTCCATGGGAGGGTTGGTGAACGCCTCTTTCAGATTGTCCGAGATTTCCGGCTTGGGAGCCTCATGCCTGGTCGGGGCGGCATCCTGACCCAGCGCAGGCACGGCGCATAGGGCAGCCGAAAGCAGTATTGCCCGGTTCACGTTACTGCCATCGAGCCGGAACGTCGCTTCCATCATCGTGATGCCTGCCTCGCATGCCTCGGGCGACATGGCTGCCGCTTGCGCAGGCACTCACGCGCTTTCTCCCAAATCGCATCTTTGTGCGACTCACTGGCGCTTAAATATTGCTTCCAGACCTGTCAATCCAATGCTCGATTTTGGTCGGCCACTTTCTCTCGGCGATCTGCCGCACTCCGGCAGCTTGGGGCGGCAAAGCAGGCTCTGTCCAACGGATTTGAGGTTTCACGGTGCGCGGAACCGCTAGCCAGGCAAGATAGCGTCTCCACGATCATGCAGGACGAAGAGGCGTCGAAGCAGCGCTTCGCATCCGCCCGGCAGCGCGTTTTTCGTCGCTGAGATCGCACGCCGTTCTTGCGTGAGTCTTGACGCACCGCTCTGACAAGAAGTATGCGATAGTGTATCGCGTAAAGTGAGGCTCGGCTTCTCGCGACCGGCAATGCGGCGGACACGCCGATGCCGAGCCGCGACAAGAACTGAACCATGAGCAGGAGAGGGTCTGGAAGATGGCATCGATTATCGTTGTGGGCGCGTCCGGAGGGGAAACGGCCGTTGAGGCCAGGCCCGGTCAGACCGTCATGGAAGTCATAAGGGACGCGGGTTTCGATGAATTGCTGGCGCTGTGCGGGGGCTGCTGCTCCTGCGCCACCTGTCATGTCCATGTCGAGGAGGGACAGGGCGCGCTCGATCTGGGCGCGATGAGCGACGACGAAAACGATCTGCTGGATTCGTCCAACCATCGGGACGGCCGGTCGCGCCTCTCGTGCCAGTTGCAGATCACCGATGCGCTCGACGGGCTGCGCGTCAGGATCGCGCCCGAAGATTGAGAGACACCAAGCCCCTGCGGGAAGCTGGGGGCAGCAAGGAGCAGGAACAATGACTGAACTGGCGGATCGGGATTACTTCACCGACCATGAGATCCTGGTGGATCCTTATGCCTACTTCGAGGCCGTGCGCGAAAAGGGCGCGATCTATCAGCCTAAGGGCAAGGACTATCTGATGGTCATGGGTTTCGAGGAAACCCTTGAAATCATGCGCAACTCGGAAGATTTCTCGGCCATCATCGGTCTTCAGGGTGCCTCTGCTCCGCTGCCGTTCGCAGCGCAGGGCGGCGATATCACGGCCGAGATCGAAGCTCATCGCGATGAATTCCATGGCGGCGATCTGCTCGTCAATCTGGACGACAACGCGCACCTCCAGCTTCGTTCGCTGGTCAACCGGCTGTTCACGCCGTCACGGCTCAAGGCGAACGAGGAATTCATCCAGGCCTATTCGGACGAACTGGCGCGCGAAGCGGTTGCCAGCGGCGGCGTCGAACTCGTCGGCCAGATCGCGACGCCGTTCGTGACCCTGGTCATCGCCGATCTCCTGGGCATTCCGGCGGAGGATCGCCAGAAGTTCATGGACATCATCCAGAACGCGCCGCCGCCCGGCAACCTCGATGGCGAACTCGATCTCGACGCCGAAGACCACCCCTTCATGATTATGGGCGGCTACTTCGCGCAATATGTCGCGGATCGGCGCGCCAACCCGACGCAGGACATCCTCTCTGAACTGGCCAACGCGCGCTACCCGGACGGCACGCTTCCGGACGAGATGGCTATCGTCAAGCTCGGCATGTTCATGTTCGGCGCGGGTCAGGATACCAGCGCGAAACTGCTGGGCAATGCGATGCGCTACATCGTCGACCAGCCTGGATTGCAGGATCGCCTTCGCGCCGATCCGTCGCTGATCCCGGCCTTGATCGAGGAAGTCCTGCGTCTCGAAGGCTCGACCAAGCAAACCGCCCGCCTGGCGCGCAGGGATACCCGGATCGGCGATCTGGAGATCAAGGCCGGCACGAAGATCATGCTGGCGATCGCGGCGGCCAATCGCGACCCCCGGCGTTGGGAAGATCCCAAGGCTTTCAAGCTCGATCGTCCGAAGATCCGGGAACATGTCGCTTTCGGTCGCAGTGCCCACACCTGCGCGGGGGCGCCGCTGGCCCGCGTGGAAGTGCGGGTGATCCTGGAAAAGCTGCTCAAGTATACCTCGGACATCGACCTCGATCCCGCCGTCCACGGACCGCGCGGCGCCCGCAAGCTCGTCTTCGAGCCGAGCTTCATCATCCGTGGGCTTGCTGAACTCCACCTCAGGCTGACCCCGGGCGAGGGCGTCGATCTTGCCTCCACCGGGCCTTCTATCATCCAGAAGAGCGAAGCGCCCGTGCCGCCTTCGTCGCCGGCCGCTGCACCCTCTGCTGGCTATTCGACCGCAGCAACGAAGCTGGCCGTCCTGCTCAAGGACGCGGCGGCGAAGGAAGTGCTCGACAGGCACTTCCCCGGCATCACCACGGACAAGCGCATCGGCATGGCAAAATCGATGACCTTGCGGGCGATCCAGAAGTTTGCCCCCGGCCAGTTCACCAACGAAGCGCTCGACGCGGTCGACAGCGATCTGGCGGGCCTGCCCGTCGAGTAAAGGCGAACTGTAGTTCGGCACGACGACCGGCACCGTTCGCAAAGCGAGGCGGTGCCGATCTCCAACCAGCTAAAGAATTCGCCGGGGCGAAGGGTCAAGCCGATCGAAGCGGGATCGGCTTGACCAATGCGATACAGTGTCGCATTAAAAGCGTGTAAAAAATAGTCACGGGAAGGGGAATCGATGCGCATGAAGAGGGGTCTTGTGCTTGCCGGGGTCAGTATGACGGCCATGTCGGTACCGGCTCACGCCCAACAGGCCGAGCAAGCGGCGCCTGTGGTCGCGGCGGGCACAGAGGCATCGATCGCCAATGAGATCATCGTCCAGGCGCGTCGTCGTGACGAAAGCCTTCAGGACGTGCCGCTGGTCGTCAATGCGGTGACGGCGGATACGATCGACAAGCTCAACATTCGCAACTTTACCGAGATCGGTTCAGTCGTGCCGGGCCTGCAACTGACGCCCAACGCGAACGGGATCGGAACCTCATCGTCGATCCGCGGCGTCAACCATGATGTCAACGTCAGTGCCGAGAACGGCACGATCCAGTATTATCGCAACGACGCTCCTGTACCGTCCAACTTCGTTTTCCAGACCATGTACGATGTCGGTCAGATCGAAGTGCTGCGCGGGCCGCAGGGCACGCTGCGTGGTCGATCGACACCGTCCGGCTCGATCACCGCGACCACGCGGCTCCCCGACCTGGTCCAGCCCGGAGGTTACATAACGGGCACTTTCGGATCGGGGTCGGCTTCGAACCTCAACGGCGCGCTGAACATTCCGATCGTGGAGGATGTGCTGGGCATCCGGGTAGCCGGATTGCATAAGTTCGACCGGCTCAACCGCGTGACGAGCATCAACAGCGATGTGAAGCCGCGCAGCGAGACCGATGCGATCCGCGCGACGGTTCGCTTCGAACCGGCGCAATGGCTGCGCTTCGGCTTCCTCTACGAAGGCATGCAGAGCAAAGCGCTGCGGTTTGACCAGGTTCGTTCCGTAAGCGACTACAATCCCGCCTATACACCTTCGGCGAATGCGCCGGATTACGGAGAGATCGGGCTGGACGACTACCTGTCGGTGCAGTCAAGGCCGAGCACCGTCTCGCAGAAGTTTCAGTTCTACAACTGGAATGTCGAAGCGGATGTTCTGGGGCAGCGTCTCGTCTATGTCGGGTCGCGCACGTCGCAGAAGTATCATAGCTTCGGCGTACGCGATCTCGCCAACTTCTTCCCCGCCCTGGCGATCGGACAGGAAGCCGATACGCGCGGAACCACGTCCAGCCATGAGGTTCGACTGCAGAACCAGGACCGCATTGCCGGTCTGTTCGATTATGTCGTCGGCTATTTCCAGTATGCGGTTCCGTCCCGCACGATCCTGAACGACAGCAGCATCACCCAGTTGCGGCTGGCGGGGTTGGGGATTCCGATCGCCGCCCCCAGCGTGACCGACACGCCGATCTATCTTCCCAAGGGCACGCCCAAGGAGGAATCGGTCTTCGGAAACGTGACGCTGCATCTTGGCGACGCGACGGAACTGTCCGGAGGCTTGCGGCGCATCCACTTCACGGACTTCCGCGACGGCCTGTTCATCGGCTGCACGCCGGACATGTACCAGGCCGGATCGTGCCGGCGGCAGAATGGCACGCAGTCGGACGTCAAGGAAAACACCACAATCTACAGCGCCAGCATCAAGCACCGCTTCACGCCGGGGCTCATGGTCTATGCGGCTACCGGCAGTTCCTGGCGACCGCCCGTGGTCGCGGTCGGCAACTTCACGAATGCCCCCTATACGCCGAACGAAGTCGCCCATATCGCGCTGCCTTCCGAAAGTTCGAAGTCATACGAAATCGGCGTGAAGTCGGACTGGTTCGATCATAAGCTGACGCTCAATCTCACCGCCTATCACCAGAAATACAAGAACTATCCCTACCGTGCGGGCGGTGCCGGCATCACGTACATTAACATCAATTCGGCCGGCGCGCCCACCGTGGGCAGCTTCAATTTCGTGAGCGCCGTGCCGGTCAAGGTAAACGGTGTGGAGGCCGAGCTTGCCTTCAATCCAACCCCCCGCCTGAGCTTCGGTGCGACCGTCAACTACGCGAAGAGCACCATCGGCAATGCGTCGCTGGCCTGTACCGATGCCTTGAACAACCAGACCGGCGCGGTCGGTTCGGACGGCATACCCGATACCGTCACCCCCACGCTTGGGCAGATGGAGCAGGCCTATGGCGACGAGCGTCTGGCCGTGTGTCCCGGCGGCGGCCAGAGCGCGACATTCCAGCCCAACTGGACCGGCGTCCTGCGTGCGGAATACAACCAGCCGGTCGGAAACGACATGGATGCCTACTTGCGCGGGCTGTTCAGTTGGCGGGGCAAGTCCAAGACCGATCCCAACAATCGGTTCGACGACGTGGGCGCCTATGGCCTCTTCAATCTCTACGGTGGCCTGCGCTCGGCATCGGGCGCGTGGGAGTTCACGCTTTACGCCAAGAACCTGTTCGAGACGACCAAGCTGCTCAGCCAGGACGATGTGGCCCAGTTCACGTCGGTTACCGATGTGTTCCTGGCGCCGCCGACCTTCAGCGTCACGGGTATCGGGTCTACCGTTTACAACAGCCGCTACGCCGGTGTGACGGCCACCGCTCCGCGCGAATTCGGCGTGACGTTCCGCGTGGCGATCGGTTCGCGCTAGGGCCTGATCCTAGGGCGTGCCCCGAAGAACTCCGAACCTGAAGGGTTGCAGGTGCCCGGCGCCTGCAACCCCTTTTTTTGGAATGAGCAATCTCAATCAGGCGCCATGATCGACGTCGAAATCAGGCGGAACAGGATCTTGGCGACGTCCGACACGCTATAGGCACCTTCCGGCTGCCCAACCCACCAGGCCAGCGTTTCCGCAATGAGCGTTGCCGCGCAGATCGTGCCCAGATCTCGCGGAAGCCATTCGTTGAGCGGTGTTTCGGACTGCGCCACGATCATGGAAATGCGCAACCATTCCTCGCGCATGGCTCCCCCGGCGCCACCGTTGAGAAGGATCGACCAGAGCCGCCGGTGGTCTTCGACGTACCGGCAGAGGGCACGGAAGCCGCTCTCGTAGTCCTCGGCGTGGCGAATGGACAAGGTCAAGCGGTTGAGATGCGCGATTTCATCCTTGGCGATCGCGTTCAGCAAGGCTTCCTTGGTCTGATGATGCCGGAAGAAAGTGGCGTAATGCACTTTCGCCTCCGCACAGATGTCGCGAACGGTGATCTGATCGAACGGCTTTTTCTGCAGAAGCGTCAACATCGCTTCCTGAAGCGCCTGCGCGGAGCGGAGCGCGCGCGCATGTTTCGATCCGGCCGAGGCTGGCGGTGACGTGATAGGCAAGGCGGTATCGGTCATCGCGACAATGTGACGCAGGAACCCCTTCCATCGCAAGGCTTCATAGTCGAACGTCCATAGGTTGAGGCTATGGCAAATCCAATAATCATTATTTTACGAATGATGCCGTTCTGCGTTAAATCGCACTCAAGCCGAACGATAGAGCGCGGGAGAGAGAGCGATGCGGACCCTGATCCGTCAGGTTTCCATTTTCGATGGTAGCGGTTCCCCCCGGCAAGCCGGAGCGGTCCTGGTGGAGGGAGAGCGCATCGTCCGCGTCGCCTTCGGCGGAGACGCGCTGGACGGCGAGAATGCGGATGTGGTGATCGAAGGGCGTGGCATGACATTGATGCCCGGCCTCGTGGACGCGCATACCCACCTGACCTGGGGCTCGTCGGTAGAGAAGATCTACCACCAGTTCATCCTCCCTCCCGAAGAACTGAAGATTGCCGCCTGGCGCAATGCGCGGGTGCTGCTGGACCATGGTTTCACCTCGATCTACTCGGCCGGCGCGCTGGGCGACATGATCGAGCCGGAACTCGCTCAGGCCATTGCGTCGGGCGAGACGCCGGGGCCGCGCATGGTGCCCTCCACGCTGGAACGCAGCCCGGAAGGCGACGAAGGCGTCGATACCGGCGACGTGTTCAACGGTCGCGGGCCGGATGCGATGCGCCAGTTCGTGTCCTATTGCAGGGACGAGGGCGTCCAGTCGATCAAGCTGGTGGTTTCCGGCGAGGATGCGCTGAAGCCGAATTCCGCGATGGATGTGCTTTATACCCGCGAGGAAATGCTCGCGGCCGGCGAAGCCACGCGCGAGGCGGGGATGTGGATCGCCGCGCATACCTATTCGCCGGAAGCTATCGGCCTTGCCCTCGATGCCGGAGCGCGCATCCTCTACCACTGTTCCTTCGCCGACGACGCGACGGTGGAGCGCATGGCGGCGGACAGGGACAAGTTCTTCTACGCGCCCGGCCCCGGCGTATCGATCGCCGCGATCGAGGCCAGTCCGCCGCCGCATATCGACATGACGCACATGAAGGCCAGCGCCAATGTCCGCATGGGATTGGAAGGCAAGCTGGTGCCCGAACTGAAGGCGCGCGGCGTGCGCGTCCTGACCGGCGGCGACTATGGCTTTCCGTTCAATCCGCACGGACGCAACGCCCGCGATCTGGAGCATTTCGTTCAGTACTACGGCTTCACGCCCGCAGAGGCACTGCGCTCGGCCACCCAATACGGTGGTGAGCTGATGGGGCTGGAAGTCGGGCTGGTGAAGGAAGGCTGGTTGGCCGACCTCCTGCTGGTCGACGGCGATCCCACGGCGGACGTTGCGATCCTTCAGGACAAGGATCGGCTGAAGATGATCATGAAGGGCGGCGCGCTCTACAAGGCGCCGGCCGAAATCGAACCGAGTTAATGATCAGGTTTTTTAGGGGCTAAATCGATGTCGTGCGACGTGGTTGTCGTAGGCTGCGGCCCGGTGGGCGCGCTGGCCGCGAACCTTCTCGGCCTGAAAGGGCTCAAGGTGCTGGTTCTCGAACGGGAACTGGAACACTATCCGCTGCCGCGCGCGGTCCATCTCGATCATGAGATGATGCGCCTGTTCCAGTCCGCCGGGGTGATCGATCGGGTGGAGGGCGACATGATCGCCACCGACGGCCACCTGCATGTCGGCGCCGACCATGGCGTGATCCGCTACATGGGCACCGTGGGCAAGCCGCGCCCGTTCGGTTGGGCCAACGACTACTTCTTCTACCAGCCCGAACTCGAAGCGCACTTGCGCGAAGGCTTTGCCGCGATGCCGAACGTCGCGCTGAAACGGGGCGCCAGCTTCACCGGGCTGACGCAGGACGCGGACGGCGTGACGGTCGATTATCTGGATCAGGACGAACCCCGCACCGCGCGGGCCCGATGGGTCATCGCCTGCGACGGCGCGCGCAGCGGCGTGCGCAAGGCGCTCGGCGTCGAACTGGACGATCTCGATTTCGAGGAGCCCTGGCTGGTAGTCGATGCCGAAGTCGAGGGACCGGTTGCCTTTCCGCCGCTCTCCGGCGTGCCCGAGGGAGCCGACCTCCAGCGCCTGTCGGTCATGATGTGCGATCCCTCGCGGCCCGCCACCGTGGTCCCCGGCCGCCGCGATCATCGCCGGTGGGAGTTCATGCTGCTTCCCGGAGAGGACGATGTCGCGATGTCGGCGCCCGAGAAGGTGGCCGAACTGGTTGGCGCGTGGATGGCGGAGGTACCGCACAGGATCGTGCGCGCCGCGACTTATCGCTTTCACGGTCTCGTCGCCCACCGGTGGCAGGTCGGCAACGTGTTCCTGGCGGGAGACGCCGCGCACCAGACGCCGCCGTTCTTCGGGCAGGGCATGTGCCATGGGTTGCGCGATGTCGCCAATCTGGCGTGGAAGATGGACGCGGTGGCCAACCACGGCGCCGATGCTGCGGTGCTGGGCACCTACCAACCCGAGCGCGACCCGCACGTCCGCGCCGTGATCGGCGCCGCCGTGGCCGCAGGTCGCTATATCTGCGAACTGGATCCTGCCGAAGCCGCCGTGCGCGATGCCCGCATCCGTGAGGAAGCGCGCCAGAAGTCCGGCGAAACCGCGCATGATCTGATCCCGGCGATCGTCGAGGGCGTGGTCTTGTCCGGCACCTCCGGCGCGGGCGTTCGCTTCGTGCAGCCGGTGCTGGGCGATGGCCGCAAGCTGGACGACCTGACCGGCGGCGGCTGGCGCCTGTTCGTTCGCGACGACGCCGTTCCGGGCAGCACCGAAGGCGTGCCCCGGATCGGTGCAGACACCCTGCCGGACGATGGCGCGATCACCGCATGGCTGGACGAGCATGGCGTCGATGCCGTGCTGGTTCGCCCCGACCACTACGTTTTCGGCACCGCCAGTCACAGCGCCGAGGATTTGCTTGCGGCCCGCGCGGCCCAGCTTTTCAGCCATCAGGAGCTTGCCGCATGACTCTCACTCTGGCTCAGGCCCAGACCATAATCATCGGCACTCTCGCCGAAGCGCGCGCCCGCGATGCAAAGAGGCTGGCAGTGATCGTGCTCGACGCGGGCGCGCATCCGGTTGCCTTCGCGCGCGAGGACGGCGCCAGCCTCTATCGCTTCGACATCGCCAGGGCCAAGGCCGAGGGCGCCGTGGGCATGGACGCGGATAGCGCCGTCCTGGCCGAGCGGGCCAAGGGCAACCCCGTGTTCTTTCAAAGCGTTGCCGCTGCCGTCGGCGGACGCATCGCGTTTTCACCGGGTGGGGTGGTGATCCGCGATGCCGCCGGCACTCTGATCGGCGCCGTCGGCGTCAGCGGTGACACCGGCGAGTGCGACGCCGACTGCGCCCGAGCGGGTATCCGCGCGGCGGGACTTCTTCAGGAGCAAGAGCCATGAAACTGCGCAGCATCGAACTGGCGCTGCCCGATCCGGCCGCCGCCGCCGCGTTCATGACCGAAATCTGGGGCATGGCCGACGCTGGCGTCGAAGGGGAAACGCACTACCTGCGCGGTTCCGGCGCGTTCCCCTACCTCGTCGCCTTCGAGAAGTCGGACGACGAATTCGTCCGCTCGACCACCTTCGTCTGCACGGCGGAGGAATTGGCAGCCTTGAAGGCGCGTGTAGCGACCGCAGGCTGGACCGCCAGCCCGACCGTCAGCCGCGACCTCGGCGGCGGGCAGGGTGTGCTGGTCGAACTGCCCGAAGGCACGATCCTGCGCTTCCTCGTCGATGCCACCGAAGTCGAACCGATTACCGGGCGCGATCTGCCCGTGAAGCTCACCCATGTCGTCTTCAATGCGGCCGATGCCGAAGCCTGCGGCAATGCCGTGGAAGATGTGCTGGGCTTCCGCGTGTCCGACCGGACGAAGGGCATGGTCTTCGTGCGCTGCAACGACAGCCACCACTCCACCGCCTTCGCCCGTGCCGGTTTCGCCTCGCTCAATCATGTCGCCTTCGAGATGGAAGACATGGACGCGGTGATGCGCGGCATCGGCCGGTTGCGCGACCATGCGCTGGTACCTGCCTGGGGCCCCGGCCGTCACGGTCCCGGTGCCAACGTCTACGCCTACTTCATCGCGCCGTTCGGCCCGGTGATCGAATTCTCGACCGCCGTGGAGAAAGTGCCGGACGACTACAAGGTCGGCGCGCCGGACGATTGGACCTGGCCTGCGGGCCGCATCGACCAGTGGGGCATCTCCGACAAGGATTTCGATGGCCTGCGCCGCGCCGAGGAACGCTTCCGCTTCCGCCGCGACTGGGACGCCGCGCCGTTTTGACCATTTGACCGCCACCGCGCGACACGCGGGGGGCAGGGGAGACTACGCATGAACCGTTATATCAGCTTTGAACGTCCCGATGGCAGCAAGAGCTTCGGCCGCCTCGAAGAGGACAAGGTGATCGATCTCGGCGCATCCGGCGCGGATGCATGGCTGAAGGACGTGTTGGCGGGCGACCTTGCCGCGCTGCCCTCGACGGGCGAGTTCGCCGCCGATGCCGTCACGCTGCTGCCGGTCGTTCCGAACCCGGAAAAGATCCTCTGCGTCGGCCTCAACTATGCCACCCACGTTGCCGAGACCGGCCGCGAGCAGAAGGAACACCCGGCGATCTTCACCCGCTGGGCCGATAGCCTGATCGCCGACGGCGCGCCCATGGTCCGCCCGCCCGAAAGCGAGCGCTTCGACTACGAGGGCGAACTCGCCGTCATCATCGGCAAGCCCGGTCGCCGCATCGCGCCCGAGGACGCCTGGGACCATGTCGCGGGGTTCGCGCCTTTCAACGACGGCTCGATCCGCGACTGGCAGCGCCACAACATTCAGTTCACGCCGGGCAAGACCTGGCCCGGCACCGGCGGCTTCGGCCCGTCGATGGTCGTCGCTTCGGAGGTCGAAGACCTTTCCTCGCAGCGCGTGCAAACCCGCGTGAACGGCGAATTGGTGCAGGATCAGCCGGTCTCGGACATGATCTGGGATATCCCGAGCGTGATCGCCTACTGCTCTACCTTCACCGACCTCAAGCCCGGCGACGTGATCGCCAGCGGCACGCCTGGCGGTGTCGGCGACAAGCGCAAGCCGCCGCTTTACCTCAAGGCCGGAGATACCGTGGAAGTCTCCATCGGCACGATCGGCACCCTTTCCAACCCCGTCATCGACGAAGCCTGACGGGTCGCAATAACCAGCCATAAAAAACGGCAAAGACAATCAACTTGGGGAGAGATCAACATGAACACCATCAGCAAGTTCACTCTGCTTTCCGGCATCGCCCTCGGCGCTTTCAGCGCGCCTGCCATGGCCCAGGAGGCGGCGCCGTCGCCGGCGCCTGAAACGCAGTCGGTTTCGGGTACCGATATCATCGTCACCGCCTCGCGCCGGGCCGAGCGTCTCCAGGACGTGCCGATCGCGGTTTCCGCCATCACCGGAGACCAGCTTACCGAAAGCGGCTTCCAGAAGCTGACCGATATCCAGTATCAGTTCTCGGGCGTGCAGTTCGGTTCCTCACCCAATGATTCCGGCTTCCGTCTGCGCGGTGTCGGTTCGGCGGGCGGCTTCTCCAGTTCGTCGGAGCAGAACGTCGGCACCGTGGTCGACAACGTGGTCATTCCCTTCGGCAACCCGATCAACAGCCTGGGCGATCTGGAGCGCGTGGAAGTGCTGAAAGGCCCGCAGGGCACGCAGTTCGGCAAGAACGCTTCTTCCGGCGTGATCAACATCACCACCAAGAAGCCGGACGCCTCGCGCTTCTTCGGCAAGGCATTCCTGAGCTATG
>NZ_DAMDBA010000011.1:0-19205 GCF_032093395.1 Novosphingobium sp.
CCAGCAGGGCAAGGCGACCTCGACCAACCCGATCGCCTCGATCTTCGCCTGGACGCGCGGCATCGCCTATCGCGGCAAGTTCGACGAGACGCCGGAAGTGGTGAAGTTCGCCGAGACGCTGGAGCAGGTCTGCATCGAAACCGTCGAAAGCGGCAAGATGACCAAGGATCTCGCACTGCTGATCGGTCCGGACCAGAACTGGATGACCACCGAGCAGTTCTTCGAGGAAATCGTCAAGAACCTCGAAACCAAGATGGCTGCCTGGGCCTGAGCCCTTCGCACCGACCCCGGGTCTTCGGACCTGGGGTGCAAAAAACCCTCCGCCTTCGCAGGCGGAGGGTTTTTTCTTGCCCCTTCAAGCGGCGGCGCCGCCTTGCGGAACGTCTCTTATTCGAAGGGCTCTTCGCCTTCGAGCTTCGTGCGGTGCATCATGCGGCCGCAGTTCGGGTCATAGGCCTCGGCCCGGTGCATGGTGCCGGTATTGTCCCACATGACCAGATCGCCCACTTCCCATTCGTGGCTATAGGTGAACTCCGGTCCGGTAGCCCATTCGCGCAGGCCATGGATGATCATCGCGCTCTCCAGCGCGGACTTGCCGACCACTTGCGCCGAAGTGCAGCCGATCACCAGGCTCTTGCGGCCGGACTTGTGCTTCCAGACGAGGGGCAGTTCCTGCTCGCCGATCTGCGCATAGCCCTGCAACTTGGCGAGGCTCGGCTCGGGCTCGTAGTAGAACAAGCTGGCCCAGGGGCCATGGATCATGCGGTACTGCTCATACTCGGCCTGCTTGTCCGCCGGCAATTCCTCGAAGGCGGCGTAAGTGTTCGCGAAGCCGGTGTTGCCCGTGCCGCGCGGGCTGGGCACCCGGCATGACAGCAGAGAAGCCAGGATCGGCACGTCGTTGCGGGTGCCGTCGATGTGCCAGTAGAGCGAGCCCTTCAGGTACTCGGCGGCCATCGGGTTTTCCTTGGCATCGAGAGTGATCTTGGAAATCACTTCCTCGCCGCCCTTGCGCTCCGGAGCGAAGGTGCCGAGCGTCTTGGTGAAGGCGACCTGTTCCTCATCGGTGAAGTTCACTTGCGGGAACACCAGGACGCCGCGCGCTTCTAGAAGCTCCCGGATTTCCGTGGCGACAGCTCCCGAAAGCAGCTCCTCGCGAGCGTTGAGCACGCGACTGCCGATTTTGGGCTTGATCTGCTCCGCCCGGAGCTTGGCCTGGGTTGCCACCGACATGTCTCTTATTCTCCCGTATCATGGTCTGCCGCCATAGCGACTCATGGGAGAACAATACCCCGACTGAACACCAGTTCAAACAAATGTGCAATGCAGCCGCGATCTATCGCGCTTCCGCTCCGGCCCTGCTCAGGCTGGGGGCACCAACCTGTCCAGCCAGGATTCGACGATAGCGCGGGCCTGGTCGTGCCCTTCCTCCACGCCCAGCGACTTTTCCATCACGATGCAGCGACCGATCCCGGCGAGAATAAGCGCAAGCCCTGCCGGATCGAACCCTTCCAGAGCTTTCATCCGATCACCGAGGAGATGACCAAGAAGCTCGACCTGCCGCGCACGCATCGCGACACTGTGCTGCGCCATGGCCTCCCGAACGGGAGGACGATGATTGGCCAGCGCCATGAACTCAAGCGACATGGCTGTCCGGCTGGTATCGACGAAAAAGCGCCAGAGCGCCCGCACGGGATCGTCGGAGGCCAGTGCGGAATCGATCATGCGGTCGCTGTCGGCCGCGCCCTGGCGGCACACTTCTAGAAGCAGGTCGTCCGTCGTGGGGAAGTAGTAATGCACCAGCGAGGGCTTCAGCCCCGCCCTGGCCGCCACGCGCCGGGTGCTGGCGGCGGCATAGCCCTCGTCCCTGATCAGTTCCACCGTCGCCTCGACGATGCGCGCCCGCGTCGCGGATGTCTCTGCCCCAATCCTGCGCGCTGCGCCTGCCATGCAATCTCCTGTGCCCGCCAGCCGCTCGGCACGGTCCGGTTCGATGTCCGCGCCTGCCTAGGCTCTGGCAACGGCCAGATCAACCGGACGGTTCGGCTTGCATGATGTTCCCTTTTTGTTCATACTCGTCCGATGCAAGTTCACAAGGGAAGAGGTGCCGTCAGCGGCCAGGCCAGCAAGCGCTTCAACCTCCCTCAAAGAGAGGCGGACGGCGACTGGCTGGACGCGATGGAGGATATCGACGGTCCGGCTCGACACCCCGCCACCACCGTTACCGAAGAACACCCCCGCTCGATCTTGTCGTTCAACACGTCTCCCGACATTCCCTTCGACCGCTCCATCAATGCCTATCGAGGCTGCGAGCACGGCTGCATCTACTGTTTTGCCCGCCCCACCCATGCCTACCACGATCTGTCGCCGGGCCTCGATTTCGAGACCAGGCTGTTCGCAAAACCGGACGCGGCGAAGATGCTGCGTGAAACCCTGGGCAAGCCAAGTTACCGTCCCGCTCCTATAGCCATGGGCACCAATACAGACCCCTATCAGCCGATCGAGGGACGCTACCGCATCACGCGCGACCTGCTCGAAGTATGCCTTGAGGCGCGGCATCCGGTCACTATCACGACCAAATCGGACCGGGTTCTTCATGACCTCGAACTGATCTCTCAATTGGCGCGCCGGAATCTGGTGACGGTGGCCATATCGGTCACAAGCATGGACCCGAAGCTCTCCCGCCTGCTGGAACCACGCGCAGCCGCACCTGCCAAGCGGATAGCGGCACTCGGCAAGCTGGCGGAAGCCGGCGTACCGGCCCATGTTTCGATCGCGCCGGTAATCCCCTCGATAACGGATCAGTTCCTGGAGGACATCCTCCTGGCCGCACGCGCACAGGGCATCGATCGCGCAACCTGGATCATGATACGCCTGCCCCACGAAGTGGCCCCACTATTCCGCGAGTGGCTGGAGGCTCACTTTCCCGATCGCGCGGGCAAGGTCATGGCGACGATCCAGTCAATGCGCGGCGGGCGCGACAACGACCCTGAATTCTTCACCCGCATGCGACCCAGCGGTGTCTGGGCGGACCTGTTTCGTCGGCGGTTCAAGGTCGCCATGCAGCGCATGGGATTTTCCCGGCCGGAGATTTCGTTGGATTGTTCGGGTTTTCGCCGTCCTTCGCTGGACGGCCAGCTTTCGCTGTTATGAACGCTTTGTCCATCACCGCGCATCCGGCAACCGGATCCATCCTCGCGCGTTCCCTGCCCAACGATAAAAATCGGACAGGAGGCCTTCATGGCAGATGAAACCGTAACCACCGAGCGCGCTCCCGAAGCCCCCACGACGACCACGACGATCATTCGCGAACGTGGCTCGTCCGGTGGCGCAACAGGGATCGTGATGGCGCTGATCCTGCTTATCGCGGTTGTCGGAGGCATCTATCTCTTCAGTCAGGGCACGCAGAGCGAAGCCGCCAAGGACGACGCTGTAGCCGATGCAGCGAACAACGTCGGTGCCGCAGCTGACAAGGTGGGCGATGCCGCCCAAGACGCGGCAGATAGCGTAAACAAGGACAGCGGCAACTGACGAAAGTGAGCGGGTCCGATCGTTCGGACCCGCGTCAGGCCGCGCGACGAAGCCCTTCCGGCCCGCGGCGCGCGATCAGGGAAACGTTGGAAATCCCCGCCACGCTGGCGAGATGTTCCGCGAAATCACCATCCAGCGCAAAGCTGCGGCCAAGGCGGACCTTCTGCCGTTTCCCCTCGCCCAAGTCGAGTGTCGCCACCACCTCCCCACAGCCCGGCGCGCCTTCACGCATGAGCATCGCCAGTTCCTGCACCGCGTCTACCCGATCAATGTCGAGCGTCAGCAGCATCCGCGCATCGGCTTTCACTTCGTTGAGCGGCCTAGCGCTGCGAACCGTCACACGGGGCGGCTCATCCGGGCTGGGGCTGTCGAGTTCGACGTTGAGCAGGATGCAGGTGCCTTCCTTCGACCATCTGACGAAGTTCTCCACCAGGCTTTCCTCGAAGCACGACGCCGAAAAATTGCCCGATTGGTCCGAGAAATCGGCCATGACGAAGTCCTTGCCGCGCTTCGTCTTGCGCTTCTGCACGTTCTCCACCATCGCAGCCATCACCGCGCCGGTCCGGCCCGCTCCGCCGCCCGTCATCAGGCTGGAATAGGTTCGCGCGCCATTGGCCGAAGCCACCGCGCGATATTGCTCGACCGGGTGCGCCGCGAAGTAGAAGCCGAAAGTCTCGCGCTCCTTGGCCATCTGATCGGTGCGGTTCCACGGTTCGGCCTCGACCAGGCGCAAGCCCTGCTCGACATGATCGTCACCGCCGAACAGGCTGTTCTGGTCCGAATTCCGTTCGCGCGAGGATCGGTCGGCTTCGGCCAGCAGGGTGTCCGCATTGGCCAGCACTTTGGCGCGGTTGGGCTCCAGGGCGTCGAACCCGCCTGCCGCGGCCAGGCTTTCGAGCTGGCGGCGATTCATCGACCCCGCCGGGGCGCGGCGGAACACGTCGTCGAGGCTGACGAACTTGCCGTTCGCCTCCCGCTCCGCCACTAGCGCTTCCATCGCCTTCTCGCCGACGTTGCGTATGCCGGCCAAGGCATAGCGCACCGCGTGGCTGTCCGGCGTTTCCTCTACGCAGAACTCCGCTTCCGACATGTTGATGTCGGGCGCGGCCAACTGAATGCCGTTGCGGCGGGCATCATCCACGAAGATTGCCAGCTTTTCCGACTGATGCATGTCGAAGCACATCGAGGCGGCGTAGAATTCGTGCGGGTAATGCGCCTTGAACCACGCGGTGTGATAGGCAAGCAGCGCGTAGGCGGCAGCGTGCGACTTGTTGAAGCCGTAGCCGGCGAACTTGTCGATCAAGTCGAACAATTCGTTGGCCTTGGCGGCATCGATGCCGGAGACGTCCTTGCAGCCATCGACGAAGCGCTGGCGTTGCTGGTCCATCTCCGCCTGGACCTTCTTGCCCATGGCGCGGCGCAGAAGGTCTGCATCGCCCAGCGAATAGCCCGCCAGGATCTGCGCGGCCTGCATGACCTGTTCCTGATAGACGAAGATCCCGTAGGTTTCGCCAAGGATACCCGCCAGCTTGTCATGCGGGTATTCGATCGACTCCAGCCCGTTCTTGCGTCGGCCGAACAGCGGAATATTGTCCATCGGGCCGGGACGGTAGAGCGAGACGAGCGCGATGATGTCGCCGAAGTTGGTCGGCTTCACCGCCGCCAGGGTGCGGCGCATGCCTTCCGATTCCAGCTGGAACACGCCGACGGTATCGCCGCGCTTGAGCAGTTCGTAGACGGCCGGATCGTCCCAGCCCAGCGTGGACAGGTTGATTGAGATCCCGCGCCGTTCCAGCAGGTCGCAGGCCTTCTTCAGCACGGAAAGCGTTTTCAGGCCAAGGAAGTCGAACTTCACGAGGCCGGTGTCTTCCACCGACTTCATGTCGAACTGCGTAACCGGCATGTCCGAGCGCGGATCGCGATAGAGCGGCACCAGTTGCGCCAGCGGGCGGTCCCCGATGACCACGCCTGCCGCGTGGGTGGACGAGTTGCGCGGAAGACCCTCCAACTGAACCGCCAGATCGACGAGGCGCCTGACCTCGTGGTCGACGTCGTACTCCCGGCGGAATTCGGCCACCGGCGGGTCGGCGGTGACACCGTGCTTCTTGCGGCCGTGAAGCGCTTCGGTCAGCGTCCAGGGGTCGGTCGGATGGTTGGGCACCATCTTGCAGAGGCTGTCGACGCGGCCGTAGCTCATTTGCAGGATGCGGCCGCAATCGCGCAGCACTGCGCGGGCCTTCATCTTGCCGAACGTGATGATCTGCGCGACGTGGTCGTGTCCGTACTTGCCCTGGACGTAGCGGATCACTTCGCCGCGACGGGTTTCGCAGAAGTCGATATCGAAGTCGGGCATCGAGACGCGTTCCGGATTCAGGAAGCGTTCGAACAGCAGCCCCAGCTTGAGCGGATCGAGGTCCGTCACGGTCAGCGCCCAGGCGACCAGCGAGCCGGCGCCGGAACCACGGCCCGGCCCCACCGGGATATCGTTGTCCTTGGCCCACTTGATGAAGTCGGCAACGATCAGGAAGTAGCCGGGAAAGCCCATGCCGGCGATGATCTGCACTTCGAAATCGAGGCGCCTGGCATAATCCAGGAAGTCTTCTGTGACGCCGCGTTCGGCAAGTTCGCGCCACGCCGCCTCTCGCTCCTCGCCCTGAAGCGCCATGGCGGCATCGAGTTCCTCCTCCGTCACCTCCGGCCAGTAAGGAGCAAGTCGGCGGGCGAGACCGGCGCGCGAATTGTCTGCCAGCATCCGCGCCTCGCCCTCCAGGTCACCGGCAAGGCTGGGCAACAGCGGCTTGCGGCGCGGCGGCATGTAGGCGCAGCGCTGCGCCACGACGAGCGTGTTGGCCAGGGCTTCGGGCAGGTCCGCAAACAGTTCCTGCATCGTCTCGGCCGGCTTGACCCAACGCTCCGGCGAGGAACGCGGGCGATCCGCCGCATCGACTTGCGTCGAATTGGCGATGCAGAGCATAGCATCATGCGCGGCATGGAACTGCGCTTCGGCATATTGCGCGGGATTGGTGCCGACCAGCGGGATGTCGCGCGCGTAGGCAAGCGCGATCAGATCCTCTTCACTGCCATCCTCGGCCTCGTCGCCGGTACGTGCGATCTCGATGTAGAGACGGTCTCCAAACAGCGCCTGCAAGGTATCGCAATAGCTTTCGGCAGCCCCCACGCGATCGGCCGCGAAAAGGCGGGCCAGGGCACCCTCGCCGCCGCCGGTCAGGCAGATCAGGCCATCGGTATGGCCCCGCAGACTATCCAGTTCGACATGGGCTTCGAGGTGCAGCGGCCGGTCCAGATGCGCGCGGCTGACGAGGTCGCACAAGTTGAGCCAGCCCGCCTCGTTCTGGGCGAACAGCGCGAGCCAGTCGATCGGACGATCCTGGCCCTGCTTTACGGCACCCGGCCGGGCGACCGCCAGGAACGTGCCGACAATGGGCTGCACCCCGGCGCTCTTGCATGCCTGCGCGTAAGTCGGCGCGCCATAGAGGCCGTTGCGGTCGCAGATCGCAGCGGCGGGAAACTTGCGCTCCTTGGCAAGCTTGGCCGCGGCCTTGGGATCGATCGCGCCGTCCAGCATCGTGAAACTCGAAAAGATGCGGAGCGGTACGAAAGGTGCGTGGGCCATGGGCGGAATTTAGGCATTGCCCTACCTCCCGATCAAGGCGCGCCTGCGGATAAGCCGGGGGAAAGGACGCCGATGCCGCCAAAATGGTGCAAGAAAGGGTGCTTGCCGGGCGGAAACGAAAGCAGCGCGAACGCCGATCAGAGCAGCGCCTCGATGTCCTTCTCCAGCCGTTCCGGGCGATCGGTTGGCGCATATCGCCGCACGACCTTGCCATCGCGACCGATCAGAAACTTGGTGAAGTTCCACTTGATGGACTTGCTGCCAAGAAGGCCGGGTGCCTCGCTTTTGAGCCACGTCCACAGCGGCGCGGCATGATCGCCATTGACATCGACCTTGCCCATGAGGGGAAATGAGAGGCCGAAGTTGACGTCGCAGAAGGATGCGATCTCTTCCGCGGAGCCCGGTTCCTGGCCGCCGAACTGGTTGCAGGGGAAAGCGATCACCTCGAAACCCTGATCACGATACTTGCGCCACAGAGCTTCGAGGCCGGCGTACTGCGGCGTAAATCCGCACTTGCTGGCGGTATTCACGACCAGCAGCACTTTCCCAAGCCGGTCGGCGGGACTGGTCGTCTCGCCGCCAGGTAATTGGGTTTCGAAATCCGCGACAGTGCGGGGATCAGCCGGCGACGCCATGAGGGAAATCCGTCCTTCGATAAAGACGGCGTATGTCCCCTATTTCCAGCAACCTGTCACCGTCCTTCTGGACGGAATAGTTGCCCTGGTCCGCTTCCGGCAGATGCATGACATAGCGGATCAGATTGGCCACGGTATCCCTGCGGATGGCCTTGAATACGTTGAATACACCTCCACCGTCGGCCGTCTTGTGCAGTTCGGCACTATCGTTCCAGCCCAGGCCTTCGCCTGCCGGATGGCCTTGGATGGTTGTGGGAAAGTCGCTCATAAAAACGCTCCTTTCGCGCGTCTTGCCTCTGAAGGTAAAACGCTTGGACCGTCTGCGATGTTCCCCACACCCCCTGGATGAACATCAGGTCAGCACGCCATCGTGCAGTCTTACCACGCGGTCCATCGCCGCAGCCAGACGCTCGTTATGGGTAGCCACCAGCGCGGCGCTGCCTTGCCCGCGCACCAGTTCGAGGAACTGCGCGAAGACCTTGTCGGCCGTGGACTCGTCGAGATTGCCGGTGGGCTCGTCCGCCAGCACCAGGCGCGGCCGGTTCGCCAGCGCACGGGCGACCGCCACGCGCTGCTGCTCGCCGCCCGAAAGTTTGCTGGGACGATGGTCGAGCCGCTGCCCGAGGCCCAGCGCGCCGAGCAGATCCCTGGCCCGCTCCTCGCATTCCTCGCGCGGCTTTCCGGTGATGAGCTGCGGCAGCACCACGTTCTCGATCGCGTTGAAGTCCGGCAGGAGATGGTGGAACTGGTAGACGAAGCCGATGTGGTCACGCCGCACCGCCGCGCGCCGATCCTTGCCGAGCTTCGAGGCATCGATCCCCGCGATCTCGATACGGCCGCCGAAGCCGCCTTCCAGAAGGCCGATCGCCTGGAGCATGGTCGATTTGCCGGAGCCGGAAGGCCCCAGCAGGGCTACGATCTCTCCGGGCTGGACCGCAAGATCGACGCCGCGCAGCACGTCGATGCGCACCCCGCCCTGTTCGAAGCTGCGGGTAAGTCTGTCGAGGCGAACTACCGGGTCATTCATAGCGCAGCACCTGCACGGGATCGGTGCTCGCCGCCTTGAAGGCGGGATAGAGCGTGGCAAGGAAGCTGAAGATCAGGGCCATCACGCAGATCACCGCGATCTCCACCGGATCGGGCCGCGAGGGCAGCTCGGTCAGGAAGCGGATCGAGGGATCCCACAGGTTCTGGCCAGTCACGATCTCCACGAAATGGACGATAGGCTGGCGGAAATAGAGGAACATGAAGCCCATCAGCACGCCGGCCACCGTTCCCAGCGCGCCGATGCAGAACCCGGTCGTCACGAAGACCTTGAGCAACGAGCGCCGCGTGGCCCCCATCGTGCGCAAGATCGCGATATCCCGCGTCTTGGCTCGGACCAGCATGATCAGCGACGACAGGATATTGAACACCGCCACCAGCACGATGATCGAGAGCACCACGAACATCGCCACGCGTTCTACCGAGAGCGCCTCGAACAGCGAGGCGTTGATGGTCTTCCAGTCGGTGACGATCGCCCTGCCCTTCAGCTTGCGTTCGAGCGGGGCGAGAATTTCGCCGACTTTGTCCGGGTTGGTCGTCGTCACCTCGATCATGCCGATGGTGTCGCCGGTCAGCATCAGCGTCTGCGCATCCTTCATCGGCATGACCACATAGGCCTTGTCGTAGTCGTAGATGCCGATCTCGAAGATCGCGGCGACGCGGTAGGCGATCTGGCGCGGCACCGTGCCGAAGGGTGTCGAACGGCCCAGCGGGTTCATCACCGTGATCGTATCGCCCACTTGCGCGCCCAGGTTCTGCGCAAGCTGCGAGCCGATCGCCACGTTGTCGCTTCCCGGCACCAGTTCACGCAGATCGCCCGCCTTCACCTTTTCGCCAAGGCGCGCGATATCCTCGTTCGTGTTTCCGCGAACCAGCACGCCTTCGACGCGGCCATTGAAGGTCGTCACCAGCGGCTGTTCGATCAGCGGCGAGGCATTCACGACATTGGGCGTGGCGCGAACGTCCTTGAGCACGTCCCGCCAATCGTCGAGCCGGCCGCCATAGGCATTGATGATGGCATGGCCGTTGAGCCCGACGATCTTGTCGAACAGTTCGGCGCGGAAGCCGTTCATCACGCTCATGACGATCACCAGCGCGGCGACGCCCAGCATGACCGCCACCAGGCTGATGCCGGCGACAAGGGCGATGAAGCGCTCGCCCTTTCCGGGCAGCATGTAGCGCTTGGCGATGGTCCATTCGAAAGGGGATAGGATCAAGCGACGGGTCCGTCTGTGATCGGGCAGGTGGCCCGGCATTAAGCAGAAGTGGATAGACTGGCAAGCGGATCGCCCGCCCTAGGGTCAGGACCTATTAGTCACGCCTGCGAGGCATTGGAATGGCGAACAGATCGGACCGAAGTGGCTGCCGGGCGGGCTGGTTGCCCGTCCAAGGTCGCTTCGGTTCGAGATGGAAGCCATTCCAATGTCCCGAAGGGATTTGATCAAAATGGCCCAGCGCAGCGTCAGGAAGTCTGGAAATATCGACATATTCCTGCACCTTCCTTCCTCGCGCCGAGCCATTTTGATTCAAACCTCGCAGGCGTGACTAATAGGTCCTGACCCTAGGTGACGCGGCGCTGAACGGGCCTTTGATAATGCCTCGGATCCTGCCCGGTTCCGGCGACATCGAGGCTGTCATGATGTCGTCACGTAGCGGGCTCAAATGCGCCAACCGGACTTCCGGCGCTCGACCCCCCTTGCATTTCGAGGCGATCCGCTCCACATGCGCGCCAGATATTGACGCGCCAGCGGGCCGGAAAAAACACCCATGAACCTGACTCACCCCTTTCGTGACGCCGACGGGGACAAGCTGCGCGAAGAGTGCGGCATCTTCGGCGTAATTGGTTCCAAGGACGCGGCGAATATCGCCGCGGCCGGGCTCCATTCCCTTCAGCATCGCGGGCAGGAAGCCGTGGGCATCACCAGTTTCAGCGGGTCGGAGTTTCACTCCTACCGCGGGTTGGGCCACGTGGCGCAAGTGTTCTCGCAGCGCGAGCTGGACACCCTGCCCGGCACCATGGCCTCGGGCCACGTCCGCTATGCGACCACCGGCGGATCGGGCCTGCGCAACGTGCAGCCGCTCTTTGCCGACCTTGCCGCGGGCGGTTTCTCGATCGCGCACAACGGCAACATTTCCAACGCGATGACGCTGAAGCGCGATCTCGTGTCGAAGGGTTCGATCTTCCAGTCGACCTCGGACACCGAGGTGATCATCCACCTCGTCGCCACCAGCCGCTATCCCACGCTGCTCGACCGTTTCGTCGATGCCCTGCGCATGGTGGAAGGCGCCTACTCGCTGATCTGCATGACGGCCGAGGGCATGATCGCCTGCCGCGATCCGCTGGGCATCCGCCCGCTGGTCATGGGCCGCATCGGCGACGCCACCGTCTTCGCGTCCGAAACGGTGGCGTTCGACGTGATCGGTGCCGAGTTCATCCGGTCGATCGAGCCGGGCGAACTGGTCCAGGTCGACCACAAGGGCACGATCTCCAGCCACCGCCCCTTCGGCAATCCGGCTCCGCGCCCCTGCATCTTCGAGCATGTCTACTTCAGCCGTCCCGATTCGGTGATGGACGGTCGCTCGGTCTATCAGGTGCGCAAGCAGATCGGCATGGAACTGGCCAAGGAAGCGCCGGCCCCGGCCGACGTCGTGATCCCGGTCCCCGACAGCGGCGTTCCCGCCGCGATCGGCTATGCCCAGCAGTCGGGCATTCCCTTCGAACTCGGCATCATCCGCTCGCACTATGTCGGCCGCACCTTCATCCAGCCGGGTGACGCAGCCCGCCACGCGGACGTGAAGCGCAAGCACAACGCCAACCGCGCCATCGTGGAAGGCAAGCGCATCATCCTGATCGACGATTCGATCGTGCGCGGCACCACCTCGCTCAAGATCGTCGAGATGATGCGCGACGCCGGCGCCGCCGAAGTCCACATGCGCATCGCCAGCCCGCCGACCGAGCATTCGTGCTTCTACGGCGTCGATACGCCGGAACGGTCGAAGCTGCTGGCTGCCAACATGGACATCCAGGCCATGGCCGACTTCATCAAGGCCGACAGCCTTGCCTTCGTCTCGATCGACGGCCTCTATCGCGCAGTCGGTGAGGAAAAGCGCAACCGGAAGCGCCCGCAGTTCTGCGACGCCTGCTTCTCGGGCGAATATCCCACCAAGCTGACGGACTTCGCCGAAAGGTTCTCGGGGGAGCTCAACGCAGCGTGAGCGAGAATAGCGTGAGCGAGAATGCTGGCGGCAAGCCGTTCGAAGGTCAGGTTGCGCTCGTCACCGGCTCCAGCCGGGGCATCGGCGCGGCCACGGCGCTCGCACTTGCGGCGACAGGGGCGCATGTCCTGCTGACCGGGCGTGACACCAAGGCGCTCGAAGCGATCGAGGACCAGATCTACCAGGCCGGCGGCTCGGCAACGATCGCGCCGGTCGATCTGGTCGAGCCGGACGGCATCGCCCGCCTCGCCACCGCCGTCTCGCAGCGCTGGGGCAAGCTCGACATCCTCGTCGTGAATGCAGCGGTCCTGCCCGAACTGACGAGCGTGGCCGATATCGACCAGCGCGCCTTCAACAAGGCGCTCACCACCAACGTTCTTGCCACGCAGGCGCTGATCGCCAACTTCGACGGCCTGCTCCGCAAGAGCGACAATGCCCGCGTGATCGGCCTGAGCACCAGCGTCGCGGAAAAGCCCCGCGCATTCTGGGGCGCCTATGCCGCCACCAAGGCCGCCAGCGACATGCTGCTGGACTGTTATGCCGAGGAAACGCGCAACGCCACGAAAGTGCGCGTCGCCATCGTCAATCCCGGCGCCACGCGCACCGCCATGCGCGCCCGCGCCTATCCGGGCGAGGCCCCTGCCTCGGTCAAGCCGCCGGAAGTCGTGGCTGACCGGCTGGTCGCGCTGCTGGGTGAAGCCTTCGAGAGCGGGCACCGCGAAACCGTATCGTCCGCATTTTAATCCTGTGGTAACCCTTTCCTGATTTTCTACCATTGACGACGCTTCGTTTGCGTCGCGCCAATGCATGGATCTCGGGAAAATGACGACGAAATCCCCGCAGGACATCTACGAACTCGCCGCCCAGGAAGACCGCAGCGCGATCCGCCAGCGTATTTCGATACCGGCCGGTTTTCGCGCCTCCGGAACCAAGGGCTTCCAGACGGCGGTGCGCGATCTTTCGCTATCCGGCTTTTCGGCGACGGCGATCAGCCGCATCCCTCCGCGTACCTGTTGCTGGCTGACCCTGCCCGGCATGGAAGCCTTGTCCGCACGCGTGATCTGGTGGGAAGACGGACTGGTCGGCTGCGCCTTCGAACAACTGCTGAACCCTATCGTCCTCGATACGGTGCTGACCCGCTGGCGCGGTCTGGGAAACTGATCCCCAACGGATAGGATTTCAGGGCTCGACGGGCTTGACCAGCGTTACCTGGGCAACATCGATGCCGCCGCCCATGAAGCCGCCTTCGCAATACATCAGGTAAAAGCGCCAGAGCCGCACGAAGCGCTCGTCGAACCCGGCGGGGAGCCTGCCTTCCGCGACCACCTTGTCGAAGTTGCGCCGCCATTCGTGAAGGGTGCGGGCATAGTCCAGGCCAAAGGCCTGCCTGTCCTGCCACAACAGTCCACGCTGCTGCGCAAGGCGGCGAAACTCGGGCTCGTGTATCAACATGCCGCCGGGGAAAATGAACGTCTGGATGAAGTCGGCGCTGCCGGCATAGGCGTCGAAGATGTCATCGCGCATGGCGATATACTGGATCGCCGCCCGGCCGCCCGGCTTGAGGTTCCGCTCTATGCAATCGAGGAAATCCGGCCAGAAGCCACGCCCCACCGCCTCCACCATTTCGACGGAGACGATGGCGTCGTAATCGCCGGAAACGTCGCGATAATCCTGCTTGAGGAAATCGACGCGGCCACCCCGCGCTTCCACCCTGCCGTTCCAACGCCGGCGCGCATAGGCAAGCTGCTCGTCGGAAAGGCTGATGGCATCGACCTTCGCGCCTTCCGTCTCCGCCAGGAAAGCCGAAAGCGTACCCCAGCCGCAGCCGATCTCCAGGACGCGAGCCCCCTCATGAAGATCGAGCCGATGCGCGATCGCGCCGATCTTGTTGGACTGGGCGGCGTCCAGTGTCGTGACGAACTGGCTGAGTGCGTTCGGCCCGCTTCCCGGACGCGGGAAGATGCCGCTGGAATAGAGCATCGTTTCGCCGAGCCACTGTTCGTAGAAGTCGTTGCCCAGATCGTAATGGGCATGGATGTTTCGCAAGGAGCCCGAACGGGTGTTGCGATGAAGCCAATGGAGGAACTTGGCCAGCGCCCGCCAAGGGCCGGTAGCCCTGCCGACATTGCCGAGACTATCGGCATTCTCCATGAACAGGGCGAATATCGGCACGGGATCCGGGCTGTCCCACTCGCCTTCCTCCCATGCCTGATACCAGCCGACCGAGCCCGCCGTGGCCAGACGCAGCAAGGCGCGCCAGCTGCGAATCTCGACGACGGCATCAAATCCGGGCGCCCTTCCGCCCAACAGGCGCGTCCCGCCCCCCGGAAGCGTCGCTTCTATCGAGCCGCTTTCAAGGCCCCGGTCGATTCGGTCCAGAACCTTCGAAACGCCACCGGACCAGAGCCGCGCCAGCCATTGCGGACCCACACCGATGGAGCGGCCGCCCTCGACCAGTTCCTCACCCCTGCCTGGCGCACTTGCGTTCATGAACCTGATATTATCCGGAAAATGGCCGCGGGCAATTGCCTAGGAAGAATCAGTGGCTCCCTTCGGGAGGACTATGCTTTCCTCTTCACCGAACCTTGGAACGCCCCCAGGCGGCCAGGGCCCGCTCCCGGCCGTCGCGATGCTCGACCAGCTTGGGCGGATAGCCGTCGGGTCGCTTTCCTCCAGCCGGATCGTGGATATCCGCGTCTTCCAGCGCGGCCAGTTCCGGCACCCATCGGCGGATGTAGTCCGCCGCATCGAACTTCTCGGACTGCGTGAGCGGCGCCATGATCCGCACGAACATCTGCGCGTCCACGCCGGAACCGGCGCTCCATTGCCAGTTCACCGCATTGGAGCCGTAATCCGCATCGACGAGCGTGTCCCAGAACCATCGCTCGCCTTCGCGCCAGTCGATCAGCAGGTGCTTGATGAGGAAACTGGCGACGATCATCCGCACCCGGTTATGAATCCAACCCGTGTGCCAGAGCTGGCGCATGCCCGCATCGACGATCGGATAGCCGGTCCGCCCCTGCTGCCAGGCCCTCAGGTCCGAATCGGCTGCCTTGCCGCTTCGCCACTCCAGGTGCGCGAAGTCTTCCTTGGCCGATCGGCTGCCGTAGTCGGGAAACTGGAGGATCACGTTCTGGGCATAGTCGCGCCAGCCCAGTTCCCCGAGAAAGGTCTCGACCGATCCCCCGGCATCCGCCACCGCATGCCAGACCCGCGACGGCGAAATCTCCCCGAAGTGGAGATGGGGCGAGAGGAAGGACGTCCCTTCCACGGACGGCAGGTTGCGCTGCGCCTCGTAAGCCGAAGCTTCCTCCACGAAGGCGTGGAGCCGCTTGTGCGCGCCTGCCTCGCCGGGCTCCCACATCTCGCGCATACCGCCGGCCCAGTCCGGCTGCTTGGGCAGCAGGTTCCAGTCAGCCAGACGATCGGACCGCGGCCACCGGGCTGGGGCTTCGATCCGGGCCGGTCGGGGATGGGGTTCGACGGGCGGCAGGCGCTCGTGCAGCGCGCGCCAGAACGGCGTGTAGATCTTGTAGGGCCGGCCCGCCCCCGTTGTCACCGAACCCGGCGGCGCGAGGTAATTGCCGTGATGCAGATGCAGGTCGAGCACCTGGGAAACGGCTTTCTCTGCGTTTCGCCACCAGGGCTCGTAATGGTGAAGAGCATGAACCTCGCAAGCGCCCACTTCGTCCGCGACCGCTTTCAAGACCTCATCGCTGCGGCCCTGGCGAAGGACCAGCCGCGAGCCCTTTTCGCGCAAGGCAGCGTCGAGGCTTTCGAGGGAATGGTGCAGCCACCATCGAGAGGCGGCGCCCATGCGGCGATGTTTCGGCGTCTCGTCGTCCAGCACGTAGACCGGGACGATGGCGCCTTGGCTTGCGGCCTCGAAGATGGCAGGCTGATCGGAAAGGCGCAGGTCGCGCCGCAGCCAGACGATGACGGGGGGTTTCATGCTGCCGGAACGCTTGTCGGTCATCGCCGTTCCTTAAGGCAATGCCCATTTCCAAGCCAGCGCCCGCCTCTTCAAAAAGGAGGTCCGCGACCCTCCGCCACCGGATCGATCCGCGCAAGGCCCTGCTGGCTGCTGCGACTTGCTGGACAGGATTCGCCTTCTTCGCATGGGCCATGCCAGCAGGCCGCACCACGCAATTCGACCGGATCGGGCTGCTTTTCTGGCGCGCCCAGGACTTACGCCCTCTAGGACCGACCTGGCTGCTGGAATGGGTGCGGGATCTCACCGCGATGGGCGGGTTCCTGCAACTGAAGCTCTATACGATCTTCGCTGTCGTGGCGCTGTTCTGGCTGCGCTGCCGCCGGGAGGGAATGCTGCTGGCACTCACGGTGCTCAGCGCCAGCCTCGTCAATATGGGTTTCAAGGCACTGTTCGGGCGCCCTCGTCCGGAAATCGTGCCTCACCTCACAGAGGCCGGCGGTGCCAGCTTCCCCAGCGGGCACAGCTTCAACGCGGCGTCCACCTACATCGCCTTCGCCCTTGCATTCGCCGCGCTGAGTCATCGCGGCGCGGTCCGCCACACCCTGGTGGCGAGTGCCATGGTGCTCAGTCTGGCCATTGCCTGGAGCCGCGTCTGGCTGGGCGTTCACTGGCCGAGCGACGTCATGGCCGGATGGCTCGGCGGTGCCGGATGGGCGTTCCTCGCCAGTGCCCTGCTTTATCGACCGGCCGAAACGGCGGTCCATGCCGCCGACGAGCTTGCTGGAGCCGAACGGGTCACCTGACCGTCCAGGTCTGCCCCCGCGCGAGCAACTGGCCAAGATCCGCCGGCTTGCTTGCCGCGTGGCTCTCCCTCTCGGCTATCACCGCACTTTCGAAGGTCGGCGCCGGATCGTCATGGATCACGCCGAGCGCCATGGGATAAAGACCGAACGGCATCTCCACCAGCAAATGCGCCAGGCTCCGGTTCCGCACATCGTGGACTAGCACGTCGGCGGCGTGCCAGTCTCCGCCCACTACATCGACGACTTTCAGCGACAGCGTGGCCATGTCGAAAGCAAGTCCCTTCGCGCCGCCGGCGAACAGCAAGGGCTCGCCATCGCGGCAATAGACCTGGGCATCGGCGGCGACCGACTTGTCCGTGAAATCGTCGAAGCGGTCCTTGTTGTAGACGATGCAGTTCTGGAAAATCTCCACGAAAGCCGCACCCTTGTGGCGATAGGCGGCCTTGAGCACCTCGGGCAGATCCTTGGACACGTCATAGCTGCGCGCCACGAACCGGGCGCCCGACCCCAGCGCGAAAGCACAAGGGCTTGCGGGACGATCGACCGAACCTGCCGGAGATGTCGGCGAGGGCGTACCGATGCGGCTCGTCGGTGAATACTGCCCCTTGGTCAGGCCGTATATCTCGTTGTTGAACAGCAGGATCTGGCAATCGAGATTGCGCCGCAGCACGTGCATCGTGTGGTTGCCGCCGATCGACATGCCATCGCCGTCGCCTGTCACCAGCCAGACGTCGAGATCCGGATTGGCAAGCTTGATCCCCGTGGCCACGGCCGGCGCCCGGCCGTGGATCGAATGGAAGCCATAGCTCTCGACATAGTAGGGAAAGCGGCTCGAACAGCCGATGCCCGAGACGAAGACCGTATTCTTCGGATCGGCGCCCAGCATCGGCAGAGTGCGCTGCACGGCCTTGAGTATCGCATAGTCCCCGCAGCCGGGACACCAGCGCACCTCCTGATCGGTCTCCCAATCCTTGAGCGTCGTCTCGATCGAAGTCATTTCGTTCATGATCGTGTCTCCGTCGGAACCGTCAGGGCTGCTCGATCTCGGGGGCGGGAAGCTGCGTCGCGTTGACCTCCACCTCGCCACCCTCATTTCCGGGGATCTCATCGAAGAACCGGGCGATGGCCTCCTCCAGTTCGGCGATGGCGAAGGGCTGGCCGCTGGTCTTGGTCAGCGGCACCGCATCGACGAGAAACCGATCCCGCAGGATCGTCTTGAACTGCCCGGTGTTCATTTCCGGCACCAGCACGTGGTCGAACCCGGACAGCAGGTCGCCGAGATTGGCCGGCAGCGGCCAGACGTGGCGAACATGGGCATGGCTGACCGCCAGCCCCTTCCTGCGCGCACGACGCACGGCCTGATGGATCGCTCCGAACGTCGAGCCCCAACCGATCACCAGCAGCTTGCCGACCGGTTCGCCGAGACTAAGCTCTTGAGCCGGAACGGCAGCGGCAACGCCGTCGATCCGGGCCTTGCGCGCATCGGTCTGGGCTTGATGGACGTCGGGTGCATAGTCGATGTTGCCGGTATCGATGGCTTTCTCGATCCCGCCGATACGATGCATGAGGCCCGGCGTGCCGGGCTTGATCCATGGGCGCACCCCTCGCTCGTCGCGCTTGTAGGGGAGCACGCGATCCGCGCCGTTCGGCTCTTTCAGGAACTGCACGGGGAACGGTTCGAAAGCTGCGGGATCCGGCACCTTCCAGGGTTCGGAGGCATTGCCGATATAGCCGTCGGTCAGCAGTATCACCGGCGTCATGTAGCTGGTGGCGATGCGACAGGCTTCGATCGCGCATTCGAAGGCATCGGCGGGCGAGCATGCGGCGATCACCGGCAGGGGCGCATCGCCATTGCGGCCGTAGACGGCCTGGTAGAGGTCCGACTGTTCGGTCTTGGTGGGAAGCCCGGTGGACGGCCCGCCCCGCTGCGAATTGACGATCACGAGAGGCAGCTCGGTCATTACCGCCAGCCCCATCGCCTCGCCCTTGAGGGCAAGACCGGGGCCCGAAGAAGAAGTGACGCCAAGCTGGCCCGCATAGCTGGCCCCGATCGCGGAGCAGATCGCGGCGATCTCGTCCTCGGCCTGGAACGTGGTGACGCCGAATTCCTTCATCTTCACCAGATGATGCAGGATCGCGGAGGCCGGGGTGATCGGATAGCCGCCAAAGAACATCGGCAGCCCGGCCAGCCGACAGCCCGCGATCAGGCCAAGTGCGATCGCCTCCGCCCCATTGATCGTGCGATAGAGGCCCGGCGCGCTCGGCACCGGATCCAGATGCAGACGCCGCAGGGGACCGGCAAGTTCGGCCGTTTCACCATAAGCATGTCCGGCGTTGAGCGCGGCGATATTGGCTTCCGCAAGGACCGGGTTCTTCGCGAATTTGCCGTGCAGCCATTCGACCAGCGG
>NZ_DAMDBA010000011.1:19215-41692 GCF_032093395.1 Novosphingobium sp.
CATCCATAGCGCCAGCCCCAGCGTCCACATGTTCTTGCACCGCAGGGCCTCCTTGTTGCCCAGGCCGAAGGGCTTGACCGCCTCCAGCGTCAGCGCCGAAATGTCGAACGCCAGGACGGCCCATCGTGCGAGACTGCCATCCTCCAGCGGGCTCGCGGCGTAGTTCGCCTTTTCCAGATTTCGTCTGCCGAACTCGCCCGTATCGATGATGACCAGTCCGCCCGGCTTCAGTGCATGGATGTTGGTCTTCAGGGCGGCGGGATTCATCGCCACCAGCACATCCGGCGCGTCGCCCGCCGTGGTGATCTCGCTGGAGCCGAAATTGATCTGAAAGGCCGAGACTCCGAACAAGGTGCCCTGGGGCGCGCGTATCTCGGCGGGAAAATCCGGAAAAGTCGCCAGATCGTTCCCGGCCAGGGCCGTGGAAAGCGTGAACTGCCCACCGGTCAGTTGCATCCCGTCGCCCGAATCGCCGGCGAACCGCATCACGACCGATTCGACCGTCCCGTCGCCGGCCGAATCCGCGTTCTTCCGTCTGGTCGATGCGCTGTCCGATAAGGTCGTCGCCACCATCGCTGTCTCCCGGGGCTGCCGATCTGATGCCGGCCATTGCTTTTCCCGCCACCAGACTATGCTCGCTTGCGATCCGCGCAAAACGGAAAAAGCAGCCGGGTCCGCGATCGGGTCTTCACAGCGGACCGCTTGGGGTTTGATCGGTTATCGGACCGGGAACCATAAAACGCGCTGGCATTGCGCGGGGGCTTGGGCCATTCTACGGGAATGCGCCGCGATGATCCGACTGATTGTCCGAATTCGCTTTGCCCGCCCCGCTTTTCCCGATGACCATGGATTCCCCTGCACCGATGAAAGACTACGCGTCCTTGCCCTACCGCCCTTGCGTCGGCGTCATGCTCGTCAACCCCGACGGGAAGGTCTTCGTCGGAAAGCGGATCGATACCAAGGAAGGCGACTGGTGGCAGATGCCCCAGGGCGGCGTGGACGATGGCGAGGATCTGCGGGCGGCGGCCCTGCGCGAGCTATGGGAAGAAACGGGCGCCACCGAATCGCACGTCACGATCCTCTCGCAAACGAAGGAAGAACTGCTCTACGATCTGCCGGATGAACTCATCGGCAAGCTCTGGAAGGGCAAGTATCGCGGCCAGCGCCAGACCTGGTTCCTGGCCCGGTTCGACGGCAGGGACGCCGACATCGACCTGGAGGCCCACACCCCTCCCGAATTCGCCGACTGGAAATGGGTTGAGCCGGAACTTCTGCCGGACTTGATCGTCCCCTTCAAGAAGCGCGTCTACCGTGCCGTTCTTGAAGAATTCCGCGCCCTGATCTGAGACGCCAATCTGAGACGGCCGAGGGGCGGGCGCAGGCCCGCCCGCACTCAGTTCTCCGACACGACCGGCTTCGGCGCGGTAGCTTCCGCCGTCATCACGCGAGTCGCCGGCGTGCGCGCGATGACTGCGGCCAGTTTCTCGGTTTCGGAGCAATCCTTGCCGCAAAGCGTCTGAAGGCGCGCCAGATTGCGACTCGCCTTGTCGGTCGCGCCCTTTTCCGCCAGCGCCATGCCCTCTCCCGCCAGCGCTGCGAGATTGCGAGGGTCGCTGACCAGCGCCACGCGATAATAGTGCAGTGCCTTGCCCTGAAGCCCTTGCTTGCGCGTTGCATCGGCCAGCGCCAGCAGAACGGTGACGTTGCCCGGCTCCACCGTCAGGGCGGCTTCATAAGCATCGATAGCGCCATTGACGTTCCCCGCGCCGATCGCCGCCTGCCCTTCAGCCAGCAGATTCGCCGCGCGCGGATCGAGCGCCTTGGCGGGCTCTGAAAAGATCGCGCTGGAGGAGATGGCAGCAACAAAGGATAGAGCAATCGCGGCAGGCGTGTAACGCATCAAAATGTCCTTGGCCGAGGGCTTCGTCCTCATCATGGCACCGACGCTATCACAGCCGCTCGAAGCGTGCGACGAAAAAGCCATCGGTTCCGTCATGCCAGGGAGAAAGCCTCAACCCGGCTCCGCGAACCGTTCCCGCGGGAAGTTCCGGCACGACCGCGCGCCAGCCCACATGCCGCACCAGGAAATCGCGCGCCTGGCTCGCCCCTTCTTCATCGAGCAGCGAGCAGGTCACGAATATCAGGCGGCCGCCCGGACGGACCAGTTTCGCCGCCACGTCCAGCAGCCGCGACTGGGTGGCGACGTAGCGGGAAAGCTGCGCCTCGGTCAGGCGCCAGCGTGCCTCCGGGTTACGGCGCCAGGTGCCGGTGCCGGAACAGGGCGCATCGACCAGCACGGCATCGGCGGTATCGGCAAAGCGCTGAAGCGCTTGCATTTCCTTTTTGGGATCGAGCAGTACCGCCTCGATTCCCGTTGCCCCGGCGCGCACAGCGCGGGGGGCCAGTCGCGAAAGCCGCGTCCGGTCGGTGTCGCAGGCGACCAGCGTGCCGCGATTGTCCATGGCGGCCGCCAAAGCCAGGGTCTTGCCCCCGGCGCCCGCGCAAAGATCGATGATCGTTTCGCCCGGCAGGGCGGCCACGGCTTCGCAAGTCAGCTGCGAGCCGGTGTCCTGAACCTCGATCGCGCCCTGGAGATAGGCTTCGGCCTGCTCGATGCGCGTTTCGGGCGGATAACGCCAGCCGTGCGCGGCGACGGAACGCTCGGCCCCCTCCGGAAGATCGACTCGCTCGGCGCTCAAGGTGTTGACGCGAACATCCAGCGGCGCACGATCGAGCAGGGCCATGGCATCGGCTTCGACTACATCGCTGGCGGCCAACCGTTCGACCAGCCAGCGCGGTGCCAGACCCGGCTCCGCCACGGGTTCGCCTTCAACGACAGGCGCGGGAGCATGGGCCGATCCGTCGAACAGGGCGACGAGGTCAGCATCCCCGGCGGCAAGCCGCAGCATGGCGGCACGCCCGGATTCCGGAATTTCCCCGCAGGCCCTGATGGCCCGATAGGCCAGCTCGCGCACGGCACGCCGGTCCTTGCTGCCGGCGAACCGGCGCGTGCGGAACCAGTCCGAGATCAGCCGGTCAGCCGGTGCGCCGTTGGCACGCGCGGCGTCGATCACGAGATCCAGGATCTCGATCGCCGCCTGTACCCGCGCGCCCGGTGTCATGCCGCTGCCCCGCCCTTCCGACGATCAGCGCGAAGGATAGTTCGGCGCCTCGCGCGTGATGGTCACGTCGTGAACATGGCTTTCGCGCAGGCCGGCATTGGTGATGCGCACGAACTGCGCGCCCTTGCGCAAATCCTCGATCGTGGCCGAGCCGGTGTAGCCCATGGCCGCCTTCACGCCGCCGACCAGCTGGTGGATCACGTCCTTGGCTTGGCCCTTATAGGCGACCTGACCTTCGATGCCTTCGGGCACCAGCTTCATCTGGTCCTTGATGTCGCCCTGGAAGTAGCGATCGGCCGAACCACGGCCCATCGCGCCTACCGAGCCCATGCCGCGATACGACTTGTAGGCGCGGCCCTGGTAGAGGAACGTCTCGCCCGGCGCTTCCTCGGTGCCTGCCAGCATCGAGCCGACCATGATGGTCGAGGCACCGGCGGCCAGCGCCTTTGCAGCGTCGCCCGAAGTGCGCAGGCCGCCGTCGGCGATCACCGGAACGCCCGACTTGTCGGCCTCTTCGGCGGCATCCATGATGGCGGTGAGCTGCGGCACGCCGACACCGGCGACGATGCGCGTGGTGCAGATCGAGCCCGGCCCGATGCCCACCTTCACGCAATCGGCACCCGCGTCGATCAGCGCGCGCGCCGCTTCGGCGGTGGCGATGTTGCCGGCGATGACCTGTGCCGAGTTCGACAGCTTCTTCACGCGCTCGACCGCGAGCGCCACATCCTTGTTATGGCCGTGGGCGGTGTCGATCACGACGACATCGCACTCGGCGGCCAGCAGCGCCTCGGTACGGGCAAAGCCCTTGTCGCCCACCGTGGTCGCGGCGGCAACGCGCAGGCGGCCGGCGGCGTCCTTGGTGGCGTCCGGATAGGTGACGGCCTTCTCGATGTCCTTCACGGTGATCAGGCCGACGCAGCGGAAGTCGTTATCGACCACCAGCAGCTTCTCGATCCGGCGGGCGTGCAGCAGGCGGCGCGCCTCGTCCTGATCGACGCCCAACTGAACGGTCGCCAGATTTTCGTGCGTCATCAATTCGCGTACAGGCTGCGCCGGGTTGGCGGCGAAGCGCACGTCGCGGTTGGTGAGAATGCCGACGAGCTTGCCCGAGTTCTCCACCACCGGAATGCCGCTGATCTTGTTGGCGAGCATAATGGCCTGCGCTTCCCCAAGCGTGGCATCGGGCGAGATCGTGATCGGGTTGACCACCATGCCGCTTTCGAAGCGCTTCACGGCACGGACCGCGGCGCACTGTTCCTCGATAGTGAGGTTGCGATGCAGCACGCCGATGCCGCCGAGTTGCGCCATGACGATCGCCATGTCGGCTTCGGTCACGGTATCCATGGCCGAGGAAATCACGGGGATATTGAGCGCGATATCGCGCGTGAGGCGGGTGCGGGTATCGGCCTGGGTAGGCACGATGTCGGACTTCGCAGGACGAAGTAGTACGTCGTCGAAAGTAAGTCCGAGCTGGATATCCATGTGCGCCACCATAACCTTTACCGGGGAGAATCGTGGCGGCCCATGTAATCAAAGGGGGGCGTCAGGGCTAGAGCCTTTTCGAACGGCGCCGGATCGCCTCACTTGCGCTTCCTGTCCGCCCCGGCAGGAGACGGCTCGACAGGCGAGACGGGCACCCGCCGCACGTCTGCGAACCAGCGACCGAGCGCGGTCAGCATCTTCACGTCGTCAACCGCGCCGCCCAGTTCGAGCGGCTTTTCCATATGCTCCAGATCGTCGCTGGGCCGGTGGTAGTCGCCGTCGAAGAACGCACGCATGCGCTCGATGTCGCCGTAGGCCGTGGTCACCATCACGGCGGGAATGTCGTGCTGAAGCAGCGCCCACCCATCCTGGCGGCGGACATATTCGTTGGCGTCGTCCCCGGAACGCAGCTTGAAACGCTCTGCCTTGGCGACTTTGGCGATCTCGCCGTCCAACCCCGTCATGCCGCGTCCGACGATGGCGAATGGCGTGCCACGCGGCGCGACGGCGATCGAATCGATATTGAAGGCCGCCACGATCCGCCCCAGCGGCAGTGGGGGGTTTTCGGCAAAGGCGTGGGCGCCCAGCAGGCCCAGTTCCTCACCCGTGGTCGCCAGGAAATAGACATCGCGATCGAGCTGCGGTGCGCGCGCCAGGCGCCGGGCCACTTCGGTCAGCGCGGCGACGCCGCTGGCGTTGTCGATGGCGCCGTTGCAGATCACATCCTCGGCCGGCGCTTCCCCGCATTCGCCGAAATGATCCCAGTGGGCCACGAACAGCACCGCGCCGCTGTCCTGCCTTTTGCCGGGCAGCTTGCCGATGAGATTGTGCGTGTGGATCGTCGCCTCGCGCGTGGTCGCTTCGAACGATGCGGTCATGTCCAGCGCGATAGGCAGAAAATCGGGCTTGGACGCGGCGGCTTCCAGCATGTCGAACGAACGCGACGTGCCCTTGAGCAGAGCCGCCATGGCCTCCCGCGTGATGAAGGCCTCCAGATCGCCGCCCAGCGAATCGTCCGACAAGGCATAGCCGGATCGCTTGCGCCGCGCCGCGACCTGATCGAGGCTGCGCTCCCCGTCGAGCACCGTCAGCACGGCGGAGGCGCCGAGCGCCAGAAGGTCGTTCTGGCGCTCGCCATCGGGGGTATCGCCATCCAGGACGACCGCGACCCGGCCCGCCAGTTCGGTGCGTGTATAGTCGCGCCCGCGCCCCTTGCCGAGAAACAGCATCGGCACGTTCCGCACCAGACTGCGCTTGCCGGATGTCAGGACCAGCACGCCCGGCGGAGAAACCGTGGAGCGTGCACCTTTCCTCAGGAAACGGGCCGCCGACGAATCCGGTTCGCGCGCAACCAGAGTTACGGGGGCGAACCACTCGTGCCCTGGATCGTTGGTGCCGGACACCAGCCCGATGTCGAACCACTGCTTGCCGAGATAGCGCAGCGTCTTTGCCTCGCCGTCGGTTCCCGGCTCGCGACCGTCGAAATCGTCACTGGCGAGAATTTCGATATGGGCGCGCAGGCGCGAGACAAGCTCCTGATCCGCGCGCGAGATCGCCGAAAACAGGGGATTGCCGCTCACAAGCAAAGCGCCGAGCGCCACCGCGCCGGCGGCACGAGCCAATCCTGCCTTCATTCCCCTGTTCATCGCATTGCAGCCTATACGATCAATTTCGCCCCGCTGTTACAATTTTCGCAGGCATCCGAACGCGATGCGACATTTGTTGCCGCAGAGACACGCTGGAACCTCTGTCGGCAAATTCGATTGAACAGAACCTGAGCCTGTGGCTAGTTCATGTAAGCCCGGCACTTTCGAAAAGGATCTCAGCGATGCGGCTCGACGAGTTCGACCCCGACAATATCCGGGTCAGTCAGGGTGGGCGCGGCTTTCCGGGAGGTTCCGGCGGCAAGCTGGGCTGCGGATCGCTCGTCATCGTGCTGATCGGTGCGCTCGTCTTCGGGGTCGATCCGGCCCAGATGCTCGGCTCCCTGGACAGCGTCCAGCAGCAGCAACCCTCCGCGCAAGTGGCGCCCGGCCAGCCGCAGGACGCTTCCTCGATCTGCCGCGACAATGCCTATTCGCTGGAATCGTGCAACGCACTCTCATCGCTGAACAAGACGTGGCAACCGCTGTTCCAGAAGGCGAACATCGCTTTCGACCAGCCGAACCTGCGCTTCTACAACGGCTCCGACCAGTCGGGCTGCGGTGCCGCTCAAAGCGCGATGGGGCCGTTCTACTGTCCGGCCGACCAGGGCATCTACATCGATACCAGCTTCTACGACGAACTCGATCGCAAGATGGGCGCCAAGGGAGACTTCGCGCGCTATTACGTCGTCGCGCACGAATATGGCCATCATATCCAACACCTTCTGGGCCTCGACACTCAGGTCCGCCAGGCCCAGCGACAGAACCCGCAGCAGGCCAATGCGCTCCAGGTCCGCATGGAACTTCAGGCGGACTGCTACGCCGGGGTCTGGGCAGGCCGGAACAAGGATCGCATCGAAGCCGGCGACATGGAAGAGGGGCTGACCGCTGCCAGTGCGATCGGCGACGACACGCTGATGAAGAATGCCGGCCAGCGGGTAAGTCCGGAAAGCTTCACCCACGGTTCCAGCGCGCAACGCATGGAATGGCTGCGACGCGGCCTGGAAACAGGGAACGAGGACGCCTGCGACACGTTCAACCAGCAGTAATCGACCAGAGGCTGGCGCTTCCCTCCTTTCGCGTGGGTGCGACCGCGCCGCCCAGGGGTAAACAGGAGGAAAAGATGCGCCCTATCCTGATCATGGCAGCCACGGCCGGTCTGCTGGCGACAACCGCTGCCGAGGCCCGTCAGGACAAGCCGATCACCAATAGCGAGCCTAGCGCGGTGGACATCGCGAAGACTCCGGTGACCGATCTTAATCTGGACAAGACCGATATTCCCCCGGTTCTCATCGTCGCCATCAAGAAGCCCTACGACCTGGCCTCGATGCGCAGTTGCCGACAGATCAGCGCCGCCGTCACCGAACTCGACGGCGTCCTGGGTGACGACATCGATCTTCCCCAAGAGGCGCGCGATCGCGTCAGCACCGGTAAGCTGGCAAAATGGGTGGTGAGTTCGTTCATTCCCTTTCGCGGGCTGATCCGCGAGATTTCCGGCGCCAACGCGCAGGAACGCGCCGTGCTGGCAGCGGTGCAGGCGGGCGTTGCCAGGCGGGGCTTTCTGAAGGGCGTGGGTGCGGAGCGTGGCTGCAAGTATCCCGCATCGCCCGCCACGCCCGCGATCATCCAGGCCAAGGAACTTCAGCGGCATAACGAAGAAGCGAAAGAAGGCCGCAAGGAAGTCAAATCCGACGCCGAGGATCGCAAGGACACCAAGAACGACGTGTCCTTCACCTCCCAGCCGGTCGTTCAGAAGGTTCCATAAGCGCGAAGGCGCGGATCGCTCATGCGACGATCCGCGCCTTGCAGCATTGATCAATCCGTCTCGTTCGCCATCTCGGCGCGAACATCGGCAAGTTCGCTGTCCAGCTCCGCGAGTATCTCACTCCTCAAACTGCTGCTCATCGATTGGTTGCGGGCGATCGATGCTCTCGCCGTCGAAATGCCGCGCATAGCCGCATTCGCCGCCTGAAGCGGTGCCCCGGTGCAGATATGAGTGGCTGACCCTTCACGATTTCGCGAGGCGGACCGCTGTCGATCCGCAGGACAGGTGCTGTCGATGGTGATCGACTGCCGAATCTCGCGACGGCCACCCTCACCCTTCTGCACGATACGGATGGTCTGGATCTTGCCGTCCGCGGTCGTCGACTGTTCGACCTTGGGGACGCTGCGCAAGGCGTTGGCCATCGCGGCACGGTAGTCTGCGCGTGCGGCCTGACGGTCCGCTGCCTGACGATCTCGTTCGAGAAATTGTGGCGGCTCCGGAGGAACCGGGGGGGCCGGGGGAACGCGGCCGAGTGGTGCGGGTGGTACGGGTGCTGCGGGCGGCGGGGGCACAGCGGCCGATACCCAGGGCGCATCCGACACCGCGACGGCCTCCGGAACTTCGGGAATTTGTGGCGCTTCTGGGGCTTGCGGAGGAGATGGTACTTCGAAGTCATCCCCGCCGTATTGCAGCGACGCGGAAGGCGCGGCGGGCACAGGTACCGGCGGTACGTCCGATGCTTCGGCGCCGCCCCGCTCGTCCATGGCGGCGTAAGTGACCGTTGCCGTGCAGGGTACCGAAATCACGGCAAAGGCGAAGAGGCTTCGCGCCATCACCCGGCGTCCTGGTGAAATCTCAGCGGTAGCCAGGGCCTTCAATCGCTGGATGATCGGCTTTTCGCCTGCGAGTGCGCCGGCGATCGGCGCCGCAAGCGTCAGTCGCGTGCCGGCCGCGAAAGAGGCGATTACGCGGCCGTAGCGAGCGCGGGTTTCGCGATCGCGCCCCGCCATGACACGTGCATCGCAGGCCGCTTCCTGATCGGCCCTCAGAGCACGCCATGCCGCCCATCCCAGTGGATTGAACCAATGCAGCGCGAACAGCGGTTGCAGGACGATCAAAGCCAGGAGATCGTTGCCGGCGTGGTGCTCCAGTTCATGAGCGATCGCGAAGTCGGAGCTTTCCGAATCGACGGTCGCCAGGAAGCCTTGCGGCAGGGCCACGACCTTGTTCCTGACGCCGAACGCCAAGGGCGAAGCCGCCATCGGCGTCTCGACGATCCGGATGTCCCCGGCGTGGGCGACCTGATGCGCATCGGTCAGCAGTTCCGCGCGCATGAGGCGGTAGTTGCGGAAACGCTGGACGAGGAAGACCCCCGCTCCGATCAGCCAGATTGCGACGGCGAGTTGAAACCAGGGGATTTGCGACAGGATTCCCGGATCGATTTCCCCCCCGGACACGGCCGGAACGTTCTCGGCCGCACCGAGTGGGTGGATTACCTCGCTCGCTGCGGGGATCGCCTGATGCGCAGCTGCTACGGGCTCAGCCGCGATTTCAGGCCTGGCGAAGAGGCCGCGTGGCAGCGCGAGAGGTGGCAGGACCAGGCGCAAAACCGGCAGCGCCCAAAGCGCGTAAGCCGCTGCGGGACCGAACCAGCGCGACACGGGCCTACGAACCAGAAGTATCAGCGCCATGAGCGCGCCGGTCATCACGAGCGTATCGGTGAGCCATTCGATCATGACTTCAGCTCCTTCAGGAGGGCTTCGATCTCGGCGATGTCATCTTGGGTGAGTGCGTCGGATTCGGCAAGATGCGCAAACAGCGGTGCGGCCCGCCCGCCGAACAGGCGATCGACGAGGCGGCGGCTCTCGCTGCCGACATAGGATTCGCGGGCGACGCGCGGAGAATAGAGGAAACGCTTGCCATCGGGCTCCGTTGCCAGAGCCTGTTTGGCGACCAACCGCGAGAGCAATGTCTTCACGGTGGCGAGGCTCCACCCGCGCGGCGCGCAGACCTGCTCGCACACTTCTGCGGCAGTCAGGGGGCTGCGTTCCCACAGCACTTCCATCACCGCATGTTCGGCGTCGGAAATGCGTTCAGGCTGCTCGTTCGATGAGGAAAAATCGGATGGCGTATCGGCAGGCATGGCGCCCTCCATCGTTTACACACGTAATCGATTACGTGTGTAAACATGAACGCCAGATGAATAGTTCAGCGGGCGAGCTTGCGGAGAGACATGGCCAGCATGATCAGGAACACGCCGCGAACCACCAGGCTGATCATGATGATCACGGCCAGGAACGCCAGCCCCGTCGCAGGGTTGGAGAACAGCAGGATCAGGCCAAGTACGACATCGAGTGCGCCCAGAAACAGCCGCCAGCCTCGGTCATGGCGAGACTTGAGCGCGAAAGCGATCTGGAAACCGCCCGAGACCGTCAGCCATGCTCCGATCGCCCAGACCAGCGACAGGGCGCCCGCAACCGGGTTCATGACGGCGAAAACACCCGCGACGATGGCCAGGAGGCCAAGCAGCACCTCCAACCAACGCGCACGCTGGGACAGCGAGGTCCATCCGGACGCAATGCCAGCGATCCCGTAAATCACCAGCACCACGCCGATCAGCAGCCCCGTTGCCACCCCGGCCACGAGCGGATTGGATATGACGATCAGGGCGATCAGCAGCAGCAGGACGCCATAGGCCAGAACCCAACCCCAAGCCTTGCCCGAAGCCTGCGCCAGAGAGTTGACCAGTGGATCGTTCTCACATGCGGCTCGAGTAGCGGATCCATTTCCGTACGAGTCATGCCGATGCCTCCTGTTTCGTGACGTGCGTCCGGTCAGGAAAATACATGAAACGTCGTTCAGTTGCAGCGCGAAGTTCAAATGTTAACGCAAAAGGGCGGCGTATCCATCGATACGCCGCCCTTTCCTAGACTATTCGAAACAACCGGATCAGTATACGCGAGCCTTGGGCTTGATATACTCGATATCGTCCGTCAGCGTATATTCGTGAACCGGGCGGTAATCGAGACGGACTTCGCCGCCCTTGCCGCCCCAACCGTTGAACCAGCCAACCGTGTGCTTCATCCAGTTCGCATCGTCGCGGTTCGGGAAGTCTTCGTGCGCATGAGCGCCGCGGCTTTCCTTGCGCGCTTGCGCACCGTGCAAGGTAACCGAAGCCTGCGAGATCAGGTTATCCAGTTCCAGCGTCTCCACCAGGTCCGAATTCCAGATCAGGCCGCGATCGGTGACCTTGATGTCGTTCATGCGCTCATAGGTTACGGCGAGCTTTTCCTTGCCTTCGACCATGAGTTCGTCGGTGCGGAACACGGCCGCGTGGCCCGACATGGTGCGCTGCATCTCGGTGCGGACTTCCGCAGTGGACGAACCGCCGTTTGCATTGCGGAAGTGATCAAGACGCGTGAGCGCCATGTCGGCCGAATCCTTGGGCAGTTCCTGCTGGGCCGCGCCCGGCTTGACCAGTTCCTTCAGGCGATGCCCGGTGGCACGGCCGAAGACCACGAGGTCGATCAGCGAGTTCGAACCCAGGCGGTTGGCGCCGTGGACCGAGACGCAGGCCGCCTCGCCTACTGCGAAGAGGCCGGGGACCACGGTGTCCGGATTGCCGTCCGGGCCGATCGTCACGACTTCGCCGTGGTAGTTACAGGGAATGCCGCCCATGTTGTAGTGGACGGTGGGAACCACCGGCAGCGGCTGACGCGTGAGATCGACGCCCGCGAAGATCTTGCCGCTTTCGGTGATGCCCGGCAGACGCTCGCCCAGCACCTTGGGATCGATATGATCGAGGTGCAGGTAGATGTGGTCCTTGTGCGGGCCGACGCCGCGGCCTTCGCGGATTTCCATCGCCATCGAACGCGAAACGACGTCGCGCGAGGCGAGATCCTTCGCGGAAGGCGCGTAACGCTCCATGAAGCGCTCGCCCTCGGAGTTGGTGAGGTAGCCGCCCTCGCCGCGCGCGCCTTCGGTGATCAGCACGCCCGCGCCGTAGATGCCGGTGGGGTGGAACTGCACGAATTCCATGTCCTGAAGCGGCAGGCCGGCGCGCAGGACCATGCCGCCGCCGTCGCCGGTGCAGGTATGGGCCGACGTGGCGGTGAAGTAGCTGCGGCCGTAGCCGCCGGTCGCGAGCACGACGGCCTGCGAACGGAAGCGGTGGATCGAGCCGTCATCCATGCAGAGCGCGATAACGCCCACGCACTTGCCGCCGTCCATGATGAGGTCGATGGCGAAGTATTCGATGAAGAAGTCCGCGTCGTACTTCAGCGACTGCTGGTAAAGCGCGTGCAGCATGGCGTGGCCGGTACGGTCGGCAGCGGCGCAAGTGCGCTGCACCGGCGGGCCTTCGCCCATGTTCTGCATGTGGCCGCCGAACGGACGCTGGTAGATCGTGCCGTCGGCGTTGCGGCTGAAGGGCACGCCGGCGTGCTCCAGCTCGTAGACCGCGGCAGGAGCCTCGCGCACCATGTATTCGATGGCGTCCTGGTCGCCCAGCCAGTCCGACCCCTTCACGGTGTCGTACATGTGCCAGGTCCAGTGGTCCGGCGTGTTGTTCTGGAGCGAGGCGGCGATGCCGCCCTGCGCCGCGACGGTGTGCGAGCGGGTGGGGAAGACCTTGGTGATGCACGCGGTCTTTAAGCCGGCTTCGGCCGAGCCCATCGTGGCGCGCAGACCCGAGCCACCGGCGCCGACGACGACGGTGTCATAGATATGGTCGATGATCTTGTAGGCAGGGCCCGAGGAATTTTGGGACATCAATGGGCTCCCAGCGCGAGACGGATGATGCAGAAGGCGCCGAAGGCGATGCCACCGCAGGCGGCAAGGTTCAGCGCCGCGATGCAGGCGAACTTGTTGGCGTGATCGTGGACGTAGTCTTCGACCAGCACCTGGAGGCCCAGGCGCGCATGCCAGAAGGTCGTGACGACCAGCAGGATCATCACCACGGCCGGAACCGGGCGCGAGATCCATTCGACGACGGTGGCGTAGCTCATGTCCGGCAGAAGCAGAATCGAGACGACCAGGAACAGCACCGAAAGGAGGTTGCCGATGGCGGTGAAGCGCTGGAGCAGCCAGTGATGAACACCGTGCTTCGCAGAGCCGAGGCCACGTACGCGGCCAATGGAAGTTCCGTTACCCATGATACCCGTTCCTCAGCTAAGCAGCAGGATCGCCCAGAAGGCGACGGTGGCGAGCACGCCCAGGATCGGGCAGACGATCGACCAGGTCTTGTTCGTCTTGAGTTCGAAACCGCCGCCCACGTCGAGCACGAAGTGCCGCAGGCCGCTCATCATGTGGGAGAAGAATGCCCAGGAGATGCCGACGAGAACGATATAACCGATCGGCGTCGTCATGGCCCAGCTGAAGGTCTCGTAGGACGCCGGGCCGCCGGCGAGGGCGCCAAGCCACCACAGCAGAACGCCGAGGGCGGCGAACGCCATTCCGTCACCGGTCACGCGGTGCAGAATCGAGACGAACATGTGAGGGCCCCAACGCCAGATCTGGAGATGGGGCGAAAGCGGACGGTTCCTGGTGCCGTCTTTGGCCATGGCTCTTTCGAATCCCTTTTGCCTTGTTTAGCAGCCTCGAGGCTGCCCCTGTCGAAAGTCCCCTTAGACAAATCACGGCTTGGCGCAAGTTCCGCGAACCACATCGCGCATGCATCGCACACAAGCGACATTCCGCCCGGCGCTACCGTTCACCGCAACCTGATGCCCTGCGAGCCCCTACCACTGGTGTTGGCGCCTCCCTGGCATTAAAGCGCAGCCGCATGAGAACCTTCCCGAATGTCCTTGCCGCGGCACTGTTGCTGGCCGCCTGCGCACCGGCACCCGGCAGTGCGGAAGCACCGACCGAGACCGAAGGCGCCGAACCCGCCGGAAAACCTGTCGTATCGATGCCCGCCGGAGGGGAACTTGCCGATGGCGCGAAGCTCGCCAAGTCATGCAAGGGGCGCGATGGCTGGGGCGATGCCGCGCCGCCGGCCCGACTTTTCGGGAATACCTGGTATGTCGGCACCTGCGGCATCTCCGCGATTCTGGTCACCGGAGAACAGGGGCATGTGCTGATCGACGGGGGAATCCCCGAAGCTGCCTCCCTGGTCCTGGCCAACATCGCTGCGGCGGGGTTCGAGGCGAAAGACATTCGCTGGATACTCTCCAGCCATGAGCATTTCGACCATGCCGGCGCGATCGCCGCCCTCCAGCGCGCCACCGGAGCCCGCGTCGCTGCCCTGCCTGCCGCCGCCGAAGTGCTGGAAACCGGCAAGGCCAGCCCCGAAGACCCGCAGTTCGGCGGGCTCGATCCCTTCCCGCCCGTTCGCATCGACAGGCGCCTGACCGACGGCCAGAAAGTGACGCTGGGCAAGCTTTCGCTCACAGCCCACGCCAATCCTGCCCATGCCGCCGGATCGACGAGCTGGACCTGGCGGTCTTGCGACGGGCAAGGCCGATGCGTGACGATCGCCTATGCCGACAGCGCCTCCGCCATCTCGGCAAAAGGCTATCGCTTCACCGACCATCCCGCGCGCATCGCGGCTGTCCGAGACGGCCTCGAACGTATCGCCGCCCTTCCCTGCGACCTGCTGGTCACCCCGCATCCCGGCGCGAGCGATCTCTTCGCGCGGCTTTCGGGCAACGCCCCGCTGGTCGACCCTACCGCCTGCCGCAGCTATGCGGCCACCGCTAAAGCCCGTTTCGACCAGCGCCTTTCCGAGGAGGCCGGCAACGCGGCGAAGGAGACCCGCTCGTGAGTTGGAAGATTACCGCCTACGCCCCGCGCACCGTGATCGAGAGCGCCCTTGTCGCTCACGAAGACGCTTTCGACTGGGATCCCGACATCGTTCTTTCCGGCAGCGAGATCGCGGAAGACAAGCCTGACGACTGGCAGTTGGAAGCCTGGCTGGCGCATGAGCCGGGCGATGCCGAAAAGAACGCCGTCGCCGCGCTGTTCGAAGGCCCGGCGCCTGAATTCATCATCGAGGAACTGCCGGAAACCGACTGGCTCGTTACCAGCCAGCAGGGCCTCGAACCGATCCGGGCCGGACGTTTTCACGTTCATACTCCCGATCACCCGGCGATCCATGAGCCGGGCGTGATCGATTTCACCATTCCTGCCAGCCAGGCGTTCGGCACCGGGCAGCATGCGACCACCGCCGGTTGCCTGGCCATGCTGACGCACATGAAGGCGCAAGGGCTGATCTTCCGCAACCACGCCGATATCGGCACCGGCACCGGCCTGCTCGCCTTCGCCGCCATGGCGCTTTGGCCCCGCGCGCGCGCCACCGCGAGCGACATCGACCAGGTCTGCGTCGGCGTGGTGGAAGACAATACGGAAGCCAACGGCGTAAAGATGGGGCCCAGAGGCGGCGAACTGGTCATGACCATTGCGGACGGCATGGACCATCCGCTGATCGCCGCGCGCGGACCCTACGACCTTATCATGGCGAACATTCTCGCCGGACCGCTGGTTTCGCTCGCGCCAGACTTCGCCCGATCGCTGGCGCCCGGCGGCAGCCTGGTGCTCGCGGGCTTGCTGGAAACCCAGGAAGAGGCCGTACGCCGCGCCTGCCGTCGTGCCGGCCTGCGCCTCGCGGGCAGATTGGTGAACGGCGACTGGTCGATCCTGTGGATGCGCGCACGCCGCCGATAATCTTCGCCGTTTTCGCCCATTGGATAGCCGGCTCTATTCCTATGGTCGAAGTGCTTGCAATTAAGATTGGTAAATACGCTTTTCGGGGTACAACAGTGACCCCGGATGGCAGATACCGTTAAATATCAAATTCTTACCATGCCAAGTCATAACGGATGTTAACCATTATCGGTTACGTGTAATTAAGGGTTTCCACCAAGAATTAAGGCCAAGGGGGGCTGGTAAAAACAGCTCAAGAGGCCAAAAATGCTTCAATCTGATCTCGATCGGCCGCGTGCCGTCGTTGGACCCCTGGGTGAAGCTCTCGACAAGAGCAGCCTGCCGCCGCGCAATACGTCACGCTGGGTCGTCCGCCGCAAGGCCGAAGTCGTAGCTGCCGTGAACGGAGGCCTGCTGACGATTGCCGAAGCATGCGACCGCTACGACCTCACGCTTGAGGAACTGGCGTCCTGGCAACGCGCGGTCGAGCGCGAGGGCATGGCAGGGCTGCGCGCGACCCGGGTTCAGCATTATCGACACATGCACGAGCGGCAGGCTCGCCAGTCCTGAGTCTTTACCTGGCGCGATGCCGAGGCGGGCGGGGCGGCATTCTGCCGCCCCTGCCAACCAGGCCCCACCTGCTTATCCCGCAGCTGCCACGATCGCCGCCCATTCGGCCTCGTCGATGACCCGGATACCGAGATCGGCGGCCTTCTTCAGCTTCGAACCCGCACCCGGCCCGGCGACCAGCAGGTCGGTCTTCGCCGAGATCGATCCCGCCGCCTTTGCCCCTAGCCGCTCGGCCTGAGCCTTCGCTTCGTCCCGGCTCATCGTTTCCAATTTGCCCGTGAAGACCACGGTCTTGCCTGCGACTTCGCTGTCCACCGTTTCCACCCGATAGGCGGGCGGCGTGACTTCCGACAAAAGGTCGTCCCAGACCTGACGGTTGTGCTCTTCGTGGAAGAAATCCCCGAGCGCTTCGACCACAGCAGGGCCGATCCCGTCGATCGAAGCCAGTTCGGAATAGGCGTCGCTGGCAGCTGCGGCGGCTTCCTCGCCTTCCCGCACATGCGTCGCTTCCGCCACGGCACGAAGCTCGGGCAGCGTCTCGAAGCGCTTCATGAGATCGCGCGCCGTCACGGCCCCCACATGCCGGATGCCCAGGCCGAAAAGCAGACGGGCGGCATCGGGGCTGCGCTTGCTTTCCACAGCTGCCAACAGGTTGTCCACAGACTTATCCTTCCATCCGTCAAGCGCGAGGATTTGCTCGCGGCGCCTGCGCAGTCGGAAGATATCGGCCGGACTTTCAAGCCATCCCTTCGCGAAGAACTCGTCGATGGTCTTCTCGCCAAGCCCTTCGATATCGAGCGCGGCCCGGCTGACGAAGTGCTTGAGGCGCTCGGTCCGCTGCGCCGGGCAGATCAGCCCCCCGGTGCAGCGCACGTCCACTTCGCCTTCTTCGGCGACCGCCTCGCTCCCGCACTGGGGACAATGGTCGGGGAACGGGAAAGCCGGACGGTCTTCCTCGCGCGTCACGTTGTCCACCACCTGGGGTATGACGTCGCCGGCGCGCTGCAGGACGATCCGGTCGCCGGGCCGAACGCCGAGGCGCGCGATCTCGTCCCGGTTGTGCAGCGTCACGTTGGTTACGGTGACCCCACCGACAAGCACCGGCTTGAGGCGGCCGACCGGCGTTAGCTTGCCGGTGCGCCCCACCTGGATGTCGATGGATTCGAGCACGGTTTCGGCCCGTTCGGCGGGGAACTTGTGCGCCAGTCCCCATCGCGGTGCCTTGGCCACGAACCCGAGCCGCTGCTGCCAGTCCAGTCGATCGATCTTGTAGACCACTCCGTCGATTTCGAACGGCAGGCCGGCCCGGCCGTCACGAATGGCGCGATAGGCCGTCAGCATGTCCTCCACCGATTCGCACAGGCGGAACTGCGGTGACACCGGCAGGCCCCACGATTCGATCTTGCGGATCACCTCGTGCTGGCTCGTTCCGGGGATCCGACTTGCCGCGCCCCAACCATGCGCCCAAAACCGCAACGGTCGCCTGGCCGTGACGCTGGCATCCTTCTGGCGCAGCGAACCGGCGGCGGCATTGCGCGGATTGGCGAACTGACGAACCTTGGCTTCATCGAAGGCTTCGCCCTTCGCTTCCGCCTGCGCGCGCGCCTCGGTCATCAGGGTTTCGTTGAGGGCCAGGAATGCGGCCTTCTCCATGTAGACTTCGCCGCGAACCTCGAAGACGTCCGGAATGTCGTCGCCCTTCAGTTCCTGGACCACGTCGGCGATATGCGCGACGTTCGCGGTCACGTCCTCGCCCACTTGCCCGTCGCCGCGCGTCGCCGCCCGTACCAGCCTGCCGTTCTCGTAGCGCAGCGAGCAGGACAGGCCGTCGATCTTGTCTTCCGCCGTCACGAGCACCGGCTCGTCCGCAGAAAGCGAAAGAAACCGCCGCACACGGCCCACGAAATCGGCCACTTCGTCATCGGTGAAGGCATTGTCGAGGCTCATCATGCGAACCTCGTGCGCCACTTTCGACAGCGGCGAGGCCGCCACGTCATGCCCCACCTTGCTGCTCGGGCTGTCGGGCCGGGCAAGGTGCGGGAATGCCGCTTCGAGTTCGGCGTTGCGACGAATCAGGGCGTCATATTCCGCGTCGGTTATCTCGGGCGCATCTTCGGCATGATAGAGACGATTGGCGCGGTTGATCTGGCGCGCCAGGCGCATCAGTTCGTTGGCGGCTTCGGCTTCGGTGGTGGCAGGCGTGGTCATGCCCGGTTGATAGGGCAGACCGGCGCGGGTTGGAATTCCCCCTCTCCGCTTAATCCCCCCCGATCGGATCGAATTCGAGGTGGAGGCTGGCCAGAGCGCGCAGGATGTAGGTCGGCTCGTAGTCGAAGCGCAGGCCGCCGTCAGAATCGACATGCGCCGCGGCGAGACGGATATTCCCCATGCAGGCCAGCAGCCGCTCGATACTGGTGACGACTTCGCGCCGGGCCAGCGGCGCACCGATGCAGGTATGGGCGCCGCGACCGAACGCCAGGTGCTCCTTCAGCTTCGGCCGGTCCATGTCGAACCGGTCGGGCTCCGGGAAACGCGCGGGATCGCGATTGGCCGCCATGTGCGAGAGCAGGATCGAGGTTCCCGCCTTGATCTCCACCCCGCCCAGCACCGTGGTTTTCTGGCACATCCGCCCGCCGCTCTTCACCGAGCCGTCGAAGCGCAGCACTTCCTCCACGAAAGCGGGGATGCGGCCGGGATCGTCGCGCAACTGCTGCTGGATGTCGGGCCGCGTGGCGATGATCCGGAAGGCATTGGCAAGGAGGCGATTCGTGGTGTCCTGCCCGGCTCCGAACAGAAAGGCGGCCAGGCTGGTCAGGTCCACCAGCGACGGGCGAGTGCCATCGGGATAACGTGCCTGCGCCAGGTCGTTGAGGATATCCTCGTGCGCCAGCAAGGCGCGCAAGGGTCGCATCAGGGGATGAGCGGAAACCCGACGCTGCGCGATGAGCTTGAACAGATCCTTGCCCACACCCACCAGCGGGTTCTTCAGCATGTCCTCTTCGCTGGCATTCATCGGCACCGGGATCGCCCCTTCGAGCAGCGCCCTGAACTTCGTCCTTGTCCGGTCGGAAAGGCCGAGGAGATCTGAGATCACCAAGGCGCCATATGGGCCGCCGTACTGGCGCACGAGATCGACCTTGCCGTCCGCCTTGAACTCGTCGATCAGGCCCTGCGCCGTCGCCAGCAGCTTGGGCTGCAACTCCTTCAGGCGGCTTGGCGTGAACAAGCGCGCGATGATCGAGCGCAAGTCGGCGTGGCGCGGCCCGCCTTCGGTGACGATCTGATCCGCAAAGGCGATGCGGCTGCGATGCGCCTCCAATTCCTCGGAGATATCGTCTCCCTGCGGATCGAAAGGTAGCGGCGCGACAGGGCCGGTCACCGCGTTGATGGAGGAGAAATGCTCGGTGTCCAGCATCACCTGGACCGTCTCTTCATATCCCGTCACCGCCACGGCGTTCCGGTGTGGAAGGCGCACCACCGGGCCCTTCGCGCGTAGAAAGTCGAAGTAGGCGTGCGGATCGTCAACGAGCGCTACGTCGGAATACCAATCGGCGTTCTCATAGGAAGCGGGACGGACCACGTATCTTCTCTCCCGATCATTTATGATACTATGTGTATCACTTCATGGAGGCAGGTCAATGGCCCAGACTTCAGCGATCGCGTTCTGTCGTCGAGTTCAGGCATCGCGTTCGCGCTTTGCCTCAAGCTTTCGCTGCCGCTCGGCTCGAGATCAGGTTATGGCAGCGCATGCCCACGATCATTCCGCCCGACTCTCCTGCCCTGCCTGCCGCCTTCGATATTCTGGGCATTGCTGTCTTCGCACTCACCGGCGCCCTCTCCGCGGCACAATTGCGCCAGACGTTCGTCACGGTGGCCTTCTTCGCGCTGATGACAGGCGTGGGTGGGGGCACCTTGCGCGATCTGTTGATCGGCGCGCCGGTGTTCTGGGTTCGCGACCCGTTCGTCGTGCCGGTCTGCCTGGCAGTGGCGATCATGGCCTGGTTCACGCCGGTCCGCTGGTGGAAGGGGCACCTGCTCGAATGGGCGGACGCCGTGGGGCTTGCCGTCTATTCCGGGTTCGGGACGGTGAAGGCCATGGCCTGGGGCGTCCCGCCCGTGCCCGCCATGGTCATGGGAGTCGTGACGGGGTGCGTCGGCGGCATCATCCGCGACGTTCTTGCAGGACAGCCTTCCATCCTGATGCGGCCGGAACTCTATGTGACTGCGGGTGCCCTGACGGCGGCCATCGCCGCGGCGAGTCTGGCCATGGGTTTCCCCGCGACGCTGTCCTGGGCCACGGCGGCAAGCGCCGGCTTTGCGCTGCGCGGCGCCGCCATCCACTGGTCGCTCGGGCTGCCAGCTCACGAAGGCGCCGACTGACGGATCCAGCTAAAAGCGTGGGTCGCACATCCGAAAGTGCGACCGATGCCTTTCCCTAAAGGCCGGGAATCTCGTCGAAATCGAGGTCGACGATCCTGCCTCGCGCGATCTCGCATTCGAACGATCCACGCGCCGGCACATTTTCCCGCCATGCCGGACCGCCGCCGCCGACGCGCACCCAGCCTTCGATCTCGTATCCGTCCGGCTTGCCCTCCACGGACTTGATGCCGATCACTTCGATGCCGGTGAACCCGGCCGCCTTGGCCGCCTGCTCGGCCGCGGCCACGCATTTATGCGCCGCCTGTCGAGAACTGACCCCATAGGCATCGGACTTGTTATTCAGCCTGGGATCGGCGGCGAAGCGATCGCTCTGGGCCAGGGCCGGATTCGCGGCCCAGATGGCGACGACCAACGGAAACCCACGAAGGTATCTTGCGAAGAGTGTCGGCATGGTTCGGCGCTCCCTTTCGGTCGGCCGCTCAAGGCGACCCGCGAACCATGCCATAGTCCGGCATTCAACGCCGAACGCAACCCTCTCGTTGTGGATTCCGGCTCGGGATCATTCGGAAACCTTGAGCCCCGTCCATTGCGCAATGAAGGACAGCACGTCCGCGCTTTCCTCGATCACCTTGTCGGTCGGCTTGCCGGAACCGTGCCCCGCGCGCGTCTCGATCCTGATCAGGTGCGGCTTGTCACCCAAAGGCGCCGCCTGAAGAGCGGCCGCATATTTGAACGAGTGCCCCGGCACCACGCGATCGTCGGTATCCGCCGTCGTCACCAGGATCGCGGGATAATCGCTCCCCGTCTTGATGTTGTGATAGGGCGAATAGGCGCGCAGCACCTTGAAGTCCGCCTCGCGATCCGGATAGCCGTAATCGTCCACCCAATAGCGGCCCGCCGTGAAGCGATCGAAGCGCAGCATGTCCATCACGCCCACCTGCGGAACCCCCGCAGCGAAAAGATCGGGCCGCTGATTGAGCACAGCGCCGACCAGAAGACCGCCATTCGATCCGCCCTGGATCGCAAGGCCGTCCTTCGCAGCGATGCCTTCGCTCTTGAGGTACTCGCCCGCAGCGATGAAGTCGTCGAAGACGTTTTGCTTGTTGGCCCTGCGCCCGGCGTCGTGCCAGGCACGGCCATATTCGCCACCGCCGCGCAAGTTAGCCATCGCGAAAGCGCCGCCCGCCTGAACCCAGGCCATGCGGCTTGCCGAGAAGCCCGGCGTGAGCGAGATGTCGAAGCCGCCGTAACCGTAAAGCAGTGTGGGAACCGGCTTGCTGGCCTTCGCCACATCCTTGCGGCGCACCAGGAACATCGGCACCCGTGTTCCGTCTTTCGACGCGTAGAAGCGCTGCTCCACCACGATCTCCGCCGGATCGAAGTCCATCGCCGGTTCGGCGAACGGCTCCGAAGCGCCGGTATCGAGGTTCATCCGGAAGATCGACGCCGGGCGGTTGAAGCTGGTGAAGGAGTAGAATGTCTCCGGATCGCCGGGCTTGCCGCGAAAACCGGAAGCCGTGCCGATGCCGTTCAGCGCCAACGCCCTGCCCGGCTTGCCATCGAGCCCGACGATTTCGGCATGGCTGGCCGCATCGCGCATGTAGTTGAGCACGAGCTGGCGGCCGACGATCCCGGCCTTCTCCAGAATGTCTTCACGCTGCGGCACGATTTCCGTGAAGGCGGGATCGGTTGCAGCCAGGTCGAAGCTCATCAGGCGATAGCGCGGCGCGCTTTCGTTGGTCACGAACCAGAGCTTCTGTCCCGCGCCTTCGACGAGGCGCCAGTCGTCCTTGAACCCGGAAACGATCGGACGCGCGGCCCAACGCTCCTTGCCCTTCTTCCCCAGATCGATAACCCGCACCTCGTAACGGGAG
>NZ_DAMDBA010000011.1:41702-61117 GCF_032093395.1 Novosphingobium sp.
GCGAGGTGATGACCGCGAGCCTCCCGTCCTGGGTCACTTCCGCAGAATGGCCGTAATCCGGATGGTCCGGCGTCGCGTATACCAGCTCGTCGGCGCTCTGCGGCGTCCCCAGACGATGGAAATAGATTGCCTGGTTGTAGTTGAGGCTCTGGAACGCGGCACCTTCTTCCGGCGCCGGGAAGCGCGAATAGAGGAAGCCTTCATCGCCTATCCAGGCGAGCGCGCTGAACTTCACCCAGCGAAGTTCGTCTTGCAGCACCTTTCCGCTGGCCACGTCCATCACATGGAGCACGCGCCAGTCGCTGCCCCCGTCCTGCACGCTGTAAAGCAGGTAACGGCCCTGCTGCGAGGGCTCCCACGCATCGAGCGCGGTCGCGCCGTCCTTGGCCCAGGCATTGGGGTCGAGCAGCATCCGCGGCTTGCCGTGAAGAGCCTCGCGCACGAAAAGTTGCGACTGGTTCTGAAGGCCGGTGTTCCGCGTGTAGAAATAGCGGTTCCCCGCCTTCACCGGCAGGCCGAAACGCTCGAAATCCATGAGCGCACTGATACGCTGCTTGAACCATCCCCGCTGCGGCAGGGTTTCGAGATAGGTTTCCGTGAAGCGCGATTCGCGATCCACCCAATCGGCCACTTTCGCATCGTGCCGAACGTCGGCCTCAAGCCAGCGATACGGATCGACGATCCGCTCTCCGAACAAAGTCTCCACCACGTCGTCGCGGCGCGTTTCAGGATAGTTCATCGTGGCCACCGTCTGCGCCGATACCGGCATGGCTGCAAGCAAGCTCAAAGTCGTAATATGCGTCATCGCACCTCGGGCTCCGCCGAGCCTGCCCATCCAAGGCATTCCATTCCCCTGAAACCAAAAAACAAAAGCGGCCGCGAGCCTAGCACTCGCGACCGCCCTTGCAATGTCTGGTCCGCCTTCCGTGTGGAAAGCGACCTGCTTCAGCCTATCAGGCTTCGGCGTATTCGTTCTCTTCGGTCAGAACCGGACCCGAGTCCTTGCCCTTTTCCGAGGTGTCGCGGTCGACCAGCTCGATGATCGCGATCGGAGCGGCGTCCGAAGCGCGGATACCGGCTTTGATGATGCGGGTATAACCGCCGTTGCGACCGGCATAACGCTCGGCGAGCACTTCGAACAGCTTCGCTTCCTGAGCTTCGTCCATCAGGCGGGCGTGCGCCAGACGACGGTTCGAAAGGCCACCATGCTTCGCGAGCGTGATCAGCTTTTCGAGGTAGGGGCGCAGTTCCTTCGCCTTGGGCGTGGTGGTCTGGATCTGCTCGTGCTTGATGAGAGCAGCGGCCATGTTGCGCAGCAGGGCGGCGCGGTGACCGGAGGTGCGCTGAAGCTTGCGCTGACCATGTTTGTGACGCATGTCTTTTCTTCCTGTTTGTCAGGCAGCCGTTTCAGGTACTGCCTGCCGGGCGATGTGGTGCGGCCACCGCCCAAAGCCGATTCACTTTCGTGTGAAGCGCTGCCCTCAAGACGAAAACGGCGGAAGAGTCAAGATTGACCGTCCCCGCAACGCAATTTGCTCATTCCATCGACGCGGAATGCAACCGCTCCAGCACGAAATCCGCGCGCTCGGCCACGCCTGCCTTGGGAAGCGTTTCGATCCGATAACCCAGCGACGAATATGCCTCCAGCAATCGCTCATACTCAGCAACTGCATCGTCGAACCCATGCCGCCTTTCCGCGTCGTGCCGGTATAATTCCCGCCACGGCGGGGCCATGAAAACACGATCGTCGTATCGCGTCTCCGCGACCCGCCGAAGTATCGGAAATCCTGATACATGTTCCAGCGCGGCAGCGGCATCGACGAGACTTCTGTCGAAGAAGACCGGCCCGGAGGCACTTTCCGCCGCAGCAAGATCGGTGAGGGCCATCGCCATGGCGCGCCGGGCGAATGCCGCCATGTCGAGCCACGGCAGCGCCCCTCCCCCGCTTTCGAGTTCTTCGGCAACGATGCGGCGACCGGGCTCGGCCACGCATGTGCAGCCTCGTCGCTGCAACTCCAGGAGCAACGTGGACTTTCCTCCGCCAGAACAACCGGAGAGGACCACCAGGCGCGTCATTTCGATCTTCTCCGGTGCGTTTGCCTGAAAGGGATACCAAGCCGGCAGAATCGAAAAAGGGCCCCGCATCGCTGCGGAGCCCTTTTCAATTCGGTATCGGGAGCGCCGATCAGCCGAGCAGTTCCTGCTCCAGCTTCTTGGCCATCTCTTCGATGTTCTCGGGCGGCCAGCCCGGAATGTCCATGCCGAGGCGCAGGCCCATCGACGAAAGGACTTCCTTGATCTCGTTGAGCGACTTGCGGCCGAAGTTCGGCGTGCGCAGCATCTCGGCTTCGGTCTTCTGGACCAGGTCGCCGATGTAGATGATGTTGTCGTTCTTGAGGCAGTTGGCCGAACGGACCGACAGTTCCAGCTCGTCCACCTTCTTGAGAAGGTAGCGGTTGAGCTGGTTGGTGTCGCTCTCTTCCGAGGCGGCAGCGCCGCTGGCAGCCATGCCGATCATCGGCGACTGGCCAACCGGAGCAATGTCCTCGAAGTGCACGAACAGCGCCAGCTGGTCCTGCAGGATGCGCGCGGCATAAGCCACGGCGTCTTCAGGGGCCACGGTGCCATCGGTCTCGACGGCAAGGCTCAGCTTGTCGAAGTCGAGTTCCTGGCCGATACGGGCGTTCTCGACCTTGTAGCTGACCTGGCGAACCGGCGAGTAGAGCGAGTCGACCGGAATAAGACCGATCGGCGCATCGACGGGACGGTTCGACACGGCGGGGACGTAGCCCTTGCCGGTGTCGGCGGTCAGTTCCATGTTGAGCGTCGCACCCTCGTCGAGGTGGCAGATCACGAGGTCCTTGTTCATGACCTCGATGTCGCCCGTGACGGCGATGTCGCCAGCCTTCACAGCCGCCGGACCCGTGGCCGAGAGCTGGAGACGCTTCGGGCCTTCGCCCTGCATCTTGAGAGCGATCTGCTTGACGTTCAGGACGATGTCCGTGACGTCCTCGCGCACACCGGCAAGCGACGAGAATTCGTGCAGCACGTTCTCGATCTTGATCGAGGTGATCGCGGCGCCCTGAAGCGAGGAGAGCAGCACGCGACGCAGCGCATTGCCGAGCGTCAGACCGAAGCCACGCTCCAGCGGTTCGGCGATGAAGGTCGCCTTCAGTTTGGGGTCGGGTCCCGGCTTGATCTCAAGGCTGTTCGGCTTCTTGAGTTCCTGCCAGTTCTTGATGTTGACAGTCATGGACTTCCCCTGGGAGTGATGGCGGTTACGCCCCGAGGCCCGGTGGAGGGGCCTGGGACGTTCCGAAGCCGGACGGCGACCGGTTCGCCGTCCGGATTAGCTCGATCAGACGCGGCGACGCTTGGAAGGACGCACGCCATTGTGCGGGATCGGCGTCACATCGCGGATCGAGGTAATGGTGAAGCCGACAGCCTGAAGGGCGCGCAGGGCGCTCTCGCGGCCCGAACCCGGGCCCTTGACTTCGACTTCGAGGGTGCGGACGCCGTGCTCGGCAGCCTTCTTGCCGGCATCGTCGGCAGCGACCTGGGCGGCGTAGGGAGTCGACTTGCGGCTGCCCTTGAAGCCCATCATGCCGGCCGAGGACCACGAGATCGCGTTGCCCTGGGCGTCGGTGATGGTCACCATGGTGTTGTTGAAGCTTGCATTCACGTGCGCGATGCCGCTCGTGATGTTCTTGCGCTCGCGGCGCTTAACGCGCTGAGGTTCGCGTGCCATATCCGTGTATCCTGTCGAAAAATCGCTGAGGGAAACCAACCGGGCCGATCGCTCGGCCCTAGCGGCTTACTTCTTCTTGCCGGCGATCGGCTTGGCCTTGCCCTTGCGGGTGCGCGCATTGGTGTGCGTGCGCTGGCCACGAACCGGCAGACCCTTGCGGTGACGCAGGCCACGGTAGCAAGCGAGGTCCATGAGACGCTTGATGTTCATCGCGGTTTCGCGACGAAGGTCACCTTCAACCGTGTGATCGGCGTCGATGGTTTCGCGAATCTGAAGGACTTCTGCGTCCGACAGGTCCTGAACGCGACGGCTGTGATCGATGCCGAGCTTGTCGGCGATCTCGAGAGCCTTGGTACGACCGATACCATGGATGTAGGTGAGCGCGATGATAACGCGCTTGTTGGTGGGGATGTTTACCCCGGCAATACGAGCCACTTAAATCTCCATGCTCCACAGGGAGCGCCCTAAGGGACGAGCCCTATCTCAACGCTTCACCCAGAAAGCGTAAATGACAAAAAGGCCCGGTCAGCGGCACGCTCGGTGCCATTGCCACCCGGACTTGCCGAACCCTTTTTGAGTGAATGGCGCGCATAGGACGATTCGCAAGACGTGTCAACGCTTGCAAAGCCGCCGCCGCTCCATCCCACTGCGCGATATCGCGCGGGGAGAGCTGCGTGCAGCAACGATGTACCGCATCGGCAGGGCATAGTCAAAGAAACGACAATCCCCGCAGCAACATGGCCCTCGCCCCCGTTAACGGAAAAAGGCACCGCGCCGCCAAGGGCGACACGGTGCCTTCCATAATTCGCAACGTCCGAAACGATCAGGCCTTGAGAACGGCCTCGATCGCGGCGGTCACTTCATCCATGTCGGCCATTCCGTCGACCTTCCCGACGATTCCGCGCGCTTCGTAGATCGGCAGGATAGGCGCCGTCTTCGCGCGATATTCGGCGAGACGAGTCCGCACGGTCTCGGCATTGTCGTCGGGCCGGCGCTTGAACTCCGTGCTTCCGCACTTGTCGCAGACGCCATCCACCTTCGGCTTTTCGAAGGTGTCATGATAGCCCTTGCCGCAGCAAGCACAGGTGAAGCGCCCCGTGATCCGCTCCACCAGCGCATCCTCGTCGACTTCCAGTTCGATCACCTTGTCGAGCTTGCGCCCGCGTGCCGCCAGGATTTCGTCGAGCGATGCCGCCTGCGCCGCAGTGCGCGGATAGCCGTCGAAAATAGCGCCCGCTTCCGGACCCATGGCATCGAGTTCGTCACCGATCAGCGCCGAGACGATAGCGTCCGAAACCAGTTCGCCACGCTCCATCACCGCCTTGGCCTCAAGCCCGGTAGGCGTCCCTGCCTTCACGGCGGCGCGCAGCATGTCGCCGGTCGAAAGTTGGCGCATGCCGCGCCGATCGACCAGACGCTGCGCCTGAGTACCCTTGCCCGCCCCCGGCGGGCCCAACAGGATGATATTCACGCCTTACCCCTCATCTGTCCCTGGATGCGCTATCAGCGCAGACGTCCCTTCAACTTCGCCTTCTTGATCAGGTCGCCGTACTGGTGTGCCAGCAGGTGCGACTGAATCTGGGTAATCGTGTCGACGGTGACGTTGACGACGATCAGCAGGCTGGTCCCACCCATGAACAGCAGCGGCAGACCGGTCATCGAGAGGAAATACTCGGGGACGGTACAGACGATCGTCAGGTAGATCGCGCCGATCACAGTCACGCGGGTCAGCACGTAATCGAGATAGTTGGCGGTGTTTTTGCCCGGACGGATGCCGGGAATGAAGCCGCCGTTCTTCTTCAGGTTCTCGGCCGTTTCCTCCGGGTTGAAGACGACAGCGGTGTAGAAGAACGAGAAGAAGATGATGCCGGCCGCGTAGAGCAGCATGTAAAGCGGCTTGCCATGGCCCAGGTACTGGTTGAGCGCGATCACGATCTTGCCGCCGGTCGATTCCGGATTGAGCGAGTTGCCGGCGAATTGCGTGATGGTCAGGGGCAGGAGCAGCAGCGAGCTGGCGAAGATCGGCGGGATCACGCCCGCAGTGTTGATCTTCAGCGGCAGATGGCTGCGATCGGCTTGCATCATGCCGCGCTGGGTCGCGCGCTTCGGGTACTGGATCAGGAGACGACGCTGCGCGCGCTCCGCAAAACAGATCATCAGGATCATCAGCACGATCAGGACGATCAGCGAGATGATCAGCAGCGATCCCGTGTCACCGGCGCTGTAGGCCTGGCCGACATTGCTGGCGAAAGTCGGCATCTGCGCGACGATACCCGCCATGATGATCAGCGACACACCGTTGCCGATACCACGCGACGTGATCTGTTCGCCCAGCCACAGCAGGAACATGGTGCCGCCTACAAGCGAGATGACTGCGCCGACGCGGAACAGGAGACCCGGATCGACCACCGCCTGAAGGCCGCTCGATGCACCGTAGGCTTCCAGGCTCACCGCCAGGAACCAGCCCTGAATCGCACACAGCAGAACCGCGCCATAACGCGTATACTGGTTCAGCTTCTTGCGCCCGGCCTCGCCTTCCTTCTTCAACGCGACCAGGGCCGGGTGAAGCGAGGCGGCCAACTGCACGACGATCGAGCTGGTGATGTAAGGCATCACGCCCAGCGCGATCAGGCTCATGCGCGAAAGCGAGCCGCCCGAAAACGTGTTGAACAGGTCGAGAATGCCGCCCTGGGTCTTGCTGTAGAGCTGCGAGAGAATCAGCGGGTTAACGCCGGGCAGCGGAACGAAGCTCAGGAATCGGAAAACGATCAGCGCGCCGATCGTGAACCAGATTCGGTTCTTGAGCTCGGTCGCCTTCGAGAAATTGGCCAGGCTCAGAGTGCTGGCGATATTGTCGGCGCGTGAAGCCATGACGATTTGTAAAGCCTCGATAGTCGGTTCGGGCCAGCCTTAGCGACTGCGCGAAGGCTTGTCGAACCCCGGTTCTGGTCCGCTCATATAGACTTTCTTGCCGGTCCTGAAAGACCCGCAACCTCAACAAGCCCGGATGATAGCACCAGTCTGAACAAAGAGAGGGCGAAGCGCATGGCGCCCGCCCTCTCCTTATGCGCATATCGCGATTGCGATGCCTCAGGCCTCGGCGGCTTCCTTGGCAGGAAGGATCACCGAACCACCGGCCTTCTCGACCGCAGCGACAGCGCTCTTCGAAGCCCCGGCAACGTTGAACTCGACCTTCTCGGTCAGTTCACCCTTGGCGAGGAGGCGCACGCCGTCCTTGCCACCGCGGGCCAGGCCAGCGGCCTGGAGAACGGCGTGATCGACGACGCCCGAAATGTCGAGCTTACCGGCTTCGATCGCCTTCTGGATCATGCCGAGGTTCACTTCGGCGTAGTCCTTGGCGAACTTCTTGTTCGAGAAGCCGCGCTTCGGAAGACGCATGTGAAGCGGCATCTGGCCGCCCTCGAAGCCGTTGATCGAAACGCCCGAGCGTGCCTTCGCACCCTTCTGACCACGGCCGGCAGTCTTGCCCTTGCCCGAGCCGATGCCACGGCCGACACGGATACGACGGTGACGGGCGCCAGCGTTGTCGCGGATATCATTCAGTTTCATAGTCGTGCACTCGCTTTCGCTTTTGGTCGCGCTGATAGGAAGGCGGCCCCATAAGCGAAACGCCGCGCAATGTCACGCCTGAATCCCGCCCAAGATGACAATCCCTGTAAAGCGATTTCAACTGCCGCGCAGGCGGATCACGAGTTTCGCTTCGCCCGAGGCGGTGCGCCCTTCCGCATCGCGAGCGGGTTTCCAGGTCAGTTGGTCGCGCCCGAGCTTGCAGATATCGGCATCGAATTCCGGGGAAACAGTCCTGGGCTCAAAGCTGCACGTCTTGATTCGGCCGCCCGGGTCGACGGTGAACTTCAGTTCATGGCGCGTCATCACGTCCTTGTTGAACACATCCCCGTAACGCTCGCCCAGTTTGGCCAGTTCGCCATTGAAAGCCGCCTTGTTGCCGTCAGGCAGCGCCGGATCTTCCGCGAGCGCGGCGTAGTCCTGCTCGGGAACCAGGCTTTTCATCCGCAGAACCATGGCCGCCCAGCCCTTCGCCCTCGCGATCTGCATGGGCGAATCGCGATCGACCAGGGCCTGACATTGCGCTCCCGACGGGCTTGCGTCCTGCGACAGCAGGTATCGCGCAGCGGCCTCACGACGATAGGCTATCGCCCAGGCCAATGGCGTCATGCCGAACAGGTCGGGCGAATCGATCGTTCTCGGGGCGTCGAGCGCGTCTCCCGTGGCCTCCGCCGAGGGCGCCGATGCCAGAATGCGCCGCAGAGCCCGCACGTCCCCGCGACGCGCTGCGTCTGCAAGCGTCGCATTCTCCGGCAAGGGGCCAAGGTCCGCATAGCCGTAGGACCGGCCCGAAGCGACCTTGGGACGAGGCGCTGCATCCTTTGCCTTGGCATCTTCCGACGGATGGTCGAGTGCTTTCGCCTCTTCCTCCACCTGCGGGATCGCCCGGCAAACGTCGCGATAGGGATAGGCCGCGTCGGCGATCAACGTCTGGTTGAAGGACCGGGCAAAATCGCCGAGCCGATCTTCACCCTCTTCCGCCGCTTCGGTGCCGACCGGTGAAGGACTCGGCGTGGCCGACGAATCGTCGCCAAAGTACGTCACCACGCGCGCCATGCGCGGGGAAAGACCTCCGGCCAGCACGCATTGCGCGCCGAACTCGCTGGTATCGATGCCGTCCAGCGTCACGGCGGCGACAAGACGAAAATCTCCCGCAGCGGCGGCCTTGCGGGCTTCCGCCACCGGGTCCGCCTGTCCGCTCGCCAGCAGCGACTTGAGCGCACGGTCCGCCAGTCGATCCCGCTCCAGCGTTGCGGGATCCGCCAGCGGGTCGTTGCAGGCCGGCTCGGCCGCCGGGCTCTCCTGCACATATGTCTCGCCGTTGTCGCTCGGCTCGCTGCCGTCGCAAGAAGAGACAGTGAGGGCGGCCAGGCACAGAGATGAGGCCGCGATGGTCCTGCGAAGCAAAGTATCCCCCAGGGAAATCCAGATCGGGCCGCGCTTAGCACAAGTCGGGGGCGGAAGGGGAGCCACAGACATGCCCTCACACAGATTTTGCGCTGCCTCTATGACGCCCGCTCGATAACGATGGCGCCGAATCACGCTAAAACCCTTGCCGGAAGAGCGGCATGCGAACGAGAAAAAGGCCCCGGCGTTTCCGCCGAGGCCTTTTCCTTTTATCGTGCCTGAGGCAGGTCGATCAGTCGACCACCGCAACCATGTGCGGCAGCTTGGCGATCGCACCACGGACTTCCGGGGTGTCTTCGCGCTCGACGACCTTGTGCATCTTGCCGAGGCCAAGACCGATGAGGATCTTCTTCTGGCTTTCGGGGCGACGGATCGGCGAACCGATCTGCTTGATCTTGATCTTCGCCATGAGACTTACTCCACGATGGCTTCGGCAGCGGCTTCAGCCTCTGCCTCGCTGACGCCACCGCGACCGAGCAGGTCGGCGACCTTCTTGCCACGACGCTGGGCAACCGACTTCGGCGAAGTCTGGTTGGTCAGCGCGTCGAAGGTGGCGCGGATCATGTTGTACGGGTTCGAGGTGCCCACCGACTTGGTGACGACGTCAGCGACGCCCAGGCTCTCGAACACCGCGCGCATCGGACCACCGGCGATGATGCCCGTACCGGCCGGAGCCGTGCGGACGTTCACATTGCCGGCGCCGAAGTGGCCACGGCCGTCGTGGTGAAGGGTGCGACCTTCCTTGAGCGGCACGCGAACCATCTTCTTCTTTGCAGAAGCAGTGGCCTTGGTGATCGCCTCGGGAACTTCGCGAGCCTTGGCGTGGCCGAAGCCGACGCGGCCCTTGCCGTCGCCAACGACGACGAGAGCAGCGAAACCGAAGCGCTTGCCGCCCTTCACGGTCTTCGAAACGCGGTTGATGTGGACGAGCTTCTCGATCAGCTCCTCGCCCTGCTCTTCCTCGTTCCGGCCACCGCGACGGTCGTCGCGACGGCCACGGCCGCCACGCTCACCGCGTTCGCCACGGCCACGGCCGCCACGGCCACGACCTTCACGAGTCTCCTGCGCGTCGCCACCCTGGGGGTGCTCGGCCGCGATCGGCGCTTCGTTGATGTTTTCGTCAGCCATGATCAGAACTCCAGCCCGCCTTCACGGGCGGCTTCGGCCAGCGCCTTGACGCGGCCATGGAAGAGGAAACCGCCACGGTCGAACACGACCGAGGTGATGCCCGCCTTCTTGGCGGCCTCGGCGAGTTCCTTGCCAACGCGGACTGCGGCATCGGTGTCGGTGCCCTTGGCGCCAAGCGTGTTGGCGGCAGCCACGGTGTGGCCCTGCGCGTCGTCGATGATCTGCGCATAGATGTGACGGCCGGTGCGGTGCACCGACAGACGGGGACGACCACCCGAACGCGCCTTGAGGGCGGTACGGACGCGCCGGCGACGGCGCTCGAAAAGGGAAAGCTTGGCCATTACTTCTTCTTCCCTTCCTTGCGGAAGATGAATTCGCCGCGGTACTTGATGCCCTTGCCCTTGTAAGGCTCGGGCTTGCGCCAGCGACGGATTTCGGCCGCGAGTTGGCCGACCTTCTGCTTGTCGATACCCGAAATCTCGACCGTGGTGTTATCCGGGGTCTTGACCTCGATGCCTTCCGGCACGGCGATGTCGACGTCGTGCGAGTAGCCGAGCTGCAGCTTCAGGTTCTTGCCCTGAGCGGCGGCGCGGTAGCCGACGCCCTTGATCTCGAGAACCTTGACGAAGCCGTTGGTGACGCCTTCCACGAGGTTGGAGACCAGGGTACGCTGCATGCCCCAGTGGCTGCGGGCAGCCTTGGTCTGGTTGGCAGGCTGAACGGCGATCGCACCTTCTTCGACTTCGTAAGTCACGAGGTCCGACAGACCCAGGGTGAGGGTGCCCTTGGGGCCCTTCACCGAGAGGGTGCCGTTATCGATGGCGGCAGTAACCCCGCCAGGGATCACAACCGGCTTCTTGCCGATGCGGCTCATTAGAACACCTCCGCCAGCACTTCGCCGCCGACGTTCTGCGAACGTGCTTCGGCATCCGAGAGCACGCCGCGCGGCGTCGAGACGATGGTGATGCCGAGACCATTGCGCACAACCGGGAGTTCCTTCGAACCCGAGTAGACGCGGCGGCCAGGCTTGGAGACGCGGGCGATGTGCTTGATAGCAGGCTCGCCCTCGAAATACTTCAGCTCGATGCGCAGCTGCGGGTGGGCACCGGTGGCGTCATCGCTGAAACCACGGATGTAACCTTCACGCTGCAGAACTTCGAGCACGCGCGCACGCAGCTTGCTGGCGGGAGAAAGGACAGTGTCCTTCTTCGCCTGCTGGCCGTTGCGGATGCGGGTGAGCATATCACCCAGGGGATCGGTCAATGCCATTGCTTCTAACCCTTACCAGCTCGACTTGGTCACGCCGGGGATCATGCCCTTGTTGGCAAGATCACGCAGCTCGACGCGGCACAGGCCGAACTTGCGGTAATAACCGCGCGGACGGCCGGTCGTGGCGCAACGGTTGCGAACCCGGGTCGGGTTGCCGTTGCGCGGGATCTCGGCCAGCTTCAGGCGAGCAATGAGACGCTCGGTTTCATCGAGCGATTCATCGTCAGCGATCGCCTTGAGGCGTTCGTACTTGCCTGCATACTTCTTAACGAGCTGCTTGCGGCGCTCGTTCTTGTTCACGGAACTCAGTTTCGCCATGGACTTAAGCTCTCTTCCTCAGCGGCTCACGCCGCTTCCTTCTGTTCCGACTCTTCAGCCGGGAACGGGAAACCGAACAGACGAAGCAGTTCACGTGCTTCTTCGTCGGTCTTCGCGGTGGTGGTGACGATGATGTCCATGCCACGCACCTTCTCGATCTTGTCGTAGCTGATCTCCGGGAAGATGATCTGCTCCTTGAGACCCATCGCATAGTTGCCGCGACCATCGAACGACTTCGGGTTCAGACCACGGAAGTCGCGGATGCGAGGCATTGCGATGGTGACGAGACGGTCGAGAAACTCGTACATGCGCTCACGACGGAGCGTCACCTTGCAGCCGATCGGCATGCCTTCACGCAGCTTGAACTGCGCGATCGACTTGCGGGCCTTGGTGATGACGGGCTTCTGACCGGCGATGGCTTCCATCTCGGCAGCGGCGGTCTGGACCTTCTTCTTGTCCTGGCTCGCCTCGCCGACGCCCATGTTGAGCGTGATCTTCTCGATCTTCGGCACTTCCATCACGTTCTTGTAACCGAACTTTTCGGTCATCGCCTTCGCGATTTCAGCGTCGTACTTCGAGCGCAGACGCGGAGTGTACTGATCAGCCATCGATGGTCTCCCCGGACTTCACGGCCACGCGGACCTTCTTGCCGTCCTTGGTTTCGAAGCGAACGCGGGTCGGCTTGCCGTCCTTGTCGGCCACGGCAACCTTGCTGATCGCCATCGGGGCCGGAGTGCGCTCGATGCCGCCCTGCGGGTTCTGCTGGGTCGGCTTGCGGTGCTTGGTCGCGACGTTCACGCCCTCGACCACGACCTTGGCGTCCTTCGGCATAACCTGAAGCACGGTGCCGGTGCGGCCCTTGTCCTTGCCGGACAGGACGACGACGGAGTCACCCTTCTTGATCTTCGCGGCAGCCATTACAGCACCTCCGGAGCAAGCGAGATGATCTTCATGAAGCCCTTGCCGCGAAGCTCGCGCACGACGGGGCCAAAGATACGGGTGCCGATCGGCTCCTCGTTCTTGTTGATGAGCACCGCCGCATTGCTGTCGAAGCGGATGACGCTGCCGTCGGTACGACGGACGTCCTTACGGGTACGCACGATCACCGCGCGGTGAACGTCGCCCTTCTTGACGCGAGCGCGGGGCTGCGCCTCCTTAACCGACACCACGATGATGTCGCCGACGCCTGCGAAACGACGCTTCGAGCCACCCAGCACCTTGATGCACTGGACGCGCTTTGCGCCGCTGTTGTCCGCGACGTCGAGATTGGATTGCATCTGGATCATCGATCCGAGTCCTTCTCAACTGGCTTGCCGGAACAAGTCCGGCAGTTCCTAAAAAGACAGGCCCACGAGGGGCCCGAGTCGCCCCAACGGGCGAAGTGCGGCCATTTGCCGCATTCATCCGCGAAGGTCAACACTCTTGTCCGGCCCTGAGGCCGAGGCAGATCGAACCGGCCATATCCTCAAGGACATGGCCGGTCAGAATCTTACACCTCGGCTTCGAGCGCCGTACCCTTGCTCGCCTGAAGACGGTCAAGAACCTTCCAGGTCTTGGTCTTCGAGAAGGGCTTCGTCTCCTCGATCCGGACGCGTTCGCCGGTCTTGAAGGCGTTGTCTTCGTCGTGAGCGTGGTACTTCTTCGAGCGACGGATGATCTTCCCGTAAAGGGGGTGCTTCACCTTGCGCTCGACCAGCACGGTCACGGTCTTGTCGGTCTTGTCGGAAACGACGGTCCCGATCAGAATACGCTTGGGCATCGTGTTTCCTCCTTAGGCCTGCGCCGCACGCTCGGCCTGGAGCGTCTTGATGCGGGCGATGTCACGACGCACCTGCTTGATGCGCGCGGGCGCCTCAAGCTGGCTGGTCGCGGCCTGGAACCGCAGGTTGAACTGCTCGCGCTTCAGATCGACGAGGTCAGCGGTGAGCTGGTCGTCGGTCTTGGCGCGAAGGTCTTCGATCTTGTTAGCCATGATTCGACTTCCTTACTCGCCGCCAAGGTGCGAGGTGTCGCCGAGGCGAGCCACGACCTTGGTCTTGATCGGCAGCTTCATCGCAGCGCGGCTGAAAGCCTCGGCTGCGAGGGGGCCAGCGACGCCGTCCAGTTCGAACAGGATGCGGCCCGGCTTGACGCGGGCAGCCCAGTATTCGACCGAACCCTTGCCCTTACCCTGACGGACTTCAGCAGGCTTCTTCGAAACCGGCACGTCGGGGAAAACGCGGATCCAGAGACGGCCCTGGCGCTTGATGTGACGCGTGATCGCGCGGCGAGCCGCTTCGATCTGGCGGGCGGTGATCCGCTCCGGCTCGAGGGCCTTGAGGCCGTACGAGCCGAAGTTCAGGTCGGTGCCGCCCTTGGCATCACCCTTGATCCGGCCCTTGAAGGCCTTGCGGAACTTGGTCTTCTTCGGTTGCAGCATGACTCTTAGTTCCTGCGGTCATCGCGTGCCGGACGCACGCCGGAGGTCTGCGCCTCCATCATCAGGCGGTCCTGCGCCATCGGGTCGTGGCCAAGGATTTCGCCCTTGAAGATCCAGACCTTGATGCCGATGATGCCATAGGCGGTCAGCGCCTCGGCTTCGGCATAGTCGATGTTGGCACGCAGGGTGTGAAGCGGCACGCGGCCTTCACGGTACCATTCGGTACGCGCGATTTCCGCACCGCCGAGGCGACCACCGCAAGTGATCTTGATGCCTTCGGCGCCGAGACGAAGGGCCGACTGAACGGCGCGCTTCATCGCACGGCGGAACGCAACGCGGCGGACCAGCTGGTCGGCAATGCCCTGGGCGACGAGCTTCGAATCGATTTCCGGCTTGCGGATTTCGACGATGTTCAGCTTCACTTCGCTGCCGGTCATGGTCGCAAGCTGCTTGCGCAGCTTCTCGATGTCCGCACCCTTCTTGCCGATGATCACACCGGGACGGGCTGCGTAGATCGAGATGCGGCACAGCTTGGCCGGACGCTCGATGACCACCTTCGAAACCGCAGCCTGGGGCACGGTCTCGATGATGAACTTGCGGATCTTGAGGTCTTCCTCAAGCAGCTTGCCGTAGTCCCGGCCTTCCGCGAACCAGCGGCTGTCCCAGGTACGGTTGATCTGCAGACGCAGACCGATCGGATTGCTCTTGTGACCCATGGATCAGGCCTCCTCGACTTCGCGAACGACGATCCGCAGGCGCGAAAACGGCTTGAGGATCCGGGTGGACTTGCCGCGGCCACGAGCGTGGAAACGCTTCATGGTGATCGACTTGCCGACCGAAGCCTCGGCGACGACGAGCGCGTCGACGTCGAGGTTGTGGTTGTTTTCCGCATTCGCGATCGCCGAAGCGAGGATCTTGCGAGCGTCCTGGGCCATCGCCTTCTTGGAGAAAGCCAGGATGTTCATCGCGTCCTCGGCCTTGCGGCCACGGATCAGGGCGGCGACGAGGTTGAGCTTCTGGGCGGAACCACGAATGGTGGTGCCGACCGCAAGAGCTTCCTTCTCGCCAACGCGGCGGGGTGCTGCCTGCTTGCTCATTAGCGCTTGCCCTTCTTGTCGGCAGCGTGGCCGGGGAACGTGCGCGTGGGCGCGAATTCACCGAGCTTGTGGCCGACCATGTCCTCGTTGACCGAGACAGGGATGAACTTGTGTCCGTTGTAGGCCTGGAAGGTCAGGCCAACGAACTGCGGAAGGATGGTGGAGCGACGCGACCAGGTCTTGATCGGAGCAGCCTTTGCACCGGCATCCTGCGCGACCTCGGCCTTCTTGAGAAGGTACAGGTCGACGAAGGGGCCTTTCCAGACGGAACGTGCCATCGTGTCTTACCTCTTCTTCTTGGCGTGGCGCGAACGGATGATCATCTTGTCCGTCTGCTTGTTGTTGCGGGTACGAGCGCCCTTGGTCGGCTTGCCCCACGGCGTGACCGGGTGACGGCCGCCCGAGGTACGGCCTTCACCACCACCGTGCGGGTGGTCGACCGGGTTCTTGGCAACACCACGGGTCAGCGGGCGACGGCCCAGCCAACGACCACGACCGGCCTTGGCGAGGGTCTGGTTGGCGTTGTCGGGGTTCGACACGGCGCCAACGGTGCCCATGCAGTCGCCACGCAGGTAGCGCTGCTCGCCGGAGTTGAGGCGAACGATGACCATGCCGCGGTCACGACCGACGACCTGCACGTAGGTGCCTGCCGAACGGGCGATCTGACCACCCTTGCCGGGCTTCATCTCGACGTTGTGGCAGATCGTGCCGACCGGCATCTGCGACAGAAGCATGGCGTTGCCGGGCTTCACGTCGGTCTTTTCGCCGGCGACAACGACGTCGCCTACGGCGAGACGCTGCGGCGCGATGATGTAGGTCAGTTCACCGTCGGTGTACTTCACGAGCGCGATGAAAGCGGTGCGGTTGGGATCGTATTCGATACGCTCCACGGTCGCTTCCATGTCCCACTTACGACGCTTGAAGTCGATGAAGCGGTACTTCTGCTTGTGACCACCGGCGATGCCACGCGAGGTGACATGACCCTTGTTGTTGCGGCCGCCGGTCTTGCTCTTGCCTTCGGTCAGCGCCTTGAGGGGCTTGCCCTTCCAGAGCGACGACTTGTCGACGAGGACCAGGCCGCGGCGGGCGGGGCTGGTCGGGTTGTACTTCTTGAGTGCCATCGGAATTAACCCCGCGCGCCTTCGGTGATGTCAATCGACTGGCCTTCGGCCAGCGTGACGATCGCCTTCTTCACGTCGCTGCGGCGGTAAGCCTTACCGCGCCAGCGCTTGGTCTTGCCCTTGACGACCAGCGTGTTCACGCCGGTGACCTTGACGTCGAACAGAGCTTCGACGGCGGCCTTGATCTCGGGCTTGGTCGCCTTGTCAGCAACCTTGAAGACGACTGCGTTCTGCTCGGAAAGCAGGGTCGACTTCTCGGTGATGTGGGGCGACAGGATCACGTCGAAATGACGGATATCCACGTTGCTCTTAGCCATTGAAACGCGCCTCCAGCTTCTCGACCGCGGCGCGCGTCAACACCAGCGTATCATGCTTCAGGATGTCGTAGACATTGGCGCCGACAGCCGGGAGCACGTTGACACCGATGATGTTGCGGGCAGCCAGGGCGAAGCCCTCGTTGACCTGCTCACCGTCCATGACGAGAACCTTCTTGCCGAAGTTCGCCTTGGCGAGCTGGCCGGCAAGCGACTTGGTCTTGGCGTCGGCAACGTCGAGCGAGTCGACGATGACAAGGCCGTTCTGGGCCTTGGCCGAGAGAGCCATCTTCAGACCGAGTGCACGGATCTTCTTGTTCAGCGAGATGTTGAACTCGCGGCGACGGGCACCGTGAGCCTTACCACCGCCGATGAACACCGGAGCAGCACGATCGCCGTGACGAGCAGTACCGCCGCCCTTCTGGCGACCGAACTTCTTGCCGGTACGGGCGACTTCCGAGCGCTCGCGGGTCGCGCGGGCGATACCGCGACGGTTTTCGAGCTGCCAGGTGACGACGCGGTGCAGGATGTCCGCGCGCGGCTCGAGGCCGAACACGTCGTCCGAAAGCTCGATGTCGGCGTTGGCAGCCGAACCGTCGATATTGAGGACCTGAACCTTCATGATTAGCCCTCCTGGCCTTCGGTCGCTTCGGGAGCCGCGGCTTCAGCCGGGGTCACGGCAGCGGCCGTATCATTGGTGTTGGCAACCGACTTGATGCCGGCCGGGTACGGAGCCTCGGCGTGACGGTCGACCTTGACGGCGTCCGAAACGGTGAGCCAGGCGTTCTTCGAACCGGGGACCGAGCCCTTGACGAAGATCAGGCCACGCTCGTCGTCCACGCGGACGACTTCGAGGTTCTGCTGGGTGCGCTGACGGTCGCCCATGTGGCCGGCCATCTTCTTGTTCTTGAACACCTTGCCCGGATCCTGACGGTTACCCGTCGAACCGTGCGCACGGTGCGAGATCGAAACACCGTGGGTGGCGCGCATACCGCCGAAGCCCCAGCGCTTCATGGCACCCTGGAAGCCCTTGCCCTGGGTGTGGCCGCCTACGTCGACCAGCTGGCCAGGCACGAAGTGCGAGGCAGCGATCGTGGCGCCGACTTCCAGAAGGGCGTCGTCGGCGACGCGGAATTCCGCGACGCGCATCTTGAGGGGAACCTGAGCCTTGGCGAAGTGTTCGCGCTGCGGCTTGGCAACGTTCTTCTGCTTTGCTTCGCCCGCACCGAGCTGAACCGCGACGTAGCCGTCACGATCAGCAGTACGAACCGAAACCACCTGACAGTCTTCAAGTGCCAGGACAGTGACGGGCACGTGGCGACCGTCCTCCTGGAACAGGCGGGTCATCCCGACTTTCTTGGCGATCACGCCTGTACGCATGACCTTTCTCCTTACAGAGGCGTACGCAGGACCATCCCTCGTACGCGTGTCCAACCCTGTTATGATACGAACCCCGTCCGGGTCAGGTGTTCCCTGCAAGCCCACTATGGACCGCGGAAACGAGACGGGGGACGCATTCCCGCCGATCCCCGAAGGAAGCGACGGAGGTATCCCTTGTGTCCCCTTGCGGTCCTCCGCTTGGGGCGCTGTCTCTGCGAACTTCCGTTCGCAAAGCCGGCTTCATGGCCGACAAGGTAATTTGGATCCGAGGATCCGAATTTCACCGATCGTTTAAAGTCCGATCAAAAGACTGTCGGGGCCGCCGATGGCAGCCCCGTAAAACCGGCTCAGGCCAGCTTGATCTCGACGTTCACGCCGGCAGCCAGGTCGAGCTTCATCAGAGCGTCGACGGTAGCTGCGTTCGGCTGCACGATGTCAAGCAGGCGCTTGTAGGTGCGGACCTCGAACTGCTCACGCGACTTCTTGTCGATGTGCGGACCACGGTTGACCGTGAACTTCTCGATCTTCGTCGGCAGGGGAATGGGCCCACGAATCAGAGCGCCGGTGCGGCGAGCCGTGTCAGCGATTTCGCCAGTGGCCTGGTCGAGCACGCGATGGTCAAACGCCTTGAGGCGGATACGGATGTTCTGAGCTTCCATTACCTACTACCGATGAGAAAGAGCCATAGGACCAGAAGTCCCGTCAAATTCGAACCGCGCCCCTACACGGCGAAGGCGAGTCGGGCAAGCGCTGATTTCACGATATTCGGCAGGCTTTCGGGAAGCAGAAGGCGCGGTTCGTCGCATCCGCCCTTCCCTCCACCCGATCCGCATCTTACCTTGGCATGGCGACGCCTAACAGAAGCCGCTTCAATGTCCTCCATCTCCACGACAATTTCCAGCGTGCTTGCCGCGCTGACTCTCGCATGCCTGACGCCAGGTGCCGCCGCAGCCGCAGCCGCAGCCGGCGGTCCCGCTACCGAGCCCGGCGGAACGAGGCTCCCGATCGATCTCGACGACACCGACGTGCTCACCGCCCACGCCGCCATGCCCGACGCCGGGGGTGGCGACGTGGACGACGCCTGCCGTGATGCCGCCCGCTCCAGCAATGGCGGTAACGATGGCACGATCGTCGTCTGCTCCCACGGCGGCGACGGCACCAACCAGCGCGTCCCGCCATCGAAAAGCGTGGACGAAAGCACGCGCACCGGCGCGGCCTATCCGCCGGACCTCTGGAACCTGCCCGGCTGCCTCGGTCCCTGCATCACCATACCATTCGGCCGCGTGCCGGACCCCGTCTACTACATCGACCTCGCATCCATTCCCGAAGCACCCAAGGGCTCTGATGCATGGAAGATCGCGCAGGGCGAACTGCGGGCGCGGTAACGGCGCCCGCCTGCCCCTTCCCCTGGCCCGGCCTCCATAAACGCGAAAAGCCCGGCGTCTCTTTCGAGACACCGGGCCAATCACTTAGCCGAAGCTGAAGATCTACGAATTACTTCGTGATCTTGGCAACGACGCCCGAACCGACGGTGCGGCCGCCTTCGCGGATTGCGAAGCGGAGACCTTCGTCCATGGCGATCGGAGCGATCAGCTTGACCGAGAGCGACACGTTGTCGCCCGGCAT
>NZ_DAMDBA010000011.1:61127-97252 GCF_032093395.1 Novosphingobium sp.
GGGGAGGATCACTTCGCCGGTCACGTCGGTGGTGCGGAAGTAGAACTGCGGACGGTAGTTCGCGAAGAACGGCGTGTGACGGCCGCCTTCGTCCTTCGACAGAACGTAGACTTCAGCCGAGAACTCGGTGTGCGGGGTCACGGTGCCCGGCTTGGCGAGAACCTGGCCACGCTCGACGTCTTCACGCTTCAGGCCACGAACCAGCGCGCCGATGTTGTCGCCGGCTTCACCCTGGTCGAGCAGCTTGCGGAACATTTCGACGCCGGTGACGGTGGTCTTCTGCGTGTCGCGGATACCGACGACTTCGACTTCTTCACCGACCTTGACGATGCCGGTTTCGACGCGGCCGGTCACAACCGTACCACGACCCGAGATCGAGAACACGTCTTCGACGGGCATCAGGAACGACTTGTCGGTGGGACGCGGGGGCTGCGGGATGAAGTCGTCAACGGCCTTCATCAGAGCCAGGATCGATTCCTTGCCGATGTTGTCGTCACGGCCTTCGAGAGCGGCCAGAGCCGAACCCTTGACGACGGGGATGTTGTCGCCATCGAAGTCGTACGACGAGAGCAGTTCGCGCACTTCGAGTTCGACGAGCTCGAGGAGCTCTTCGTCATCGACCTGGTCGACCTTGTTCATGTACACGACCAGCTGCGGCACGCCGACCTGGCGAGCGAGCAGGATGTGTTCGCGGGTCTGCGGCATCGGGCCGTCAGCAGCGTTCACGACCAGGATAGCGCCGTCCATCTGGGCAGCACCGGTGATCATGTTCTTCACGTAGTCAGCGTGACCCGGGCAGTCGACGTGCGCGTAGTGACGGGCGTCGGTCTCGTACTCGACGTGTGCGGTCGAGATGGTGATGCCGCGCTCGCGCTCTTCCGGAGCCTTGTCGATGTTCGAGAAGTCAACGGCTTCGCCGCCGAATGCCTCGGCCATGACCTTGGTGATGGCAGCCGTAAGGGTGGTCTTGCCATGGTCAACGTGACCGATGGTGCCGATGTTGCAGTGCGGCTTGTTCCGCTCGAATTTTGCCTTCGCCATTTTCAAACCTTCTTTGCTTGAATTGTAATCTGCGGGAATGTGAGGCAGCGCCCGCCGAAACAGGCGCCGCCCCTAGAATGATCTTGCCGTTTAGGCAAGCTTCTCCTTGACCTCAGCCGCGACGTTCGCCGGGACTTCGTCATAGTGGGAGAAGAACATCGAGTAGTTTGCACGACCCTGGGTGAACGAGCGGAGCTGGTTCACGTAGCCGAACATGTTCGCCAGCGGAACCATGGCTTCGACGACCTGGGCATTGCCGCGGCTGTCGGTGCCCTGGATCTGGCCACGACGGCTGTTCATGTCGCCGATGACGTCGCCGAGGTATTCCTCGGGGGTGACGACTTCGACCTTCATGATCGGCTCGAGCAGCTTGATGCCGGACTTCTGCGCGACTTCACGCATGGCACCGCGACCGGCGATTTCGAAGGCCAGGGCCGACGAGTCGACGTCGTGGTAGGCACCGTCGTAGAGGACGATGTCGAAGTCGATGATCGGGAAGCCGACCAGCGAGCCCGAGGCAGCGGTTTCGCGCATGCCCTTTTCGATCGCGGGGATATATTCCTTCGGAATGTTACCGCCCTTGATCTCGTCCTTGAAGGTGATGCCCGCACCGCGCTCGCCCGGCGTGACCTTGATCTTCACGCGACCGAACTGACCGGTACCGCCCGACTGCTTCTTGTGGGTGTAGTCCACATCGACAGGCTTGGCGAGGTATTCGCGATAGGCGACCTGCGGAGCACCGACGTTGGCTTCGACCTTGAACTCGCGACGCATGCGGTCGACGATGATGTCCAGGTGAAGTTCGCCCATGCCCTTGATGATCGTCTGTCCCGATTCGTGATCGGTGGTGACGCGGAACGAGGGATCCTCGGCCGAGAGACGGTTGAGCGCGACGCCCATCTTCTCCTGGTCGGCCTTGGTCTTCGGTTCCACCGACAGTTCGATGACCGGCTCGGGGAATTCCATGCGTTCGAGAACGATCGGCGCCTTTTCGGAGCAGAGCGTGTCGCCCGTGGTGGTTTCCTTCATGCCGGCAAGAGCAACGATGTCGCCCGCGAAGGCTTCTTCGATGTCCTTACGGTCGTTGGCGTGCATTTCGAGAATGCGGCCGACCTTTTCCTTCTTGCCCTTCACCGAGTTCAGGTACGAGCCCTTCGAGAGCGTACCCGAGTAGATGCGGCAGAAGGTGAGCGAACCGACGAACGGGTCGTTCATGACCTTGAACGCGAGAGCCGAGAACGGCGCGCTGTCTTCCGGCGGACGGCTGTCGGCCTCGTCGCTGTCGACCTTGACGCCCTGGACGTCTTCGATGTCGAGCGGCGAAGGCAGGTAGTCGACGACGGCGTCGAGCAGGGGCTGAACGCCCTTGTTCTTGAACGCCGAACCGCAGACGACCGGCACGAACGCATGACCCAGCGTACCCTTGCGGATCAGCTTCTTGAGCGTGGCGACGTCCGGCTCATTGCCTTCGAGGTAGGCTTCCATCGCTTCGTCGTCCTGCTCGACGGCGAGTTCGATGAGCTTGGTGCGGTACTCGGCGGCTTCGTCAGCCAGCTCGGCCGGGATTTCTTCGTAGAAGAATTCGGCGCCGAGCGATTCGTCCTTCCAGACGATCGCGCGGTTGTGAACCAGGTCGACCAGGCCCTTCAGATCGGCTTCGAGGCCGATCGGAATGTAGAGCACGGCGGGCGTCGCACCGAGGCGGTCGATGATCGACTGCACGCAGTACTTGAAGTTCGCACCGGTACGGTCGAGCTTGTTGATGAAGCACATGCGCGGAACGCCGTACTTGTCAGCCTGGCGCCACACGGTTTCCGACTGGGGCTCAACGCCGGCAACGCCGTCGAAGCACGCGACCGCACCGTCGAGCACGCGCAGCGAGCGTTCGACTTCGATGGTGAAGTCGACGTGCCCGGGGGTGTCGATGATGTTGATGCGGTATTCCTGGCCCTCGGACGTCCAGAAGCAGGTGGTCGCAGCCGAGGTGATGGTGATGCCGCGTTCCTGCTCCTGCTCCATCCAGTCCATGGTAGCAGCGCCGTCGTGGACTTCGCCGATCTTGTAGGACTTGCCGGTGTAGTAGAGGATACGCTCGGTCGTGGTGGTCTTGCCGGCGTCGATGTGCGCCATAATACCGATGTTACGGTACATATTGAGCGGATGGCTGCGTGCCATGGTGATTTCCTTACCAGGAGTGTTTCGGGAGCGAGGCGGCCTTCAGATAAGACCTCGCCCCCTGAAATAAAAGTGTGACGCCCGGATGACTTCCCGCAAAGGGGGCCAGCCGGACGACACCACGCATTACCAGCGGTAGTGCGAGAAGGCGCGGTTCGCGTCCGCCATGCGGTGCGTGTCTTCGCGCTTCTTCACGGCATTGCCGCGGTTGTTGGCAGCGTCGAGCAGCTCGCCCGAGAGACGCGCCGACATGGTGGTCTCGGGACGGTTGCGGGCTGCGGTGATCAGCCAGCGGATGGCGAGAGCCTGGGCACGCTCCGGACGGACTTCGACCGGAACCTGGTAGGTCGCACCGCCGACGCGGCGGCTGCGGACTTCGATCTGCGGCGCGACGTTGTTGAGAGCGTCGTGGAACAGCTGGACCGGGTTGGACTTGGCGCGGGTTTCCATGGTTTCCATGGCACCATAGACGATCGCTTCAGCGACCGACTTCTTGCCGTCGTACATGAGGTTGTTCATGAACTTCGACAGGATGAGATCCCCGAACTTGGGATCGGGCAGGATAATCCGCTTCTCGGGACGACGACGACGTGACATCGTTGATATTCCTTGTGCTTTCTGGCGGGAGCGTGAGCATCACCGGCCGGTAAATCTTCTACCGTGCGAGGCGCGAAGCCCCGCGGGCCGGCTTACTTCGGACGCTTGGCGCCGTACTTCGAGCGCGACTGCTTGCGATCCTTGACGCCCTGCGTGTCGAGCACGCCGCGCAGGATGTGGTAGCGCACGCCGGGAAGGTCGCGGACGCGGCCGCCGCGGATGAGCACGACCGAGTGCTCCTGCAGGTTGTGGCCTTCACCCGGGATGTACGAGATGACTTCGCGGCTGTTGGTCAGGCGCACCTTGGCGACCTTGCGGAGAGCCGAGTTCGGCTTCTTCGGGGTCGTGGTGTACACGCGGGTGCAAACGCCGCGCTTCTGCGGGTTCTGCTCCATCGCAGGAACCTTCGACTTGGCCTTCTGCGGCTCGCGACCCTTGCGGATCAGCTGGTTGATAGTGGGCATCTATACTCTTCTTTCAAATGGGAGTGCGATGGATCCGGACCGGAGCGTATTCCTGTTTGAAACAGGCGGCACCGGCGCGAACCCTTCGCACCCCGAGGGGCAGTCCGACAGGGAGCCCGGAGCATCTGAGAGGAGGAGGAAAGAATTTCGAGAGATCACGCCGAACCGCCGGATTGCCCTGACCTGCCAATGTGCCCGGCCTAAACCGTTGGCGACTGGCGGCCCGCACTTCGCGACCGTCGAACGTGAGCCGAAAAACACTCCACCCGGCAGAATTCACCGGATTACTTTGCCATGCGCCCTTCCCGGAAAACGCCTCCCCGCGATTCGCGGAAGAGAGTTTCGAAACGACTTTTCGCACAGCCAGACTGCGGAAAAGCCCCGAAAATGCCGACATGACAATGTTCAGCTCTATGTCGTTTCCTGCAGGAACACCCGCAGGAGATGGGCGCCCATAGGAAAATTCGCGCGGGTGGTCAAGAAAATCGGAAGGCCCGGAGGGGCCGCCCCTCGCCGGGCGGCTTTCAGGTCCGCACGAGATGAACGGCCGAACGAAAGAAAGGGCAGGCGCGTGACGCCCGCCCTTCCCCGACGGAAACGATCGTACCGGTCAGTTGCTGCTGGCGCCCGGATTGTCGAGCTTGGCCATGGCAGACTCCAGAGCCTTGTGCATGCTCAGGGTATCGGCCGCCTGTCGCGGCGGATAGGCCTGCAGGCTCTTGAGATGCGCTGCCAGGTATGGCGTCGCAGCCGTTGGCGCCCAGAGCTTCGAGGCGAAGAACTTGCGCCCGATGTAGCCCCATTCGTGACTTTCCGGGTCCATCTTCTCCATCGGGTCCATGCGCAGGTTGAAGATGTACGGCACCGAGGGGTAGCTCTTGGCGTTCCACCACGAGCCTTCCTTCTTCACGCCGATGTGCATCTTCCAGTTGCCCACGCGCACGGCGGTCAGTTCGGTTTCGTCATAATAGTAATAGGCCTTGCGCGGCGACTTGTCGGTCTTGCCGGTCCAGACGTCGAGCTGGTCGAAGCCATCGAGGTGGACCTTGTAGGTCAGCTCGCCGGTCAGCTTGGTGCCTTCCAGCAGCTTGTCCTTGATATCGCCCAGGCCCGCTGCGGATGCGAGGGTGACGTAGACGTCCTCGTGATTCTGGAGCCCGTTGCTCTTGCTGCCCGCCGGAATCTTGCCGGGCCAGCGCGCCAGCATCGGCACGCGCACGCCGCCTTCCCAGGTGGTGCCCTTCTCGCCACGGAACGGGGCATAGCCGCCGTCAGGCCAGAGCATCATCTCGTTGCCGTTGTCGGTCGAGTAGACGACGATGGTGTCGTCCGCGAGGTTGTTGTCGTCGAGCCACTTGAGCAGGACGCCGATCTGTTCGTCATGCTCGATCATCTTGGCGCGCACCACGTCTTCCTCGGCGCGGCCCTCGTCCACGGCCATCTGCTTGTACTTCTCCTGGGGGTGCGAGAAGATGTGGATGGCGGTGGTGTTGAACCAGCAGAAGAACGGGCCTTCCTTGTTGCGGTCCAGCCAGTCGATGGTCTTGTCGAGCACTTCGCCGTCGAAGGTTTCCATGCGCTTGCGAGTCAGCGGGCCGGTGTTCTCCAGCTTCTGCTTGCCGCGAACGCCGAAGACGCCGTCATCGGTATCGTCATGGGTGTCGGTCGCCCAGGCATGGAAGACACCGCGCGGGCCATACTTCTTCTTGTATTCGGGATCCTTCTGGCCCGGATAGTCCAGTTCCTCGGGCTCTTCCTCGGCATTGAGGTGGTAGAGGTTGCCGAACCACTCGTCGAAACCGTGGACGGTGGGGAGGAATTCGTTGCGATCGCCTAGGTGGTTCTTGCCGAACTGGCCGGTCTTGTAGCCGGCCACCTTGAGCACTTCGGCAAGGGTGGGATCTTCCTTCTGGATTCCTCGAGGAGAACCCGGAATGCCGATGGTGGTCATGCCCGTGCGGACCGGCATCTGGCCAGTGATGAACGCGGCGCGGCCTGCCGTGCAGCTGGGCTGTCCGTAATGATCGGTGAAGATCATGCCTTCCTTCGCGATCCGGTCGATGTTCGGCGTATCGCCCATCATGCCGTGGGTATAGGCACCGACATTCCACATGCCGATATCGTCACCCCAGATGACGAGGATATTGGGCTTTCCATTGGGCATCTCAGATACTCCGCTCAGACTACAGGCAGGCTGGAGCGGCAAAGCTACCGTCGTGGCGGGCGCGGGCCATCGGGTTTACTACTGAGTTATGCGGCAGGAAGTCTCGGGGGGGGGGACCTTGCCGCCCTGTCTCCCGTAGGAGAAGGGCGGCAAGGCCCGGGCGGGGCCGAATGGCGATCCGTCCTAGAACCGCAGGCGGAAGGAGGCGCCCAGCTTGAGGCGGTCGAACTCCTGCGATGCGTCGTCGCTGTTGCGCTTGCCGAAGGTGGCGTAGCCCGCCACCGACATGTTGCGCGAGACGATGTATTCCACTTCGCCCTGGAGGGTCGGGGTCTGCTCCTTGACGCCGGTTCCGACATAGCGCGTGCGCCGGTAGCCCGCCGCCACGGTGGCGAACAGATTGTGGCGGATTTCCTGCTGCACGGAGAGCTTGAGCGTCGTGTCGGTACGCCCTTGCGCGCCGCTGCGGAAGGTCGCGACATCGCCGTTGAAGGCGTCGAGCATGATCGCGGTGCGCTGTTTCGGCCGGTAGGTCAGGCTGCCCGAGACGGACAGGCCGGTGCGGCCGGGCACCGTCTTCTCGTCCGGGCTGAAGCGGAAGACGCCCGCAGAAAGGTTGCCCTGAAGCACCCCGCCCGGTTCGAACTCCACGCCCACGCGGCCACCCCAGGTGGTGGTGTTCCGCTTCTCCCCGGTGGGCGTGTATTCCAGGCGGAAGTCGCGCCGCGCGACGAAGGCGCTGGCGGTGACGAAAGTGATCCCGGTGACACGCCAGCCCACCGTCGCCACGCCGTTCATGCCGTTGAAGTCGCGGTTGTCGTCGGCGCGGGAGACGGCATCGAACTTGGTGAAGTTGCCCTGGAGATCGAACAACAGGCGCCGCGTCATGTGGCGGAAGCGCAAATCGGTACCGATGCTGTCGATCTCACGCGGGCCGGAATTGGGATCCTGCCGCGATTCCGGGCTGCCGCGTTCCTCGACCGTGCGATTCCAGAACGCGCGGCCGACGAACGAGGTCGTCACCGCCGGAGACCAGCGCAAGGTGCCGTCGAGCGACCACGCCTCGGTGTTCTCGGTCTTGAGATTGGCGAAACGGCGCATCGTGGCCGAGGCGTGGGCCTGGCCGGTGAAAGTACCAGGGCCGGTGTCGACCTGAAGCTCCGGTGTCAGTTCCAGGTGGACGTCGTCGCGCGCGTTGCTGGGGGTGGCGTAGACGTTGGTGTCATACTCCACCCGCGCCTCGCCGCCGAGGCTGACGTTGAGCGAGCCGAGACGCATCGGCAGTTGCCGATACTCCCTGTCGTTGGGATAGACCGCCGATGCGGTCGAGCCGATGTCGCGTGCCTGGCCCCAGGCCTGCTGCGGGATCGCGAGCAGAAATGGAAGTGGCGCTGCAAATGCGATTGCCCCCCGCACGGCCTCAGAACCACCGCTCGTAGACGCGGATCCGGTCGCCCGGCATGATCACGGCGAACTCGTCGGCGCTGGCGGTCACGTCCTTGCCGTCGACCACGCGGGTCACCGCCACCTTGCCGGTCTTGGCGCGATAGGTGTAGCCGCCCGCCGCCGAGATCGCCGCAAGCACGGTCATGCCCTGGCGGTATTCGAACTGGCCGGGCTTGTTCACCTCGCCCACCACGTAGAAGGGCCGTAGCTCCACCGGGCCGACGTTGACCACCGGGTCGCCGGTCATGATCCCCTGGCGCAGCAGCGAGGCGGCGATGCCCTGCTCGATCTCGCGATAGGTGAGACCGGCAACGGTGACCTGCTTGATATAGGGAAGCGAGATCGCGCCGCTGTCTTCGACGATGTAGTCACCGTTGGCGCTTTGCAGGTCCTGCACCACGATGTGGAGCTTGTCGCCCGCGCCCACCCGGTAGTTGCCTGCCGGAGCGGACGCGAGCGTGGGCAACGATGCCGTGGGCGACGAACAGGCGCCCAGCATCGAAGTCGAAATGAGCGACAGCGCCAGCGGCACCGCCATGAGCGGCCGGAGCCGGAGCAGGCTTGCAGGACCGTGAGTCATTGGGTTTGCCCTCCCTCGAAAAATGAACCCGCCCGGCGTTCGCGATCCCTTCGATAGGGGCGCGATCCTCAGCGGAACCGTGGACCACAAGTTGACCGAAAGACCGGCCGAATGCCTTGGTTATTAAGGGTTATCAGGTGAATACTCGGGCGAGAGAGGCTAATCCTCGTGGAAACGAAGTTCCGTGTGTTTGGAAATACGCGTTAAGCGAATTTCGCTGCACCGGCCCACGCCCCCACCCGACCTCCCACGAGAGTATCCTGAATGGGAGGTCGGGTGGGGGCGTGGGCCGGTACAGCATCGAAAATGCCCCTCGGGCATTTTCCAAACTAGAGCGCGAGTTCGTCGTAGGCCGCCGTCACCTGACGGATATGGTTCTCGCGCGAGAAGCGGCGGCGGGCTGCTTCCTTCGCACGAGTGCGCATCTCTTCGAGTCGTTCGGGATCGGCCAGCAGGTCGGCCGCCGCGCGCGCCATCGCCAGAGGATCGTCTAGCGTGCAGAGAACGCCGCAGCCGCCCTCCAGCGCTTCCGGATTGCCGCCCGAATCGGTGGCGACCACCGGCGTGCCCACCAGCATGGCTTCGACCAGCGTGCGGCCGAGCGGCTCGCGCGCGGCGGGCACCAGCAGCAGATCGCAGCCCGCCAGCCATTCGTGGCCGGGGCTGCGATAGCCCATCATGTGGACCCGGGCGTTTCCGGAGACCTGTGCGATCCGTTCCGGCAGCGCGTCGCCCACTTCGGTGTTGCGGGGATCTCCGAACATCAGGCCGACCACCGGCTTGTCGAGCAAGGCACCCAGCCGCTCCACCGCATCGACGAATTCGAGCGGACGCTTGCGCTGCACGAAATTGCCGAACCAGCCGCAGATCACCGCATCCTCGGCGCAGCCGAGTTCCTCGACCAGGGTGCGCCGCATCTTCGCCCAGTCGGCGGTGACGCTGGTGTCGAACGGGCTGTAGACCACTTGCGCCGCCCTGGCCGCCTTGCCGGAGCCCTGCGGCAGCGAAAAGCGCGAAACGGTGAAGATCCGGTTCGCCAGTAGCGGGGCCACGAAGCGCAGGCCCCGCGCGTCGGGATCGCCGCGATGATGCCAGACCAGCCGCGCGCCCGCCAGCCGCGCCGCCAGCGCCCAGCTGGCATGACTGCGCCCGTCGTTGCTGTGCACCACATCGATAGCGTTTTCACGCAGGAAGCGGGCGCGGCGCGGAACGCCGGCAAGCGTGCGCAGCACCTTGCCGATACCGAAGCGCGCGCCCGGAACGAAGGAACGGCTCGGCCTTGCGGGATCGCCGCCTTGCGCGAAGGCGGAGAAGAAATCGGCTATCGTGCCCTCAGGCACCTCGGGAACGACCAGCAGCCGATAGCGTGCCGGATCGAGCCCCTCCATCAGTCCGCGCGCGGACACATGGCTGCCGCCCAGTTCATCCCCGGCGAAGGGAAAGCAGATGCGCAAGGCACGCGTGGAGGAAACGGCATCGCTGCCGCTTCGCTCGAAACCGGGCGCCAGCGGCGCAGCGATACTGTTCAAAGACCGAACCCCTTCTCACGATAGGTGAGGAATTCCTCTATGTTCTCGATCCCGTTGCCGTTCCGGTCGGCCCAGGCGTCGTTGCGGGTGGGATCGAGACCGTTGGCCCGCTCCCAGGCATCGTCCATGCCGTCCTTGTCGTCGTCGGCATAAGGCGTGCCGCTGGCCGGAACCGGAAGCGCGGGCACCGGCTCCCCGATCCGCCCGGTGCGGCTCTTCACATCCGCCACCGCCGCCTTGTCGATGGGGTCGCGGGGGAAGGCGCCGGCGCGGGCGAGCACGGCGTCATAGGCGGCCGAGGCGCTCATCGGCTGCACGGTCAGGGGGCAAGGCGCCTGCTGGATCTGGGCAGGCACCACTTCCGGGCTAACGTGCTTGAAGTTGCCGTCGAAGGCATTGTCCCAGAGGTAGATCGATGCGGTGCCCGTCGACCCCTGCGTCTCGCGCGCCACGCCGCGGCTCATCGCGGTCGTGTTCTTGCCGGCGATGAAGCTGTTGCCGACGATCGAGACCGGGCTGCCGCCATAGCTTTCCCAGACTTCGGCGAATTCCGAGGCGGCGTTGTAGAGCACGTTGTTGATCACTTCCACGCAGGAGCCCTTGGGGAAGTTGATGTCCGGGTTGCGGTCGCCGTTGTGGGCGCAGAGGTTTCCGATGAAGCTGAGCTTCTGCTTGTCCACCGGATCGCTGGCGAGCAGCGCGCACTTGTCGTGCTTGGGAATGCCCCAGGCGAAGATAGAATTGCTGATCGTGATCTCGTCGTTGTCGTCATAGCCGTTGATCAGCTCGTCGCGCGCCCAGGAGGCGCTGACATGGTCGATCACCACGCGGCTGCTCTTTTCGATAGTGATGCTGTCCTCGGCCTCGCGATTGCCGCCGATGCGGTCGTTGCGCACGCGGATGCCGCGTACCACCACGTCGTGGGTGTTCTTGATGACCAGCGGCGTCAGGCCGTTCCTGCCGCCCCCATGGGCCAGGGTGATGCCGCCGCCGGGCGCGGTCTGGCCGGCGATGGTAAGGTAGGGCGTCATGATCCAGGGCGGCCGCTGGGTGAAGCGGATCACGCCGCTGACCCGGAACACGCAGACGCGCGGGCCGCTGGCGGTCACGCAGGCGCGATACGAACCGGTGCCGGAATCGGCCAGGGTGGTGACGTAGATGATCCGGCCCCCGCGCCCGCCCACACTGGTGGCGCCATAGCCCACGGCGGCGGGAAAGGACTTCTTTCCGGCGGGTACCTTCACCACCGGAGCCGCGGCCATCACTTTCTCGCTGACGCTTCCGGCCAGGCCAAGCAGGACCGCCCCGATGGACAGTCCCAAAGCCGCGAGCGCCAGGATCGTCCGGAACGTGAACTTCTTGGAAGATCTTGCCGCAGTCATGCCGATTCTCCTGTCGGGGTTCGGGGCTTAAATCTTTCGACACCGTCCTTTTTCGGAACTTGCGGATCGGCCGGGTAGAAATGGCGATCACCCGCGTGCCCGCGCAGAGCCATGCAGAAACGGAACGTGACCCTCCACCTGCGTGTGCACAAGTTACCAATTGGACTTAGCAGGGCGCCTGCCCTCCCCCTTTTGCGCTACCATCTATGCGCCCCTCTCTCGTCCGGACTGGCCTTTGCCTTGGGCCGAGGCCCTGCCCATGATCCCGCCATGGCCGCTATCCTCACCCAGCTTCCCGACGGGGGGACACCCAGACCGGACATCCTGCGGGGTCCGTTCAGGATGCCGGGCACCTATCGGGCCGTTCGCGCGCCCGAGTCGCCCTACGATAGAGCCATCGGCTTCCTGCTGCCCGCCGCCGCCTTCTTCCTGAGCTGGTGGCAGGTCGGGCGCATTCCCGCGTTCAACCTGACGATGTCGGACATCATCCTGATCGTCTGCATCCTGCTCATGCTCGTTTCGCGCGGGCTGAACGCCAGGATGATGGGGCGCATGTCGGTGCTGTGGGTCGGCGGACTGGTGATGCTGCTGGGCGGAATGCTGGTGGGCTCGACGATGCACGGAGACTTCGCCCGCTGGCCGGTGGTCGCCGGGCAATATGCCTTCGCGCTGCTGCTGATCCCGATGGTCCTGGCCAACTGTTCGCTGGCCACGCTGCGCAAGGCGGCGAACGCCTACGTCTGGGGCGTGGCGGTATCGCAGGCGGTGGGCATCGCGCTGGTCAACCTGTTCAGCCGCGACATGATCAACCAGTACGTCAACAAGTACGTGGTCACCGGGAACGGCCGCCTCGGCGCCTTCACCGGAGAACCCAATTCCAATGGCGCGGTCTGCGTCTTCGCACTGATCTTCCTGCTCCATGCGGTGATCGAGAAGCGCCTGCGCCCGGTCACTGCGGTGCCGCTGGCGCTCGTGATCGTCGCCGGGATGGTCTATTCCGCCAGCTTCACCGCCTTCTCCTGCACGATCCTGGCGATCGGCTTCGTGCTGGCGCTCTCCCGTATCCGCACGGTGATCACCATCGCCCTGCCCGTGGTCCTGGTGGTTGCTGCCTACGTGGGCCTCGGCGGGCCGGTGCCGGCGGTGTTCGAACAGCGCGTGGGCGAAGCGGTGGTCTCGGGCGATCCGACCAAGGCCGGCACTTTCGTCGGCCGCTCGGTGCTGATCCAGGAGGCCTGGCAGATGTCCAGCGACAACCTGCTGATCGGCCTGGGCAGCGACGGCTACCGCAAGGCCAGCGTCTACGGCATGCCGGTGCACCAGCTCTACCTGCTGGTGCTGAACGAAGGCGGCATCGTCTCGTTCCTGGGGCTGAGCCTGATGTTCGCCGCGATGTTCGTCCACGGCGCCTTCATCGCCGGGCGAAGTCGCACCGACGGGGTCTCGGCCCTCGCCATCCTCGGCGTGTTCTTCCTCTACGCGATGTCGCTGCCGCACATGTTCGCGCGGATGTGGAACGGGCCGGTGATGCTGATGTTCGCGCTTGCCACGGCCGGCGCCGCCGCCTCCTTCATTTCCGCGCGACGCCCTTCATGGAACGGGCGCGATCGGACCCTAGAAACAGAACGGACCTCGGAAGCAGGATGACCTCAACCGAAAGCGCCGGCGACGCCACGGCCAGCAAGGTCCTGGGTCGCCGCCACACATCCCTTGCCGAACGCCTGCGTGCGCGCCGGGGCGGGGTCGAGATGCTCAGGCCGCACCTGGCCAGCATCGGCCATTTGCTGTCCGGCAATTTCGGCGGGGTGATGATCATGATGGCGAGCCTCGCCATCGCCACCCGTTCGCTGGGGCAGGAACAGTTCGGCATCCTCGCCATCATCCTGTCGATCGGGCGCGTCTGCGAAAGGCTGATCCGTTTTGAATCGTGGCAGCCGCTGGTGCGCTTCGTCGCGGCGGAGGAAGAGACGGGAGACATGGGCCGGATATCGTCGCTCTATGCCTACGGCCTGCTGCTGGACGTCGGCAGCGCACTGGTCGCCGCGGTGATGACCGTGGTGGTGGGCTGGCTGGCGGGCGACCTGATCGGCCTGGGCCGGGGCAATATCGATCTCGTGGCGATCTACGCCTGCGCCATCGCCTGCAACCCGCGCGGCATGTCCAGTGCGGCGCTGCGCCTTTCGGGCAGGTTCCGCACGCTCGCCTATGTTCAGCTGGCCTCGTTCGTGGCCCGCTTCTTCCTGTCGGTGCTGCTCTACATACTCGACGCCGACCTGGTGTGGTTCGTGCTGGTCTGGACGGTAAGCCAGATTTTCGACTCGGCGCTGTTCAACCTGCTGGGCTTCCGCGCCCTTTCCGACACCGGCGTGCCCAGCCCGCTCAAGGCCGACCGCCGCAACCTGACCGGGCGGTTCCCGGGCTTCATGCGGTTCGCCATATCGACCAACCTGTCTTCCACCCTGCGCACGATGACGCACGAGATGGACACGCTGCTGGTCAGCACTTTCGCCGGGCCGGGCGCGGCGGGGCTCTACTACCTTTCCCGCCGCATCGCGCGCGTGGCACAGACCGCCGGGGACATGATCCAGACGGTGATCTACCCCGACCTCGCCCGTCTGTGGAGCAAGGTCGGGCCGGGCAAGATGGGCCAGCTCGTCTCGATGCTGCAACTCACGCTGGCGGCGATCGCGCTGGGCGCGCTGGGTGCCTGCTGGCTGATCGGCAAACCCGCGATCGAGCTGGTGTTCGGACCGGGCTTTTCCGACAGTTATGAACTGCTGCTGGTCCAGCTGATGGCCGTGCTCCTGACCCTTCACACGACACCCGCCCGTGCCGCCTTGCTGGCGATGAACCGGCCGACCTTCGTGCTGGTCACCAGCTTCGTCTCCGCCGCCGCCTTTTTCGCCGCCGCCTTCGTGCTCATACCCCAGTTCGGTGCCCTGGGCGCCAACTACGCGCATATCGCCTTCGGGGTTGCCAACCTGATCCTGCTCGACACCGCCTTCTGGCGCGGCTTGCGCAAGGCCGAACGGGCGGACCGGGCGAAAGCTGCAACCGTTTCCTCCCACGAGGCCGAGCCATGACCGCACAGGCGCCCGCCACCGAGTTCGACCGCAAGGTCATCCCCGCCCGGCCGCTGCGGGTCAGCTCGATCATCACCAGCCTGACCTCCGGCGGGGCCGAGATCCTGGTGACCAACCTCAACGCCGCGTTCGCGGCGCGAGGCGCGCGCGGCACCATCGTCGCCTTCTGCGATGCGCCCATCCTGGGCAATTCGGCGGAAATGGAAGCCGAGCTCGCCGCCCAGATCGCCGACAGCGGCTGCGCGTTCGAATCGTTGCGGCTAGGCGCGCGGCGGCGACTGGTGCCGGGAGTCCTGGCGCTGCGCCGGCACCTTGCCACCTCCCGGCCGGACGTGGTCCATGTCCATTCCGTGCGTGCGGTCGCCATGCTGGCCTTCTCGGGCTTTTCGGGGCCGATCGTCTTCACCTACCACAACAGCCGCCTGAGCTTCCCGCCGGGGCTCTTCGCCGCGATCGACCGGGCGGTTCACCACTACGTCGCCATCAGCAACGATACCGCGAGCATGTACCGGCGCCTGTCGAAGCGGCCGTTCACGCTGATCCAGAACGCCCCGTCCAGCCGCTACAAGGCCCGCGGCCCCCGGCTCGCTTCCCGCAAGCCGTGCAACGTGCTGAGCGTGGGCGCGATCTCCGCCCAGAAGAACTATTCGCTGCTGATCGAGACCGCCCGCGCCCTGCGCGATCATGCCACCGAAGCGGCACCGCCGCCGATCCTGCGCGTGGCGGGCGGAGGCGATGGGCTGGAGGAACTGCGCGCCCAGGTCCGGACGCTGGGCCTGGAGCAGGTCGTCGAGTTCCTGGGCGAGCGGCGCGACGTGCCCGATCTCCTCGCCCGGAGCGACCTCTATCTCAACACCTCCCATTACGAGGGCTTTTCCGTCGCCATTCTCGAAGCCATGGCCATGGGCCTGCCCGTGGTGGCCACCGACGTGGCCGGCAACCGGGGCCTGGTGCGCCCGGATCAGAACGGGTTGCTCTGCCAGCCGGGACGGCCCCAGGCGCTGGCGACGGCTATCCTTCGGCTCTCGCAGGACAATTCGCTTTATCGGCAGTTTTCTGCGGGTGCACTGGCCACGAGCAGGGAATACACGATCGAGAATGCCGCCGCGCGGCACCTTGAGCTCTACGCGTCGCTGCTGCGCAGCCGCGTCCCCCGAAAGGACTAGTCTCTATTAGGACGCGGCCGTCCCGGATGCCCTTTTTGCGCGTTTCCGCTTTGACCGCATAGTCCACGCTGAAGACCGTACCGTTTGGGCGGTTACGCACCAGGCCCGTCCCGAGGGGGGGCGGCAGGTATCAAAGGCCGCTCCACCCCCTTCTCGGGACGGGCGGCGAACTTCACCTCTCTGGAGGGGCACACATGTCAACTGCAATCGCGCCTAGCCCGATCGGCAGCGCACCGGCGCATTATCGCGGACCGGCGCTGTCTCGGGATGCATCATCCTCATCCGACCAGCAGGTCGGGCCGCGCGATCTGCTTCGCGTCATATCCCGCCACCGCGTCATGATGGCGCTGATCGTCGGCGGCATCACGCTGGCGGTGCTGGTGCAGCAGTTGCTCTCTCCCACGCTCTACCGGTCCTCTTCCACGGTCCAGGTCGAACTGATCGACGAAGTCGGCACCAACCAGGCCGACGTCAATTCCCGCAATGCCGAGCGCGTCGCCAACGCCGTGCGCCTTCATCGCTCGCGCTCCGCCGCCGAGCAGGTGGTGAACGACCTCCACCTCACCAAGGACAACGACTTCCTCAGGGAACTGGGCAAGATCCCCGAGGACAAGCGCGTGCTCCAGCAGGTGGCGACCAACAAGGTGCTGTCGATGGTCTCGATCAATTCCGAGGCCGGATCGGACCTCGTGGAGATCGGAGTGACCGCCGGTTCGCCGGTGCTTGCCGCCGCCATCGCCAACCAGATCCCCGTCTCGGTCCGCTCGCTGCGCACGATGAAGACCAACGAGCGCCGCTCGGAACTGCTCGCCTCGCTTGAGCAGGAACAACAGTCTCGCGCCATCGAAGCCGAGGAGACCGCCCAGCGCGTCGCCGACTTCCGCGCCCAGCACCAGATGCTGACAGGTGCGGGCGGCGCGGAGGATCTCGCCCAGCTCAACCGCATCGCCGTACAGAGCGCCTCCGCCGTCGCCGCGCGCGATGCCGCCCTGGCCCGCAGCGCCGGCATCGCCCGCGCCAGCCGGATGCAGAGCACCGCGCTCGCCAGTTCCGGCGTGCTCGACCAGCTGGAGCGGACGCGCGGCGAACTCATCGCCGAAACCTCCAAGCTTTCCACCAGCCTCGGGCCGAACCACCCCGACGTGAAGCGCCTCGCCTCCCAGATCGTCACCGTAAACGAGGGGATCGCCAAGGAGCAGGCCCGCGTCCAGGACGCCGCCCGCGCCGACGCCTCGGCCAAGGCCGCGCAGATGTCGGAACTCGCCCGCAGCCAGGCTGCCGGGGACAGCGCCCAGGCAAACCGCCTCGAAGGCATCGTCGCCGGACTCAGCTCTACCGCCTATCGCAATACCGCCAATGCGGTGCAGCTCGACAAGCTGGTGCGGGAAGCGACCCTGGCCGACGACGCCTACAAGGCGATCGCCGGGCGCGTGGAACAGGTTCGCGCGCAGATGCAGATGGAAGGCGTGTCCTCCTCGATCGTCTCGCCCGCCGTGCCGGACTACGACCCGGTCGCGCCCGCCCCGGTCAAGATGGCGATCACCGCCCTGCTCGGATCGAGCGTGCTGGCCTTCCTGATCGCCTTCGCCCGCGACTTCCTGGACGACCGCCTGCGCACCACCGCGCAGATCCGCCGCCTTTTCGGGCTGCCGACGCTGGGCATGCTGCCCCTGCTGAACAACAGCCTGTCGGAAGATCCCAAGGACAGCCCGGTCATCAAGGAGCCACAGTCGCTTTTCGCGGAAGTCGCTCGCTCCACTTATACCGAAGTGCGAGCGCTGGACCGCCGTCCCGTTGCGGCGCGCGGCAATTCGCAAGTCGTGCTGGTCACTTCGCCGCTGCCCGGCGACGGCAAGTCCACCGTCTCGCTGACCCTGGCCGCCGCCGGCATCGCCATGGGCGACCGCACGGTGATCCTCGACCTCGACTTGCGCAAGCGCGGCGCGCTCCAGCGGCTCCAGAACGAAATGCAGGTGCCCGACCTCGTGGACATCGTCTGCGGCCGGGCCGATCTCGACAGCCTGGTCGGCCCGCGTTCGGCACATCCCTACGACGGTTCGCTGCTGACCTCCCCGGAAGGCGCGCAAGTCATCGAGCAGCCGGACGGCGCCAGCCAGATCGTGCTGCTCAGCGCCCGTGATCCGGTGGCCGAACCCGCGCTGCTGCTGTCCTCCAACCGCCTCAAGACCCTGCTCGAACAGCTCAAGGAGCGCTTCGAACTGGTCATCATCAATGCGCCCGCCGCACTCGCCGTGCGCGACGCCCGCGCCATGTGCCACTTCGCGGACCAGACCGTGCTGGTCGCCCGCTGGGGCCACACCACCGGGGACCAGATGCGCGCCGCGCTGGAGATGCTGGACGACAGCGTCAGCGGGGTGATCTTCGACCAGGTGGACTACGCCGAACACGCCCGCCGCCGCTACGGCGACTCGGTGCAGTTCTACGCGGACTCCGCCAGCTACTATTCCTCGCCGGTCCCCACTCGCGACGAGTGGGCGGCCAAAGTCCGTCGCTTCTTCCGGGGCCATTCCTGGCGCCCCGCGGAAGCGTGAGCAGGAGCGCGCGAGTGGCCTTCGCTTCCCTTCGATTGCTCGCTGCGTTGCTCCTGCTCACCCTTCTGCCGCTGCTCCTGCTGCTGGGGCTCGGCACGATGATCTCGATGGGCCGCCCGGTGCTGTTCCGACAGCGCCGGGCAGGTCGCGAGGGGCGGGATTTCACCTTGCTCAAGCTGCGGTCCATGCGCGAAGCCATCGGCCCGGACGGCAAGCCGCTGCCTGACGAGGCCCGCGTCACCGCCTTCGGCCGCTTCCTGCGCCGCAGCCGGCTGGACGAACTGCCGGGGCTGTGGAACGTGGTTGCCGGAGACATGACGTTCGTCGGCCCGCGCCCGCTCCTGCCCGAGACCATCGCCGATCTCGGGCAGCGCGGCGCGGCGCGGGGTCGCGTGCGACCGGGGCTGACCGGCTGGTCGCAGGTGAATGGCAATACGCTGCTCTCGCTCGACGAAAAGATCGCGCTGGACCTGTGGTACGTGGACCATGCCTCGCCGCTGCTGGACCTACGGATCGTCATGCTGACGCTCTGGGTCATGGTCGGCGGCGAGCGGCGTTCGCAGGCGGTGGCTTTGGCGGATTGAACAAGGGGATTCACGCAAGGGCGCAAAGAGCCTGGCGTGATGGCCTGATCCTCCGTCGACGCGTTTTATAGAAATCACGCGGAGACGCGGAGACGCAGAGAGATTGGATCGCGCCGCAGACACCTCCTCTCTCTTCGACGCTCCCCCATTCATGCCTCCGGCAGTGAAGGGGAAGAACTGCCTCGGACCATAACCTCCCTCCGTCTCCTCATCTCTGCGTCTCTGCGTGAAACCCGAATTCAGCTCAGCGCCAGTTCGTCCAGCGACGCGACAACATGATGCGCCGCGTGGTCGGGCGTGGGCGCGGTGCAGGGATGGATGCGGCGCTCGCGCAGGATCTGGACGGTGGTCCAGCCGCGCGCGCGTGGGGTGACGAAGTCCTTCGCGGCATTGTCGGCAATATAGACGTGCTCCACCGCCGGCCGGCCGGACCACTGCTCGACCAGCTCGTAGGCCATGGCATGGGGCTTGCCGCAACCTTCGGGCAGGAGGCCGGTGAGGACCACCTTGCCGATCCGCTCGTATAAGCCCAGCGCGGAAACCTTGTTGCCCTGGGTCTGGGCCGGGCCGTCGGTAATGATGGCGCTGGCCCTTCCGCCCAATCGGGCGAGCAGCCGCGCCGCGTCGTCGGCAAGCGCGATCTCGGGCAGATGGCCACGATAGAGCGCCACCAACGGCGCGACCTCGATCGTGGGCAGCCCCATGGCGGCGAGGGCCGCGTCGAACACGGTGCCCCGGTGGCCTTCGTCCAGCAGACGCGCGCAATGGTCGGCATAACCGGAGACGCCGTGGCTTTCCTCCAGATGTCGACCCACCGCCGCAAAGCCGCTCAACGCGAAATCGCGTTCCAGATAGAGCGTGTCGTCCAGGTCGAGGACCAGAACCTGATTCGCGATCTCAACCACGGAACACGGCGCTGTCGTAGCGCACCATGGTCACGCCCTCGCGCCAGTGCTCGCTGGCGCATTCGGTGAGCCCCGCCACGCGGGCCAGCAGGCTCTCGGCGAAGCGGCCCCCGGCGTGGTCCGCCAGAGGATAGCCGCCGCCAAAGCGGGCATTGATCTCGAAGACGCGCGGACCGCGATCAGGATCGTCGATGAGCTGGAAGCACAGTACACCCTCGGCACCGTTCAGCGCGGCGGCGATCTGACCGGCGATGGCGATCATCCGCGGGTCGCGCACGGTCCGCCCTTTCTCCACTTCGCCCGCGCGGGTCGAAATGCGCAAGTGCGGGATGGCGGAGCGCATCCGCCCGCGCCCATCGAGGTACATGTTGATCGTGTATTCCGGCCCGCGCAGAAGTTCCTGCACCAGCATCGGCTCGGGATAGTCCTCGCGGATGTCGGCCGCCGATTGCAGCACGCCGATGCCCCGGCTGGCACTGCCGCCCACCGGCTTTGCGAAAAGCGGAAAAGCCCAGCCCGAGGGATCTGCCCGCACCTCCTCGATCCGGGCGGTGCGCGGCACCGGCACGCCGGCCTCGGCCAGGACGGCGATGGTGCGCTCCTTGTCGCGCACCACGTCGATCGTCTCGGGCGCGCTTACGTGGACCATCGTGCCCACTTGCGCGAACCGTTCCCGCGCGCGGGACAGCACGTCCAGCTCGGTGTCGATCGTCGGCACCAGCAGGTCGATCTTCTCGCGCGCGCAGTGGTCAAGCAGCCGCTCGACATAGTCGGGCGCGGTGCAGCGCGGCACCTGGAAGGCCGCTTCGGCCTCCAGACAGGCGGCGCTGAGTTCCGGTTCGAGGTCGCAGGCGTGGATTTCCGCGCGCAGTCCCAGCTTCTCCGCCGCGCGGCGGAAACAGCGAGTCAGCTCGACCCGGCGCCCGGCCGATGTGAAAAGTATCCGTACCACCCTGTTACCCCCCGATTATCCCTCAGCCCCGGCCCTTCGTCCGGCATCCGGCGAAACGCCGGTCAGCGCAGCCCCACCCTGCCGCGCCGAAGTGTCTTGCGCCAGCACTTGGTCCCGCAACACCTGGGCCAGCACTTCGTCCCATTCCCGAAGTATCCGCGCGGGCTGGAATCGCGCCATCGCCTCGGCCGCCGCCGCGCCCATGCGGCTGCGGGTGAAGGGGTCCGCGATCAGCCCGGCGATCGCCTCGCCCAGCACGCCCGGACTCTGGCAGGGCACGAGGATTCCGCTACGGCCCTGCTCCACCATATCAGCGGGGCCGAAATCGCAGTCGGCGGCGATCACCGGCAGGCCGGCGGCCATCGCCTCGCCCAGCACGTTCGGAAAGCCTTCATAGCGCGACGAAAGCACGAAGATGCCCGCCTCGGCCACCCAGGCGCGCGGCCGGGGACTTAGCCCGCGCAGCACCACCCGCCCTTCCAGCCCGAGATCGCGGATCTGGCCTTCCAGCGCGGCGCGTTCCGGCCCGTCGCCCCAGATGTCCAACCGCCAGTCGGACCAGCACGGCGCCACGCGGGCAAAGGCCGTGATCAGCAGGTCGAAGCCCTTCTGATGGGTAAGCCGGCCCACGGCGCAGACCCGCTTCACCTCGCCCGCCGCGCGCGCGACATCGGGCGCAGGCACGGGATTGGCGATCGTCATCAGCTTGCCCTGCACGGCGGCGGGAAAGCAGCGCCGCACCGCCTCGGTCTGGCAGACGATGGCGTCGGCCCGTCGGTAGAGCAGGCGCAGCAACAGGTTCCACAAGGGATGCGTGCCTTGACGCTCGGGATTGTTGCGTTCGGCGCAGACGAGGCGCGTCGGCGTGCCCAGCGTGGCGAGCGCGGCGATCAGGTTGTTCTTGGTGAGGAACGACACGATCACCTGCGGCCGCTCCGCCGCTGCTCTTCTCCGCAACACCTGTCGCAGCGCGAAGACACGGCCCGCCATGCCGGCAAAGCCGCTGCTCCCGCCCAGCCGGTGGAGGACGACCTGCTCCGGCAGGCGATGAAAGATCGGGTCTTCGGGGCAATCGAAAGTGATCACGTCCACCCTATGGCCCGCACCGCACCAGTGGTGCGCGAGTTGCGCGATCACCTGTTCCGCTCCCCCGGCGCCAAGGCCGGAAGTGAGGATCGCGATGCGCATCGGTCTGGTGGAAAGTGCCAAGCGCGGCCTGCCCCCGTGAACTGGTCTTGTGAATTGGTTTCGATGCCCAACCTAGCCATGCCACCCGCCCTCAGGCAGGCGGTCATGCGGTCTAACTCTTTATTGGAACGGTACTTCGGCAGGCTGAGAGGCTGTTTGAACAATGCCTAAAAAGGCATTTCCCTTGAGGCACCAGCCAGCGTCGCGCCAGCGGCGGCCCCCTCGTCCTTCGCGCTGCTTCATCCTGAGTGGGTACGCCCTAATCGCGCTCACGCTTCCCGGCCCCATCCGCCAAACTCCCGCCGAGCGGCGGTATGCGCCGATAGGGGCGGAACTGCAGGCGCTCAGGGCAACAGGGGAATTCGGATGATGGAACGGGATACGCCGCAAGGTCCGGCGCAGGGCCTGCCGTTGGACCCGGCGAGAGGTCTCGCCCAGCGTCGCGACGCCAACCCCTCTTCGAACCCGCCGGGCAGCGACATCGGCAACGATCCCGCCGCATTCGCCGCCACCCTTTCGCCCGGCCTCAGCGACGGTCCCGGCGGCGTCGGCCAGCGCGCGACGCCCAGCCTGGCCGTCCTTGCCGCCTCCGGCCTGCTGGGTGTGCTCTACCTCGGACTGGTGGGACGCCTGCTGGCCTTCCCGATCGGGCGCGACGAGAACCTCTTCATCGCCGTCTCGCGCCTCTGGGGCACCGGCGACATCTATCGCGACTTCGGCTACAACCACCTTCCCTACCTGCCCTATACTCTGGGTGGCCTCTACTGGCTGACCAGTACGGGGCACTTCCTGCTGCTGGGCCGGCTGCTGATCGCGGCGGCCTGGGCCCTGTCGATCGCGGCGCTCTGGCTGATCGCGCGGCGGCAACGCGTGGGCTTTCCCGCCTTCTTCGCCGCCGCCGTGCTGCTGATGGGCAACGTGCTGCTGATCGGGCCGCCGGGCATGCTGGTGAGCAACAATTTCCTGCCGCTGCCCTTCGCGCTGCTGGCCTTCCATTTCCTGCTGGTCGGCCTCGATCGCGAGCGTCCCTCTTGGATCGCCTGTTTCGTGGCGGGCGTGCTGGTTTCCGTCGCGGTGGGATTCAAGGCCAACTATGTCTTCCTGGCGCCGTTCCTGGCAGCAGCGACCGTGCTGGCCCCCCTGTCGCGCCCGCTGCGCAACCGGCTCGCCTGCGCCACCCTGCCGCTGGCGCTGGGCGGCCTGACCGGCGGCATCCCCGTGCTGATCGCCATGGCTTCCGATCCGGACGCCTTCTTCGCCCACACCATCCGCTACTTCACCCAGCTCCAGCCGATCTACTGGGACCACTCGACCGAACCCAAGATCGTCAGCGTCGCGCAGAAAGTGCTGCTGGCGGAGGACATCTGGACCTCCAACGCCACCCTGCTCGCGCTTGTCGGAGCCGTGGCACTGGTGGCCCTGCCGCTGCGGCGGCGCGGCTGGCGGGACGGCCTGCTGACCGTCTGGTCCTGGCCGGTGGTGCTGGCCCTGGCGCTGGCGTTGATGGGAGTCGTCATCTCCTTCGTACCGAGCCCCTCGTTCCCGCAATATTTCGTGCCGCCGATTCCCTTCCTGGTCCTGCTGGTCGTACTGTTGCGCGCCCGCACCCTGGGCGAGAACCGATTGGCGGCCGATGCCCTGCTGCTCTCGCTGGCCTTCGTCGCGCTGCTTTGCGCCACTTCGCGCCTGGGGCCGGGCCTCGTCTCGCTGACGCGTCCGGGATCGTGGGTCGGCATCAAGAACCATGGCGAGATGCGCCGCCTGGTGCGCAGCGCGGGCGCCTCGTCCGGAGACACGGTTGCAACGCTCTCGCCGCTGCTGGCCATGGAAGGCGGACTTTCCGTGCCGGGCGAATTCGCCCCCGGCCAGTTCATCTACCGCGTGGCCGACTACCTTTCGCCAAGCGACCGTACCTATTGGACGACGACATCGCCGACGCATCTCGTCTCCTGGCTCGACGCCAACCGCCCCGCGACCATCCTGATCGGCGGCGACGAGCCGCTGGAACAGCCCTTCGCGGACTATGCGCGCAGCCACGGCTATCTCGAATTCGCCAGCCGCCCGGACGGCACCGGCCCGGTGCTCTATCGCCGCCCGCTGAAAGCAGATGACGGGCTGGAGTAGCGGGCGGACACTATCGTCGTCCCGGACTTGATCCGGGACCGCTGGCCAAGCCGCGCCCAACTTTCGGCTGGGCTCCAAGCGGCTTATCGCGAGAGTGCGCCTGAAGAACTGCCAGCGGTCCCGGATCAAGTCCGGGACGACGATGATCTGCAATCCTTCCGGAATGGCACCTTCGCGCATTTGCCGACCCGCGGCTAACCGTTTGGCACTCCCACTGGCTAAAGCTGCCTAACCCGGATGAACACTTCTCCGCCGGCCCGCTCTGCCCTTAACCTTCCTTCATCGCCCGGAGAAATTCTCCTGCAAATTCCGATATCGGAGACGCGGTCATGAAAGTCGTTCTGCTCGCGGGGGGCCTGGGTTCCCGCCTTGCCGAAGAAACGGTTCGTATTCCCAAGCCGATGGTCGAAGTGGCCGGTCGGCCGATCATGCTCCACGTCATGGATATCTACGACCGCTGGGGCCACAACGACTTCATCGTCGCTTGCGGTTACAAGGCCATGGCGATCAAGAGCTTCTTCCAGGATCTCCATCTCATGTCGAACGACTTCACGGTCGGCATCGGCAATGGCGAGATGGCCCTGCGGCCCACGTCCAAGATCGACTGGCGCGTCTCGGTGGTCGATACCGGCCTTGCCACGATGACGGGCGGGCGTCTCAAGCGGCTGCGCTCGTGGCTCGACGACGAGACGTTCATGGTCACCTATTCGGACGGCGTCGGCAATGTCGACCTGGACGCGCTGCTGGCGTTCCACCGCTCGCACGGCAAGCTGGCCACCGTCACCGCGGTGCAGCCGCCCGCCCGCTTCGGCAACCTGGAGCTGGGCCCGTGCGACGGCGACGGCGGCCAGGTGGTGGAGTTCACCGAGAAGGTGATCAAGTACGAAACCTGGATCAACGGCGGCTTCTTCGTCTTCGAGCCGGGCGTGCTGGACTACCTGACGGGCGACGAGGAACCGCTGGAGCAGGCGCCGCTGACGCGCCTTGCCCATGACGGTCAGCTCATGGCCTACAAGCACAAGGGCTTCTGGCATCCGATGGACACCGTGCGCGACCGCGACACGCTGGACAAGCTGGGCACCTCGGCGATGCCGCCCTGGATGGATTTCGAGAACGGGCAGCCGGTGCTCAGCACCGACGCACCGACGACGAAGCTGCAACATGCCTGAAAAAGGCTCAATGGATCAGGCGCTTGTTTCGGCATATCGGGGCAAGCGGATTCTGGTGACCGGCCACACCGGCTTCAAGGGTGGCTGGTTATGCCTCTGGCTCAGGCAACTGGGCGCAGAGGTCACCGGGGTCGCCTTGCACCGCCCCCCGCAAGGCCCTGACATGTTTCATTCGGTCGACCTCGGGGGGCTGGTCGACCACCGCATTGCCGACATCCGCGATGCCGCCGCCTATGCCGAAGCCTGCCAGGGCGTGAAGCCGGACCTCGTGTTCCACCTCGCCGCGCAGGCGCTGGTGCGGCCGTCCTACGACGATCCGGTGGAGACTTTCGCCACCAACGTCACCGGCACCGCCGTGGTGCTCGACGCGGTGCGGCGGATGCCCTCTGTGCGCGGCGTGGTCGTGGTCACCAGCGACAAGTGCTACGAGAACCGCGAGTGGGAATGGCCCTACCGCGAGACCGACGAATTGGGCGGGGCGGACCCCTACAGCGCCTCGAAAGGCTGCACCGAACTGGTCGCCGCCGCGTTCCGGCGCTCCTACTTTTCCGATCCCGCCGGCTGCCAGATCGCCACCGTGCGCGCGGGCAACGTGATCGGCGGCGGTGACAACTCGCTCGACCGCCTGCTGCCCGACGTGGTGCGCGCCACTATGGCCGGCACGGCGGTGACCATCCGCAACCCGGCCAGCGTGCGCCCCTGGCAGCATGTGCTGGAGCCGCTCGCGGGCTACCTGATGCTGGGTGCGCGGTTGCTTGGGGAGCAGGCGCCGCGCTTTGCCGAAGCCTGGAACTTCGGCCCCAGCGCCGATGGCTTCATCGACGTCGAGGAGATCGCGCGCCACTTCCAGCGGGCCTGGGGCCCCGGCGTGGCGCAGATCGCCTTCGGCCGACGCCCCGACGATCCGCACGAGGCCGGAATGCTCACGCTCGATTCGAGCAAGGCCCATGCCCGCCTCGGCTGGCGCCCGCGCCTCTCGACCGAGCAGGCCGTGACCATGAGCGCCGAATGGTACCGCGCCTTCGCGGCCGGAAACGAAGACATGCGCGCCTTCAGCGAGGCGCAGATCGCCCGGTACTCGGGCGGATTCACCGAAACACTCCAGGGGGAAGCACTATGCGCGTAAATTACGGCCAGACTGTTCACGGCGAAGAGGAAATCGCCGCCGTCATGGAAGTCCTGCGGACCTCCACCCAGATGGGGCCGAAAGTGCGGGCCATGCAGGAGCAGGTCTCGGCGCTGTTCGCCAAGGACCACGGCATCATGGTCAATTCCGGCTCTTCCGCGAACTACCTCGCGATCGAGTTGCTGAACCTGCCCGAGGGCAGCGAGGTGATCACCCCGGCGCTGACCTTCGCCACCACCGTGGCCCCGATCGTGCGCTCGCGCCTGGTCCCGGCTTTCGTGGACTCGGCGGTCGGCACCTACAACATCGACGTCGAGAAGATCGAGGCGATGATCGGGCCGAACACCAAGGCGATGATGATCCCCTCCCTGATCGGCAACCTGCCCGACTGGGACCGCATCCGCGAAATCGCCGACAAGCACGGGCTGATGGTGGTGGAAGACAGCGCCGACACCCTGGGCGCCACCCTGCGCGGCACCAGCACCGGCACCCGTTCGCACATCTCCACCACCAGCTTCTACGGCTCGCACGTGATCAACGCGGCGGGTAACGGCGGCATGCTCTGCGTCTCGGACGAAGACCTCGCCCGCCGCGCGCTGCTGCTGCGCTCGTGGGGCCGCACCAGTTCTCTCTATGTCGACTCCGAAAGCATCGAGAAGCGCTTCAACGTCGCGCTCGACGGCATCGACTACGACGCCAAGTTCCTGTTCGACGAACTGGGCTTCAACGTCGAGCCTTCGGAAATGGGCGCCGCCTTCGGCCTCGTCCAGCTCAAGAAGCTGGACAACAACATCGCCGCGCGCGAGCACAACTTCGCGCGGCAGTACGCGTTCTTCAAGCAGTACGAGGACTGGTTCGTCCTGCCCGAACAGTTGCCGGAATCGCGCACCGGCTGGCTCGCCTTCCCGCTCACCATTCGCGAGGACGCGCCCTTCACCCGCACGCAGATGCAGATCTGGCTGGAAGAGCGCGACATCCAGACCCGCCCGGTTTTCACCGGCAACATCCTGCGCCAGCCGGCCATGAAGGACGTGACGCTCAAGGCTCCGCCCGAAGGCTGCCCGGTGGCCGACGCAGTGATGAAGGGCGGCATCCTGCTCGCCTGCCATCACGGCCTGACAGAGGAACACATCGACTTCATGCACGAAACGTTCGAAGGCTTCGTCCGCTCGCTCTCGGTCACACCTTCGCGGGAGGCGGCCAATGCTTGAGATGCCCATTCCCCAGCAGGAAGCCACCGACGTGCTTTCGGAATGCCGCGCCTGCAAGGCGCCCGCGCCCTACCTGTTCCTGCCGCTGGGCGACCATGCCCCCGGGCAGATGCTGATCCGTCCGGACGATCTGGACAGCCAGCAGCCCGCCTTCCCGCTCAACACCCAGGTCTGCCTGGAATGCGGGCTGGTGGAGATCGCCGACCAGATCCCGGCCGACTTCTTCCGCCACTACCTCTACGTGCCTTCGGGCGCGGCGCGGATGCACAGCCACTTCGCGGATTTCGCGCAAGTGCTGGCAGAGCGTGCCGGGGACGGGCTGATCGTCGACATCGGCAGCAACGACGGGCTGCTGCTGGCCGCCTGCAACGCGCTGGGCTGCACGACGCTGGGCTTCGACCCGGCCGAGAACATCGCTGCCATGGCCGCCGAGCGAGGAGTCGAAACCCACATCGACTACTTCACGCCGGCTTCCGCCGCACTGGTCCGCTCGCAGCGCGGACCGGCGAAAGTGATCTCCACCACGAACACTTTCAACCACATCGGCGATCTGCACACCTTTATGGAAGCGATCACGATCCTGCTCTCGGACGACGGGACGTTCGTGATCGAAGTGCCGCGCGCCAAGGAATATATCGACCACACCGAGTTCGATAACATCTACCACGAGCACGTCTCCGAATTCAGCCTGCTGTCGATCGTCAAGCTGGCGGCCTTCTTCGACCTCGAAGTGACCGACGCGCTCTCGCTGCCCGACATCCACGGCGGCTCCATGCGCGTGTTCCTCAACCGCAAGGCGGCCGGCATCGGCCCCTCGCAGTCGGTGGGCGACATGCTGCGCGACGAACTGGCGGGCGGGATGCTGTTGCCGGAGACGTACGATGCCCTGGCGCGCGACGTGGAGGACATGGGCCGCGACGTGCGCGCCATGCTCGACGAGATGAAGGCGCAAGGGCTGAAGATCGCCGGCTACGGTGCCTCGGCGCGCGGCAATACGCTGATCACCCATTTCGGGATCGACACCAGCTATCTCGACTTCCTGGTGGACCGCAATCCGCTGAAGCACGGGCTCTACTCGCCGAACACGCGCATTCCGATCCGCCCGGTCGAAGCTATCGAGGAAGAAAAGCCGGACGTGCTGTTCGTGCTGGCCTGGAATTTCTTCGACGAGATCTTCGAGCAGCAGGCCGCGTTCCGCGAGCGCGGCGGCAAGTTCCTGGTGCCTCTGCCGGTGCCGCGTATCGTCTGCTGAACCAGAAACCTGTTCGGGCCGACCGGATGCCACGAGGCACGGTCGGCCCGAACGACATGGGGGAGGTTGCCCAGTGCCCGAAGGCGTAACGCTGCTTACCGGTGCCGGCGGCTTCATCGGCGCCCACCTCGTCCGCCGCCTGCTCGACGAGAGCGGACCAAACGATGCCGCCAGAGGTGATGGTGGACGCGTCCATGTGATCGTGCGGCCCTCCACCGAACTGGGCCGCCTTTCCCCCTTTGCCGAGCGCCTGACGATTCACCGCATCGACCTGGCCGACCGGCTGGAAATCCAGCGCTGCATCCGCGCGCTCCGCCCCCGCCGCGTATTCCACCTTGCGGCCGAGACCCGCCTGCCGCCGCATCCGGATTTCTCCGCCGCACGCGGGGCGGGCGCGATCTATCTCCAGCCGGCGCTGAACCTGCTGGAGCCGCTGGCCGAACTGGCCGAGCCGCCCGAAGCGGTGGTGCGCGCCGGCACGATCGCCGAATATGGACACGCGCCGCTACCCTATCGCGAGCAGGACCGCGCCGTGCCCTCCACGCCTTATGGCGCCGGGATGCTAGCGACCACCGAGGCGATCGCCATGCTGGCCCCGCGCCTGCCCTTCCCGGTGGTGACCGCGCGTCTGGCGCTCTGCTACGGCCCCGGACAAGCGGCGAGCTTCCTCATTCCCGCACTGATCCAGGCCTGTATCGACCGCCAGCCGATGGTCATCCGTCGCCCCGCCGACCGGCGCGACCTGCTCCACGTCGACGATGCGGTGGACGCCCTGCTCCACATCGCCCGCCTTGCCGCAAAGACCTCGAATGATTCCGCGCGCAAGCTCGACTGCGTGAACGTCTGCACCGGCCTGGCCCCGACGATGGACGAAGTGGCCCGCCGGATCGAAGCCCTGACCGGCTGCCCGGAAGGCTTCCTTGCCCGCGCCGCGTTGTCGGACGATGGGAAGGCTGCCGCCCCGGCGACCCTGCTCTCCAGCCCCGACCTTGCCGCCGAACGTCTCGGCTGGCGCTATCGCATCGATCTCGACGAAGGCCTCGCCCGCACTGTCGCGGACGAGCAACTCATGTGCACGAAAGCAGGTTAGCCCCGTGAACGCCGAGCCGAAGACCCTGGTTTCCATCCTCGTTCCCGCCTTCAACGAGGAACTTAACGTCGTGCGCTGCTACGAATCAATCGTGCGCGTCTTCGAAAAGCTGCCCGACTACAGCTACGAGATCATCGTCACCGACAACCATTCGACCGACCGCACTTTCGAGCTGCTGGAAGACCTCGCCCGCAAGGATCCGGCGCTGAAGGTCATCCGCTTCTCGCGCAACTACGGCTACCAGCGCTCGCTGCTTTGCGCCTACAAGGCAGCCACGGGCGCCTGCTCGATCCAGCTCGACTGCGACCTTCAGGACCCGCCCGAACTGATCCCCGAAATGCTGGGGCTGTGGCGCAACGGTCATCAGGTGGTCTACGGCATCCGCCGCTCGCTGAAGGACGGCTTCTTCGTCGCTTCGCTGCGCCGGATGTTCTACCGCTTCATCACCTGGATCAGCGACGACGACCTGCCGGTCAACGCCGGGGAGTTCCGCCTGGTGGACCGCCGCATCCTGGTGGAACTGCACAAGGTGGAGGACGCCTCGCCCTACTTGCGCGGCCTGATCAGCGCGATGGGCTTCTCGCAGGTTGGTCTGGAATACGACCGCGGCGACCGCATCGCCGGGGAGAGCAAGTTCCCGCTCAAGTCGATGATCTCGCTGGCCGTCGATGGCGTGCTCAACCACTCGCTGATGCCGCTGCGGATCGCCTCGATCGCGGGCATCGTCATCGGCGTGCTCTCTATGGTATTGACCTTCATCTACCTCGTCGGCCGGGTGCTGCTCGGTCAGGCCTGGCCCGCCGGTTTCGCGACGACCACGATCCTGCTGCTGATGTCGATCTCGATCAACGCGGTATTCATGGGAATCCTGGGCGAATATGTCGGGCGGCTGTTCCTCCAGGCCAAGCCGGGGACGAAGCCGATCGTCGAGCAGAAGCTCAACTTCCCCGAAGTTATCGCGCTGGTCGCGCGCGAAAGACAGTGACGCGGGTGAGCACGAAGAGCACGCCCGCGTAACTGCAGATCGCGGCGCCCTGCACCAGGGCGCTGCGATCGAAACCCGCCGCGCGGCCCATCGCCACCACGGCAAGGTTCGCGGCATAGGCGATCAGGAAAGCCACCCCATAGCGCAGCGCCTCGGCCCGGGTGGCGCGGTGGCGGGCGCGGAAGGTCAGGTGCCGGTGCAGGCCGTAGGAGATCGGCAGCCCCAGCGCGAAGCCCGCCATGTTCGCGGCATAGTCTCCCAGCCCCAGCCGCAGCCCGCCCAGGATCAGGCCATAGCCGATCGCGGTATTCCCCAGTCCGACCAGCACGAAACGCGCCAAGGTTGCCGCCTCGCGCCCCAGCGACGCGGCTCCGATGCGGCCAAGGTCTGTGCGAGAGTCGGTGCGGGTCAAGAGCGTCTTCCTGTTGCGACGGGGTCGCGATCAGGGTGCGCATTCACGAAGGAACCGGCAATCACCCGGAAGCATAGCACCTTCGGTCATTGGGAAGGCCGGGCACTCGCACAAGTGGTAGGGGCAGGTCGACCCGCCCACCCGCCGTCTATGCCGTTCTCCATAAGTCTTTCGGAGGACCGCCGCTGACGATTCATGGCAATTGACCGTAATCGGCCCCTGATGTTCTCTCGTTCAGTTCAAGGTCTTGCCCTGAACGTAACACCGGCAAACAGCCAGGGAGCGCGACGTGACGGAGCCGGGTGCAAGATCGCCTGTCCATATCGGATTCGACAAGACCGCCTCCACTTCGCTGCGCGGCGCGCTTCGGACATGACCGAAAACTCCTCCCCCGCCCTGGCGCTCGACCGACAGGCCACGCTCACGATCGAAACGCCAGCCAAGCCGCCGCGCGAAAAGAAGGGCGGCAAGGGCGCCTTCAATCCCACCGTCCACGGCCTGCGCGGCATTGCCGCCACCATGGTGTTCCTGGCCCATGTGATCGGCGGCCTGGGCGAGAACGTCTATCCGCAGAGCCACAGCTATCTTTCGCTCACCGAGCTGCCGTGGAACTTCGGCCGCTGGGGCGTGTGGCTGTTCTTCGTGATCAGCGGCTACGTGATCTTGCCCAGCGTCCTGCGCTATACCCCGCGCGAGTTCGCCCTTCGGCGTTTCTTCCGGCTCTACCCGCTGTTCCTGGCGTTCTCGCTGCTGTTCATCGCCATGAACGCCTGGAGCAACGCCTATCCGGAGGTCAATTCCCTCGGCGCCATCATCCCGGCCCTGCTGATGGTCAACCTGCTGACCGGAACCGAGCAGCTTACGCCCAATGCCTGGAGCCTGAGCTACGAAGTGCTGTTCTACGCCATGGCCTGCCTGACCGCGCATGTCGCGCTGCGCCGGCCCTTCGGATCGGCGGCCGACCGCGTGGCGAGCGTGCTGCTGGCGGCGGCGAGCGCCTGGCTGATCTACCGATTCCCGGCAATGGCGTTCTTCGCGGCCGGGATCGTCGCCCGCCTGCTCGACGAACGTGGACTGCGCCCGTCCGGCGCCTGGCACCCTTTATGGGAAGTCGTGGCCTTCGCCGGCTGCCTCTACTTCGGCTCGGTGCAGCACTACGGTTTCACGCAAAAGGAAATGGGCGACCCCCATGCCTATGCGATGCTGTTCTTCACCGCCGCCTATTTCCACATGGCAATCGGCCCGAACAGCCTGACCGCGCGCCTGCTGGACCGCCCGGCGATCTTCTATCTCGGCACGGTGAGCTACAGCCTCTACCTGGCCCATCCCTACACCTATTTCGCGGCCCGCCAGATCTTCGTGCATTTCGGCCTGTTCGGTCCGAACTGGCCCCTGTCGCTGGCGCTGTTCCTGGTGGTGGTGGTGCCCGTGACGCTGGGCTTCACGCACATCGTCTACCGCCTGCTGGAGCGTTACCCCTACCAGTGGTACTTCCACGAGCGAGTCTTCCATCGCAACCGCATCAAAAGCGCGGCGTAGACGGCTTCAGCGCTTCTTCTTCACCGGCGCCTTCTTCTTGACCGGCGCTTTCTTCGTCTCCGCCTTCTTGTCCTTACAGGGCCATTCCTTGCGGGTGGCGGCGAAGACCTGCTCGGAAGCCGATCCCTTGCGATCTTCGGGATTGCGCCGCAGGTAGTCCACCGTCACGCCCTTGAGCTGGCTGATCGTCACGTCCGCCGGGATGCAGCTATCCAGCTTGGCGGCCTTGCGCGTGGTGTTGAAGGCATCGACCGCGCCGGTGATATAGGCGATGCACTCATAGGTATTCTCGACATAGGTATTGCTGCCGCGCTCGGCCGTGCAGACGGCGTAAAGCTCGTCCCCCGTGTAGAAACCGGCGTTCGCGGCCACCGGGAACAGGCCGAGCGGCGCCACCAGCGCCATGCAGGCCAGCGTTCTGGACATCATTCTCGAATCTCCAACCATGCCGCAGACACTTGGGACAAATACAGGCCCCGTCAATGCCGAGGAAGTAAACCTATGCGGGCGGCAGAGGCGCCGAACGCTTGGGATGCTGCATGACTACCAGCGTCTTGAACGCCCGCACATGCTCCTCGCCATGCAGCACGCGGCGCGAGAAGGCGTCGTAGTGCTCCATGTCCTGCGCGGCCACCTGAAGCACCAGGTCGTGATCGCCGGTGACGTACCAGACGTCGATCACCTCGCGCGCCTGCCGCAGCCGGGCGACGAGATCGTCCACCACCCGCCCCTTGTCGGTCTCCAACGTGACCAGCACGATCATCGTCACCAGCCAGCCCATCGTCCGCGGCGGCACGAGCGCCATCTCCCGCTCGATCGCGCCCTGCTCTCGCAAGGCCCTGACCCGGCGGTAGCAGGCAGGCGCGGAAAGCCCCACTGCCTCGGACAGGTCCGGCATCGAAATCCGCGCGTCGCGCTGGAGTTCGGTAAGGATGCGCAAGTCGAACGCATCGGGCATGACTGACAATCTCCGATAAAATTTATCGCCGCCCCGCCATCATAGAGCACCTTTATCGCCGCTCGACGATAAAAGCATGGCCGATTCCAACCGGCCGTTTCAAACCGAGAGTTCCATGGTCTTCCGTCGCCTGACAACGCGTTCCACATCCAGCGATTTCGCGCCACTCGCTGCCGTGGCCACCGCCATGGTGTCGATCTGCTGGGGCGCCTCGGTGGCGAAGTCGCTGTTCCCGGTGATCGGACCGGCCGGAACGACCGCGCTGCGCCTGGCGTTGGCGGCGGCGATCCTCTGCAGCGTGTTCCGGGTCTGGCGAAAGCCGCTGGATGGTCGGATGCTGCGTGCCGCCCTGCCTTACGGCGTGGCGCTGGGCTGCATGAATCTGCTGTTCTACTTCTCGATCCAGCGCATCCCGCTGGGCATCGCTCTCGCCACCGAGTTCACCGGCCCGCTGGCAGTGGCAACGTTCGCCTCTCGCCGCCGCGTCGACCTTGCCTGGATCGGCCTCGCCGTGGCGGGACTGGCCCTGCTGCTGCCGCTCGACATTTCGCACCAGGCGATCGATCCGATCGGCATCCTGCTGGCTCTGGCCGCAGGCGTGTTCTGGGGCGCCTATATCCTGCTTGGCAAGCGCGCGGGCAATGCCCTGGGCGCCGCCGCCCCGGCCTATGGCATGACCGTGGCCGCACTGGTCGCCCTGCCCTTCGGCGTGGCCCAGGCCGGCGCGACGCTGCTCCAGCCGCACGTCCTGGCGATCGCCCTGGTGGTCGCCGTCTTTTCCAGCGCGATCCCCTACTCGCTGGAGATGTTCGCGCTACGCCGCCTGCCGACCAAGAGCTTCGGCATCCTCACCAGCGGCGAACCCGCGGTGGGCGCGCTGGCGGGCGTGCTGCTGCTGGGCGAGATGCTGTCGCCGCCGCAATGGCTGGGGATTGCCGCCATCGTCGGCGCCACGATCGGCACCACCCTCACCGCCGGTCCCGAGAAACCTGTCGTCAGCGAGGCCTGATCGCACTTGCACGGCTTGCGCCCGGCCCGGATTGCGCCCATGCGTCGGCAATGCCGCAAGCCTCCGACATCCAGCTCGCCATCTTCTCCCAGGCGGTCGACGCCCTAGGCGGGCAACGCGCCCTGGCCCGGCATCTCGGCATCGCCGAACGCGAGGTGCGCGAATGGATCTCGGGCGAAGTCCCGATCGACTATGCCACCTTGCGCGAAACCGCGCGGGCACTGATCGCCCATTCGGACATGTGCCGCCGCCTGGAACGCAAGCTCTCCCCCGCCTTCAGCGAGAACCTGACCGAAAGCCAGCTCGAAGGTCTCGCCCAGCCCGAAAGCAGGCGTCCTTTAGCGGACTGACGGACCGGCTGGACGGACCGGCCAAAAAGAAAGGCCCCACGGAAACTCCGCGGGGCCCCAAGGATTGGGTCCAGTCCGAAATGCATTCCGAAGACGCGCGATGCGGCTGCCGGACAGCGTTCCAAAGATGCCGAGCGCAAATTCCGCGATAGCGGAAGAGGGTTCGCACTTGCGCACGGCAGCAGGTCAATTCCCAAGGGATGTATTTGTTCCCGAAAGAAAGATATATTTCGCAGATGCGGAAACAGGAGGGGGGCGAAGCAGGCTCTTGCGTGCCGTCCACCGGCTGATCCGGATCGCGTGGATATACGCCTCGCCAGCGAGTACCGCCTCAAGGATATACTGGAGTTAATCGCGCCTGCCCTTCCCCGGCAACGCGATCCGCGATACGGCGCCCGCGGGGAACATATTTTTTGTTAGCAGGGGGAATCATGAAGCATTTCATGACTGCGATGGCCGTCGGCCTCGCATCTGTCGCTGTGCATGCCACGGCGCAGGACGTTCAGCAGAATACCACGAAATTCATGCCGGCGAGCACGTCGATGACCGTAACGCCGCAGGCGGAAATCTCGTCAAAGCATGTTGAAGAGGGGCAGAAGTTCACGTTCACCACGGTTGGAGACGTCAAAGAAGGCGAAGCCGTCGTGATCCCGCGCGGATCCACCGTTACAGGCACGGTCACGTGGAAGACCGGCCGCGCGATCGGCGGCAAGTCCGGCAAGTTCGAAGTGACTTTCAACACGGTCAACGTCGGCGGCAAGGACTATGCCGTGCGGGGCGTCCACCGCCAGGAGGGTCGCGGCAATACCGTGGGCGCCCTGCTGGGATCTATCTGGATCAGCGGCAAATCCGCAGTGATGATGCCAGGCCAGGAAGTCTCGATCTTCACGGCCGAGGCGATCCCTTACTCCTGACGTCTTCCAGGCGGCTGACCGTTCCTCCAGCCGCCTTTTCGCACCCGCCGCAAGATACCCGCCAAGCGCAGCGACGATGCGGCATCTCGCCGCTACACCACCTGCCGAAACTGTTGGAAAAGGTGGTGAGCCCTGCTGGGTTCCGCCGGGGCTGGTCGATCGAGGCATCATTCTCGTC
>NZ_DAMDBA010000012.1:0-96415 GCF_032093395.1 Novosphingobium sp.
CGCACGGCGTCGATCTGCGCACCGGCGTGGCGGTGGAATGCCTCGAGGGCGACGGTCACAAGGTAACCGGCGTGAAGCTGGCGGACGGCGAAGTGCTCCCCGCCGAGGCGGTCATCGTCGGCATCGGCATCGTCCCGGCCGTCGGCCCGCTGATCCTGGCGGGCGCGGCGGGCGCGAACGGTGTGGATGTGGACGAATATTGCCGCACCTCGCTGCCCGACATCTACGCCATCGGCGATTGTGCGGCTTTCGCCTGCGACTTTGCGGGCGGCACGGTGATGCGGGTGGAATCGGTGCAGAACGCCAACGACATGGGCACATGCGTGGCCAAGGCGATCTGCGGTGACGAGAAGCCCTACAAGGCCTTCCCGTGGTTCTGGTCCAACCAGTACGACCTCAAGCTTCAGACTGCGGGCATCAACCTGGGCTTCGACCAGACCGTGATCCGCGGCAATCCCGAGGACCGCAGCTTCTCGGTGGTCTACCTCAAGGAAGGCAAAGTGCTCGCGCTCGATTGCGTGAACATGGTCAAGGATTACGTTCACGGCCGCAAGCTGGTCGAGGCAGGCGCCATGCCGGGTCTGGAAGCGCTGGCGGACAAGGACAGGCCGCTCAAGGAATTGCTGTAAACGGCACGGAATTTTCCCTGCCGATCGGTGGGGAGGCCTGCAATCGCCGTGCGGCCCACTCCGCGGCTTCCGCCACGGCGGGGTCCGGGTCTTCCAGCAGCGGAGAGACTTGCGCCATGAGCGCCGCCTTTCCGCTGTTTCCGGCGGCATAAAGGCAGTTTCGCACGAAGCGGTCGCGGCCGATTCGCTTGATCGGCGATCCCGAAAACAGCTTGCGAAAGCCCGCATCGTCCAGCGTCAGCAGATCGGCCAGGTTCGGCGCCGTCAGTTCCGCGCGCGGCAGAAAGGCCTTCAGGCGATGCGCCGTCTCGGCGAACTTGTTCCATGGGCAGACGGCCAGACAATCGTCGCAGCCGTAGATACGGTTGCCCAGACCTTCGCGGAACTCCTCGGGAATCGGGCCTTTGTGCTCAATCGTGAGGTAGCTGACGCAGCGCCTTGCATCGAGGCGGTAAGGCGTGGGGAATGCGGCCGTCGGACAGGCATCCTGACAGGCCCGGCACGACCCGCAGCGATCCCGGCCCTCCCTGGAAAGCGGCAGGTCCAGCGTGGTGTAGATTTCGCCCAGGAACAGCCACGAGCCATGTTCGCGGCTGACCATGTTGGTGTGCTTGCCCTGCCAGCCCAGCCCGGCAGCGGCGGCTAGCGGCTTTTCCATGACCGGGGCGGTATCGGTGAAGACTTTCACTCCGGCCGGTCCCAACCCGCGCTTGTCGGCCTCTGAAACCAGCCAGCGCGCGAGGTTCTTCAGCGCTTTCTTGACCCAGTCGTGATAGTCGGCGCCTTGCGCATAGACCGAAATGCGTCCGACATCCGCCGCATCGGCAAGGCTTAGCGGATCGCCCGCGGGCGCGTAGCTCATCCCCAGCGCGATCACGCGCCGCGCCTCGGGCCAGAGTCCTTGGGGCGAGCGGCGATGATGGGCGCGATCGGCCATCCATTCCATCGACCCGTGCATGCCTTCCGCCAGCCACGAATCGAGCCGCGCCGCCCGCTCCGGGTCTTCCTCGGCCGAAGCGACGCCGAACGCGCAGAACCCCAATTCCCGGGCTTGCGCCTCGAGATCACGGGTCAGGGCCTTGAGGGCATCGTTAACCAAGCTTGCGGACTTTCCAGTACATAGGCACGACCACGGCGCCATCGCATGAACGTCGCAGTAGGAGATTGGGCCTTGGCCAGCAACTTGGAAGGGCATCCCCTCGCGATCGAGGCGCGGGGCCTGGTCAAACGCTTCGACGGTTTCACGGCGGTGGACGGGGTAGACCTGCAAGTGCCGGTGGGCGCGGTTTACGGCATTCTCGGCCCCAATGGCGCGGGCAAGACCACGACCTTGCGCATGTTGCTGGGCATCATCGACCCGGATGCGGGAACCCGCCGCATCCTCGGCGCCGAGCGTCCTCACGACGTGGCCCATGCCATCGGCTACCTGCCCGAGGAGCGCGGCCTCTATCCAGCGATGAAGGCCACCGAAGCCATCGCCTTCCTCGGCGCCTTGCGCGGATTGCCGCTGAAGGAAGGGCGCCGCCGCGCGCACGACCTGCTGGAGCGGCACGGGTTGGGCTACGCGGCAGACCGGCAGATTCGACAGCTTTCCAAAGGCATGGCGCAACAGGTGCAGATTCTCGGCACATTGGTCCATCGGCCCCGGCTGGTCGTTCTCGACGAACCCTTTTCCGGGCTCGATGCACTCAATCAAGGGAAGCTGGAGCGGTTGATCCGCCAGCTTGCCGAGGATGGAACGACGGTGATCTTTTCCACCCATGTCATCGCCCATGCCGAGCGTCTTTGCGACGACGTGGCGATCATCGCCGGGGGCAAGGTGCCCTTTGCCGGCCCCGTCGATGCCGCGCGGGATCGGATACCCCGGCAGGTCCGCCTCGAAACGCGGGAGCCGGACGGTCCTTGGCGCCGGGCTCTGCCTGAGGATGCGCGACGGGAGGGCGCGAGCTGGAGTTTCGCCTTGCCCGAGGGCGGCGCGGAACCTCTGCTGCGTGCGCTTATCGAAGGCGATGCTGGGATTCTCTCGCTCTCGATCGAGCGGGCGGGGCTTCACGATGCTTTCGTTGCGATCGCCGGCGAGGCTGCCGCGCGTGCGCTGAAAGCCAGCCCGGAGCAGGAGGAGCTGCGATGATGGGGCGTCTTTCCGGTCTCGCCGCGGCCTGGGTCGTGGCGCGTCGCGATTTCACCGCCATTCTGTTTAGCCGCAGCTTCTTTTTCTTCCTGTTGGGGCCACTGTTCCCGATCGTCATAGCGGTGTTGGCGGGCAGCCTCGGCTCGCGTGTCGATGCAAGCCAGGAACGGCTTCTGCTGGGGGTGGCGATGGGAACGGGCGAGGTGCGGAAGCTGGAGCAGGCCCGCAACCAGCTTGCGCCTGCGCTGGATGACGAACTGCCGCGGCTGGTGGTGATCGGCAGGCTGGCCGACGGCGAGCGCCATGATCCGGCCCAGACGCTGGCTTCACGCAAGGCGAATGTCGCGGCCATTCTGACGGGCTCGCTGGCCGCGCCGGTGCTGACCGGGCCGGACGGCTTGATCGAGGCCTGGCAAGGGCCGGTGGCGATGCTTGCGGCGCAGGCCCGTTCAGGTCAGCCGATCGCCTATCCCGCAGTCGCGCTGGAGCCGGTGGCGCGCAGCAACGCGACCGACCGCAAGGGGCGTTTTGCCACCGCTCAGGGCGCCCAGACCCTGCTGTTCCTCTTGACGATGATGCTGGCGGGCATGGTCCTGTCCAACCTGGTGGAGGAAAAGGGCAACAAGATCATCGAAGTGCTGGCGGCGGCGGTGCCGATGGACGCGGTGTTCCTGGGCAAGCTCTTCGCCATGCTGGGCGTTTCGCTGGTCGGCATCGCCACTTGGGCGGCGATAGGCGGCCTGCTCTGGCTTGGCGGCGGTATCTCGCCGGAGCGCTTCCCCGATCCTGCGGTCGGATGGCCGCTGCTGATCGGACTTGGCGTGATCTATTTCGCGATGGCCTATCTGTTGCTCGGCTCGGTGTTCCTGACGATCGGCTCGATGGCGACCACCGTGCGCGAAGTGCAGACCCTGTCGATGCCGGTGACGATGGCCCAGCTCATGGTATTCTTCTTCGCCAGCTTTGCCATGACCCAGCCCGGCAGCGCGGTGGAGATCGCCGCAGTGCTGGTGCCTTTCAGCTCGCCTTTCGCGATGCTCGCACGCGCGGCGCAGGAGCCGGCCCTGATGCCGCATGTGCTGGCGATCGGCTGGCAGGCGCTGTGGGTCTTGCTGCTGGTGCGCGGAGGGGCGCGCCTGTTCCGTTCGCGGGTTATGAAATCGGGACCGGCCGGGAAGGTGAAGCGCTCGGGGCGCCGCTTTTCGCGCCGCCTTTGAGGGGCTCCCGCTGAAGGGGCACAGTTTCTGGTACGGACGGCGGGACTCGAACCCGCACGATCAAGGATCAAGGGATTTTAAGTCCCCTGCGTCTACCATTCCGCCACGTCCGCACGAGATCGGCCACCTGCTGGTGTCTGCGCGCGATCTGGCAGATCGCGCGCGGCAGGGCAACTGCGACACGCGAATTATGCCGGTGCGGCGTTCACATCACTCGACGTTGAGACGGGCGCGCATTTCCTTGCCGGGCTTGAAATAGGGTACGCGCTTTTCCGGCACGTCCACGCTTTCGCCGGTCCGGGGATTGCGGCCGGTGCGGCCGTCGCGATGGCGGGTGGAAAAAGCACCGAATCCGCGCAGTTCCACACGGCCGCCGTCGGCCAGGCGCTGGGTGATCTCGTCAAAGAAGGTATCCACCGCGCGCTCCACATCCTCGGCGCGAAGCTCGGGGTTTTCCTTGGCGAGAGCGAGCAGCAGTTCGGACCTGATCATCGCGTGCTTCCCTTTCAAAATGCCCTTCGGAAAAAATCCCGACGTCACGGCGAATCATAATATTTCGCGTGACTTGGCCCCGTCTTCCCAAGAAAATGCCATTCCGGGGCCATTCGCGCAATGGCTCTCCAGAGGTAGGAAATTTCGGTCGGGCATGGACCGCAAAACCGCCTGTCGAGGTGCGGGCGACCCATTTACACGGCCGATTTGGCCGCTAACGTCCCCGCTTTCAAGCTTGTGGGTCAAGCTTTTCGGGCGACAGGACAAAAGAAGGGCGCATGAAAGATATCGCAACCTGGAACGAGGGGGACTGGATCGCCGCGATCGGCGCCATTCTCCTCTTTGCCGTGCTGGCGATCGGCGGCGTGATCGCCACCCGCAAGAGCGAGGAATTCGTCGGCCACCCGCGCGGCCTGTTCGTGCTGTTCTATGCCGAGATGTGGGAGCGTTTCTCCTACTACGGCATGCGCGCGCTGCTCATCCTCTATCTCACCAAATTCTGGCTGTTCAATGACGGCAGCGCCAACCTGATCTACGGCGCCTATACCAGCCTGGTCTACATCACCCCGGTGTTGGGCGGCTATCTGGCCGACCGTTACCTGGGTCAGCGCAAGGCGGTTCTGTTCGGCGGTATCGTGCTTGCGGTGGGCCACTTGTTCATGGCCTACGAGGGCATCCACGGCGCCACCGATCCGCTGGTGAAGCAGGCGGATCCTGCGATCAATGTGTTCTGGCTGGCCCTGGCGCTGATCATCGTCGGCTCGGGCTTCCTCAAGGCGAACATCTCGGTGATCGTCGGCCAGCTCTACAAGATGACCGATTCCCGCCGCGATTCGGCCTACACCATCTTCTACATGGGCGTGAACACCGGCGCCGCGCTGGGCACGATCCTGGTCGGCTATCTGGGCGAGACGATCGGCTGGTCGTGGGGCTTCGGCCTCGCCGGCATCGGCATGGTGCTGGGCCTGCTCATCTTCGTGGCCGGCAAGCCCGCGCTCAAGGGCCGGGGCGAGCCGCCCAAGCCGCTGGCCAAGAAGGGCGAACTGACGCTCTACGGCATCGGCATCGGCTCGGTGGCGGTGATCTGGTTCCTGATTCAATACGTCAGCGTGATCCAGTCGCTGCTCGTCGTATCGGGCATCGCGATGCTCGGCTATACGCTCTACGAAGCGTTCAAGCTGCCCAAGGAACCGCGCGAGCGCATCTTCGCGATCCTGTTCCTGATCGCGCTGAACCCGATCTTCTGGGGTCTGTTCGAGCAGGCCGGCGGCTCCCTGAGCCTCTATACCGACAAGTTCGTTGACCGCGGCGGCGTGCCGACCAGCCTGTTCCAGTCGATCAACCCGATCTACATCGTGCTGTTCGGCCCGATCTTCGCGGCCCTTTGGCAGTACCTCGGCCGCAAGGGCATCGAGCCTTCGGCCCCCGCCAAGTTCGGCCTCGCGCTGATCCAGGTCGGCCTCGGCTTCCTGGTCTTCGTCTGGGGCGCGGGCAGCGGCGATCCGGCAGCGATGACCTCGGTCTTGTTCGTGTTCCTGATCTACGCCTTGCACACGACAGGCGAGCTTTGCCTTTCGCCCGTGGGCCTCTCGGCCATGACCCGCCTCTCGCCGCTGCACCTCGGCAGCTTCATCATGGGCGCGTGGTTCTACATGACCGCCGTGGGCAACTTCGTGGCGGGCAAGATAGGCGAGGCTACCGGCGGCGAAAGCGGAGTGATGGACAAGCAGGTGACCCTGGGCATCTACTCCACGATCGGCTGGACCACGATCGGCGTCGCGGTCGTGGTGCTGGCGCTTTCGCCATTGGTGAAGCGCTGGATGCACCTCAACACTCTGGAGGATCGCGGGATCGACCGCGATCTGGCGGGACAGAGCGAACTGGGACTGGAAGCGCAGGAAGCCGGCTTCCACCCGGAACGCAAACCGCACTGACATCAAACCGGCCCGGCGAACCAAGGTTCTTCCGGGCCGGATAATATTTGAACAGGGGAAATACGACATGAGGGTATCGCCGGCATTGCGGCGCTGGTCGTCCACGCTCGTCCTGGGCGCGGCACTGGCGCTGGGGGCTACGGGTGCGGACGCCAAGAAGCAGGACAAGAAGGCGGCGCCGATTGCCGCCGATCCTTATCCTTCCACCTACAAGTCCTATCCCGGCACGCCGACGGCTCTGGTGGGTGCCACCGTCTATGACGGGCGCGGCGGCAGGATCGAGAACGGCGTGGTGCTGTTCCGCGACGGCAAGCTCCAGGCCGTGGGCGCTGCCGACATGGCGATCCCCGAGGGCTATGCCCGTATCGACGGCACCGGAAAGTTCGTCACGCCCGGCGTGATCGACATCCACTCGCACCTCGGCGTTTATCCCTCGCCCGGCGTGGATGCGCTGGCGGACGGCAACGAGATGACCAGCCCGACCACCCCCGACGTCTGGGCCGAGCATTCGGTCTGGCCGCAGGATCCTGGTTTCACCCGGGCGCTGGCCAATGGCGGCGTCACCAGCCTCCAGATCCTGCCCGGCTCGGGCAACCTCATCGGCGGCCGCGCGGTCACGCTGAAGAACGTGCCGAGCATCACCGTGCAGGGCATGAAATTTCCCGGCGCGCCCTACGCGCTGAAGATGGCCTGCGGCGAGAACCCCAAGCGGGTCTACGGCGGCAAGGGCCAGAAGCCCTCGACCCGCATGGGCAACATGTCCGTCGATCGCCAGGCCTGGATCGATGCGCGTCAGTACATGGACGGCGACCATTCCGAGCGCGATCTCGGCAAGGATACGCTGGAAGGCGTGCTCAAGGGCGAGATCCTGGTCCAGAACCACTGCTACCGCGCCGACGAGATGGCGCAGGTGATCGATATGTCCAAGGAGATGGGCTACAAGGTCACCGCCTTCCATCACGCCGTGGAAGCCTACAAGATCGCCGATATCCTGCGCGAAAACGACATCTGTGCTGCCATCTGGGCCGACTGGTACGGCTTCAAGATGGAAGCCTATGACGGGATCCCCGAAAACGCGGCGCTGCTGGCCAATGCAGGGGCCTGCGTGGTGATCCACTCGGATGACGAAAACGGCATCCAGCGCCTCAACCAGGAAGCCGCCAAGGCCCAGGCCGACGGCCGCCGCATCGGCATCGACATTCCCGACGCGCAGGTGGTCGGCTGGTTCACCTACAATGCCGCCAAGACCATGGGCATCGGCGAGAAGACCGGTAGCCTTGAAGCGGGCAAGATGGCGGACGTGGTACTGTGGAACGGCAACCCGCTCTCGGTCTATTCGCGGCCGGAGAAAGTGTGGATCGACGGCGCCCTGATGTTCGACGCACAGGACGCCAGACGCCGTCCGGTCAGCGATTTCGAGCTGGGCCAGCCGGGTGAAGGAGACGTGAAATGAGCCGCCGCGCCCTTGTCATAGCCGCGCTGGCGGCAGTCGCCCTTCCGGCCATGGCCTCTGCGCAGGACTTCGCGATAACCAACGCCACCGTCGCCACGGGAGACGGCGGCGCGCCGATCGAGCATGGCACCGTCGTCGTGCGGGCCGGCAAGGTGGTCGCCGCGGGGGCCGGTGTTGCCGTGCCCGCCGGCATGCGAAGTGTGGACGGCACCGGCAAGTGGGTGACGCCGGGGCTGTTCTCGGCAGTCACCGACCTTGGCCTCTGGGACGTGGAAGGCGTGGCCGACAGCAACGATTCCGAAGCGGGCAAGTCGCCGTTCAATGCCGCGCTCGATGTGGCCCCGGCGATCAATCCCGCCAACGCGCATATCGCGATCAGCCGCGAAGGCGGAGTTACCCGCGCCAGCGTCGCGCCGGTAAACGGAGATTCGATCTTCGCCGGGCAGGGCGCGCTGATCGATCTGGGCACCGGCGTCGATCCGGTGAACATGGCGCGGGCCTTCCAGTTCGTGCAACTGGGGGAAGCGGGGGCCAGATTGGCAGGCGGCAGCCGCATTGCCGCCCATGTTGCGCTGCGCAATGCCCTGCGCGAGGCGCGAGACCTTGTGGCGGCGCCCGGCGCGCGCAGTAGCGATGCCATGCTCACCCGTGCGGATGCCCTGGCACTGGCGCCGGTGCTGGACGGCCGTCAGGCGCTCTATGTCGGCGTCGAACGCGCCGCCGACATCCGCAGCGTTCTGGCGCTCAAGACCGAGTTTCCCAAGCTGAACCTCGTGCTGGTGGGGGCGACCGAAGGCTGGCTGGTGGCCAGCGCCATCGCCGCCGCCAAGGTGCCGGTCATCGCCATGCCGCTCCGCGATCTCCCCGCCAGTTTCGAGAGCCTCGCGGCCACCCAGTCGAACGTCGGGCGGATGAAGAAGGCGGGCGTAAAGGTTGCCATCGGCATGTTCGGGGGCAGCAACCAGCCGCGCTATGCGCCGCAGCAGGCAGGCAATCTCGTGGCCCTGAACAGGCTGCCCGGCGCGGCAGGGCTTACCTGGGGTGAGGCGCTCGCCGCGATCACATCGGTTCCGGCCGAGATCAGCGGCATGGGCGGTAAAGAAGGCGTGCTGGCGCCGGGTGCGGCGGGCGATGTCGTCATCTGGGACGGTGACCCGCTCGAGCTCTCATCGGCGCCGGTGGAAGTCTATATCGACGGGATCAAGCAGCCGTTGGACAACCATCAGAGCCGCTTGAAACAGCGCTACAAGAGCCTGGATCGGACTTATCTGCCCAAGGCTTACGACTGGTAAAGGAAAGGGGCCTTCGGCGATTGCCGAAGGCCCCTTTTAATTCGTGTCGGGGCAACGCTCCGAGTCTCTACCCCTCGTCATTGCGAGCGTAGCGAAGCAATCCAGGGGAGGCTCTGCGCGACTCTGGATTGCTTCGCTACGCTCGCAATGACGAATCTGTCATAAGGTCGACGACGAACGTTCCGTCAGGCCCGCGCCTCGTTCACGCCGGCGCTGTTGTGGCGCAGGGCCTTCAGCACGGTGTCCACGATCTGCGGCGCGTTCAGGCCCGCCTCGTCGTACTGCGCCTCGGGCTTGTCGTGATCCTGGAACACGTCCGGCAGGCGCATGGTCCGAATCTTCAGGCCTGCATCGGTCAGGCCCTCGTCGCTGGCCATCGTCAGAACGTGCGCGCCCAGACCGCCGATGGCGCCTTCTTCCACGGTGACGACCACGTCGTGGCTCAGCATCAGCTTGCGGATCAGGTCGGTGTCCAGCGGCTTGGCGAAACGCAGATCCGCCACAGTGGTGGAAAGACCCTTGGCGTCCAGCAGATCGGCCGCCTTGAGTGCTTCGCCGAGGCGGGTGCCGAGCGAGAGTAGAGCAACCTTGGTGCCTTCGCGGACGATCCGGCCCTTGCCGATCTCCAGCAATTCCGGCGTTTCCGGCAGATCGACGCCAACGCCGTTGCCGCGCGGATAGCGGAAGGCGATCGGACCGTCATCATACTGTGCGGCGGTGTGGACCATGTGGACCAGCTCCGCCTCGTCGGCGGCGGCCATGACCACCAGGTTGGGCAGGGTGGCCAGATAGGTCACGTCGAACGAGCCGGCATGCGTGGCGCCGTCCGCGCCGACCAGGCCGGCGCGGTCGATGGCGAAGCGCACGGGCAGGTTCTGGATGGCCACGTCGTGGACCACCTGGTCGAACGCGCGCTGGAGGAACGTGGAATAGATCGCGCAGAACGGCCGCATGCCCTGCGCCGCCAGACCGGCCGCGAAAGTGACGGCATGCTGTTCGGCAATGCCCACGTCGAAGCTGCGGTTCGGGAAGAGTTGCGCGAACTTGTCCAGCCCGGTGCCCGAAGGCATGGCGGCGGTGATCGCACAGATGCGGTCGTCCTTCTCCGCTTCGGCAACCAGCGCCTTGGCGAAGACGCCGGTATAGCTGGGCGGGCCAGCGGGCGCCTTGGCCTGTTCGCCGGTGACGACGTTGAACTTCTGCACGCCGTGATACTTGTCGGCGGCTTCCTCGGCGGGGGCGTAGCCCTTGCCCTTCTGGGTTACGACATGGACCAGGATCGGGCCTTCGGCAGCATCGCGCACGTTCTCCAGCACGGGAACCAGCGCATCGAGGTCATGGCCGTCGATCGGGCCGACGTAGTAGAAGCCGAGTTCCTCGAACAGGGTGCCGCCCATCGCCATGCCGCGCGCGAATTCGTCGGTCTTGCGGGCGGCGGCGTGGAGCGGGCGGGGCAGGCGGCGCGCGAACTTGCGAGCAAGGTCGCGCAGGCCCAGGAACCGGCCCGAAGAGACGAGGCGCGCAAGATACGAGGACAGCCCGCCGACCGGGGGTGCGATCGACATGTCGTTGTCGTTGAGGACGACGATCAGGCGGTTTCCGGCCTCGGCAGCGTTGTTCATCGCCTCGTAGGCCATGCCCGCGCTCATCGCGCCGTCGCCGATCACGGCGATGCCGCGACCCGGCGTGCCCTTGATCTTGTTGGCGACGGCGAAGCCAAGCGCGGCCGAGATCGAGGTGGAGCTATGGGCGGTGCCGAAAGGATCGTATTCGCTTTCGGAGCGCTTGGTGAAACCCGAAAGCCCGCCGCCCTGACGCAGGGTGCGAATGCGGTCGCGGCGGCCGGTGAGGATCTTGTGCGGATAGGCCTGGTGGCCCACGTCCCAGATCAGCCGGTCGGTCGGCGTGTCGAACACGTAGTGGATCGCAACGGTCAGTTCGACGACGCCGAGACCGGAGCCGAGGTGGCCGCCGGTCTGGCCGACCGCGGAGATCATCTCGGTGCGGAGTTCGTCGGCCAGTTGACGCAAGTCCGCAGGCTTGAGCTTGCGAAGATCGTCCGGAGTGTCAACGGTGTCGAGGAGCGGCGTGGCCGGGTTGGCTGTCATGGTCTGCTTCTACACGCTACATGTTCTGGTGTCGAATTAAGCGGTGGGCAATATGCCGGTGCCGTCCGAAAGGACAGGAAAAACATGAGGCCTCGTGCTTCGATGCGACGTTTCCGCGCGTCTTAACTACAGGTGGCGCAAGTGCCGCGCAGCTCCACCACCGGGCGCACGCCCGCGAACCCGGCCTGCTTCGCGGCGGCGATGAGGGCGCCGGTCAGCTTGTCGTCGTCGATATGGACGGCCTGTCCGCAGACGTCGCAGATCAGGAAGATGCAATCGTGCTGGCAGCCAGGGTGGCTATTGGCGAGGTAGGCATTGGCGCTTTCCACCCGGCGCGCGAGATTGGTGCGCACGAACAGGTCGAGGATGCGATAGACGCTGTTCGGCGCCACCCGCTTGCCGCGCAGGTTCGAGACGCTTTCGGCCAGATCGTAGGCGGAGGCAGGGCGATCGCGTTCGGCCAGCGCGCCGAAAACGTCGGCGCGCATCTCGGTCCATTGCTCGCCGGCCTTTTCGAGAGCGGCGCGCGCCGCATCGATCAGGTTTTCGCCGGAATGTTCGTGATGATGATGCGCATTAGCCATGTCGCCCATATGGGCACTGCCGGCCTCGTGCGCAATTGAAAGCTGGAGAGGCGGGCCTCCCGCGATCAACGCACCTGCGCTGCCGCTTCGGCCGGAGGCAAAAGCCCATCCGCGATCGAGTGATTGCCCACGCCCATCACGCCGAGCACCAGCAGCGCACCGCCGGCGAAGCCGAGAGCGAAGAAGCGGTAGAAGTCGGCCTTGAAGAGTCCCATGACGAAAATCAGCTCTGTTGCTTGGTAACGATTGCGTGCGGCCCACTTGGGACGAATCGCCTTGCCGTCCAGTGAATGGCGACGAATTGCGCCACGTTATGCGACGAACCGTTTGTCGCAGGCGGTGAAGCGGCGGAACCGTCACATTTCCGTCAATGCGGACCCATCAACGGGGCGTGCCGAGGATCAGCGCCGAGGCCACCGAGACCACGGCCAGCACCGCCACCGGCAGCGCCGCGCAGCCGAAGGGAAGGGCGAGTGCGCCGACGACGTGATGCGGCTTTCGGATTCGTCCAAGGCGGACCAGCACCGCCGCCGTGGCCAGCCCGACGAGGAAGGCGACGGTGACGAGCGGTCCAAGCCACATCAGCCACATATTCGTCTCCTTCGCGTCGTCGGACCCCGGTTCAAGCCGCGTCCTTCGGGATCAGTGCTTGAAGTGGCGCATGCCGGTAAAGACCATGGCGAGGCCCGCTTCGTCCGCAGCGGCGATAACTTCATCGTCGCGGATCGAGCCGCCCGGCTGGATCACCGCCGTCGCGCCCGCTTCGGCGGCGGCCAGCAGGCCGTCCGCGAAGGGGAAGAAGGCGTCCGAAGCGACCGCCGAGCCGACCGTGCGCGCCTGCGCCCAGCCGAACTTCTCGGCGGCTTCCGCGGCCTTCATCGCGGCGATGCGCGAGGAATCGCGGCGGTTCATCTGGCCCGCGCCGATCCCGGCGGTGACGCCGTCCTTGGCATAGACGATCGCGTTCGACTTGACGTGGCGGGCCACCGTCCAGGCGAACAGGCAGTCCTTCAGTTCCTGGTCGGTCGGTGCGCGCTTGGTCACGACCTTGAGATCGTCGAAGCCGATGGCGCCGTTGTCGCGGTTCTGCACGAGCAGGCCGCCGGTGATCTGGCGCACCAGCAGGCCAGCGCGGCGCGGATCGGGCAGGTCGCCGGTCAACAGCAGGCGCAGGTTCTTCTTCTTGGCGAAGAAGGCGCGGGCGTCCTCGTCGGCATCGGGGGCGACGACCACTTCGGTGAAGATCTGGCAGATCGCCTCAGCCGTGGCGCCGTCGAGCGTGGTGTTCACCGCCACGATCCCGCCGAAGGCCGAGACGTCGTCACAGGCCAGCGCGCCCTGCCAGGCTTCGAGCAGGCTCTTGCCCTGCGCGACACCGCAGGGGTTGGCGTGCTTGACGATGATCACGGCCGGATCCTGGCCCTTGAACTCGGCGGCGAGTTCGAAAGCGGCATCCGCATCGTTGTAGTTGTTGTAGGACAGTTCCTTGCCCTGCACCTGCTCGCTCTGGGCAAGGCCCTTGGTGAACGGGCCTACGGGCGTGTAGAGCGCGGCCTTCTGGTGCGGATTCTCGCCATAACGCAGCTCGGTGCCGAGACGGCCGTTGATGCTGAGCATCTCCGGGAATTCAAGGCCCTGGTCGGCGAAGGCGAACCACTGCGAGATCATCGAATCGTAAGCGGCGGTCTGCGCATAGGCGCGGGCGGCCAGCAGCTTGCGGAAGGCGAGCGTGGTGCCGCCGTCGGTCGTCTCCAGCTCGGAAAGCAGGCCGTCGTAGTCCTTGGGATCGGTGACGATGGCAACGAAGGCGTGGTTCTTCGCGGCCGAGCGCACCATCGACGGGCCGCCGATGTCGATGTTCTCGATGATCTCGTCACGATCCGCGCCCTTGGCGACGGTCGCCTCGAAGGGATAGAGATTGACGACGACGAGGTCGATTGCGCCGATTTCGTGGTCGGCCATGGCCTTGGCGTGTTCCGGATTGTCGCGCACGGCCAGCAACCCGCCGTGGACCTTGGGATGCAGAGTCTTGACGCGGCCGTCCATCATTTCCGGGAAGTCGGTGATTTCGGAGATGTCCTTCACGTCCAGACCGGCTTCGCGCAGTGCCTTGGCCGTGCCGCCGGTCGAGACCAGCTCCACTCCGCGTGCGGCGAGCGCCTTGCCCAGATCGGCGAGGCCGGTCTTGTCGGAAACCGAAAGCAATGCGCGGCGGATCTGGACGGTATCGGTCATGAAAGCGGCCTCGTTCTGAACGTGCGGAGAGGGATTTTGCGCGCCGTCTAGGTTGGCAAAGCGCAAGCCGCAAGGTCAGGGTGCCACAAGCCGTGGGGCTCGTCTCGGCATTTCACCCCATTTTCTTGATAAGCCACCCGAAATTACCGCCTCCGCGCGAGACGAGTCCCTGGATTACCAGCTGCTGTGTCGCCTGGGGACGCCCCTGACCGTCCACCCAGAGCGAATCCTCCAGCGTCACCTCGCCCGCGCTGCTGCGGAACTGCCAGAGGCTACCGTCGGCCAGGGCCATGCCCGCGCCCTGTCCATCCTCGGTGAGCAGCACTTCGACATCGGCCCCCAGGTGGAAGCGGATGGCGAAGCCCACCTTGCCGCGATGGCCCTTGCGCCCCGCCGGAATCAGCACGTCTTCGCCGCGAAGCTCGCTGCCGTCGTCGCGCAGGATCAGGATGCGGCGATGGGTAAGGCCGTAGCGCGCCTCGTAGCCGTTATGGCTGGCCTCGATGCGGGTGGCGTTGCCGCCGTTCTCCTGGGTCAGCGTCTTGCGGTCGATATCGACTTCGCTGACGCCGCCGCCGATCGCGCCGTTGATGAGGACGGCGGTGGAATTGGCATCGTCCAGCGTCAGCGTGGAATGAGCGGCGGTGGCGCGCAGGCCCTGTTCGAGGCGCACGGGGACCAGCCCGCCGCCGCTGGCCGAACCGCCGCAGTTGACGATCAGGCGATGGCCGGAATGCGACATCTCGAAGGCCAGCGTGGAGGCGCAGCCGTAGCGCGCGTGGGCCGGCAGCGGCGGCGGCGCGGTGTCGAACTGGAGGATGGACTTGTGCGCAAGCACGCGCTGGTAGCCCCATTGGCGCACTTCGCGCAGCGGGCGCGTGCGCACGCCGGTGGCCTTCACGAGGGCGTTGACGTCATCGCCGTCCACGGCCCAGCCGCCCTGCCACGATCCCAGCGAGCCATCGCCATGGGTCAGCGCGAGCAGCGGCGGTACCAGCAGTTCGATCACGCGTTCCACCGCCTTGGGCGCGTCCCGGCGGGTGGCGTGATAGCAATTGCGCAGCCGCACCAGCACCGCGATCGCTTCCATCTGCGCGAGGGGGCTGCGCGACAATACGCCGCCGTCGTCGCCGATCAGTTCGCCCAAGGCCTTGACCAGCCCGGCCTCCCCATAGAGGCGGCGCGGGCGTCCCTCGGGCAGCAGCAGGCCGGCGGCGACGATCGCGCTCCAGCCGGCCAGGGCGGCGAGTTCGTCCTCGGCCCGGCCGACGTGCCGGTCCAGCCAGCGGGCCGTCTCGGAGATATGCGCCAGCGTGCGGTTGCGCAGCGCTTTCTCGCCCGAAAGGATGAGCGGGGCATGGGCCAGCCAGTTCATCAGGCGCGCGCCCGTGTTGCCGACATCCCAGGCCGGACCCTTGCCGGGCTTTGCAGGCGGCTTGGGATTGGCTTGGAGCCAGGCGGTAAGGATACGCTCGGCCGTAGGCGCGCCCTGTTCGCGCGGACCGCAGGCTTCCAGATCGGTAAGCCACGAGAAGCTGTGCACCACCCGCTCCAGCGGCGGCGTGACGCGCGAGGGGCCGGCATAATCGACCTGGGCGATCGGCGTTTTCGCGCCGTGGATCAGGAAATGTCCGGCCCGCAGCGCGGTTCCGGTGGCCGCATTTCCGGGCAGCGTGTTGCTGACGGTCGCCAGCAGGCGCGTGCGGGCCTTCTTGCCCATCGGCGCCGACAGCATCGAGCCGGGTATGCCGAGCCGGTAGGCGAAGCGGATGAAACGCTCGCCCGCGCCCACCGCGGGAGGCGAGAAATCGGCCAGGGCCAGCGCGCGGCCGCCCTCGATCTGGCCGATCTCCACTTGCGGGCCGGAATGAACCTGGTCGCGGGGCGGCAGGAAGCCATGATCCTCGGCCCCGAAAGCGGAGATATCGGTGATGTCGGGTTCGGCAGCCGTCGCCAGGGACGGCGCTCCGCTAACGCTCTGATTCAAGGCACCCTCCACCCCGCCGAATTGCGGTCCATCCGCCGAAGAAATCTCCCGGAGCCCGCCCAGGTTCCCATCGGTCGTTCCCCTCGGGAAAGCGCGGATGGGCGTTCAGGGTCACCGTCTCAGTCAAGCCCCTTCAGGGCGCGGATGTTGGCGGCGTATTGCGAAGGGCCGCCCCGGAAGGTTGCAGAACCGGCCACCAGCACGTCAGCTCCCGCCGCAACGCAGAGCGGTGCCGTCTTGGCATCGACGCCGCCGTCTACTTCGAGGCGGATGTCGCGGCCGGATTTCTCGATCATCTTGCGCACGGCCTCGATCTTGCGAAGCTGGCTGGAGATGAAGCTCTGGCCGCCGAATCCGGGGTTCACGCTCATGATCAGGACAAGGTCGATCTCGTCGATCAGGTAGTCCAGCATCTTGGCAGGCGTAGCCGGGTTCAGCGAGATGCCCGCCTTCTTGCCCAGATTGCGGATCGTCTGCACCGTGCGGTGGACGTGCGGGCCCGCCTCGGGGTGGACGGTGATGTAGTCCGCACCGGCCTCTGCGAAGGCTTCGAGATAGGCATCCACCGGAGAGATCATCAGGTGGACGTCGAACACCTTGGCCGAGTGCGGGCGAAGCGCCTTCACCACGGCGGGGCCGATGGTGATGTTGGGCACGAAGTGGCCGTCCATGACATCGACGTGGATCCAGTCGGCTCCGGCTTCGTCGATCGCGCGGACTTCCTCACCCAGGCGGGCGAAATCGGCGGACAGGATGGAGGGCGAGATCAGCGGCGTGGTCATGGTAAAGAACGGTACTCCTCGATGCGAAGGATAGGGCACCAGATGTTGGGGCTACAAGCGCGGCGGTCCCGTTTTCCACACGCCATATGGAGGAAGCTCCGTGAATTCGCCGACCCGGAAGGGTGTCGTCCGGGATCCGGGCGGTTGTGAATTGCCAATTCAGAGTGCATTCACGGCCCGAATGGCAGTGCAGCGCCAGATATTTCACGGGGTTGGACCGCGTGAAGAGCAACGGAACCGGAGATGAGTTTGAAGTTCCCCAAGGCGCCTCTGGCCGCCGCAGCAGGCCTTGCTGCCCTGGCCGTCGCGATGCCCGCCGCAGCCCAGTACCGTGACGAGGCTCGTAACGACATGAGCCAATGCCGCGCCGGCGGCGGCCCTGCGATCATGGTTACCGTGGATGGGATCAAGGCGTCCGAAGGGCGCATGCGCGTCCAGTCCTACCGCGCGACATCGGCGGAATGGCTTGCCAAGGGCAAGTGGCTGAAGCGGATCGAGGCGCCTGCCAAGGCCGGGACCATGACGTTCTGCGTGCCGGTTCCCGCTACCGGCACATATGGCATCGCGGTCCGTCACGATGTGAACGGGAACGGCAAGACCGACCTCGGCTCGGACGGCGGCGCGATGTCGAACAATCCTTCGATCAACATCTTCAACCTCGGAAAGCCGAGTTACACCAAGGTCGGCGTGCCGGTGGGCAACAAGGAAGTGAAGTCGATCCGCATCCAGATGCGTTATATGTAAGGCGACGGCGGGCTATTGACGCTTCCGGCTTGCCCCCGAAGCATTGCCTTCAGTCTTACGCACTCCGTCATCCTGAACTCGTTTCAGGATGACGGTTGCTTTGAGGGCGAGGCGCGAGGCTGCTCCGGCGTCAATGCCCGCTTCGCCAGGATCGCGCGGGCGTCCACGAGGTCGGACGGCTTGTCCACGTCGACCGCCGCCAGCCCGTCCCGCGCGGCGACGAGGCGGGCGTTGAGGCCGATTTTCTTGCCCAACCGGGCGAGCGCGGCGGAAAGGGTAAGGCGGCCCAGCGCATAGCTTGCGAGCATGCCCAGCCCGAGCCGCGCGGCGATGCGCCATGGGCGCTTGCGATCGGCCTCGACCAGTTTCCAGGTCTCGATCGCGGCTTCGGCGCGGTTGGTCTTGAGCAGGAACAAGTTGCAACCGGACCAATGGCCATCGGCAAAGCGCAGGTACGTCCGCCGCGATCCCGGCATGGCCGTTTCGATCGCTTCACGCCGAGCCAGGAGAACGGAGACGTCGGCCTCTTCCGGCGTGTCTTGCAGGAAATCGCTCACCCACTGCCCGCGAAGCAGCGCATGGTCTGAGGTGGTCACCAGCATCGGCGCGCCGAGCAAGGCAAAGCCTTCCGCGACGCTGGCGCTGGGGCCGGATGCGGCGGGCACGGTCTCGCAGCCGAGCAGTTCGGCAAGGGCAACCACCGCCGGGTCGTTGGCAACGACTGCGACGCGCGTGATCCCCGCATCGCGCAAAGCTTCCACGACATGGGCGAGCATCGGCTTGCCCTCCAGCTCCACCAGGGCCTTGTGCGTGACGCCTTCCGCCGCGGCAACCGGATCGGGGGCACCGGGGCGCGAGCCTGCCAGGATCAGGGCCGAGGGCCGGGTCATGCCGGCTTGCGCTCCATCGCCCTCTTGGCGCGCCAGACCTGCCAGAGCACGCCGGGTGCCGAAAGCACGGGATGTCGCTCGCGCCAGGGCGTGATCGTTACCGGCACGCCGGTGTGGCGCTCGATTTTCCACGCGGCATAGCGGGCGGCACCTTCGAACGTGGTGGACGCCTTGAGCAGGCGTAAGACGTTGTAGGGCTTGCCCAGGCGGCGGCGGCGTTTCCACCAGTCCAGCACGCGGGCCCGTTCGCGCGGGGATACTTGAGGGCGTAGCGCACCGTTGGGCAGGCGTTCGAAAGCGATATCGTCGGCCGCGAGTGCCAGCGGCAGCAGCCCTTCGAAATGCTCCTGGTTCACGGAAAGGATCGAATCTTCCCGACCGGCTTTCTCGACCCGAAACTCGGCGGCGTACGTCGCGCGGAACAGGGCGCGCCAGTAATCCTCGGCCGTGCCCGACTCCGGCCCGAGCGCCACGGCGAGTCGCGCGGCGGTGCGGGCCGCGCCGGAAACGGCAGCGACGATATGGCCGCGCGCGACTTTGCCGCCAAGCCATGCCAGACCGCTGGGCTGGACGAAGCGAGCCCAGATCGTGGTATCGACAAGTTCACCGGCAGCGGCGGCGCGGAAGGTTTCCAGCGCCATTGTGGCCACCTTGGCGCGCAGGGGCACGCCCTGGAAGGTCCATTCGTGATAGCTGACGCGGGGCCAGATCTTCTCGACCTGGGGGCCTTCGGTAAGGACATAGAAGTCCAGCACGCCTTCCAACGAGCCGGTGCGCAAGTTCGAGCCGTAGAACAGCACGGCCACGGCGTTTCCCGAAGCCTGCGCCAGTCGCTCCGCGAAAGCGCGAACTTCAGGCACGACAGGACGCTGAAGCGCCTGGTCTACGCGCCCTTCGAGATATTGGGTCATATCGTCATGCTCGGGCACCGGCGCGGCGAAATCAAGCGCGCCAATGTCATTCAGCACGCCATCATCCGAAAAATGCCGATCAGGGGACCACGAAGGTCAGTTGCGGGCCTTCTTCCAGCACGTAATCGCCGGCGGGGAAGGCTTCGCCATCGAGGATGAACGAGCCGCCCAGTTCCAGATCGACAGCGCTGGCACTGAGGCGATGGGCGCCGCGACGTTCGAGGAACCTGCCGTTGAAGCCGAACATGATGGCAGGCAGCAGGGCGATGATCCAGCGCACCGGCGAATCGATCACGCCCAGCTTCATGCCCGGCGCCACGTCGCGACCGAACGGCTTGGCTCCCAAGGGGAACTTTTCGAACGTGGTGGCGACGGCCATGAACCGTTCGTTCGGATTACCGTCGCCCATGTAGGACAGGTCGCGACCGGTGTGGCGGTCGATCAGGCGCATCGGCGTGCAGGATCGCCAGGGATTGCCCGCGCGGCCGAAAAGCGTCTGGATCATGGTCCAGAGCACGCTCAGGCCTACGGCGAAGCTGTTGAACGCACCACGGCGATGCGCTTCCTGCCCAGCCTCGGTGGCGAGCGCGAAAGCGCCCGTGCCGAGGATGAAGCCCATGATCTGGCCGCTGGCCCCATCCTGCGACGACACGCGGAGAGGGCGGCGGGTAACTGTATTGCCCTTGTGCGCGGCGGCCAGCGCTTCGGCGAGCGACCAGTGAGTCGGCAGGCCGATGTCGATCGCCAGTGCATTGGTCTTGCCCTTCGGCAGGACCATGAGCGTGGGCCATTCGTCACCGAAGATCTCGGCGCCGCAGGTCAGCACGTCGCGAACGGTGCCGTCCCCGCCGTCAACAACGAGGTAATCGACGCTGCGACGGGCGAAACCTTCCAGCACCCGGTAAAGCTCCGGGCGCGTGCGCGGGGTTTCCGTCAGGATGTTGGAGCAATCCTCCATCTCGGGCGCATGGCCCTTGTTGCGATGGCTACGAGGATTGCGAATGATGCCGACGAGAGGAACGGCGCGTCCACGGCGCGCCACGCGCGCAGGACCAGTGGCCTTACGCTTGCCTTGCTCACCGAAGGTCGGCAGCGTTTCGAATTCGTAAATGGTTCCGTACACGGATCTCTATGTAGGGATGCCGTGCAGGAAAATCATCAGGAAACATTCACTGACACATTAAGGTTACAGTTGTATGGCGTTTATGCGCCACTTGCAAGTCCGGCAAAATGTGCCGCATTTTCCGCAAGTCCCGCCGTTGCTTCCGGCGAAACGACCGATTACGGCCGGAATCATGCCCGAACATGACATTGCCCCCCAAGTCGCCACAATCGGTGCGAACCCCGTCAAACTCTGGGGTCTGACGATGGCGGAACGCGTGGCGCGCATAGCCCGCGCGAACGGCGCGCAGCCGCAGCTCAACTTCCTGGAAGTCGGCGCCGAGGGGCCGTTTATTCTTTCGAATGCGGCATTTGCCTGGGATCCGGCCTGGTTCAAATATGTATCATCCCATCCTGGCATGGTGCTGACGCTGGGCGGCTTGCCCGCCCTGGCCCACGCCGCCGATGCCGCCCAGGCTTCGCGAATCGCCGAGGCCATGGCGACCGGGGTGCCGCTCCGCGATGCATCCGGCCTGCACATCGTCACCTACGAGAGCGGGCCCACCATCGAGAACAAGCAGCTGCGCAAGCGCGAGACGCCGTTCCTCATGGCCTTGACGCCTGCCTCGGTCCGCACGATCGAGCGGGCGAGCTATTTCGGCGCCTACAAGGGTGTGACGGACGTGCTCACCAAGTACCTCTGGCCCGAATGGGCGCTGGTACTGACGCGAATCTGCGCCAGGCTGCACATCACGCCGAACATGGTGACGGCCCTGGGCGCAGTGTTCTGCGTGGCCGCCACGGTGCTGTTCGCCTACGGCCATTACTGGCTGGGCATGGCGCTGGGGCTGGCGTTCATGGTGCTCGACACGGTGGACGGCAAGCTTGCCCGTTGCACCATCACCTCTTCGGAATGGGGTAATGTGGCCGATCACGGCATGGATCTGGTCCATCCGCCTTTCTGGTGGTGGTTCTGGGCGACCGGGCTCGCCACCTGGGGGCTGGCCTATGACGACGTCACGTTCTGGTGGGTGCAGGGCGCCATCCAGGGCGGCTACGTGGTCCAGCGCCTGATCGAAGGGCTGTTCATGAAGCAGAACGGCCTCATGCATATCCACGTCTGGCGCAAGTTCGACAGTCAATTCCGGCTGTTCACCGCGCGCCGCAATCCGAACATGGTGATCCTGTTCGTGGCGATGCTGTTCGGCCGCCCCGATATCGGCCTGATCGCGGTGGCATGGTGGACGGCGATTTCCTGCCTTATCCATGCTGTGCGGCTGGTGCAGGCTTGGATCGTCCGCGCACAGGGCGGCAGGATCACGTCCTGGCTGGCGGATGCCTGAGGGAGAAACGAAGATGAACGCGACGATCGAAAAGTTCGGATATCCGCACACGCTCGTCGCGGAATTCGCGCATTGGGTCGTGCTGGCCCGCCCCGCGCAGCCGACGTTGGGGTCGCTGGTTCTGGCGGCCCGGTCGGAGGCGACCGCCTTCGGCGACTTGCCCGCAGAAGCCCATGCCGAACTGAAGGCGGCGACCGGCGCGATCGAGGCGGCCCTGGGCCAGGCGGTCGGCTATTCGCGCCTCAACTACCTGATGCTGATGATGGTGGACCCCCACGTCCACTTCCACGTCATCCCGCGCTACGAAGGCACGCGCGAGTGGCAGGGGCGCGAGTTCGTGGACTGCGGCTGGCCCAAGGTGCCCGATCTGGGGCACGCGGTGGCGCTGGAAGGCGACGAACTTGCCGGGCTGGTGGCCTGGCTGAAGGGGCATTTCGGCTGAGCCATGGCCCGTCGTCCCGGACTTGATCCGGGACCGCTGGCCGTGAACGGCCCATCCTGCGGCTAGGCGCCCCGCCGCAAGCTCGCGTCTAAAGAACGCCAGCGGTCCCGGATCAAGTCCGGGACGACGTTATTCTCTCACCAAATTCTCTCACCAAATTCTCTCATCAAATTTTCTCACCGGCTATTCTCACCAGGTGTCGGTCAGCTTCGTGGCGATCTCGATATCGTTGAGGAAGTCCACTTCCGCCCAGTGCATTCCCTCGATGGAGACGGTACCGACTTTGCCGGTAGGCGCGATCGAATCGATCACCTTGAGGTACCAGTGCTGGACGCCTTCCGGCGTGCGCATGGCCTGGCGAACGGTTTCGCGGAACAGGTCCGCGCCTTCGCCGCGAAAGGCCAGGAAGCCGATCGATTCGGAATTAGACTGGGCTGCCGTCAACGTCTTGCCGATGTGGACGAGGCGGCCGTCGGCCTCTCGTTCCACTTTCATGTCGTCGCTGTCGTAGCCCTCCGCCTTGACGTCCACGGTGACGGTGATCGGCCACGTCTGGCCGGAGGCGTCGGTTGCGCCCTGCTGGACCTTGCTGACGATCTCCTCGGAAACGAGCGTGTCGCCGTTCAGGATCAGGAAGTCGCCGCGCATGGCCTCGCGCGCGATCCAGCAGGAGCCGAGATTGTCGGCCACCTTGAAGAAGGGATTGAAGCGGATGTTGATCTCGACCCGCGGATCGACGATCGCGTTCAGGTGCTCTTCCAGCATGTCGGTCATGAAGCCGGTGACGACGTCGATCCGCTTCACGCCGCCGCGGGCGAGCATCTCGATCTGCCATTCGATCAGCGACTTGCCCGAAAAGTCGATCATGCACTTGGGCCGTTCGGCGGTAAGCGGAAGCAGGCGCGAGCCCTGGCCGGCGCTGAGAAGAATGGCATGTTCGATCATGGGATTTTCGCGTTTCGTCAAAGGGGGAGATGCCCGCATCTAGGGACTGCGGGGCGAAAGGGAAAGGTGCGCCGCGCACGCGGGCCATTAGGGGGGCAGCACGGGGCCTGGCAGCTCCGCTTTTCTTTCGCCATGGAGGGCATCGCTGCTCGCCACAGCTTGCAAGTCTCATCCCCCTCGTTCACATGCTGCCGCAATGTCCGCCAAATTTCACCGCCGCGAGAGCAACTCTCCGCTAGGGCGGATCCTACAGAACACGGCCTGGCTGCTGGGCGGCAAGGGCTTCGGCGCCGTCTGCGGCCTGGCTTACCTTGCCATTCAGACGCGGTCGCTCGGCCTGAAGGATTTCGGCCACTTCTCGCTGATCTTCGGGACGGCGCAGGCGCTCATCGCGCTGGCCAGCTTCCAGACCTGGCGGGTGGTGGTGCGCTACGGCAGCGAGCACGTCCACCAGAAGGATTGGGGCAAGCTGGGCCGCCTCGGCATGCTCTGCGGCCTGCTCGACGGTGTGGGCGCGATCATCGGCTGCGGGCTGGCGGCGGTGCTGATCTACGGGTTCGCGCATAAGCTGGAACTCAACCCCCATTTCGTGGACGTGGCTTTCTGGTTCTGCGTGGGGTCGCTCTGGGCGCTGGTTTCGGCGCCGACCGGCATCGTCCGCGCGCTCAACCGCTTCGACATGGCGGTCTATGTAGAGGCCATCGTTCCCAGTGGGCGCCTGGCCGCGTCGCTGGCGATCTGGCTGACCGGCCCAAGCGTCGGCCGGTTCCTGTTCGCCTGGGCGGCGATCGATATCCTGGAAGCGCTGCTCTACTGGATCATGGCCCGGCGGCTTTGCCCCGAAGCGGTGAACCTTTCCAACTTGCGCAACTGGCGCAAGGCGATCGACGAAAACCCCGGCGTCACCCGTTTCGTCATGCAGACTTACGGGGCCTCGACGATCGACGCGGCGATGCGGAACGGCCCGCTGCTGATCGTCGGTGCCTGGGTAGGCACCAAGGCGGCGGGCCTCTACCGCCTTGCCTCCCAACTTTCCCAGGCGCTCAGCAAGCTGTCCTCGCTGCTCACCCGCTCGGTCTACGCCGAAGTGGCGCGAGCGCGGGTGTCCTCGAAGGCTGCGGAGTTCCGCAAGCTTGCGCTCCAGACCAGCAAGATCGCGGGGGTTGCGGGGATCGTCGTGGTGACGGTGGCGGTGCTGCTGGGCAAGCAGATGCTGGAATTCATCGGCGGCGACGATTTCGAGCAGGGCGCGGCGATTCTCGTGCCGTTGACGCTGGCCGCCTGTTTTGACCTCGCCAGCGTGGCGTTCGAACCGGTGCTTCACGCCACCGGCCGGGCGCGTCATTCGCTCGTCGCGCGGCTGATCGCCCTGATCGCGCTGGCTATCGGGCTGGTGTACCTGCTTCCCGTAGGCCCCAGCGGGGCGGCCTGGGCCGTGGCCGTGGGCGGGGCGGTATCGTACATCGTCATGGGCCTGATGGCCTGGCGGACCCTCCAGCAGATCGATCGCAACGAGATCACGATCAAGCCGGACCCTGAGGACGACCTCCCAGTCGCCGATTCGGCGGTCTGACGCTCGACACCTGCGGTCTGGGAGCTATCATGCGACGATGCTCTCGACCGCGAACCCCCTGACGGAGGAGGCTGCGGGCCTCGCCGACCGCATCGTCGCCCTGCGCCGCGCCATCCATGCCGATCCGGAGATCGGCCTTCACAATCCCAAAACGCGGGACAAGATCCGGCAGGCTTTGGCGCATCTCCCGCTGGAATGGCGGGAAGGGCCGTCCACCACCGGCCTTGTCGCCACCCTAAAAGGCGGTGCGGGAACCGGCGGATGCGTTCTGCTGCGCGGCGATACCGATGCCCTGCCGATGCCCGAGGAAACCGGGCTGGACTTCGCGTCCACCACGCCCGGCGTCATGCACGCCTGCGGACACGATACCCACGTCGCCATGCTGGCGGGGGCGGCGGAACTCCTGTCGGCCCGCCGCGAAAGCCTTGCCGGCGAAGTGCGCTTCATGTTCCAGCCGGGCGAGGAGGGCCATCACGGTGCCCGCTTCATGCTGGAGGACGGCCTGCTCGGCGGTGACGGTTTCGACCGACCGCTGCCCGATGCGGCTTTCGCGCTCCACATCATGCCCAATGCCCCTCACGGCGTGATCGGCGGCCGTGCAGGGCCGCTGATGGCAGCGGCGGACGAACTGCGGATCACCGTCACCGGACGCGGCGGTCACGCCTCGATGCCGCACGACACGGTCGATCCGGTGCCGGTCGCCTGCGAGATCGTCATGGCCATCCAGACCATGGTCGCGCGCCGCTATAGCGTGTTCGATCCGGTAGTGGTGACGATCGCCAAGATCGAGGCGGGAAGCGCGCACAATGTCATCCCGGACACGGCTCGGCTAACCGGCACGATGCGCACCCTGTCAGCGGCGAATCGCGCCCGGCTGAAGGAGGAACTGCCCCTGCTCGTTGCCGGTATCGCCGGAGCCCACGGGCTCAAGGGCGAGGTCGCGATTCTGGAAGGCTTCCCCGTGACCGTGTGCGATCCGCGCGCGGTGGACTTCGGCGAGGGCGTGGCGCGCGATCTCTACGGCGACATGGCTTTCCAGCGCCTGGCGGACCCGATCATGGGCGCGGAAGACTTCGCCTACGTGCTGGAAAAGGTGCCCGGCGCGATGTTCTTCCTGGGCGTGGCGGACGACGGTGCCGACTGGAAGCATTGCTGCGGCATCCACTCAACCCGGATGATGGTGGACGAAAAAGCCCTGCCGCGCGGCGCCGCTTTCCTGGCCGGACTGGCGCAGGATTGGTTGGCGGGGGGCTTCGGCTGAGGCATTTGCTCCTTTTCCGAGGCCGCACTTCTTTCTTCGTCATTGCGAGCGTAGCGAAGCAATCCAGGGCAGTTTCGCGCCGCCCTGGATTGCTTCGCTACGCTCGCAACGACGAGAGAGGCGAATGAGGAGCGGCATCAGGCCTTCACGTCTTCCCATTCCGGATGTCGCCGGAACGCCGCCACCACGTAGCTGCACAAGGGCGCGATCTTGAAATGGTTCTCCCGCGCGTCGGCGACCATGGCTTCGACCAGCCGCGCCGCCACGCCGCGGTTGCCGATTTCGGACGGCACCAGGGTATGGTCGGCGTAATGCACGCCGTCCCGCGTCTGCCAGGTGAGGTGGCCGGTGACGTCGCTGTCGGCAACATGGGCCTGGTATTCCCCGCCGGTGGCGGTCTCATGCTTGGTGATGGTCAGGCCGACCATGGGCATGTCTCCTGAAAAGGTCTGCTTGACGGCGCGTTCGTCCGCTTGAGCTTCTGTTTGCCGCGTTTTCCGAGTCATCAGGATTCCTCCTGATTAGAAAACGCTCTAGCAGGGGAATATGGTCATGAAATTCCTCTCCGACAACGCCGCACGGGTCCACCCGAGGGTATGGGACGCCATGATGGCGGCCGACGCGCCGGATGCGCCTTACGATGGCGACGCGCTCAGCGGCCTGCTGGACGAGCGCTTCTCCGCGCTGTTCGGTCGCGATTGCACCGCGCTCTGGGTGGCGACCGGAACGGCGGCGAACTGCCTTGCGCTTTCCGCTATGGTCGAGCCGCACGGCGCGGTGATCTGTCACCGCGAAGCCCATATCGAGATGGACGAAGGCGGCGCGCCCGGATTCTACCTCCACGGCGCCAAGCTGCTGCTGGCCGATGGCGAGGGCGCCAAGATCACCTCCGAAGCGGTCACCAAGGTTATCGACCCGATTCGCGACGGCGTGCACCAGGTACAGCCGCATGCGATCTCGATCACCCAGGCGAGCGAATATGGCCGCGTCTACCGGCCCGAGGAACTGGCCGAACTGGCGGCATTCGCGAAGGGGCGGGGGCTCCGCCTGCACATGGACGGGGCGCGCTTCGCCAATGCGGCGGCGTTCCTGGGCGGCGATGCGGCGCGGACGGCGGGAGATGTCGACGCCCTGAGCTTCGGCATGGTCAAGAACGGCGCGATGAGCGCGGAAGCGATCGTGTTCTTCGACCCGGCGATGGCCGACAAGGTCCGCTTCCGGCACAAGCGGGCGGGGCACTTGCAATCGAAGGGCCGCTATCTGGCCGCGCAGATTCTCGTCATGCTGGAGGGCGACCTCTGGCTGGACAATGCGCGCGCGGCCAACGCCGCCGCTGCCGAGATCGCCAGCGCGGCGCAAGAGCGCCTGCTTCACCCGGTGGAAGCGAACGAGATATTCCTGACCACCACCGCCGTCGAGCGGCTGGCGCTGCGCGAACAGGGCTTCGCCTTCTACGACTGGGGAGACGATGCCGCCCGCCTCGTCACCGCCTGGGATTCGCGTGCGGATCACGTCGCAGCCCTTGCCAATGCGATCTCGTCGCTGTGAACGGTTCCGTCGATACCGCACCGGGCTTCATGAAGCCGGCCGTTGCGCTGCCGTTCCTGGTCGTGGCGCTGATCTGGGGTTCCACCTGGTTCGTCATCACCGGCCAGATCGGGGACGTGCCCGCAAGCTGGTCGGTCGCCTGGCGCTTCGTGCTGGCGACGCCCGCGATGTTCCTGGTGGCCGTGGTGATGCGGAAAAGCCTGAAGCTGGGGGCAGCGGGCCAGTTGCTGGCGCTGGCGGTCGGCGTGGCGCAGTTCTGCGGCAACTACAATTTCGTCTACCGCGCGGAGATGCACCTGACCTCCGGCATCGTCGCGGTGATGATCGGGCTGCTGCTGGTGCCCAACGCCATCCTTGCGCGGCTGCTGCTGGGTCAGCCGATCACCGGGCGCTTCGCCATCGGCAGCCTGATCGCCATTGCGGGCCTGGCCCTGTTGCTGCTCCATGAGGCGCACGAAGCGCCGCTGGGCGGCAAGGTTCTGCTCGGTACCGTCTTCGCGCTGATCGCGATGCTCTGCGCCTCGGTGTCCAACGTGATCCAGGCCAACGAGACCGGCAAGGCGCTGCCGATGGTCAGCCTGCTGGCCTGGGCGATGCTCTACGGCACCCTGGCCGACGTCATGATCGCCTGGGTGACTTCCGGGCCGCCCGTCATCCCCCGCGACCCGCTCTACTGGCTGGGCACCGCCTATCTGGCCATCCTCGGCTCGGTGGTTACCTTCCCGCTCTACTACACGCTGATCCGCCAGCTTGGCGCGGGCAAGGCGGCTTATAACGGCGTCATGGTGATCATCATCGCCATGCTGATCTCCACCGCGTTCGAGGGCTATCGCTGGTCGCTGCTGGCGATCGCCGGGGCGGCGCTGGCCACTGTAGGCCTGGTCGTGGCGCTCAAGGCGCGCAGCCCTTCGCGATAGGTCGGGAAGCGGGGCTTCCAGCCAAGCACGCGCCGGGCCTTGCCGTTCGCGACGCGCCGGTTCTCGGCATAGAACCCGCGCGCCATCGGCGAGAGCTGCGCCTCGTCCATGGACTGGAGCGGCGGAAGCGGCAGGCCGAGCAGGCGGCAGGCTTCCTCCACCAGGATGTTCTGGCCGCAGGGCAGGTCGTCCGCAAGATTGTAGGCCCCGGACGGTCCTTGCAGTCCGGCGATCACCCCGGCGGCGATGTCTTCCACGTGGACCCGGCTGAAGACCTGTTCCGGCAGATCGATCCGGTGGGCGCGGCCCTGCCGTACCCGCTCCAGCACCGAGCGCCCCGGTCCGTAGATGCCGGGTAGGCGATAGACCCGCGCGCCCAGCGCCAGCCATTCCGCATCCGCCTCTGCCCGCGCGGTGCGGCGGCCGGTGCCCACCGGTGCGCTCTCGTCCACCCAGGCGCCGCCGGTGTCGCCATAGACCCCGGTGGAGGAGAGATAGGAGAGCGGTATCCCTTTCAGCGCATCGCCATAGCGATCCAGCACCGGGTCGAGCGGCTCTCCCCGCCCTTCGTTACCGGGCGGAACCGAGGAAAGCACATGATCGGCATCGGCCAGCGCCAGCCGCACGTTGCCCTCGTCCTCGAACGAGAGCGTGCCCTCGCTGCCCGTGGAGATCACTTCCCACCCCCCCGCAAAGGCCCGACCCGCGATGGCCTTCGCGGTATAGCCGAGCCCGAAGATGAAGAGGCGCTTCGGCAGGACGGTGGACATTAGGGCATTCCTTTCGATTCGCCTGTGAATTCGTCTTGGCTGTGAATTCGTCGCGCGGTCTCTGGCATTCGAGGCACAAGGCTCTAATTTAGCGGCATGGACATTGCCAGCACCCCCGCCACGCCCGATGCCGAAGCGCAGATCGCCGATGCCGCGCCCCCTCCTCACGCGCCGCCGGTCATTCGCCGCGAAGACTATCAGCCGCCGGCCTGGCTGGTGCCGCAGATCGCACTCGATTTCCGGCTGGGCGTGGACGAAACCCACATCACCGCCAGCCTGTCCGTCCGCCGCAATTCGAACGGAAACGGCACTTCGACGCTGCACCTGAACGGCGACCAGCTTACCCCGCTGGCCGTGCGCGTCGATGGCGAGGCGGTGAACGACTGGCGCATGGATGGCGCCGACCTGCTGGTCGAACTCTCCGGCGATGCGCATGAGGTGGAGATCGAAACCGCCGTCAATCCGGCGGCGAACAGCCAGTTGATGGGGCTCTACGCCTCGAACGGCATGCTCTGCACCCAGTGCGAGGCCGAGGGCTTCCGCCGCATCACCTTCTTCCCGGACCGGCCGGACGTGCTCTCGACCTACTCGGTGCGGATGAGCGGCGACAAGGCGCAGTTCCCGATTCTGCTCTCCAACGGCAACTGCACCGCCACGGGTGAGGGCGAGCACGGCACCCACTGGGCGGAATGGCACGATCCCTGGCCCAAGCCGAGCTACCTATTCGCGCTCGTCGCGGGCGATCTCGTCGCCAACCACGCCGCCTTCACCACCCGCTCGGGCCGCAAGGTCGATCTCAACATCTGGGTGCGTTCGGGTGACGAGCAGCGCACCAGCCACGCCATGGATTCGCTGATCCACTCGATGAAGTGGGACGAGGATACCTTCGGCCGCGAATACGATCTCGACCTGTTCAACATCGTCGCCGTGTCCGATTTCAACATGGGCGCGATGGAGAACAAGGGCCTCAACGTCTTCAACACCCGCTACGTCCTTGCCGACCCGGAAACCGCCACCGATGCCGACTATGACGGCATCGAAAGCGTGATCGGCCACGAATATTTCCACAACTGGTCGGGCAACCGCGTCACCTGCCGGGACTGGTTCCAGCTTTCCCTCAAGGAAGGCTTCACGGTACTGCGCGACCAGCTGTTCAGCGCCGACATGGGCAGCGAAGCGGTGAAGCGCATCGAGGACGTGCGCGTCCTGCGCTCGGCCCAGTTCCCCGAGGATTCGGGCCCGCTCGCCCATCCGATCCGGCCTGATTCCTACCAGGAGATCAGCAACTTCTACACCGCGACCGTCTACAACAAGGGCGCCGAAGTGATTCGCATGATGCGGACCATGGCCGGGCCGGAACGGTTCCGCCAGGGTACCGACCTCTACTTCGACCGCCACGATGGCGAAGCGGCGACGTGCGAGGACTTCGTCAAGGCGATCGAGGAGGGGACCGGGCTGGACCTTGCGCAGTTCCGCCTCTGGTATTCGCAGGCGGGAACGCCGCAAGTGGCCGTGGAACTGGCGCATGAAGGCGATACGGCGACGCTGACGCTCACCCAGATCGTGCCGGCCACCCCCGGCCAGCCCGAGAAGCAGCCGGTGCCGATTCCGCTGCGCCTGGCCCTGTTCGACCGCGACACCGGGCATCACGCGGGCGAGCAGCTGGTCGTCTTCGACAAGGGCAGCCAGAGCTTCGCGTTCGAGGGCTTCTCGCGCCCGCCGGTCGTCTCGATCAATCGCGGCTTCTCCGCCCCGGTCGCGATCGACATGGAGCGCTCGAACGAGGATCTCGTGTTCCTGGCCGCTCATGACGACGATCCCTTCGCCCGTTACGAGGCGATGCAGAACCTGGTGGTCCAGCATCTCGTGGCGGCCGTAAGCAGCGGGCTTTCCGATGCCGCGCGGGCCGAGGGACGCAAGGCGATCGGCGAGGCTTTTGCCGCCGTGCTTGCGGACGAATCGCTGGACGACCTCATGCGCGGCGAACTCATGGTCCTGCCGGGCGTCGCCTACCTTGCGGAACAGGTGCTGGTGGCCAATCCCGCCGTCATCCACGAGGAGCGCGAGGCGCTGAAGGCTTGGCTTGGCCACGAGCTGTCCGAACCGCTCGGCGCGCTTCACGATCGCGTCTCCGCCGTGCCCTATGGCCGCGATGCCGCCGCGCGCGGCGCCCGTAAGACCAAGGCGCAGGCGCTCGTTCTGATCGCTTCCGGCGACACCGCCGAGGGTGCCCGCCGCGCCATTGCCCAATACCGCGCGGCCGACAACATGACCGATCGCCAGTCGGCGCTGACCGTGCTCTGCAACATCGAAGGGCCCGAACGCGAAGAGGCGCTGGCCGATTTCCACCGCCGCTACCAGGGCAATGCCCTTGTCATCGACAAGTGGTTCGCGCTTCAGGCGGGCTCGTTCCATCCGCAGGTGCTGGACCATATCGAGGCGCTTTCCCGGCATCCGGACTTCACGCTGAACAACCCCAACCGCGTCCGCGCGCTCTATATGACGGCGGCGGTAAACCCCAAGGCATTCCACGACGCGGGCGGGGCGGGCTATCGCATGACCGGCGAACTGATCCGCAAGCTCGATCCGATCAATCCGCAGACCACCGCGCGATTCGTCCCGCAGTTGGGCCGCTGGCGGCGGATCGAGCCTACCCGCGCCGCCATGATGCGCGCCGAACTGGAGAAGATCGCTGCCGAGCCCAACCTTTCGCGCGACGTGCGCGAACAGGTGGGCAAAAGCCTTGGTTGATCTTGGAAGCGACGCGGTCGAGGTCAATCTCGCGGGCCTGCTGGACGGGCTGCCGCACGGCTTTCTCGGCCGTCGCGGCGGGGTGAGCAGTGGCGGGGTCGCAGGTCTCAACGTCGGCCTCGGCTCGGGTGACGAACCTGCCGCCGTGGCCGAAAACCGCCGTCGCGCGGCCGAAGCCGTGCTGCCGGGCGCGCCCCTCGCGTCGGTCTACCAGATACATTCGCCCGACTGCGTGATCCTGAGCGAAGAGGTATGGAGCGATGCCCAGCGTCCCCACGCCGATGCCCTCGTCACCAACCGGCCGGGCGTGTTGATCGGCGTGGTCACGGCGGACTGCGCGCCGGTGCTGCTGGCGGACCGGGTGGCTGGCGTGGTCGGCGCCGCTCATGCCGGGTGGAAGGGGGCCATCGGCGGGGTGACGGACAGCACTATCGCCCAGATGATATCGCTCGGAGCCGAACGCGCCCGCATTGTCGCGGCGGTCGGCCCTTGCATCGCCCAGGCTTCCTACGAAGTGGACGGTGCCTTCCGCGATCGCTTCCTCGCTATGGCCGCGGACAACGCGCAGTTCTTTGCGCAAGGCCGCGAAGGGCACTGGCAGTTCGACCTGGAGCTATACGTCGCCGCGCGGCTGGAATCCGCCGGAATCGCCGGTGTCGAGCGGCTTGGCCTCGATACCTATCCGGCGCCGGAGCGTTTCTATTCCTATCGCCGTGCCACCCACCGGCAGGAGGCGAGCTACGGACGCCAGATTTCGCTGATCGCAGTTGGCTGACAAAGCGCCATCCGGCATTGTTGCCGGATGGTTATACCTTGAATTCCTTGACGACCCTCCGCTGCCGCCCAACCAAAAACACGGTTGGCAGGGCAGGTTTCCCTGTATATCAGAACCCCAAAGTCGGTATTCGTCTCGGGTCGCTCCCGAAGCATCTAACCGTCGACGGGGGGCCGTTTACGGGGATACCAGACAAAAAATAGAATTGGTCAGGAATCTGGGCTTGCTTCCGGAATCCCGGGAGTAGGTTTGTCAATAACAAGGCAAGGGCAATCATGGCAGAAGCAGATGGCGTGCGGCGGCGCGATTTCATCAATATCGCCGCGGTAAGCGCGGCGGGTGTCGCCGGCGTGGGCATCGTCGTCCCGCTGGTCAGCCAGATGTCCGCGTCGGCGGACGTTCTCGCGGCGTCCTCCACGGAAGTCGACATTTCCTCGATCCAGCCCGGGCAGGCCATCAAGGCGATCTTCCGCAAGCAGCCCGTTTTCGTGCGCAACCTGACGGCGCATGAGATCGCGGAAGCCAACAAGGTGGACGTCTCCTCGCTCCGCGATCCGCAAACGCTTGAGGAACGCACCAAGGAAGGCAAGGAAAACTGGCTGATCACCATGGGCGTCTGCACCCATCTGGGCTGCGTCCCGCTCGGGGCCGGCGAGGGTGAATCCAAGGGCGAGTTCGGCGGCTACTTCTGCCCCTGCCACGGCTCTTCCTACGACACGGCAGCCCGTATCCGTAAGGGCCCTGCGCCCAAGAACCTAGAGGTTCCGGAATACGCCTTCACCACCGACACGGTCGTAAAGATCGGTTGAGGCCAAGAGAGAGGATCAAGAACATGAGCTTTCCCTGGGCCAAGGAATATACGCCGAGCCACCCCTTCATGCAGTGGATGGACCAAAGGCTGCCCCTGCCGCGCCTCGTCTACAACGCTGTCGGCGGCGGCTATCCGGTTCCCCGCAACCTCAACTATTTCTGGAACTTCGGTTTCCTCGCCGCCCTCTGCCTCGGCTTGCAGATCGTCACCGGCATCGTCATGGCCATGCACTATGCGGCCAATACGCAAGTAGCCTTCGACACCATCGAGCAGACCGTCCGCGACGTGAACTGGGGCTGGATGATGCGCTATGCGCACGCCAACGGCGCCTCGGCCTTCTTCGTCGTGATCTACATCCACATCTTCCGCGGCTTCTTCTACGGCTCGTACAAGGCCCCGCGCGAAATGGTGTGGCTGCTGGGCGTGGTGATCTTCCTGCTGATGATGGCCACGGCCTTCATGGGCTACGTGCTGCCCTGGGGCCAGATGAGCTTCTGGGGCGCCAAGGTCATCACCGGCCTGTTCGGCGCGATCCCCTTCGTGGGCGAACCGCTCCAGCAGTGGCTTCTCGGCGGTTTCGCGCCGGATAACGCCGCGCTCAACCGCTTCTTCTCGTTGCATTACCTGCTGCCCTTCGTGATCGTGGGCGTGGTGATCCTGCACATCTGGGCGCTGCACATTCCCGGTTCGTCGAACCCCACCGGCGTCGAAGTGAAGACCGAGAGCGATACCGTACCGTTCTACCCCTACTACGTCGCCAAGGACGGCTGGGCGATCGGGGTCTTCGCAATCCTGTTCTGCGCCGCGCTGTTCTTCTTCCCGAACGCGCTGGGGCACCCGGACAACTACATTCCGGCCAACCCGATGAGCACGCCCGCCCACATCGTCCCCGAATGGTATTTCTGGCCGTTCTACGCGATCCTGCGCGCCTTCACCCAGGACTTCTTCTTCATCCCGGCGAAGCTCATGGGCGTGCTGGCGATGTTCGGCGCGATCCTCGTGTGGTTCTTCCTGCCCTGGCTCGACCGGTCGCCGGTCCGCTCGGGCTCGTTCCGCCCGCTCTACCGGAAGTTCTTCTTCTTCGGCCTGATCCCGGCCATGGCGGTGCTGTTCTACTGCGGCGGCGCTCCGGCCGAAGAGCCCTACGTGATGCTCAGCCAGATCGCGGCGCTCTACTACTTCGCGCACTTCCTGATCGTGATCCCGATCGTCTCGGCCATCGAAAAGCCGGATCCACTGCCATTCTCCATCACGGAATCGGTGCTCGGCCATGACGAAGGCGCAAAACTGCGTCCCGCCCATGGCGCCACCGAAGCCGTCCACGGCGACGTGTGATCAACAGCTAGAGCGAAAGACGAAAGACATGGCACGCATTCTCTCGATCCTCGTCGGGCTGTTCTTCACGGTGGCGCTGGCGTGGTCCTTCGCCAAGGGGGCCTACCAGGAGATCACCGAACCGGCAGCGGCAACCGCCGAACACGAATTCCACCTTCATCCCAAGGAAGTGCATTTCGCCAGTGACGGCGGTTTCGGCAAGTTCGACCGCCAGCAGCTCCAGCGCGGCTTCCAGGTCTATAAGGAAGTCTGCGCCGCCTGCCACGCGCTTCGCCACGTGGCGTTCCGCGACCTTGCCGCGCTGGGCTACAACGATGCCGAAGTGAAGGCCATCGCGAAGGGCTTCCAGGTTCCGGTCTACAACAACGGCACGGGCGAAGTGGAAACCCGCGAAGGCGTAGCCACCGACTACTTCCCGCCCGTGCTCTACGCCGGGCAGGGCACACCGCCAGACCTCTCGCTGATGGCCAAGGCGCGCCACGACGGCGCAGCCTACGTCTACTCGCTGCTGACCGGTTATCAGAACCAGCCCGCCGAACTGCTGAAGAAGTTCCCGGATGCGAAAACGCCGGACGGCCTGCACTACAATCCGTACTTCGCGAACCTCAACCTCGCGATGCCGCCGCCGCTGACCGGCGAAGGACAGGTCACCTACAGCGATGGTACCAAGGCGAATGTCGACCAGATGGCCAAGGACGTCTCGGCCTTCCTGATCTGGACCGCCGAGCCGAAGCTCGAGAAGCGCAAGCAGACCGGTTGGGTGGTGCTGGGCTTCCTGCTCTTCGCCACGATCCTGGGCTACATGTCGTACCGCAATATCTGGGCTGGCAAGAAGCACTGAGACTTTTATTCGAAACCTGATCAAAGGGCCTTGCGTCATCTCACGATGGCGCAAGGCCCTTTCGTTTGCGGGTACGACGCCGTAAGGCAGCGGCCATGACCCTCGACGAGATCAAGGCGCTGGTGCGCACCGTGCCGGACTTCCCCAAGCCCGGCATCCTGTTCCGCGACGTGACCACGCTGGTCGGCAACGGCCCCGGTTTCGCCGCCGCCGTCGATCTGATGGCGGAGACGGTGACGGCGTCCGGAGCCGATGTCATCGCCGGCGTAGAGGCGCGCGGCTTCATTTTCGGCGCAGCGATCGCGGCCCGTCTGGGTCTGGGCTTCGTGTCGATCCGCAAGCCGGGCAAGCTGCCGGTGCCGGTCATCGCCATCGACTATGCCCTCGAATACGGTACTGACACACTGGAGGTAGATCCCGAGGCCGTTGGCGAAGGCCATCACGTCATCCTCATCGACGACCTCCTGGCCACCGGCGGCACCGCGCTCGCCGCCGTCGAACTTCTGCGCCGGGCAGGTGCGAGGGTCGAACACGCACTCTTCGCCATCGATCTACCCGACCTGGGCGGCTCCGAACGCCTGCGCACGGCCGGCATCACACCGCATGCCCTGCTGGACTATCCAGGGCACTGAGCGTCTGGGAACCGCTACCTGCCGAAAAGCTGAAGGAAGGCGTTGACGAGGCCCCACTCCCGTGGCAAGCGGCTGCCACAACGCTGTTGGGAGCCTCACTACGGGCTGCTCCCTCGATGAGCGGGTATAGCTTAGTGGTAAAGCTCCAGCCTTCCAAGCTGGCTATGCGGGTTCGATTCCCGCTACCCGCTCCAGTGCGTGTCTCAAACGTGCTCATAAAGAGCCGTGAATAGCTGTTTTCTGCGGTTTTTGACTGATACAATGTCCGGGCAGTTCCGGATATGTTTCATGCCGTCTCAGTCAAAGTTGGCGCCATATGTGGACCTGCAGTTCTCTTGAGCTGACGGAGGTCCACTCACAATGGCAGGCGAATCACCCAAATCCGGTCTCTCGGCCACGGCCGTCGATCGAGCTCGCCCACAGGAAAAAGCGTACAAGCTTTCTGACCGCGACGGCCTCTACCTGCTCGTGAAGCCGTCCGGCGCCCGCTATTGGCGGATGAATTTCAAACTTCACCAACTTCAACGCACGGCTTCCTTCGGACGTTACCCCGAAGTCACTCTCGCAGAAGCCCGCCAGCGGCTGCTTGAAGCGCGGCGCCTGCTGAAGCAGGGCATCGATCCCGTTCATCAAGCCAAGCTGGACAAGGTCGCCGCCTCCATCGCTGCCGGAAACACCTTCCGGCTTATCGCGGAGGAATGGCTTGAAAAGATGCGGCTGGAAGAGCGCTCCCCCAAGTCGATTAGGAAATGCGAATGGCAGGTCAGCCTGGTCCTGCCTGACATCGGCAATAGGCCGATTTCGCAGATCACTGCGCATGAGGTGCTCCTCTCGCTCAAAAAGATCGAGCGTACGCGGAAATTCTACACCGCCATGAGCGTGAGGGCTCTGTGCGGGCAGATTTTCCGATACGCCGTCTCCACCGCGCGGGCGGAACGAGACGTGTGTGTAGATCTGCGCGGCGCATTGGTCACGCCCAAGGTCGTGCACCGCCCGGCGATCACGATGCCCAAACAGGTCGGCGCTCTCATGCGTGCGATTCATGACTACGACGGGGCACGCTACACGAACATCGCACTGCGGCTGCTCGCACACACCTTCGTCCGCCCGGGAGAACTACGACACGCCGAATGGAGCGAGATCGATCTCGAGCGGGCGGTCTGGATAATCCCGCCGCACAAGATGAAGATGCGACGTCCGCACACCATCCCGCTGTCCCAGCAGGCGCTCGCCATCATTGCGGAGATCGACCATGGCGAGAATTTCAGCACGTATCTTTTCCCTTCCATCCGCTCGACCACGCGTCCCATTTCAGACAATACCATCAATGCGGCACTGCGCCGGATGGGCTACGAGAAAGATCAGATGACGGCACACGGGTTTCGGGCGATGGCTGCGACCCTTCTCAACGAGATGGGCAACTGGAATCCCGATGCGATCGAGAGGCAGTTGGCTCACGCCGAACCGAATTCGGTGCGACGGGCATATACTCGCGGTCAGCACTGGGACGAGCGCGTGCGGATGATGCAGCACTGGTCAGATTACCTGGATCAGCTACGCGGCGGTGCGGAAATCATTCGCCCGCAATTCGGCAGAAGAGAGCCGAAACTGACGGTCGTCGAGTAAGGGAACGCGGGGCATCCATGCGACGGCGATCTCGAGTGGGCGACCATGGGGCAACTTCTCCGCGACCTGTTACGGCTGGATGAGGCATAGACCTGAGGTTTTGCCTCAAAAAAAAGTTTTGATGAGGTGTAAAAGGCTATTTATTGCTCATGAAGTGGAATTAGCAGCAGCCAGATTGGCCTGAATTTCGTTGTGAGAGCGCCCCGCTGGCGGCACTTGAAACCCGCTTCCTGCAACGGTCCGGTCTTCTCATCGGTTCGGTCAGGCATCTCGGTGACGATTACAGCGCCCCCGTCACCATCGAGATCATGACCGGCGAAGCGCTTAAAACCTCCGAGACCAAAGGTGAGTTGCTCAACCGCGACAGCGTGCAGCGTTTGCTGCGCCGCGAGTTGGGTCTTGAAGGCGGAGACCGTCGCGTCCCACCAGCCGAGCGTGGCATCGCTGAAATGATGATTGCGCTCTATCGCCACTTTGCCAAGCCACTCATGGATGAGACCATGTTCGCTTGGCACCGCATGGTGGTCAGTGGGCGACACGACATCGAGGCTGTCGGCAGCTCCCGCGAACATGCAGATGTAATGCACGCGGCGATCCGCGACGAGGCTTAAGGCAGATCGGCGCTGGCGAAGCTCATCGTTTGATGTGTCAGCTCGGCCTTATCGTCCTTGCCCGCGGGGCAACTGAGACAAGGAAAACCGCACGGACGACAAGGTCAACGCATATCGTCCATCAAAGGCGGCACTTGGGCTGCGATAAAGCGCTTTCCAGAATCTCTATCAGATTCGCGTCGGCGTCTGCTGCACGTTTCACAACATCGATCCACCATAGCAGCATCCTGGGCTCAGCGACGAAGCCAAGGAAATCGCGTTCTTCTGCATTCATTTCGCGAAAGCGCGCAATCAAGGCGATCTCAGCATCATTCAGATGGAAGAGGCGGGAATGATAGTCCTCTTCTTCCCGCTCACGTCGCAGTTCCCGGTGCTGGGGAATATTGGCGCGCTCCCATCCTGCGCGATCTTCCCATGATACTCGTGCGTGCTGGATGGCCAGCGGAATCCAATAAGCCCAATCCGGAATGTGCTCTCCCTCACGTTCAAATCGCGCAACGCGTTTTTCGGTTGCCCGGTCGAACCGGGCGCCGCCGCCGAGCCCAATGTACAGATCGCTCTGGGCAGCACACGCTGAAAAGGCTTTGGCCACGTCGTTGTGTGACCAGCCGAGCAGGCGGCGCTGTCCGATAAGCCATGTTCTTGCGTCAAGCGGCGTGGCCCAGTTCGGCCCTGGCAGCATGGACCAGCGATTTTCCGCCTCGTCGCTCATCATGATTTTGAAGCCCTATGTACGTCGGACAAGTGCCGCTAAGAAGTTGCAGTCAGGAGATTCGTGTCAACCACATCGACTGGTCCGAACTGGAACTGCATCAGGATGGATGGACGCCGCTGCGGTAACGCGTCAGGCTCTCCCTGAGCAGAGAGTGGTATTCGCGATTTGTGCGCTCAAAAGGCGTTCCGACCCTCGGCTATGTTGAGAAGCTCGGAAAACACCAGCGTCGCGGGAGCCCTGCCGGAAGCCGGTACGAGCTCACGCAGAATGCCGTGGTCGCGAAAGTCCCGAACAAGCTTTCTCGCGGTCGCGGCGGGGATTTGCGCTGACTCGATGAAGTCGGGGGTCTTGAAAAGAGGTCGCTGGAAGATCCAATCCAGCGCGCGCACAGCATACTGCGAATGCGTGACCTCGACGACAGCGTCGCGTTTTTCCTGGTGCAGGGCGAGAATGGCCTGCGCCTTTTTCGTGTTGGCATCCGCCTGGGCGATAATCCCGCGCAGGAAGAAGGCAACCCACCCGCTCCAGTCATCGTCGCGCGAAACCGCGAGCATCCGGTCATAGTACTCGCCGCGGTTCGCCTCTAGATATTCCGAGAGATAGAAATTCGGCCGCGACAGCAGACCGTGGTTGTAGAGAAACAGGGGGATGATAAGGCGTCCGATGCGCCCGTTCCCATCGAGGAAAGGGTGGATCGCTTCGAACTCGGCGTGGACGATGGCCAGCTGGACCAGGCGGTCGGGCGCATCGGCATGGATATACTCCTCCCATCCGGCCATTGCCGCATCGATACGGTCGGCACTGGGGGGAACAAACCGCGCCTGCTCGATGGTGCATCCGTCCGCGCCGATCCAGTTGGGAATGCCTCGATAGTGTCCGGGATCCTTGTTGCGCCCGCGCACTCCGTCCATCAGCACCTGATGCGCGGCCTTGATCAGGCGCTGGGACAGGGGGAGGCGCTCCATGAGCCGCGTGGCTTCATGCAGGGCGGCCCGGTAATTGAGAACCTCGCGGGCGTCGGCCTTCTTGGGGCTGCTTTCGTCGAAAAGGTGGCCCTGCGCTTCAAACTCGAGGACTTCACCGAGTGTGACCTGGGTGCCTTCGATCTTGCTGGAAAGAACGGCTTCCCGCGAAGTTAGGGGCGATAGCAGAATATCGGGGTTGGGAATGCCGGCGAGCACGCCCTCGTAGCGCGCAACGGCCGCATTTGCAGGCCCTACCAGCGGGAACAACGCGCCCAGGTCGAGCGCCTGAGGCGGGAAGCGGCCTTCATGGTACAAGACGGGCACAGGTCGTTCTCCGGATCACATGAAGCCGTAGCGGCCCCATTCTTGATGATCGTCTGCTTCTATCTAGCGCTTTTGATGATCGCGAAAAGGCGATTTGCCTACATCAAGATGTTTTAATGTCGAAAGGCGATCATCAAACATGAAGCCTGTCAGGCAGGAATGTGCAGGGCCTTTTCCTCCATAGGGTTTGTTTGCCTGCCAGATATGCTAGTACCGCTCAGTTCGCGCCGAACACCGATCCGATGCCCTCTATGCATTTGCTGCCCGCAAGCCGGCGAGACGGCGCTGATATCTTTACATTGCCGGGACAGAGATTTTCCGGGATGTCGCTCCTCCTAGCGCGGAAAAAGATCAAAAAAGCGTTAGGGTAGATCGGAAGTAGCGCCGTTCTCGTCACGAAGGATCCCGCGAACGGCGGATTCCCGGATGGAGTTACCAAGTGCGTTACTGTTTAAAGGCGTGCTGCAGTTTGGCTGCAGGCGCAATTGCATCCCGCGCTCCGATCACCGCGCAGGCTCAGAAAAGTTCCATCGGATGTAGGCGAAAGTCGATCTATCTTTCGGAGCCGCCGCTGGCCGGCACGCTTCATGAACTTGGAAAGGTTTTTGCTGGCGGCATCAGCGCCGATATCGCAAATCACGTCAGGCGTCGGCTAGTCCGTCACAGTATTATTGAAGAGTGCTTCGCGTTTTCCTCGAGGGAAACTCTTTGATGGCGAGGACAAGTGGTGAACTCTTCGAAAGCGCACGGTCGGAACGGGAAAGACAGGCTGTAGACCGTTTAGTCGCGACGGGGTTGCGCATTCGCGGTGCAGGCATTGCCTCGGCCACTTTTGTCTACGAGTGGAAGAAAATTTGCGAGACGGGGCAATCGCTCGTTGCCAACGTCCTGCGCGCGATTCTGCCGAATTTCGGCGGCGGTCGAAAAGCAGGTGCCGGCGACAAAGTGCCGGATGGAAGGTGTGTTGATTTCGGCGGCAGACCCTCAATTAACCACCGAGGCCCGGGCAGCGATGCCACACTGACGCCGCTAGACGGACTGCGGTGGTGCTACACGGGCAGTACCCAGGGGGGTGGTTTCTCTGCCATCCCGGACCCGAACGGATCTGGAGAGGCAACAGATACGGCCGTAACTGGCTGTTTTCGTGGGCGTTTGGCTGATACTACCTGGGCAAGTCCGGGTAACCGTTACCGCGTCCCAGCAAGAAACTGCACTAGATCTGGACCCGCAGTTCGCAAGAACTGAACGAGGCCCTTTCCAAATGCCATGTGGATCACCCAAATCAGGTCTCTCTGCAACCGCAGTCGATCGCGCTCGTCCCCGGGAGAAAGCGTACAAACTATCCGACCGTGATGGCCTGTACCTGCTCGTTAAGCCGTCAGGCGCGCGCTATTGGCGGATGAATTTCAAACTGCACCAACTTCAGAGAACGGCGTCGTTCGGCCGCTACCCCGAAGTTACGCTCGCAGAAGCCCGTCAGCTACTGCTTGAAGCACGGAGGCTGCTCAAACAAGGCATAGATCCTGTTCATCAGGCGAAGCTGGACAAAGTCGCTGCGTCCATTGCGGCAAACAACACCTTTCGGGCGATATCTCTGGAATGGCTGGAAAAGATGCGTCTGGAGGAGAAATCGCCAAAATCGATTAAAAAATATCAGTGGCAGTTGGGTCTGGTCATGCCGGATATCGGAAACCGGCCAATTTCACAGATAACCGCCCATGAGATACTAATATCGCTGAAGAAAATAGAAAGCACCAGAAAATTCTACACAGCGATGAGTGTCCGAGCACTGTGTGGACAAGTGTTCCGATTTGCTGTCGCTACGGGAAGAGCGGAACGGGATGTTTGTACTGATCTACGCGGAGCGCTCGTAACACCCAAGACTGTACATAGGCCTGCCGTTACCATGCCGAAACAAGTCGGGGCGCTCATGCGCGCGATCTGCGAGTATGAGGGCGCCCGCCAAACTGCGATCGCGCTACGGATGCTCGCCCACACGTTCGTCCGACCAGGGGAACTGCGACATGCTGAATGGAATGAATTCGATCTCGAACGTGAGGTCTGGATAATTCCACCAGAGAAGATGAAGATGCGACGACCGCACTCGATACCACTCTCTCAGCAGGTAATCGGATTGATCGGAGAAATCGACCACGACGAGAATTTCAGCAGATACTTGTTTCCTTCGATCCGATCCACCAAGCGCCCCTTGTCCGACAACACAATCAATGCCGCGTTGCGCCGGTTGGGCTACAAAAAAGATGAAATGACGGCGCACGGTTTCCGTGCGACGGCAGCCACATTGCTCAATGAGATGGGCATGTGGAATCCCGACGCGGTCGAACGGCAATTGGCCCACGCGGAGCCGAACTCGGTGCGCCGGGCCTATACTCGGGGTCAACATTGGGAAGAGCGCGTCCGCATGATGCAGCATTGGTCGGATTATCTGGATCAGCTGCGTGGGGGCGCCGAGATCATTCGTCCACAATTCGGCAGAAGAGAGCCGAAGCTGACTTTAGTTTAAGGGGCCATGCCCCGTCATGACGCCGGTTTCAGCTCTGCCTTTCAACACTTACAAAAATTGAAGTGGTGATCGACGGATTTTCACCTCCAAGAGCGGCTTCGTATCGGTTTGAGGGAAGAGATGGAGGGTTCGCTTTACCATAGAAGATAAATCTGTAACGGTCTGGCGATGACGATCGCATGTGATGAGAACCAGGAGAGGGATCAAGGCGCGCCGCTGCGCATAGGCGACAGAGTGCCGCGTTTCGTGGCGCGAAGTACGGCAGGTCCGATAGATCTCGATAGCTATCGCGGGAACTGGCTGATCCTGTTTTCCCATCCTGCCGATTTCACGCCTGTCTGCACTAGCGAGGTGGTCGCACTGGCGAGGGCGGCGCCGCAGTTTGGGGAGCTTGGATGCAGGCTGCTCGGACTCTCAGTGGACAGTCTCTATTCCCATCTCGCGTGGATCAGGCTGATCCGCGACACGGCGGGCGTCGCTATCGACTTTCCTATCATCGAAGATCCCACCATGGAGATCGCCCGGGCCTATGGAATGGTGGGCGCCGATGCGCGTGACAGCGGCACCGTGCGGTCCACTTATTTCATCGATCCTGGTGGCGTGCTCCAGGCCAGCAACAGCTATCCGCTGACTGTCGGGCGTTCGATCCCGGAAATGCTGCGGGTATTACGGGCGCTTCAGGAGGTGCGGGATGGGGCGGGGTTGGCTCCGGCCGACTGGCAGCCAGGGGCGCCGCTTCTGGGGCTACCGGGCGAGACTGCCGAAGCTGCGCTCGCCTCCGAGGATCCGGCAGGGTGGTTCCATGCCACGCTGGGCAGCGGAAGCTGACGTGATGGAACCGGAAGCTTTCGTCGGATTCGATGCGACGTCCGAACTCCTGCGGGCGCTTGCGCATCCCTTGCGGTTGCAGATCCTCCATGCCGTGCGGAGCGGGCAGCTTTCGGTTGGAGAGATCGAGGAGCGAACCGGCATCGGCCAGCCTGGTCTCTCCCAGCAGCTGTCGATCCTGCGCAAGGCGGAACTGGTACGGTCGGAGCGCAGCGGCAAGCAGGTGTTCTACCGCGTCGATCGCGATCGTCTGGCGGAGATCGGTGTCGCTCTGGCGGTGCTGAGCGGTGGCACTGTGGGCGAGTCGGCCTCCGGGGACACGCCTTCACCGTCTTCAGCTCCGGCGGAGGCTCCGGCAGGCGGCGCCGCGAGGTTCGCGCGGGTGTTCCGCTGATGCGTTTAGTGCAGGTCGGTCACGTCGATCCTTTCCGCGCATAGCGCCAGCGGCGCCTTGCGGTGCGAAACGAGGACGAGGCCGGTTCCGGTCCGGTCCAGCCACGCGCCCAGGCTCTTGACCAGCGCCGATTCGGTGGCGGAGTCCAATCCTTCGCTCGGCTCGTCCAGCAGGAGCCAGGGGCGCTGGCTCAGCAGCGCACGCGCCAACGAGAGGCGCTTGCGCTCACCTCCGGAAAGGATGCCGCCGCCTTCGCTGACCGCCATATCGAGCCCACCTTCGTGGCGTCGGATGCGCAGATCGAGTTGAACGACTTCGAGCGCCTCCCACATTTCCGCTTCCGTTACGCCGGGGCGGGAGAGGCGCAAGTTGTCGGCCACGGTGCCGATCAGCATCGGCGCATCCTGGGGCGACAGGGAAAACTGCCCGTTCAGTATCTCGGGCGCCAGGCTGTTCAGGGGCCGGTCCCCGCAGGTCAGAGTCGCGACTGGCGTCTGCATCCCGGAAAAGGCCAGAAGTACGCGCGTTTTGCCCGAGCCGGATGGGCCAGTGATAGCGATTCGCGCGCCGGGTTTGAACCGGCGGCTGCCGAGAGCAAGGGGGAGGGGCTGGCGGGGCGCGGGGCCGCGCACGGTGGCATCGAGAGCATTGAGCGAGGCTATCCGGCGCAGGCCTGCTTGCAGAGAGGCGCGGCGCAGGAGGCTGCGCGACAGGCCGCCCAGGGCCTCGACGGCCGAAGCGGTGGCCAGGATTGCCAGTGCGACCATCGGCGCGGATGCGCGCGCCAGCATCAGGACGCCGGCAACGGCGACGGCGCCGTAGAGCGATAGCAGTGCGGCTTGGACGGCCTCGGCTCGGAACAGGCATGCTCTGGCGCGGTCGAGGCGGGTGGAGGCGGGCTCCAACTCGGCCAGGGCCTGATCGGCAAGGCCGTAGGCGGCGATTTCGGCGCGCGATCCGGCCAGTTCCACGTAGCGAATTCGCAAGTCTCCGAGCGCGGCGGCGGCCTCTTCGGCTGGGGCCTGGGTCAGGCGCGTCGAAATGCGGCGAAACAGGAATGGCAGGCCGGCCATCATCGCGGCGAGAAAGAGTAGCGCGGGCCATCCGGCGAAGGCTACGAGCGCGAGGCTGACCAGTCCTGAAACCACAGCGGCATCGCGCGCAGGCTGGCGGATAACCAGGTCTTCAAGGGCCTCTACGTCGTCGATCAGGCGCGTGCTGGCTTCTCCGGGCGAGGTGTCCGGCGCGTGGCGGCTGTCCTGTGCAGCCAGCTTCTGGAATAGCGACCCGCGCAAATCCGCCATCCCCTCCAGTGCGACCTTGTGGGACAGCAGGCGCTCGCCGTAGCGGGAGAGCGTGCGGACAATGGCGAGCAGGCGGATCGCGGCGCTGGGAACAAGGTAGTTAAAGGCTGTTGCCGCCGCATATCCGGCCGAGCCTGCCAAGGCAGCGGCGGTCAGGAACCAGCCCGAGACAGCCAGGAGGCCGATGGCGGCCAGCGCGGCGATCCCCGCGCAGAGGCTTGCGAGCAGAAGGCGGCGGCGGGCGAGGCCGGCCGTGGCGAGAAGCGAGTAAGAGGTCACAGAGCGATCTCCTGGCCTGCGGCGGCGATCAAGGCGGCGTCATGGGTGGCTGCAAGGATGCAACGCTCTGCCGAGAGCTTGACCAGAACCTCGATGATCCTGGCTGCGGAGACTTCGTCGAGGTCGGCCGTGGGTTCGTCGCAGAGGATCAACGGGCGGCCGGACAGGATCGCGCGGGCCAGGCCTATGCGCCTGCGTTCGCCGCCGGAAAGGCCGGAGCCGCCGTGATCGACCGGCATGGCAAGGCCGCCGCGGCGGTCTAGCAGGGGGCCGAGTCCCACTGTGCGCGCAGTGGCCTGAATGTCCGCTTCGCTGGCATGGGGCGCGGCCATCGCGAGGTTCTTTCCGAGCGTTCCCGTGACCAGCAGGGGACGCTGCGCGGCCCAGGCTATCTCCTCGGGTGCGAGCGGCTTGCCGGCTAAGCCGCCGATATGGCCTGAGGCCGGCACCAACTGCCCGGCGATGGCGGCGAGCATGCTGGTCTTGCCACTGCCCGTGGGGCCGGAAAGCGCGGCCAGTCCGGTGCGTTCGAGCGTGAAGTTCAGCGGCCCCGCCGAGAGGCCGGGGAACGCGAGGGCAAGATGCTCCACGCGCAGGCCGTCGAAGCCTCCTTCGTTCGTGCCGACACTTGGCTTTGCCGGAATAGCGGTGTCGTCGAACGGAGCGAGGGCCTGGGTGGCCGCTTCGCCGAGCTGCTTTTCATGATAGGCAGCGGCGAGGCGGCGCATCGGCAGGTAGAATTCCGGGGCCATGGCGAGCACGAAGAAGGCAGGTACCAGAGTCAGCGTTTCCGGCGCGGGGAAGGGGAGCAGGTCCAGCAGCGAGAAGCCGCAGTAGACCGCGACCAGCGCGATGGAGAGCGCGGAGAAGAATTCGAGCACCGCATTGGAGAGGAACGCCGTGCGCAGCACCGCGACGGTGCGGTGCGCCACTTCCCCCGTGGCGGTGCGAACCTGGCGGCTGATTCGCGCTTCCGCGCCGAAGTGGCGAATCAGCGGCAGATGAGTGACTCTGTCCACGAACAGCCCCGACAGGGCGCTCAGCGCGGCAAGCTGACGTTCGGCGGCGCGGCGCGAGGCCGTACCCGCCAGGATCATGCCGAAGGCGAAGGGCACCAGCGTCGCCAGCATGATCGCGGCGGCCACCCAGCTTGCTGGGGCGACGATTGCGGCGACCACCAGGGGCCCGACTATGGCGTTGATCCTTATAGGGGAAAACCTCACGTCACGATTCTCGATCGCGGTGTTATGATCCAGGGCAAGATTTGCGCTTTCGCCCGAGGAGATTGGTTTTGCCAATCGCCCACCGAGGAGCCGACGCCAGAGCGCCGCGCGCCGTGTGCGGCTTGCAGCCTGGGCGGCCGCGACCGCAAGGCCGTTCACCGCGCAAGTCGCCAGAGCGCGCAATGCCGCGCCGCACAGGATCCAGGCCGCAGGAAGCAGCAGCGTTCCGTCCCGCGCCACCGCGCCGACACCGGACGCCACGCCCCATGCAAAGAGCGCCGCTCCCGTCACATCGATAAGCCAGGCTCCGGGTATCAGTACCCGTGCAAATTTGACATAGATCAAATTAAGTAAACCATGTAAGTAAAGTTTGACAGCTTTCGGATCGAAGCCTAACGCGACCCTACGAAACCAACCAGCTTGGGGCAATCGCTTTCTTCCGCCTCAAGCCGCTAAAAACAGCGGGATTCGACATGATCGACATGGCAGTGGTGGAACTATCACGGCTGCAGTTCGCCTTGACGGCACTGTACCACTTTCTCTTCGTGCCCCTGACATTGGGCCTTTCCTTCATTCTTGTAATTACGGAAAGTGTTTATGTCATAACCGACCGCCCCATCTGGAGGGACGTCACCCGGTTCTGGGGCAAGCTCTTCGGCATCAATTTCGTTCTCGGCGTGGCCACCGGCCTCACCATGGAGTTCGAGTTCGGCACCAATTGGGCTTATTACTCGCACTATGTGGGCGACATTTTCGGCGCGCCGCTGGCGATCGAGGGCCTCATGGCCTTCTTCCTCGAAGCCACGTTCGTCGGCCTGATGTTCTTCGGCTGGGACCGCCTGTCCAAGCGCGGCCACCTGCTGACGACCATCATGGTCGCGGTCGGCTCCAACCTTTCGGCGCTGTGGATTCTCATTGCCAACGGCTGGATGCAGCACCCCGTCGGGGCCGTCTTCAACCCCGAGACGATGCGCATGGAGGTGTCCAACTTCAAGGACGTCCTCTTCAACCCGGTGGCCCAGGCCAAGTTCGTCCACACCGTCAGCGCAGGCTATGTCTGCGCCGCCGTCTTCGTGCTGGGCGTGTCCTGCTACTACCTCCTGCGCGGGCGCCATATCGAAATGGCCAAGCGCAGCTTCACTGTGGCTGCGGCCTTCGGCCTGGCCTCCTCGCTCTCGGTCGTCGTGCTGGGTGACGAGAGCGGTTACGCGCTTACCGACAACCAGCAGATGAAACTGGCGGCGATGGAAGGCATGTGGGAAACCGAAAAGGCCCCCGCCGGGCTGACCCTGTTCGGCATTCCCTCCAATTCCGCGCACGAGACCGCCTACGAGATCAAGGTTCCCTACGTATTGGGCCTGATCGCCACGCGCAGTCTTTCGGGCGAGGTGGCCGGTATCGTTCCGCTGGTGGAGCGCGCTGACTATCGCATCCGTCAGGGCGTGCTGGCCTATGACGCGGTGGAGAAGCTCAAGGTCAACCGGGGCGACCTGGCCGCACGCGAGGCCTGGGAGCGCCACAAGAACGACCTCGGCTATGCCCTACTGCTCAAGCGCTTCGTGGCCGATCCCCGCCAGGCGGACGACGCGACGATCGCCAAGGCGGCCTGGAGCACCGTGCCCAACGTACCGGCACTGTTCTTCATGTTCCGTATCATGGCGGGGCTGGGCTTCTTCTTCATCGTGTTCTTCGCGACCGCTTTCGCCTTCTCGGTCCGTCGCCGGTTCGATCGCAAGTGGTTCCTGCGGCTGGCAGTGATCGCCATGCCCGCGCCGTGGATCGCAATCGAAGTGGGCTGGGCCGTTGCCGAATTCGGACGTCAGCCCTGGGCGGTGGACGGGGTGTTGCCGACCTTCCTGGGCGCATCGAGCCTGACGACGACGCAGATCTGGACGACGATCTTCGGCTTCACGGCGCTCTACAGCGTGCTGGCGGTGATCGAGGTCAAGCTCATGCTCGCCACGATCCGCAAGGGGCCCGAGATCTACGAGAGCTATGACGGCGAACCCACGCCCGAGCGCGCTCCGGCATCCACCTTCACCGCTATCCCGGCCGAATGAGACGGAGGCAACAATGACCATACCCTTCGACTACGAAACGATGCGGCTGATCTGGTGGGCGCTGATGGGCGTCCTGCTCATCGGCTTCGCCCTGACCGACGGCTTCGACCTCGGCTCGGCCTCGCTCCTGCCCTTCGTGGGCCGCACCGATGCCGAGCGCCGCATGGTGATCAACGCCATCGGCCCGACCTGGGAAGGCAACCAGGTGTGGTTCATCCTCGGCGGCGGTGCCATCTTCGCGGCCTGGCCCTTCGTCTATGCGGTGAGCTTCTCCGGCTTCTATCTGGCGATGTTCCTGGTGCTTGCGGCCTTCATCCTGCGTCCGGTGGGCTTCAAGTACCGTTCGAAGAAGCCCGATCCCGCCTGGCGTTCGCGCTGGGACTGGGCGCTGTTCGTAGGCGGGTTCGTGCCGGCGCTGGTGTTCGGCGTGGCGGTCGGCAATGTCCTCCAGGGCGTTCCCTTCCGGCTCGATAGCGATCTTCGCAGCTTCTACGAGGGCTCGCTGCTCGGCCTGTTCAGCCCCTTTGCCCTGCTCGCCGGACTTGTCTCGGTGGCGATGCTGGTGCTGCACGGCGCAGGCTGGCTGACACTGAAGCTGGAGGACGGCCCGGTGCGCGACCGCGCGCAGCGGTTCGGGCAGATCGCCGCCCTCACAGCCTTCGCGCTCTATGCCTTGGGCGGCGTCTGGCTGGCGATGGGCGACATCGGCTACCGCATAGCAGGCGTAGCCGAGGCGGCTGGCCCGTCCAACCCGCGCATGACCGAAACGGTCCATGCGGCGGGAGCCTGGCTCGCCAACTACGGCGCGCATCCCTGGATGGTTCTGGCGCCGCTGCTCGGCCTCGCCGGACCGCTGGTGGCTTTCATGGGCATTCGCGGTCGCAAGGACGTGCTGGTCTTCGCCGGATCGTCGATGGCGAACCTGGGCATCATCGCCTCGGTCGGGCTGTCGATGTTCCCCTTCATCCTGCCCAGCTCGATCGACGCGCGTTCTAGCCTGCTGGTGTGGAATGCCTCGTCCAGCCACACGACCCTGTTCATCATGCTGCTGGTGACGGTGCTGCTGCTGCCGATCGTGCTGGCCTACACGGCCTGGGCCTACAAGGTCATGTTCGGCCGCGTGACGATGCGCGAAGTGAACCTCAACCCCGACTTCTATTGAGGAAACGACGATGTGGTACTTTTCCTGGATCCTCGGCGTCAGCTTTGCCGTCGGCTTCGGCATCATCAACGGTGTCTGGCACGAATTCCACACCGACCCGGCCGATGAGCACACCGTGCTCGACTGATCCGATAATTGGCGCAAGAAAAAGGGCAGGGGGCCGATGGCCTCCTGCCCTTTTCGTTTTCTGAGGCTGTGCCTCAGGCCGGCTTGATGCCCATGCAGAGGTACTTGACCTCCATGTAGTCATCGAGCCCGTAGTGCGATCCCTCGCGCCCGAGGCCGGACTGCTTGACCCCGCCGAAGGGCGCCACTTCGGTGGAGATCAGCCCTGTGTTGATGCCGACCATGCCCGCCTCCAGCGCTTCCGCCACACGCCACACCCGGCTGATGTCCGAGGCGTAGAAATAGCTGGCGAGGCCGAACTCGGTATCGTTGGCCATGCGGATGGCCTCGGCCTCGTCGGTGAAGCGGATCACGCCTGCCAGCGGCCCGAAGGTTTCTTCGCGCGCCAGCTTCATGTCGGGCTTCACGCCTGCAATCACGGTCGGGTTGAAGAATGAGCCGCCGCGTTCGTTGCGCTGGCCGCCGGCGAGGACTTTGGCGCCGCCGTCGACGGCGTCCTTGAGGTGCTCCTCCACCTTCTCGACCGCTTTCTCGTCGATCAGCGGGCCTACCTCGGTTCCATCGTCCAGCCCGTAGCCGACCTTCATGCCGGATACGCGCTTGGCGAGCTTCTCGACGAACTCGTCGTAGACGCCGTCCTGCACGTAGAAGCGATTGGTGCAGACGCAGGTCTGGCCGCCGTTGCGGAACTTGGAGATCATCGCGCCGTCGATGGCGGCATCCACGTCGGCATCGTCGAACACCAGGAACGGTGCATTGCCGCCCAGTTCCATCGAGGTCTTCTTGATCGTCTCCGCGCACTCGCGCAGCAGGTCGCGGCCGATCTCGGTGGAGCCGGTGAAGGTCAGCTTGGCGACCTTGGGACTGGCGGTCAGCGTGCCGCCGATCTGCCCCGCGCTGCCGGTGACGACATTGACGACGCCCGCCGGGATGCCCACCATCTCGCAAAGCCGCGCGATCGCCAGCGCCGAATAGGGCGTGGCCGAGGCGGGCTTGATGACGATCGTGCAGCCCGCCGCCAGCGCCGGGCCGAGCTTGCGGGTGATCATCGCATTGGGAAAGTTCCAGGGGGTGATCGCCGCCACCACGCCGACGCCCTGCTTGATGCAGACGATGCGGCGATCCGGAGCATGGCCGGGGATCACGTCGCCATAGGCGCGCTTGCCCTCTTCGGCGAACCACTCGATGAAGCTGGCGCCATAGGCGATCTCGCCGCGCCCTTCGGCCAGCGGCTTGCCCTGCTCGCGGGTGAGGAGTTCGCCCAGATCGTCCTGGTGCTGGAGCATCAGTTCGAACAGCTTGCGCATCAGCTTCGCGCGCTCGCCCGCCGTCTTGGCGCGCCAGGCGGGGAGGGCCTTTTCGGCGGCATCGATGGCGCGCGCGGTTTCATCGGCGCCCATCTTCGGAACGGTGCCGAGCGTCTTGCCCGTGCCGGGGTCCGTCACATCGAGCGTGGCGCCGCTGTCGGCGTCGCACCACTGGCCGTCGATGTAACACTGCTGCCGAAGGAAGTCGGTGTACGCCATTTCGTGCTGATCCTCGCTGGTTGCGGTGATGCCGGACGCATCGCCTCGCGTGTGCGGGAGGAAATAGGCACCGCTTCGGGGGGAGGCAACTGTGACAGGTGATCGTCACGCCGGAAGCGCGGACGCGATTGACCTTCGCGGCTGGCTTGGTTAGTCTCATCTGCGAATAGAAATTCACAATAATGAATTATTGGGAGAGAGCCCCTGGTACAGGCAGGCTATATTGATGGCGGTTTCGTGGCCGGAGAGGGGAAGTCCTTCGCGGTGCTCGATCCGTCCGACGAAAGCGTCGTGGATAACATCGCGGGCGTTTCGCCAGCACAAGTCCAGGCTGCGATAGCCGCGGCACGCGGGGCCTTCGACACCGGCGAATGGCCTCGCCTCGCCATGCGGGAACGCGGCGCCGCGATGTCGCGCTTCGCCGCCGCGCTGGAGGCGCGGGCCGAGCGCCTTCGCGATCTTGCCATCCGCGAGGCCGGATGTCCGGTTTCCTCCACGGTCATGGGCGCGCAAGTCGCCTCGCCGCTGCGCATGGCGCGCGAGATCGTCGAGATGTTTCTGCGCCTGCCGGAGATCGAGGACAATGCGCTGCCCCTGCACGAGCGGGTCAACGCCCACTTCGCGGTGCAGAGCGTCAGGCGCTGGTCCCCGATTGGGGTAGTGACGGCGATTTCCGCCTACAACGTACCGTTCTACACGGCGCTCTGGAAAGTCGTGCCGGCACTGATGGCGGGCAATACGGTGATCCTGCGGCCCAATCCGCTGACGCCGCTGTCCGCGCTGGTCTTCGCCGAAGCCGCCGAGGAAGCCGGGCTTCCCGCAGGCGTGTTCAATCTGGTGATCGAGGAGGGCGTCGAAGGTGCCCAGGCGCTGACGAGCGATCCGCGCGTGGACATGGTGAGCTTTACCGGCTCCTCCACAGTGGGCGTGGAAGTCGCGAAGCAGGCCGCGCCGACGCTCAAGCGGCTGGTGCTCGAACTTGGTGGCAAGTCGGCGCAGATCTACCTGCCGGACTCGGTGGAGCGCGCACCTGCGGCGGCGCTGACGGTCTGCACCTCCCATGCCGGGCAGGGCTGCGTGCTGGGAACCCGCGTCTTCGTGCCGCAGGAGAGCAAGGCCGAAGTGCTGGAGGCGATGGCGAAGCTGCTCTTGGGCGTGAAGATCGGTCGCGCGCGCGATCCGGCGACGCAGCTTGGCCCCGTGGTCAGCGCCGCCCAGCGTGCTCGCTGCGAGCATTTCGTGGCCGCCGCCGTCGCCGGGGGAGGCCGCGTGGTCTGCGGCGGCAAGCGGCCGGATGGTCTCGACAAGGGCTATTTCTTCGAACCCACCGTGCTCGACCTTCCCGACAATGCCAATCCCGCCGCGCAGGAGGAGATCTTCGGCCCGGTCGTCTCGGTGATCGGTTACCGCGACCTCGATCATGCGGTGGAAATGGCCAACGATAGCCGCTTCGGCCTTTCCGGCTGGGTCCACGGAAAGGACAAGGTCAAGGCGCTGGAAGTGGGCCTGAAGATCCGCAGCGGCGCGGTGAACGTCAACGGCGCGCTGGCCTCCAGCCATGCCAGCGGCGGCGGCATCAGGATGAGCGGCCTCGGCCGCGAACGCGGAATCGAGGGCCTGCGCGAATTCCAGATCATGACCACGTTGAACATTGGCGGCTAGCCAGCCGCGGGGAATATCGAGGGGTGAGGGAGAGGACCGGAATGAAAGGACTGCTCGAAGGCAAAGTCGCGCTGATCACCGGCGCCGGATCGGGCGTCGGCCGCGCCGCCTGCCTGCTCTTTGCGGAACACGGCGCGAAAGTGATCGCGGCGGATGTGAATGGCGCTGAAGCGACCGCCACCGCCGAGATGGTGCGCTCGGAAGGCGGGGAAGCCATCGCGGTTGGGTGCGACGTTGCCGATCCCGCCTCTGTCGATGCCGCCGTGGCGGCGGGCGTCGAGGCTTACGGAAGGCTCGACTGCATCTACAACAATGCCGGTGTCACCATCAGCCCGATCCCCGGCAAGGGTCTGCGCACCCTCACTGAATGCGATGGGGAGGACATGCGCCGCGTAGCCGAGGTCAACCTGATGGGCGTGGTCCACGGCTGCCAGTCGGCGATCCGCCAGTTCGAGAAGCAAGGCGATGCAGGGTTGGGAAAGGGGGGCGCCATCGTCTCCACCGCCTCGGTCGCCGGGCTGATCGGCTATGGCGGGGTGTTCTACGGCGCCACCAAGGGCGCAGTGGTCCAGCTTACCCGCGCGCTCGCCATAGAGGTGGCGGAGAAGGGCATTCGCGTGAACGCCGTCTGCCCGGCGGGCATGCTCACCCACTATGCCGGAATGGACCCCGACAGCGAACACCGGGGCCGCATCCTCGAAGGCATGGGCCGCGTTCACCCGCTTGGCCGCGCCATCGACCCGCGCGACACGGCATCGGCGGCGCTGTTTCTCTGTTCCGATCTCGCAAGCAACGTGACCGGCGTGAATCTCCCCGTGGACGGGGGGCTCTCGGCCGGACGCAAGGTAGGAGGCTGACCATGGCGACCTGTCCCTATTCCGGAAGCGATTCCCGCTCGAACGCGCTGGCATCGCTACTGTCCGACAATCCGCGCTATGCGGAAATGTTCGATGTCGACAAGGCGGACGCCAATTCCGGCGTCGATCCCACGCGCGACTATACCGAGGACATGAATGCCTTGCGGGAAGCAGGCGCGGTCCACAAAGGCACCTTGCGCGAACTGCTGGGCGTGCCGGAAATGGTGACGATGCTCGGCGCCCCGCGAGAGAACATGACGTTCTTCTCCTATCGCGCCTGCGAGATCGGCTTTCGCGAGAACCAGCTCTATTCCTCGGAAGGGTACAACGAAAGCGCGGGCGTGCGGACCTTGGGCACCACGATCCTGTCGATGGTGGGCAAGCCGCACAAGCGCCTGCGCTCCGCCGCGCAGCCCCTGTTCAAGCGGCCCAAGGTGCTGGACTGGTGGAACAAGCGCTGGATCGAGGAGACAGTGGACGTCCTGCTCGATCAGCTGCTCGATCGCGACACCGCCGATCTCAACACCGAACTTTGCGCCCGCCTGCCGATGGCCACCGTCACCCGCGCCATCGGGCTGGAGGGCGAGGACGTGATCGAGTTCCGCTACCAGCTCAACCGCGCAACCTTCGGCGCCCGTTATTTGAAGCCGGAGGAAGCCGCCGAGGCGCGCGCCTGGGTGGACGGCACCTTGCGCCGCCTGATCGCGGAGAACCAGCGCGAACCGGGCGACAACCTGATCGCCGGGCTGATCGGCTGCGAGATCGCGCACGAGGACGGCTCCAAGCGGCCGCTCACCGAAGACGAGCTATTCGGATACTGCAAGCTGGCCATCTTCGCGGGCGGCGGCACCACCTGGCGCCAGCTTGGCATCACCATCGATGCCCTGATGAACCACCGCCACTTCTGGGAAGCCTGTCGCGCCGATCGCAGCGTGATCGACCTGGCCGTGGAAGAGGGGCTGCGCTGGCGCGCGACCGACCCGGTGTTCATGCGCCTGTGCATGGAAGATACCGAGATGGAAGGCGTGAAAGTCCCCGCCGGCACCCGCATCCACTTGTGCCTCGGCGCCGCCAATCACGATCCCACGGTGTTCGACAAGCCGGAAGAATACGACATCTTCCGCCGCAAGGAGCACCATATGGGCTTCGGCTTCGGACCGCACCGGTGCCTCGGCATGGACGTGGCGCGGCAGGAGATGGTGGTGGCGATCAACGGCCTGCTCGACCGCTTCCCGAACATGACGCTCGATCCCGGCAAGCCCAAGCCCGAGTACCGGGGCCTCGACCATCGCGGTATGTCAGCGGTGACGGTGTCGCTGCGGTGAGCGAGACGATGAAACAGGTCGTGCTCGCCAGCTACGCCAGCGGCAATCCGAGGCCATCGGACTTCCGCGTGGAGCAGGCCCCGATACCGCGGCCGGGCGAGGGCGAAGTGCTGCTGAGGACGCTGTGGCTTGGTTTGGACCCGCTGATCCGTTTCGCCATTGATGAGAAGCGCCTTTCCGGCGTCACCCAGGTCCATCCGGGGGAGGTGATGTACGGGCCGACCGTCAGCGAGGTGGTCGCTTCCAACCACCCCGCCTACGCGGTGGGCGACGTGGTGGAAGACCGCACCGGCTGGCGCGAATATGCCGTGGTCGCGCCGGACAAGGCGGACTGGCGCGGGCCGCCGCGAAAGCTCGATCCCGCGCTGGCGCCGGTTTCCACCGCATTGGGCGCGCTGGGCATGCCGGGGCAGACCGCCCATGCCTGCGTCATCGGCATCGGCCGCGTGGCGGCGGGGGAGACGGTGGTGATCTCGGCGGCGGCGGGCGCAGTTGGCAGCATTGCCGGGCAGATCGCGAAGATACGCGGCGCCCGCGTGGTCGGTATCGCCGGAGGGCCGGACAAGTGCCGGGGCCTGCTGGAACTCGGCTTCGACGCTTCGGCCGACTACAAGGCGCCGGACTTCGCTGCACAACTCGCCAAGGCATTGCCCGAGGGCGCGGACGTGTTCATCGATAACGTCGGCGGCAACGTGATGCTGGCAGTGCTGCCGCATCTGAAGCGCGGCGCGCGGATGCCGGTCTGCGGTTTCATCGCCTATTACGGCATGGGCATGGAAGGGCCGGGCCCGGACCGGCTGCCCGGCTTCTTCCGCACGATCATGTCGAAAGGGCTGGAAATCCGTGGGTTCGGCGGGTTTCTCGTCGGCGGACAGCAGGCGTTGGAAGACATCGCGGGCTGGATTGCGCAGGGACGGATCCAGTGCGCCGAGTCGGTCGTGGAAGGACTGGAAGCTGCACCGCAAGCCTTCGCCGGGGTGTTTTCTGGCAACAACCATCTAGGCAAGCTGCTGGTGAAGGTGTCAGGCTGACCGCGATAACAGAAAATCGCAGGATGCCACCATGACGGTTCCCAACTTGCCGGACCACTATCCGCCGCCGCCGCGCCAGACGGCGAACCCGGCACCGCCGCGCCCCGTCGACTCGCTACGCCGCACGACCAGCATCGACGTCGCCTGGCCCGATGGCCCTGAAAGCCAGCGGTTGTTCGTCGGCCGGGCGCGCGATTACCTGACCGGCGCGGATGGCACCGGCCGGACGCTGGCCGAAGGCGAATTCTCGCTGCGGATGACCGAGGACAAGACGATCACCGAGATCGCCGCCGATCCGGCGCCGGAGGCCATCGGCCAGCTCGTGGGCGCGCGGGCGGGCGGGCATCTGCGCATGACGCTGCGCGAGATCATGCCCGAACTGATCGCACGCGCGGACCCACTCTACCTCGTGCTCGACGATCTTTCCGGCACCGCGCTCGTCTCCGCCTTCGCCTGGGGGCAATGGTATCCGGAGCGCATGGAACTGCTGCGTAGGCGGCTCGGCGGTGACGAGGATAACCCGGTGCTCGCCCAGCGGGCCAACGTCTGCTGGGGGCTTCGCGAAGGCAATAGCGGCGTCACCGGTACGTCGCTGGAAAACGTGGCCGACGCGGATGCCGGCCACTTGCGCAACCCGGCCGATCCCCAAGGCTGGCATGCCTTCGCAGAACACGACGGCCCCGGTTTTCGCCGGGCCCGCCGCATCGACGTGACGCGGAAGGACGATCTGATCCGCATCGATTCCGCCTTCCAGGACAGCGCCAAGCTGCGCGAGGGTGGCCGCGTCGCCATCCACGAATACAACCTTGCCGCGACGGTCGATGCCGAAAGCCTGGAAGTGCTGTCGCTGGAACCCGAGGCGCGCATCCTGCCGTTCCGGGAATGCCCCGGCGCCGTCCACAACCTTGCGCGGTTGGTCGGACGCAATCTTGCGCAAGTGCGCGAGGACGTGCTGGAGATGCTGCGCGGGCCGGAAGGCTGCACGCACCTCAACGATGCCCTGCGCGCGTTGGCGGACGTGCCGCGACTGGTCGAAGGATTGCGGCAGCCAGCCTGAGACTCGTTCGGGAGCGCCCCGGCGGTATCTCCTTCGTGAGATTTGCCGCCGGTAGGCGATTGCCGCACCACCCGGTCGAAAGCCGAAGGGGAGTCAGGCCGTGAACACTATCCGCATCAACGTCTCGTTCGACATGCGCTCGCCGGGCTGGGCAACGCCTACCCACGAACTCTATCGCGCGGCGATCGAAATGGCGGCTTTCGTTGATCGCATCGGTGCCGACCAGATCGGCCTGATGCAGCATCACGGCTCCGACGACGGCTATCTGCCGCAGCCTTTCACGCTGGCAGGCGGCATGGCGGCGGTGACCAGCCGCATCCGCTTCCTGCTCGGCGCGGTGGTGTTGCCGCTGCACGATCCGCTGGAACTGGCGGAGCAGATCGCGATCGTCGACCAGATGTCGAACGGACGTCTCAACGTGATCTTCGGCGCCGGCTACGTGCCGTTCGAATTCGCCATGTTCCGCAAGTCGCTGAAGGACCGGGCGCGGCTGATGGACGAAGGGCTGGAGATCATCCTGCGCGCGCTCCGAGGCGAGAAGTTCGAGTTCGACGGGCGTCCGATCTATGTCCGCCCGCTCTCCGTGCAGGCGCCCGAGGATATCGTCATGGTCGGCGGCGGCGTGCCGGCTTCGGCAAAGCGCGCGGCGAAGTTCGGGGTCGGTTTCGGGCCGATGAAGCCCGAGCTCATCGACCTCTATCTGGCGGAGTGCGAGCGGCTGGGCCATGCGCCCCGCACGTACTTCCGCCCGGTGCCGGGCATGCCGCTGGCCGTCCATCTGTGCGAGGATCCGGACGCCGGCTGGGAGGCGATCGCCCCCCACGCCGTCCATGTCATCACCGAGTATGCCAAGTGGGCCGAGCAGGAGGGCGATGGCTCCAATTCGCCGTTCAAGGGCCTGACGGACCCGGCCGCCCTGCGCCACGCCGGGATGTTCGCAGCCTGGACGCCGGACCAGTTGGTCGAACGTGTCCGCGCGTTGGGGCCGGGCGGGCAGGTCGGCTTCCAGCCGCTCCTCGGCGGACTTTCGCCGGAGGAAGGCTGGAAGAGCCTCAAGCTGCTGGAACGAACCATGCCTCGCCTGAAGGAAGCGGTCGCCGCCGCTTAGCGGGTGTGGGGGAAGCTTCTGACCCTAGGCGTCCTTCTTTTTCAGCAGCACCGATCGCAGGCAGGAAAGCGCCACTTCGCCGCGCTGGTTCGTCAGCTCGTGCCGGAACACCACGATGCCCTGGTTCGGTCGCGACTTGCTTTCGCGCATCTCGATCACTTCGGTGGTGCAGGTAAGCGTATCGCCGATGAAGGTCGGCTTTGGCGTCACGACTTTGTCGAAGCCCAGGTTGGCGACCAGAGTGCCCACCGTGGTATCCGCGATCGAAAGCCCCACCGCGAGGCTGAAGGTAAAAGTGGAGTTGACCAGGATCTGGCCGAATTCGCTCTTCTTCGCCATTTCCGCGTCGAGATGAAGCGGCTGCATATTGTGCGTCATGGCCGAGAACATCAGGTTGTCCGTCTCGGTGACGGTGCGGCTCGGCTGGTGGGTGATCCTGTCGCCCACGGTCCATTCGTCGAAAAAGCGTCCCGGCAAATCCTGTCTCCCAAATTGGTCCGGCCGGTCCGGCCGGAGAAGTATCAGCGCGCCAGCAAGCGAAGCTGCGGCGGGCGCGCGCCTTGCGGGATCTGTTGATAGGTCAGATCCACGCGGGCCAATCGGCGCGGGCCATTGATGAGGTTGGTCACGCGTGAGCAGCCGCCGGAGTTGAGGCGGTCATTCACGCGCACATTCTGCACCCGGCCGTTGTCGAACCGCACCTTGAAGGCGTTCAGCCGAACCGGTGCGCCGCGAACGCAGAACTGAAGCTGGCGATAGCGATCGCGGTTGTTCAGGCCGATCGTCTCGTGGCTCGTGCGCGGGGCAAGCGTGCGCGTGGCGATAGTGCGCCACTGCGAAGGCCGCGCCGCATCGACGGGCTGCGACAGGGACATGCCGGTCAGTGCCAGCGCGAAGGCAGGAAGATACGAAAGCTTCACGGGCATTCTCCTCGTATCGGATTCGCGGTTCGGACTGGATCGCTTACATCCTCAGGGCTCTACCGGCTCCACCCGCGCGAGCAAGGCTTCCACCTGGATCTGCGCCCCGGCAACGGCGTTGAGTTCCGCGACCACCCCGTCGAACGGCGCGGTCAGCGTGTGCTCCATTTTCATCGCTTCCAGGGTCAGCAGCTTCTGCCCCTTGGTCACGGCCTGCCCCTCTGCAACTTCCACTGCGATCACCTTGCCCGGCATCGGCGCCAGAATCGCTCCCGAAGCGTCCGCCCCGCCGTGCACGCCGTCCCGGCGCCAGGGTGCGAGCAGCCAGGCCTGACCTTGTTCGGTCACGAGCACGGCATCGTCCGGTTCCTCGCTGCCTTCACCCGTCAGCGCGATCTCGACCTTCTCGCCGTCGAGCGAGAACCAGGCCGAACGCATCGGCGCCGCGTTGAGGCGGAAGCCGGGAAGGGCGTTCGCCGGCACCAGCGAATTCGCCGCCGCTTCCAGCACTTCGTCGGAAGGGAACGGCGCCTGCGCCATGGCTTCCCCGTCACGGCCGATCAGGCCGGTGTCGACCTTGCCCGCCGCGAAATCCGGATGCTGCAAGGCCTTGACCAGGAACGAGGCATTGGTGCGGACCGGCCAGACCGCGCTGTCCTCCAGCATTTCGCCCAAGCGCTCGCGCGCCTCGTCGCGGTCCTCGCCCCAAGCGATGACCTTGGCGATCATCGGATCGTAGAACGGCGAGACTTCCGCGCCTTCGTAGACGCCGGTGTCGATGCGGCCTCCTTCTGCCTCACCGAATTCCAGCAGTTCCAGCTTGCCGATGCTGGGCAGGAAACCCTTGGCCGGGTCTTCGGCATAGAGACGCGCTTCCATCGCCCAGCCATCGATGGTCAGGTCTTCCTGCGATTTCGGCAGTTTCCCGCCGCTCGCCACCAGCAGCTGCCATTCGACGAGATCGACGCCGGTGATCTCCTCGGTCACCGGATGCTCCACCTGCAGCCGGGTGTTCATCTCCATGAACCAGATGCGGTCGGCGGAGAGATTGCCCGAGCCATCGGCGATGAATTCGATGGTGCCAGCGCCGACGTAGTCGACGGCCTTGGCCGCGCGGACGGCCGCCGCGCAAAGCGCTTCCCGCGTCGCCGCGTCCATGCCCGGCGCGGGGGCTTCCTCGATCACCTTCTGGTGGCGGCGCTGGAGCGAGCAGTCCCGCTCGAACAGGTGTACGACGTTGCCGTGGCTGTCGCCGAAAACCTGCACTTCGATGTGGCGCGGGCTGGCGATGTACTTTTCGATCAGCACATGGTCGTTGCCGAACGAAGAGGCCGCCTCGCGCTTGCAGGAGGCCAGGGCATCGACGAATTCCTCGGGCGCCTCCACCAGCCGCATGCCCTTGCCGCCGCCGCCGGCCACGGCCTTGATGAGCACCGGATAGCCGATCTTAGCGGCTTCTGCGGCCAGGAACGTAGGCTCCTGGTTCTCTCCCATATAGCCCGGTGTCACCGGAACACCGGCTGCGGCCATCAGCTTCTTGGCCGCGTCCTTCAGGCCCATCGCCGTGATCGAGGACGGGTTCGGCCCGACCCAGACCAGCCCCGCATCCATCACCGCCTGCGCGAATTCGGCATTCTCCGAAAGGAAGCCGTAGCCCGGATGAATCGCCTCGGCGCCGGTCTGCTTAGCGGCCGCAAGGATCTTCTCGCCCACGAGGTAGCTTTCGCGCGCCGGGGACGGGCCGATATGCACGGCCTCGTCCGCCTCGCGCACATGCAGGGCATCGGCGTCGGCGTCCGAATAGACCGCGACGGTGCGGATCCCCATTTGGCGGGCAGTGCGGATGACGCGGCAGGCGATTTCGCCGCGATTGGCGATGAGCAGCGATTGAATCATGTCTTGTCTCCCGTTTCGCCGCTCACATCCGGAACACCCCGAAGCGGGGCGCCTCCGGAATCGGGGCTTCGAGGCAGGCGGCAAGGGCAAGGCCCAGCACGTCGCGGGTCTGCGCCGGGTCGATCACCCCGTCGTCCCACAGCCGCGCGGTGGCGTAGTATGGATTGCCCTCGTCCTCGTACTTCTGGCGGATCGGCGCCTTGAAGGCTTCCGCCTCCTCGGGCGACCACTTCGCGGCGTCGCGGTGGACGGTCGCCAGCACCGAGGCGGCCTGCTCGCCGCCCATCACCGAGATGCGCGCATTGGGCCAGGTGAACAGGAAGCGCGGATCGTAGGCGCGCCCGCACATGCCATAATTGCCCGCGCCGAACGAACCGCCGATCAATACGGTGATCTTGGGCACCGTGGCAGTGGCGACGGCGGTGACGAGCTTGGCGCCATGCTTGGCGATGCCTTCCGCTTCGTACTTGCCGCCGACCATGAAGCCGGAGATGTTCTGGAGGAACAGCAGCGGAATCCGGCGCTGGCAGGCCAGTTCGATGAAGTGCGCGCCCTTTTGCGCGCTTTCCGAGAACAGCACGCCGTTGTTGGCGAGGATCGCTACCGGCTGGCCATGGATGTGCGCGAAGCCGCAGACCAGGGTGGTTCCGTAGAGCGCCTTGAACTCATGGAATTCGGATGCGTCGACGATGCGGGCGATCACCTCGTGCACGTCGTAGGGCGCCCGCACGTCTTCCGGCACGATCGCGTAGAGTTCCTCGGGATCGTACTTGGGCGGACGCGGCGCGCGCAATGGCTGGTCGTGATGGTGCAGCGGGCCGAGGTGGCTGACGATGTCGCGCACGATGGTGAGCGCGTGCTCGTCGTTATCGGCCAGATGGTCGGTCACGCCCGACTTGCGGCTGTGGAGATCGCCGCCGCCGAGATCCTCCGCCGAGATCACTTCCCCCGTCGCCGCCTGGACCAGCGGGGGACCGGCAAGGAAGATCGTGCCCTGTTCCTTCACGATCACCGATTCGTCGCTCATCGCCGGGACATAGGCACCGCCCGCGGTGCAGCTTCCCATCACGCAGGCGACCTGCGGGATGCCCTTGGCGGACATCTGCGCCTGGTTGAAGAAGATGCGGCCGAAGTGGTCGCGGTCGGGAAAGACTTCGGCCTGGTGCGGCAGGTTGGCGCCGCCGCTGTCGACCAGGTAGATGCACGGCAGGTTGTTTTCCTGCGCGATCTCCTGCGCGCGGACGTGCTTCTTTACGGTGATCGGGTAATAGGTGCCGCCTTTCACGGTGGCATCGTTGCAGACGATCATGCACTGGCGCCCGGAAACGGTGCCGATGGCGGTGATCAGCCCGGCGCCGGGAATGTCGTCCTCATAGAGCCCTTCCGCGGCGAGCTGGCCCAGTTCCAGCAGCGGAGAGCCGGGGTCGAGCAGTCTCTCCACCCTTTCGCGCGGCAGCAGCTTGCCCCGAGAAACATGGCGTTCGCGGGACTTCTCGTTGCCGCCGAGCGCGGCCCTGGCGACTTTGTCGCGCAGTTCCGCCACCAGCGCGCGGTTGTGACGATCGCGCGCCTGCGCTTCGGGACTGTCGGGATTGAGGCTCGTCTGGAGCACCGGTGCGCTCATGCTTCCTTCTCCGATCGGGCCGCTCGGCCTCTTTTCAACCAGAATAACGTGTCACTTCCATGTAGACACGCCGAAACGTCAGCGGAAATTGAAAGTTTCCGCCCTTCGTAATAGACAGCGTCTATGATCGACCAATATCTGCTGCGTTATTTCCTGGCCGTGGCCGAAACCGGCAATTTCAGCCGGGCCGCCCGCAGCGTGGCGGTGACCCAGCCCACGCTTTCGGCGGGAATCGCCAAGCTGGAACGCGAACTCGGCGCGCGCCTGTTCGACAGGGATCGCCAGCGCGTTGCCCTGACGCCGGCCGGCAGCAGGTTCCTCATCCGCGCGCGCCGCATCGCTGCCGAGTACGAGCATGCGCTGGTCGAACTGGCCGAGCCCGCCGAATCGAGCCTGCTGCGTGTGGGCGTTCTCAACACCATCCCCAATCGTTTGATCGGCTGCGCCCTGGCAGAGCACCGCGAACTCTCGGGCGAGGCGCTGGAACTGCTGGACGGCAGCGAGCGCGACCTGGCCGAACGCCTGGAACGCGGCCGTATCGATGTGGCGCTCACCGTCGTGCGCCCGCATCATGCGAGGTACCGGCCCGAGGTGCTATCGCGCGAACGCTACATGATGGTGCTGCCGCGCGACCATCCCCTGGCCGGAGAAAACGAAGTCCTGGCAGAGCAACTGGCGCAGGATCGCATGGCTCTTCGCCGTCATTGCGAGGCGTTGCCGGAAATCAATCGCTTCTTCACGCAGCGGGGGGTGCGTCCACGCTTCGTGTTGAAGACAACCAGCGACGAGCGCGTTCTCTCCGTAATCCGCAGCGGAGCCGGGGTCGGCATGATGCCGGAAGGCTTTGCGGACGGCACCGTCAGCTTCGTGCCGGTGCGCGATTTCGAGCTCGTGCGGGAGGTAGGCCTGTTGCACGGTGCCGCCATGCAGGGCAGCGCCTTCTTGGACATCGTACGGCGGCATCTGGGCCGCGCGACACCTGCTCAGGCTTAGGCAGTTAGCTGCTCGCTGAGCGAACGGGCGGCACCGGCAAGGGCCTGCTTCAGTCCGTCCAGTTCTTCGCGCAGCGCCGCACCGATCCCGATCGCGACGAGGGCGTGGCTGGGGGTGCGCCCGGTTTTCCAGACCGGCGCTGCGGCCACGGTAACTCCGGAAATATAGTGCCCGGCATCCACCGCCACGCCGGTTTGGCGCACCTCTTCCACTTGTGCGCACCATTCCGGCCAGGATGGCGCATCCTCCCAACGCAGCGCGTCGAACCGTGGCTTGAGGTCTGACAAGGCGCGATCTCCGAAGGCGGCGATGCAGCGCCCTGTCGCGGAAACCAGCGCGGGGAAGCGGCTGCCGACCTGGGTCGAGAGCTGGAAATTCCGCTCGGACTGCGACATCGCCGTGACGATGATGTGGTCCAGGCCGAAGATCTGGACACCCAGGGTGGTCAGTCCGAATTCGCGGGCGATGCGATCGAGTTGCGGTTGGGCGAGGTCGTTGAACTGGTCCCTTCTCAGCCAGGCGCGCGCAAGGGTGAGCACGCCGGCGTCGAGCGCGTAGCGCTTCGTATCCGCATCGAAAGCCACCAGTTCCTCGGCCACCAGCGCTCGCAGAACATAAAGGCATGTGCTGGGCACGAGCCCCAGTTCACGCGCGATGGCCTGCACCCCCATCGGTGTGCCCCGCTTGCCCAGCAGGCGGAGCACGGCCGCCGCCCGGGCGATGGCGGGGGCCTTGCTGGCGCGCACGGCGTCTTCAAGAGGATCTGATCGGCTCATTGTTCAATATACAGAATAACATTCAATATTTACAAATCAAGTTCGCTCTATCACATTTGTTGAACACAAGGACAAACGACGATGCTGGAGTCGTTTCGATCCACGGAATGGGATGAGCGATGGTGAAGCTGACCGACCTTTCAAGCTATGCCGATGCGCAGGCGCTGGCCTCGTCGGCCGCGCTGTGGGAGCTGTTCGACGGCGATCGCGACGTGTTGAACATCGCCCACGAGTGCATCACCCGCCATGCCGACGGATCTGGCCGTCCCGCCGTCCGTATCGCCCACGCAGATGGTCGCGATGAAATCCTCAGCTTCGACCTGATTTCTGCCGGCGCCGCCCGCTTTGCGCATTGGCTGGATGCCGAGGGCGTGAAGCCGGGTGAGCGCATCGCCTTCATGCTCGAACCCTCGCTGCCGTTCTATGTCTGCCTGTTCGGTGCGATGCAGACCGGGGCAATCTCGGTGCCGCTGTTCACCCTGTTCGGACCGGACGCGCTGAAGCTGCGCATCGACGACTGCAAGCCTGCCATCCTGATCACCAATGCCGAGAAGGCGGACCTCGCACGCGGCGCGATAACGGCGGAGAACGGGCTGCGCGTTATCGTTGCAGACGATGGCCTGCTGGATGAGATCGCGAAGTTCCCGGCCACTTACGAGCCGAAGACGAAAGCGGGCGACCTTGCGGTGTTCCAGTACACCAGCGGCACCACGCGCGAGCTGCCGGAAGCGGTGAAACACACGCACAAGGCGCTCGTCACGCTGATGTTCGCGGCGCTCTATGGCACCGGCATTAGACCGGGCGATGAGTTCTTCTGCCCGTCCTCGCCTGCCTGGGGGCATGGCCTGTGGCACGGTACGTTGGCCCCGCTGGGTCTTGGCGTCACCACTGGTACCTTCGCCGGACGCTTCGATCCGGTGCGGCTGATGAAGGCGCTGGACGATTACGGCATCACCAATATGTCGGCGGCGGCCACGCACTACCGGATGATGAAGAACAGCGGCGCGGCGGGGGATTACCAATTCCACTTCCGCAAGCTGTCCTACACCGGCGAGCCGATCGACCCGGCGACGCTGGAATTCATCGACGACGCCTTCAAGGTGCCGGTCTGTTCGATGTACGGCACCACCGAGATCGGCGTGGTGCTGGTGAATTACCCCGGCGCGGACGATTTCACCGTGAAGCCCGGTTCGCTGGGCAAGGCGGTTCCGGGGCAGAAGCTGGAAGTGCAGCGTCCGGACGGCACGCCCACCGCGCCTGGCGAGATCGGCGAGCTGATGCTTTGGCGGGGCGACGCTTGGATGACGACCAAGGACCGCGCGAAGATCGACGAGGAAGGCTACTTCTACCACTGCGGCCGCGCCGATGACGTGATCATCTCGGCAGGCTGGACGATGTCCGCCGTCGAGATCGAGAACACCATGCTGCGGCATGAGAATGTCCTCGAATGCGGCGTGATCGGCGTGCCGGACGAACAGCGCGGGCAAGTGGTGAAGGCCTTCGTCGTCGCCAACCGCGCGGGCGACGATGCCTTCGTCAAGGAGTTGCAGGACTTCACCCGCGAACGTCTGGCCCAGCACGAATTCCCGCGCATCGTGGAGTTCGTGGAAGAGCTTCCCAAGAACCCGGCCGGCAAGGTCCACCGCAAGATGCTGCGCGATCGCGAGGCGGCGAAAGCCGCTGAAGCGGTCGGCTGAAACTTATCTCGAGAATTCAGGAGAGTACCGAAATGGCAACCACAGCAGAGCCTACCACCAAGTTCCCCAAGATCACCGAGGCCGGCCTCGACGATCTGCGCGCCCGTATCGGGGTGAAGATCGAGAACACCGTCGAGCCGTGGAACTACGAAGCCACCCGTGACGCGATCCGCCACTATGCTCACGGCATCGGTGACGACAATCCGCTGTGGTGCGATCCGGAATATGCCGCGAAGACCAAGTACGGCTCGCTGGTCGCGCTCCCTTCGTTCCTGTTCACCACCAGCCGCATCGTCTCGGGCTATTGCGGCGGTCTTTCCGGCGTGCACGCCATGTGGGCGGGTGCCGACTGGAGCTGGCACAAGCCGGTGCTGCGCAATGGCACGATCACCACGGTCGCCTACCTGAAGGATCTGGTCGAGCATCAGACCAAGTTCGCCGGCCGCTCGTTCCAGCAGATCTACCACGTCGACTTCTTCAACCAGAACGGCGAGCAGGTTGCCGGAGCGGATTCGTGGGTGTTCCGCACCGACCGTGACGAGGCGCGCGAGCGTGGCACCAAGTACACCGAGGCGCGCGGCCGCGTTGAGCCCTTCACGCAGGAACAGCTCGACGAATTCTACGACATCTACGACCAGGAAGAGATTCGCGGCGCCACCCCGCGTTACTTCGAGGACGTGAACGTCGGCGACAAGCTGCCGCCGATGATGAAGGGCCCGATGACCGTCACCGGCTTCATCTGCTACGCGCAGGGCTGGGGCGGCCTCTACATCCGCGCCAACAAGCTGGCCTACAAGATGCAGAAGGCCCACCCGGGCCTGGGCATCCGCAACCGCTTCAACGTGCCGGACTGCCCCGAGCGCGTGCACTGGGACGAAGCCTTCGCTCTCGAAGTCGGCGCGCCGGGCGCTTACGACTACGGTCCGGAGCGCTGCTCGTGGCTGACGCATCACATGACCAATTGGATCGGCGACGACGGCTTCCTCACCAAGTCCGACTGCCAGATCCGCCGCCACAACCCGGATGGTGACGCCATCATCATCACCGGCGAAGTGACGCGCAAGTTCGAGGAAGGCGGCAAGAAGTTCGTCGAAGTGGCGCAGAAGGCCACCACCCATCGCGGTGAGCTTTCGGCCTTCGGCACCGCCGTTGCGGAACTGCCCAGCAAGGGCTGATCGCGTTATAACGGGGGAGCGATTTCGGCCCGGACCTTTGCGCAAGGTCCGGGCCGTGTCGTATGAATGTTGCGAAAACAACGGGAGAGTAGGCAGTGGACCAGGATGCAGCGGCGCCGCAATTCGAAGCCAATGGCGATGTGCGGGTTCCGGCCTTCGTCCTGCCGGCCTCCAGCCTGCTGAGCGAGGAAGCCGCCGCGTTCCAGCGTTCCCGCGCGACGATACCAGCCTTCGATGCCGCCGGCGAGCACGAGGCCGACGTTGCGGTCCGGCGCGAGCAGATCAATGCCTATGCCGCGCAGGGCGTCGCTCGGCTGCGTGAGAATTTCGCGGTGGAGATCGTCTCGAAAACCATCGGCGGCGTGGAGGTGCTGGACGTGACCGCCGCCGACGGCAGCCATGATCCCGAGCGCGTGCTGATCAACCTGCACGGCGGGGCCTTCACTGTGGGGTGGGATGGCATTGCGCTGATGGAGGCGATCCCCATCGCCGCGCTTGGCAAGTTCCGCGTCGTCAGCGTCAATTATTGCATGGCGCCCGAGTACCGGCACCCGGCGGGCGTGGAGGACGTTGCGGCGGTCTACGCGGCGCTGCTGAAAGACTATGCACCTGGCCGGATCGGCATCTACGGCGGATCGGCGGGCGGCGCGCTGACAGCGCAGGCTGCGGCATGGCTTCCGGCACACGGACTGCCGCAAGCGGGGGCGGTCGGCATTTTCGGTGCGGGCGGGGTGCCGTTCGGGGCCGGAGAGTCCGCCTATGTCGCGGGCTATATCGACGGCTCGTTCCCGCCGCCGCCCGCCGACGGCAGCACGCCCATCGACATCACACGTGGTTACTTCGACGGCTGCGACCCGCGCGATCCCAGCGCCTGGCCGGGCTATCATCTGGACGTGCTGGCCACCTTCCCGCCCACGCTGATCATCACCGGCACCCGCGCGATGGACCTCAGCCCGGCGATCTTCACGAATTCGCAACTGCTGAAGGCGGGCGTGCGCTCTACCCTGATCGTGGGCGAGGGCATGGGCCATTGCTACCATTACAACCTCGCAATCCCCGAAGGCCGCGATGCCGTGGCGGCCATCCTCTCCTTCTTCCGTGAGAACCTGTCCCGATGACTTCAGACACACCTTGGGCCGGTCCGCTTGCCGGGGTGCGGGTGATCGACTTTACCCGCGTGCTGGCAGGGCCCGCCGCCAGTCTGGCGCTGGCCGACATGGGCGCCGAGGTGTTCAAGGTCGAGCCACCGGGCACCGGGGACGAAACGCGCACGTTTCCGCCCACGCGGGACGGGGAGAGTCACTATTACCTTGCGGTCAATCGCGGCAAGAAGTCCATCGTCGTCGATCTCAAGAGCGAGGAGGGGCTGGCGCTCGTCCGCGACTTGGCGGCGAAGTGCGATGTGCTGGTGGAGAACTACCGCCCCGGTGTGATGGACCGGCTGGGCCTTGGCTACGAAACCATGAAGGCGATCAATCCGCGCCTGATCTATTGCTCGATCTCCGGCTATGGCCAGACCGGGCCGCTGAAGGATCGGCCCAGCTTCGACATCGTGCTCCAGGCGATGTCCGGCGCGCTGTCCATGAACGGAGAGCCGGACGGTCTGCCGACCAAGCTCGGCATTCCGCTTGGCGATCTGGTCGGCGGGATCAACGGGCCGATCGGCATCCTGTCGGCGCTTTACGAGCGCGAGCGGACGGGCCTGGGGCGGCATATCGACGTCAGCCTGATGGACGGGCTGATCGGCATGCTCGGCTACATCGCGCAGCTTGCATTCTTCAACGGCACCGATCCGAGCCGGGTGGGATCGCAGCATCCCAACCTCGTGCCCTACGGCATCTTCCCGGCGCGCGAAGGCTCGATCGTCGTCGCCTGCCTGACGCCGGGGTTCTGGAGCCGGATCTGCCGCTCCATCGAGCGGCCCGAACTGATCGAGGATCCGCGCTACGACACGCTGGAAAAGCGCCGCGATGCGCGGGCCGAGGTAAACGCCGCGGTCAGCGCCTTTACCGAGCGGTACACGGTGGACGAACTCGTCGCGATCTTCACCGCGCACGAAGTGCCGCATGCACCGATCCTCGGCGTGTCCGAAGCACTGGCGCAGCCGCAGGCGGTGGAGCGCGAGATGGTGGTTGAAACCCAGCACAAGACCTTGGGCACGATCCCCATCGTGGGCCGCCCGATCCGCTTCACCGATGCATCGCAGCCGGTGCCCACCGCCCCGCCGGTGCTGGGCGAGCATACCGACTCCATCCTGGAAGAGGTGCTCGATCTTTCGCCGGAGCGAATTGCGCAGCTCCGGGAGCTAGGAGTGGTTGCCTGATCGGCCACATCCGGCAAGGCTGGGGACAAGAACTTGAGAGGATTTCCAGATGGCCGACCTGCGCTTCGACAATAGAGTCGCCGTGATAACCGGTGGCGGGCGCGGTCTGGGCCGGGCCCATGCGCTGCTGCTGGCGAGCCGGGGCTGCAAGATCGTCGTAAACGATCCCGGCGTCTCGATGGCGGGCGATGCCACCGACGAAGGCCCGGCAGAGGCGCTTGCCACCGAAATCCGCAGCCAAGGCGGAGAAGCCGTCGCCAACACGGACAGCGTCGCCACGCCGGAAGGCGGCAAGGCGATCATCCAGTCGGCGCTCGATGCTTTCGGGCGGATCGACATCCTGATCCACTCGGCCGGCAACGTGCGGCGCGGCAAGCTGACCGATCTGGCCTACGAGGATTTCACCGCCGTCCTCGATGTGCACCTGAAGGGTGCCTATCACGTCGTTCGCGAAGCTTTTCCATATATGATGGCGCAAAACTACGGGCGCATCGTGCTGACCAGTTCGATAAACGGCCTCTATGGCAAGTCGGACAATGTCACTTACGCGATGTGCAAGGCCGGTTTCATGGGCCTCTCGAACACCGCCGCCATCGAAGGCCAGCACGCCGACGTGAAGTCCAACCTGATCGTCCCCGCCGCCGTCACCCGCATGTCCGATGGCATCGACACCAGCCAGTTCCCGCCGATGGAGCCGGAGCAAGTGGCCCCGATGGTCGGCTATCTCTGCCATGAAACCTGCGCGGCCTCGGGCGAGATGTTCGTCGCCATGGGTGGTCGCCTGGCCCGCGCCAAGATCGTCGAGAACGAGGGTGCCTTTCGCAAGGACTGGTCGCTTGAGCAGGTCGCCGCCGAGATCGAGGCGATCCGCCAGGGCGGCGAGACGCTGGCCTTTCCGCCGGTGCCGGACGGCCAGCTCGAACATCTGCTCTACGGCTTCGGGATGATCCGCGCCGCAACCGTTGCTTGAACGAAAAAGCCCGCCCGGTCTCGCGACCGGGCGGGCTTTCCTGAATGACGGCCCCCAGGGTGGGTGAGAGGAGCCGCCGTTCCTCCTGATCAGAAGTTGGCGGTGAAGCCGACGAAGATCGTGCGGCCCAGCGCGTCGTAGACGCCCGGATAGGTGTTGCCGTTGCCGAACGACTGCAACAGGCCCGAGTCGAGAACCGGCGGATCCTTGTCGAACATGTTGTTCACGCCTGCGCGCAGGGTGAAGCGCTTGTCGATCGCCTGGGTGAGCGACAGGTCGAAGTAGTTGTAGGCGCTGATCTTGCGGTTCACGACCGTGCGGTCGGCCGAAAGCAGCGGATTATCGGTCAGGCTCGAAAGCTTGGTGCCGCCGATGTGGCGCCAGGAAAGCGAGACGGTGGTGTCGGTCGGGGCCATCCAGGAGAGGCGCGCGACGTGGCGCCATTCCGGGGTCGGCTGGCCGCAGGTATAGCCGAACAGGCCCTTGCAATCGTAGGAACCGCCGCCGGGAACCGGCTGCGAAACCTGCTCGATCAGATAGGTGCCGACCACGCCGAGGTTGACGCTGCCGAAGTTGCCGATGTCGAAGGTGTAGTCCGCGTTCACGTCGAGACCGGAGGTCTTGAGGTAGCCCGTGTTCATCGTCGTGGAGATGATGTAGCCCGAGTTCTGGCCGAAGACCTGGCCCGAACGCGGATCGCGAACGAACAGACCGCAGAAGTACGGATCGCCCGTGGCGGCGCACTGACCCATGATCAGCGACGGCGCGATCGAGCCGATATAGTCCTTCACCTTGATGTTGTAGTAGTCGACCGACAGCGAGAAGCGACGCAGCGCCTTGGGCGTGATGACGACGCCCAGCGTGTAGGTGTCGGCGGTTTCGGGCTTGAGCGCGATATTGCCGCCGCCGAGGCCGGAGCACTGGTCGGAAGGGCATCCGGGGATGCTGCCGTACATGGCCTGGGTCACGCCGGTAGCCTGGCAAATCTCGAACGAGGCGCTCGGATCGCTGCCCGCGCAAGGGTCGGTGCCGTTGACGTTGCCGACCGCCTGCGAAGCGAAGAGTTCTCCCACGTTGGGTGCGCGGATGGCGCGGTTGTAGCTGGCGCGGACGCGCAGATCGTCGACCGGGGCCCACGACAGTTCGCCCTTGTAGGTCCACACGTTGTAGCCGGACTTGATGCCGGTCGAGTTCTGCTTGTTGTCGTAGGACGAATAGCGCAGGCCGCCGTTGATCGTCAGCGACTTGAAGAACGGCTTGTCCTCGATCAGCGGGATCTCGATTTCACCGAAGGCTTCGGTCACGGCGATGATGCCGTCCGAAGGCAGGGTGCCGTTCTGCTGCGCGACTTCGTCGGCGGTGAAGTTCAGCGTCTCGCGGCGGCGTTCAAGGCCGAGCGCGATGCCGACGCCCGATTCGGCCCAGGGCATGGTAACGCCCATCTCGCCCAGGTCGCCGCTCAGCGAGCCGGAGAACACGCTGAGCGAGTTGCGCGAGGCGGTGTTGCTTTCGCCGAAGATGTAAGCGGCCTGGTCCGCCGTTACGCCGCCGGGGGTGAAGACGTTGATCGGGATACAGTTCGGGTCGGTACCGTCGATGACCGAGCGGCAGGTCGGTACGCCGTTGACGTTGACGGCGTTCAGCGCGAGGCCCGCCTTCGCCTGGTTCACGTCGTTCAGGTAGGTTTCCTTGAACTTGACCAGCGAATACATATAGTTGACGTCGTAGCTGAAGCCGCTGCCGATGTCGCCACGCAGGCCCGCCGAATAGCGGTAGTCGTTGAAGCGCAAGTTGTCGCGGCGCGGCTGGCCGACCACGCGGTAGCCCACGTTGGTGGGGGCGGTGGTGTCGGTGCCCGCTGCGCTGCCGCAGATCGCGGTGAGCTGCGACGCGTTGGCATAAGGGTTGTTGCACGAGACCGGGAAGGCCGTGCCGAACCAGACCGCCGAAGGCGCGACCTGCGAGAAGGTCTGGTCGTTCATGTACATGAAGCTGCCGTAGAGTTCGGCCGCCTTGCTGAACTCGTACCGCGCGAAGCCGCCCGCCGTGATGCGCTCGTCGGAGCGCTGGAAGTAGTTGTCGGGCGCGGTGTTGTAGGCATACGAAGGATCGTAAGGCACGAGGGTGCCGCTGCCGTTGTTGATGAGCGTCTGGCCCTTGTAGGGGCTGAGGTCCGAGAGCGGAATGAACGAGCCGTAGGGCGTGTTGCTCGAACCGCCGCAGAACAGTTCGTCGAAATCGTCCGAATTGGGGTTCGACTTGCGGTCCTGCAGGGCGCAGGCCGAAACGTCGCGGCTCGACTGGCGGACCGGGCTGAACTTGCGGTAGCCGCCGTAGACGGTGATGTTGCCGCGGCCGTCGGCGAAGTTCTTGCCCGCCGCGATGGTGACGTCCTGCTTGCCGCCGTCGATGACCGAGGACGGAGCCGGCTCGTAGCCCGACGCGCGCTGGAGGGCGCGCAACTGGCTGTTGTTGTTATTGTGCTGCGAGAAACCGGTCTGGGCGTCGATGCGGACGCCGTCGAGGTCCTTCTTGAGCACGAAGTTCACGACGCCCGAAAGCGCGTCCGAACCGTAGACCGCCGAAGCGCCGCCCGACAGAACGTCCACGCGCTCCACGAGCGAGCTGGGGATGAAGGAGAGGTTGATCGCCTGCGAGGGCATCAGGCGCTGACCGTCGAGGAGGGTCAGCACGCGATTCGAGCCAAGGTTGCGCAAGTTGATCTTGGAAGTGCCGTCCGAGCCGTTCGAGACGTTTTCGTTGGCGTCGGCGGTGAACTGCGGCAGGCGGTTAAGCACCTGCTCGACCGTGGTGGCGCCCTGGTAGCGGAACTCGTCGGAACCGACGACGGTCTGCGGGCTGTTGCTCTCGAGATCGGCGCGCTTGATGCGGGTGCCGGTGACGACGATGTCGTTGGCGACACCGGCGTCTGCCGGCGCGGATTCCTGGGCCTGTGCCGTGCCCGCGATGATCGCGGTCAATGCGGCCGCGCAATATAGCTTCCTTCTGTGACCCCTCATGGTCGTAACTCCCGTTGTGTTACGGCGAGTTTGCGTCACATTTCCTTCATTGTCAAATATCGTATACGAAATATCGTATCGGAAGGAAAGGCAGGGGAATCAGCGGGGCACAGCAGGTGGTTCGACCGCCATGAAGCAATCGATTTCAAAAACAGGGGAAAGAATTTGAAAGCGGGGCCAGCTTCGCGCGAATCACCGGACCTTGTGCAAGCCGCAGGGTGTCCGTCCGTTCTGGCCGGGAATGGTGGGCGGTGAGGGGCTCGAACCCCCGACCCTCTCGGTGTAAACGAGATGCTCTACCAACTGAGCTAACCGCCCGAAGCGACCCGCAAGGGATCGCTCGATAGAGGCCGCTTTACGGAAAATCGCGAGCGGGTCAACCGGGGAAGACGAGGTTTGTCCACTGGTCTTCCCCCTTCGTGCTTCTACCAGTCGAACCAGCGGCGGCGGCCGGTCAGGCCCGGTCGGCCGTAGTCGTTGCCGACCGTATGCGGAGTGGTTTCCACGTAAGTCGGCGCGGTACGTTCGTCGGCGATCGCGTCGGCGCGGGCTTCCGCGCGCGCCGCCCGCAGTTCCGCGTCGCGAATGCGCTCGTCTGCGTTGCGGGCTTCCAGTTCGCCCCGGCGCTCGCGCGTGATGGCGTAGTAGTGGCTCCACATCTGGCTATGCGCAAAGGCCAGGCAAAGTCCGCCGATGATCGCGACATTCTTCAGCGCCATGATCTGCTGCATGGGATCGGTGAACCGATTGTGGAAGAACAGGATGGTGGCGGCGACGAAACCGATCAGTAGCAGGGACACCAGCCGCACCATGAAACCGGCGGCAAGGCACAGTCCGGCCAGCAGTTCGAACAGGCCGACAGGGATCGCCAGGCCGCCCGGCAGGCCGGCGGCGACGATCATGGTCTCAGTGGAAGCGACGTCCATCAGCTTGGAAGCGCCGGAAATCACGAAGATCAGGGCGATCAGGAAGCGCCCGACAATGGCAGCGATCTTGGACATGTCTTCTCTCCCGACATGGCGTTCATGTCGGGAGAAGCGGACATCCGCAGGGTTTGTTCCCTAAAGCTTAGGCAGCGTTACGCCGAGCTGGCCCATGTACTTGCCTGCGCGGTCTGCATAACTGGTCTCGCAAGGTTCGTTGCCCTTGAGGAACAGGAACTGGCAGGCGCCTTCGTTGGCATAGATCTTGGCGGGCAGCGGGGTGGTGTTGGAGAATTCCAGCGTGACGTGGCCTTCCCAGCCCGGCTCCAGCGGCGTGACGTTCACGATGATCCCGCAGCGCGCATAAGTGCTCTTGCCCAGGCAGATGACCAGGACGTCGCGCGGCACGCGGAAATACTCGACCGTGCGGGCCAGCGCGAAGGAATTGGGCGGGATCACGCAGACGTTCGTCTCGCGGTCCACGAAGGAATTGCTGGCGAAGTCCTTGGGATCGACCACTGCCGAATCGACATTGGTGAAGATCTTGAACTCCGGCGCGACGCGCGCGTCGTAGCCATAGGATGAGAGGCCGTAGGAGATGCATCCGTCGCGGCGCTGTGCCTCGACGAAGGGCTCGATCATGCCGTGTTCGAGCGCCTGCTCGCGGATCCATTTGTCGCTGAGGATAGACATGCCCGCGTTGATTGCCGATGCACGGGGCGGCGGCAAGGCCGGAGCGGAAATTTGTCCACGATGGATCGCGGCTTTGCGCGCATTTAATTTGCTGGAAGAAAGAACCTCGGCATGATCCGGCCTGTCCAACTGCAAGGGGGCGGGGTGATCGTTTCGGTTTTCAAGGCGATGTTTCTGTTCATCCTGCTGGCCATGGCCACCGCGCCGCGAGCCAGCCTGTGGGGTCTGGCCTGGCGCGATGGTCTGGTCCGGCCGCTGTGCAGGAGCCTCTCTGGAATCACGCGCGGACATGTGCTGCTCGTGGTAGGCATCGGCGGTTTTCTGGCTTTCGTCACTTCGCTCATCGGCGCTGAAGGGCTGCATATTTCCGCGATGGCCCTGCCGGAACTCACGTCATGGGCGATGATGTTCCAAGTATCGACCTTGCTCGATGCGATGGCCGCGTTGATCGTGTTTTCCGCGACGGCGCGGGTGAAGGCCGCGCTGGCGCTTGCGTCCAGGCTGCTGAGCCGCCGCCCGCGCCGGCTTTCGCGTACGACGGGTCGCACGCGAAAGAGACGGGGCACACCGCGCCGTGCGGCCAATGACGACGAGGGGCCGGCAGATGGACTGCGCAAGGCAGCCTGAAAACAGGCCGCGACGAAACGTCTTTTAATTTCAGCATGAACCAAGCGCTGCTATGCCCCTCGCCATGACCGCTCAGACCCGCATGCAACCGGCCCGCATCCTCGTCGTCTTCGGCACCAGGCCGGAGGCGATCAAGCTGTTTCCCGTGATTCACGCACTGAAGGCCGATCCGCGGTTCGAATGCGTGGTTTGCGTATCGGCGCAGCATCGCCAGATGCTCGATCAGGTGCTGGAGATTGCGGGGATCGTGCCGGATCACGATCTCGACGTGATGCAGCCGGACCAGACGCTCGACGCGCTTACTGCGAACCTGCTCACCGGGTTGGGCAAGGTGATGGATGAGGCACGGCCGGACCGGGTCATCGTGCAAGGCGATACCGCCACGGCCATGGCGGGCGCGTTGGCGGCCTATTACCGAAAGCTCCCGGTCGATCATGTCGAGGCGGGGCTGCGATCGGGCAATATCTATCATCCCTGGCCCGAGGAAGTGAACCGCAAGATCATCGGTTCGATGGCCAGCCTGCACTTCGCGCCGACCGAGACCGCGCGTAACGCACTGGTGAACGAAAACGTCGATCCCGCCCGCGTCCATGTCACCGGCAACAGTGTGATCGACGCGCTGCATTGGGTGACGGCGGAGATAGCGCGCGATCCTTCGCTGGCCGCCGGGCTGGCGGAGCTGGAAGCGCGGTTTGCGGGCAAGCGGATCATCGGCGTCACCAGCCACCGGCGTGAGAACTTCGGAGAGGGCATGGAACAGATCGCAAAGGCCATTCGCCGGATCGCGGAGCGCAGCGACACGGTGGTGATCTTTCCGGTCCATCTCAATCCTAACGTGCGCAAGGTCATGAACGAGCGTCTGTCCGGGCTCGACAACGTCGCCCTGATCGAGCCGCTGGACTATCCGCATTTCGCGCGCCTGATCGCCATAGCAGAGATCATGCTGACCGATTCGGGCGGCGTGCAGGAGGAAGCCCCGGCGCTCGGCAAGCCGGTGCTGGTCATGCGCGAGACGACCGAGCGCCCGGAAGGCGTGGCGGCCGGAACGGCAAGGCTGGTCGGCACCTCGGCCGAGCGGATCGTTACCGAAATATCAACCTTGCTGGACGATAGAGAGGCATACGAGGCCATGGCGCGCGCCCACAATCCTTTCGGAGACGGGCAGACCGCGCGCCGAATCGTGGAGCTGCTTGCCAATGAAGTCGGACACCAAGCCTGACGTCTGCGTAGTGGGGCTGGGCTATATCGGCCTGCCCACTGCCGCCGTGATCGCCCGCGCCGGATGCCGGGTGCTCGGCCTGGACGTATCGCAATCGGTGGTCGACACCATCAATCGCGGCGAGATCCATATCGAGGAGGTCGATCTGGACGGCCTGGTGCAGGGCGTCGTCTCACGCGGGCTACTTTCCGCCTCGACCGAGATCGCGCCTGCCGACGTCTTCGTGATCGCGGTGCCCACGCCCTTCGAGAAAACCGATACCGGCGATCACGCGCCCGACATCTCCTACGTACTGGCGGCGGGACGCTCCGTCGCCACCGTGCTCAAGGCGGGGGACGTGGTGATCCTCGAATCGACCTCGCCGGTGGGTACGACCGATCAACTGCGCGATCTGATCGCGGAATTGCGCCCGGATCTGAAGATACCCGGTCTGACCCGCGACACGCCCGATGTCTCGATCGCCTATTGCCCTGAGCGCGTGCTTCCCGGCCGCATTCTGGAGGAACTGACCAACAACGATCGCTCGATCGGCGGCATCACGCCGCGCTGCGCGCGCAAGGCGCTGGCCTTCTACAAGCGCTTCGTGCGCGGCGAATGCGTCACCACCGACGCCCGCTCGGCCGAGATGACCAAGCTGGTCGAAAACGCCTATCGCGACGTCAACATCGCTTTCGCCAACGAACTGTCGATGGTGGCCGATCGCATGGGGCTGGATGTGTGGGAAGTGATCCGCCTCGCCAACCGCCATCCGCGCGTCAACATCCTGACGCCGGGGCCGGGCGTGGGCGGGCACTGCATCGCCGTCGACCCCTGGTTCATCGTCCACGGCGCGCCGGAAGATACCCCGCTGATCCGCGCCGCGCGCGGCGTCAACGATCGCAAGATGAGCCATGTCATCGCCCAGGCAGAGGCTCTGGTGGAAGCGCATCCCGAGGCGAAAGTCGCCTGCCTGGGTCTGGCCTTCAAAGCCAATATCGACGATTTCCGCGAAAGCCCGGCCCGCTTCGTCACCAGCCGCCTCGCCCGCAAATTCGGCAGCCGCATCCACGTGGTGGAGCCCTATGCGGCCGAACTTCCGATCGAGTTCACCGATACCGGCGTGACCCAGATCGATATCGACGATGCGCTGGAGACGTGTGAGATCCTGATCGTGCTGGTCGATCACGACGTGTTCCGCGTGGTGCCGCTGGCAGAACGTGCCGACAAGCTGGTCTACGACACCCGCGGCATCTGGCCCGACCAGCCTCGTGTCGTGCGCGACGAGGACGCCCGGCTGGCGCTTACCGCCTGAAGCCACGCCGCAAGGCAGTTTCCGGCCCCCGCGTTGGCGGGGGCCGAGAAAGCCTTACTTGCAGACCTTGACCTTGCGGCCGTGCTGCATGACGTAGTGGCAGGTAACCTTCCGGTGGGCGGGCCTGCGCACCTCGGTCTTTTTCACGGTCGTCTTCTTCACCACTGCGTGGTTCGCGGCGTGATGCGGGGCGGGGTGATGGTCGGGCTGAGCCATCGCGGCGCCCGCAGGAACGAGTGCGCCGAGTGCGAGGGTTGCAAGGAGAGTCGAGCCAATCTTCGTCATCTGTTTCGTCCTTCGAAAAATCATGTTCTGCAAAGCCTTGGCTGGAACAGGACGTCGCACCCGTCGGGCTCCTGCCGAGGCAGGGCAGCAAAGCGCGGGCGAGCTTGAAGTTGCGATGAACGTGAACGAAATCAGTCGAAATGTTGCTGAGGTCAGCAGGCCACCACGTTGATAGCGAGGCCGCCCTGGCTGGTTTCCTTGTACTTGCTCGACATGTCGAGCCCGGTCTGGCGCATCGTCTCGATCACCTGATCGAGCGAGACGCGCGGCGTTTCGCCCGCGTGGAGCGCCAGCTTGGCGGCGTTGACAGCCTTCACCGAGGCGATGGCGTTGCGTTCGATGCAGGGGATCTGCACCAGCCCGCCCACGGGATCGCAGGTAAGGCCGAGGTTGTGCTCCATGCCGATCTCGGCTGCCGCGCAGACCTGTTCGGGCGTGCCGCCCCAGACCGCCGCCAGCCCCGCCGCTGCCATCGAGCAGGCTACGCCCACTTCGCCCTGGCAGCCCATCTCCGCGCCCGAGATCGAAGCCCGCTGCTTGTAGAGCAAGCCGATCCCGGCGGCGGTCAGCAGGTAGCGCCGCGCCTTGCCCGGCACGGCCTTGCGCCCTTCGCTGCAATATTGCCGCAGGAGCGACGGGATGATCCCTGCCGCGCCGTTGGTGGGCGCGGTGACGACGCGCCCGCCGCTGGCATTCTCCTCGTTCACGGCCATGGCGTAGAGGTTCAGCCAGTCCATCAGCGTCTCGGCCTGGTTGTCCTGTGGGCGCGAGATCAGGTTCTGATGGATCGCGCGGGCACGCCTGCGCACCTTGAGCGCGCCGGGCAGCAGTCCTTCGCGTTCGAGGCCGGCGTCGATGCACTGGTTCATGGCTTCGGCGATCGCGTCGAGGCCGGCCAGCGTCTCTTCCTCAGGTCTGCGCGCCGCCTCGTTGGCGAGCATGACCCCGGCGATGTCTAGCCCGCTGGCGGCGCAGACTTCCAGCAACTGCGCGCCGGAGCCGAACGGATGGGCGACCGGCGGGCCGTGGGTGACCTGATCGTCGGGCGCGGGCTGTTCAAGCTGGTGGCGGCTGGAGAAGAAGCCGCCCCCGGTCGAGAAGTATTCCTGACGGGCGATCGTGCCGCCTTCCCCGTCGAACGCGGTCAAGACCATGCCGTTCGGATGGAGGTCCGGAACATGGTCGAAGTCGAGCACGAGGTCGGTGCGGGGATCGAATGCGATCTCGCGGCGTCCCAGCAGCACAATGCGATGCGTTGCGCGGACGTCGGCAGCAGCAGCATGCGCTTCCTCGGGGTCCACGGTTTCGGGCTGGAACCCGATCAGGCCCATCAGGCAGGCATCGGGGGTGCCGTGACCCTCGCCGGTGAAGGCGAGCGAACCTTGCAGCGCGATCGACAGGCGCGCGATCCGATCGAACTGACGGGATTCGTCGAGCGTCTGGAGAAAGCGTGCCGCGATTCGCATCGGGCCTACCGTGTGGGAACTGGAAGGACCGAGGCCGATGCGGAAAAGGTCGAGCGCGGAGATCAAGAGCGGCACTCACGCGGGACACGAGGGAACGACAAGAAAAAATCTCCAGAATCGATAAGGCCGTGTGGATAGGCATCGCCCGGGCGGATGCAATGGCAAATGGCATGGTCCGGCGAAACCTGAGCAGCCCGGCCAGCTTCGTGCTCTGTTGCTGGACCGCCATGGGCTCTGTTCACATGCCGAGAAGGTGCAAGGCGACCTGCCGGGAGTGCGGTATGCGCCGATGTTCGGCAAGGAAGATCCCCTGCCATGTCCCGAGCGCAAGGCGGCCGTCGATCACCGGGATCGAGAGGTTCACGCCCGTCAGCGTACTCTTGAGGTGAGCGGGCATGTCGTCCGGCCCCTCTTCGTCGTGGGCGTAGTGCGGGCCTTCGGGCGCAACGCGATCAAGCCAGTCGATCAGGTCGGAGCGCACTTCGCGCGCGGCATTCTCCTGGATCAGCAGCGAGGCCGAGGTGTGGCGGCACAACAGCGTCAGCAGTCCTTCCTGGATGCCCTTGCCGTGCTGCCAGTCGGTGATCGCCTGAGTGATATCGGTGAGCCCTCGGCCAGACGTGCGGAAGGTGAGGGTGGTGACGGCTTGCTTCATGACGCCCATCCTGAACCCTTCCCGCGCCCGCTTCAACGACGGCGCGACAGAAGGACGAAACGGGCTAGCGAACCCGCCCCGCAGTGATCAAAAGGCCACGGAATACGGCTTGACGTAATGGTAAGATGGCGAAAAACAGCGTTTCAGGCGGGCCTTCACTACGTTTTGCAGGGGTATCGATCAACGGCGTAAATCCGTGGATTTCTGCGCCTTTCAAGACTATGGAGGACGACCGCGGGGCAATTTTTGCGCATGTCGAGGCGTTCTGGCGATTGATCAACCCATTGCTCCCGCGTATTGCCGCGCTCGGCGGCGGGCCCGACAGGCCAGCGCGGAGTACGCCGCATATAGAGATCGTTCGGTCGCAAGGGGCGCAGGAAAACAAGCCCTAACGCTGCGCCCGACCGGTCCAACAGGCGAGCCCGGAGTCACCGGGCCGCTAGAGATTCACGCAAGGGTTCGTCATGAGTTGGCTTAGCAAGGTACGCAATTCCCTCGGGGGACTGACGAAGCGGGATACGCCCGACAACCTGTGGACCAAGTGTCCCGGTTGCGGCGAGATGCTCTTCACCAGGGAATTCGAGGACAATCTGTCGGTCTGCCCGCGCTGCCAGTTCCATGGCCGGATCGGCGCGCAGGCGCGCTTCGACCAGCTGCTCGATGCCGGTTACGCGGTGCTGCCCGCCGCACGGGTGCCCGAAAACCCGCTGAACTTCCGCGACAGCAAGAAGTATTCCGATCGCCTGAAGATCGCCCGCGCCGCCAACCCGTTCCCCGATGCGCTGACCAATGCGCTCGGCACGGTCGAGGGCCGCAAGCTGGTGCTCGGTGTGCAGGACTTCGCCTTCATGGGCGGCTCGATGGGCATGGCGGTGGGCGAGGCTTTCGTCGAGGCCGTCGAACGCGCCATTGCCGAGGATTGCGGCTACGTGATCTGCACGGCTGCGGGCGGTGCGCGCATGCAGGAGGGCATCCTCTCGCTCATGCAGATGCCCAAGGCCACCGTCGCCATCCGCCGCCTGGCGCGCGCGGGGCTCCCCTATATCGTCGTCCTGACCGATCCCACCACCGGCGGGGTCACTGCCAGCTACGCGATGCTGGGCGATATCCAGATCGCTGAGCCGGGCGCGCTCATCGGCTTCGCCGGCCAGCGCGTGATCCAGGACACCATCCGCGAAAAACTCCCCGACGGCTTCCAGCGCGCCGAGTACCTCCATGCCCACGGCATGGTCGACATGGTGGTCCACCGCAAGGACCTCAAAGGCACGCTGGCATCGCTGCTCGAATATCTTGAACGAAAGGAAGTTGCGTGAACATCGACAGCGCGCTGGTACGCGAGCTCGCCGAGCTCCTCGCTGAAACCGGCCTGACCGAAATCGAAGTCGAGGACGGCGAACGCAAGATCAAGGTCGTGCGCCAGGCGGCGCAGCAGATCGTTGCCGCTGCCGCCCCGGCTCTGCCGCTGGCCGCCGCTCCGGTTGCCGCTGCTCCCTTGGCCGAGGCTGCGCCCGCAGCCGCTCCGGTCGATGCCGTGAAGTCGCCGATGGTCGGCACCGTCTACCTCGCGCCCGAGCCCACCGCGCCGAACTTCATCAGCGTCGGCCAGCAGGTCAAGGCCGGAGACGTGCTGCTGATCGTGGAAGCCATGAAGGTCATGAATCAGATCAACGCTCCCAAGAGCGGCACGATCCAGGCCATCCTCGTCGACAACCAGCAGCCGGTCGAATTCGACCAGCCGCTCGTCGTGATCGCCTGAGGACAATAGCTTCATGGCCATCAAGCGCCTCCTGATTGCCAACCGCGGCGAAATCGCGCTGCGCATCCATCGCGCCGCGCGCGAGATGGGCATCGAAACCGTCGCAGTGCACTCCACCGCCGACGCCGACGCCATGCACGTGCGCCTTGCCGACCACGCGGTCTGCATCGGCCCGCCGGCGGCCAAGGATTCGTACCTCAACGTCGCGGCGATCATCGCCGCGGCCGAGATCACCCATGCCGACGCGATCCACCCCGGCTACGGCTTCCTTTCCGAGAACGCCCAGTTCGCCGAGATCGTCGAGGCGCATGGCCTGATCTGGGTCGGCCCCAAGCCCGAGCACATCCGCACGATGGGCGACAAGGTGGAAGCCAAGCGCACCGCCGGCGCGCTCGGCCTTCCGCTGGTTCCGGGCTCGGACGGCGCGATCGAGGACTTCGACGTCGCGCGCGAGCTGGCCGAGCAGATCGGCTATCCGGTGATCATCAAGGCCGCTTCGGGCGGCGGTGGCCGCGGCATGAAGGTCGTGAACTCGGCAGAGGAACTCGAAAGCCAGATGGGCCAGGCCCGTTCGGAGGCGAAGGCCGCCTTCGGCGACGCCACCGTCTACATGGAAAAGTACCTCGGCAACCCACGCCATATCGAGTTCCAGATCTTCGGTGACGGCAAGGGCGAGGCGGTTCACCTGGGCGAGCGCGACTGCTCGCTGCAGCGCCGCCACCAGAAGGTGCTGGAAGAAGCGCCCTCGCCGGTCATCACGCCTGAAGAGCGCGACCGCATGGGCGGCATCGTATCGAAGGCCATGGCCGACATGGCCTATCGCGGCGCCGGCACGATCGAGTTCCTCTGGGAAAACGGCGAGTTCTACTTCATCGAGATGAACACCCGCCTCCAGGTGGAGCATCCGGTGACGGAAGCCATCACCGGCGTCGATCTCGTGCGCGAGCAGATCCGCATTGCCGACGGCCAGCCCCTCGCCTTCCGTCAGGAAGAGATCGAGTTCAAGGGCCACGCCATCGAATGCCGGATCAACGCGGAAGACCCGTGGAACTTCACCCCCTCGCCGGGCCAGGTGACGAACTACCACGCGGCGGGCGGCATGAACGTGCGCGTCGATTCGGGGCTCTACACGGGCTATCGCATCCCGCCGTACTACGATTCGATGATCGGCAAGCTGATCGTCTCCGGCCGCAGCCGTAATGGCGCGATCATGCGCCTGAAGCGCGCGCTGGAGGAGATGGTGATCGACGGGGTCAAGACCTCGATCCCGCTGCACCAGGCGCTGCTGGAAGATCCCGAGTTCCAGAGCGGCGACTATACCATCAAGTGGCTGGAAGAATGGCTGGCCAAGCGCGCCTCCTGAGGCGCGCTGGAACCGGCAGGTAAACGGAAAAGAGCATGATCTCGTTTCTTGAATTCGAAAAGCCCATCGCCGCGCTCGAAGCCCGCATTGCGGAGCTGCGCACGACCGCCAGCGACAGCGACCTCGACATCGCGGGCGAGATTTCGCGCCTCGAAAAGAAGAGCGCGGCCATGCTGGCGGCGACTTACGCCAAGCTAACGCCCTGGCAGAAGACCCAAGTGGCGCGCCATCCGCAGCGTCCGCATTTCGTGGACTACATCCGGATGGGCTTCACCGACTTCATCCCGTTGGGCGGTGACCGCCTCTACGGCGAGGACGAGGCGATCATCGGCGGCCTGGCGCGTCTCAAGGGACGCCGCGTGATGGTGATCGGGCACGAAAAGGGCCACGACACCGCCACGCGCATCAAGCACAACTTCGGCATGGCCAAGCCCGAGGGCTACCGCAAGGCGATCCGCCTGATGGAGATGGCTGGCAAGTTCGGCCTGCCGGTCGTGACCCTGGTCGACACCGCCGGCGCCTTCCCCGGTGTCGAGGCCGAGGAGCGCGGTCAGGCCGAAGCCATCGCCCGCTCGATCGAGGCTTGCCTCGGCGTGCCGGTGCCGATGGTCTCGGCCATCGTGGGCGAGGGCGGTTCCGGCGGCGCCGTGGCATTGGCCGCAGCCGACCGCGTGCTCATGCTTGAGCATTCGATCTATTCGGTGATCTCGCCCGAGGGTGCCTCCTCGATCCTGTGGCGCACCCCGGACAAGGCTCCGGATGCTGCCGAAGCGATGAAGGTGACCGCGCAGGATTTGCTGTCCCTGCACATAATCGAACGTGTCGTGCCGGAGCCGGCCGGCGGCGCGCACCGCGACGCTCAGGCCACTGCGCAGGCGCTGTTCGGCGCCATCGACGAGGAACTCGTTTCGCTCTCGGCACTGCCGGCCGATGACCTGCTTGCCCGCCGCGAAGAACGCTTCCTGGCCATCGGCCGGGCTTGATCCGAATGAAGGCGCCGGTCCGAAACCGGCGCCTTTTTCACGCCCCGGAGGCTTTGGAACTGCGCGCCTGGACCGAGGAGGACCTGCAGGAATGGAAGCCTGGCATGGCGCTACCGAGGACTCCGAGCCGCTGGCAATAGTTTCCAGGCGATGTTTTTGATCTTGCGTAGATGAGGCCGCCCCCGCGAAGGGGACGGCCTCCGAACGGTGGGTTGGGAGGGTTGGTCCACCACCGCATGCCGCGTCGCCGCCGGCATCTAACTAAGATTTTCGAAGGACGCTGGTTCCTGCTGCATCCCGGATATGTTTTCGCCTGGCTGCGGCTGTTCCGATGCATATGCGGAACAAGCGAACCGCTTCAGCGGTCCGGTCGGGTGTTGTGAAAACCGCCTGGCCGCCGGTTTCGAACGCGGTCGGCAGCTGCTCCGGGAAAAAAGGCCCCGCAGAGGTGTACTCGGCTGCGGGGCCTGAGTTGCAGCATGGTGAGTCTGGCCGAAACAGACTGAAAGCCATCGAGGCAATCCACCATCTGACCGGGATCGCCTCTTTTCTTGAGACGTGGGTCGCATTCCCGAGCACGAGGTTTATCGCCTGGACGAGACGCGTGTTTCCTATTCTACTGAATAGTCGCGACACCTTGTCCTAACGGTTTCGACTGGACAGAGCCCCGTGCACGAATTGCGTCGAGCTTGGGGACGGACTTCTCAAACCCACCCGCCTGATGGCTCATCCGCGTCTGGGGTTTGCTGTCCTTCCCGCTAGACAGTGATGCACTTCGTGAAGCCTTCCCAATCGAGGTTTCGTTCTGCGGCAAAGTGCAGAGACCTCTGGCGTGCTTTGTGGATCGGAACAGTGCGCAATAGCAAAATGCGGATTGACGTTTGAGCTAGCCACATGGCACTAGGCTGGGCCTCGCCGGAAAAGCTTCGGAAAACGGCGGGTATAATTCAGGCTAAACTCCTGAAATGCGGATGTAGCTCAATGGTAGAGCAGCAGCTTCCCAAGCTGAATACGGGGGTTCGATTCCCCTCATCCGCTCCATCACAAGCAACCGCTCCTCGCTACGCTCCAGTGCGCGTCTCAAACCTGCTCTTAAAGAGCGGTGAAAGTCTGTTTTCTGCGGTTTTTGACTGATACAATGTCTGGGCGGTTCCGGATATGTTTCATACCGTCTCAGTCAAAGTTGGCGCCATATGTGAACCTGCAGTTCTCTTGAGCTGACGGAAATCCACTCACAATGGCAGGCGGCTCACGAAATCCGGTCTCTCGGCCACGACGGTCGATAGAGCCCGCCCACAAGAAAAAGCTTACTAGCTTTCTGACCGCGACGGCCTCTACCTGCTCGTGAAGCCGTCCGGCGCCCGCTATTGGCGGATGAATTTCAAACTTCACCAACTCCCCCGTACGGCGTCCTTCAGGCGTTACCCCGAAGTCACTCTCGGAGAGGCCCGCCAGCGGCTGATTGAAGCGCGGCGCCTGCTGAAGCAGGGCATCGATCCTGTTCATCAAGCCAAGTAAGGTCGCCGCCTTTATCGCTGCCGGAAACCCCTTCCGGCTTATCGCGAGCGAATGGCTTGAAGAACGGCCAGTATGCGCGCGTAACAGGCTGGTAGCCGCGCAGGGGGCGAACGACCGGTTACGGCCTCGATAGAAATACCAACGACTGGGCCGGAACCGCCCCAGTTGAGTCGAGTTTGGCCAAGCCCCCGCCACTTGTTCTTCTGTTCGAAGAGTGTCCAGGCGCAGGTGAACATTCGGGGCGACATAAGCAGGCCATCGGTGACAGCCGTCGTATATCCAACCGGCCCGGCACCAATGGTTACAAGTGCCCTAAAACAGGTCCGCTTGCCGATTAAAAGAAGGCAAGCGGACGCGGGCTTAGAGCAGCTTCCCGATAGGTAGCTGGCTCGCCACCTTTATCATCAGTTGATCGGCCAACGTCATGCCGGGCTCGCGCGTGTGAACCGTCTCAAAGCCATTGGCCCGCTCTATCCAACGTAGCTCGCCGCTGCTCGACTGAGTGACTTCATAGGCCATTGCCGGCACCGCGTCTTCGAACCTGTCGGCAACACGCGAGGCGAGTTCGGGGCTATCGATCACGAACCCCATCTCGGTATTGAGGTGGACCGAGCGCGGATCGAAGTTGAAGGAGCCCACAAACAGGCGCTTGCGGTCGACTGCAAAGGTCTTGGCGTGGAGGGTTGACGCGCTGGAGCGCAAAGCCGCCACCGAGCCTCCGCCCGAGCCCCGCAACGTACTGCCGATGCCCACGCGTAGACCGTGTCTCCTTTCCTTGCCGCCCTGCGGGTGCCGGCTCTTTCCGCAGATCTCGAACAGCCGGATCCCCGCGGATAGAAGGTCCGCGCGCCAGGGCGCATAGCCGGCATGGACGACGCCGACATCGTTAGCGGCATAGCTGTTCGTCAGCACCGAGATGGCAATGCCGCGCCCGGCAAGCCCGGTAAACATGGCCGTACCCTGACGGCCGGGCACGAAGTAGCCCGCTACCACGCATAGCTCGCGTTCGGGCACCCCGATGGCGCTCTCTATCTGACCGGCAAGGAGAGATCTCTCGGGCATGGGGCCGAGCGCTTTTTCCGGCGGGTCGCTGATCAGGCGGACCGGCGCCCAGGTCAACGCGATGGTCCCGTCGCCTAACGTTCGGATCAGCGGTAGGTCGCGGATCCGCTCGACGAATTTGCCGGCGGAGGGATCGCGCTCGATGATCGAGGCTCTTTTTGCGAGTTCCCGCCGCTTTGTTTCAGGCATGCGTGGCAGGATCTGCGTAGCGGGGTAAGCAGATGCGCAATCCCAGTAACGCTCGAAATCCTCTGCCACCGCGTCCACCACCGGGCCTACCGCGAGCACGTCGAGATCAGCGAACAGCCCGCCATCGCCGGTCCCGAAATATTCGTCGCCGATGTTGCGGCCGCCCACGATCGTCACCGCCCTGTCGGCCGTGAAGCTCTTGTTGTGCATGCGCCGGTTGAGGCGGTGGAAATCGAAGACAAAGCCTATCGCCTTCGGAAAACGGATGCGGAACGGGTTGAACAATCGGACAGCGATATTGGGATGACGGTCCAGTGCAGCCAGAATCGTGTCGAGTCCCGATATGCCGTTGTCGTCGAGCAGCAGTCGCACCGTGACGCCCCGCTCAGCCGCCTGGTGGATCGCCTCGAGCATCAAAGTGCCGCTGCGGTCGCCGTGCCAGATATAATATTGGAGATCGAGCGTGCGTTCCGCGGCCTGCGCGAGCTGCATGCGGGCGGCGAAGGCGTCGTGTGCGTCGTCGAGGAGGCTTACGCCGGAGAGGTTGGGATGAGCGCCGACCGCGCCCGAGGTCGCCCGGGCTAGCGTACTGGACGCTTCTCCCTCAGCGCCCGGCCTGGCCGGCGGCGGTGTCTTACGTCGGGGCACGCGACATAGCCGGCCAAACGCGCCCCATGCCACCGCGACAAGGCCAGCGCTTAGCGCTAGCGCGCCAGCGCCACGCGCTAACGATGTTTTCGATCCGGACGTGATGATGCGGCGCAAAATTCCCCCTTGTTGACGCAAGACGTCCGATCGCCGCCTAGGTTCCCGCATCGCGATCTTCGGGCGCTGGGCCGCGGAGGCGCGGCGTTTGATCGGCCGGCCTGCAATGGGCTTCGAACCCTCGCGCCAGTTCGGCGAGACTGACGGCACCCAACCGCGCGATCAGTATTGCTTCGGCGTCTCGCAGCGCGTCCTCCACCGCAGCGTTAACGGCCCTTTCGACCGCGCAATCCGGATTGCTGTGCTCGCTGCCGATAGCGAAGACGCGAGGACCACCCACCGCGCGGTGGACATCCAGTAGCGAAACCGCTTCCAGATTTGCGGCGATGGCCCAGCCGCCGCCATGCCCTTTCTCCGACCGCACATATCCAGCATCGCGCAGGCCAGCCATCGTGCGGCGCACGACCACGGGGTTCGTTCCAAGCATCCGCGCGATTGCCTCGGACGTCATCGACCCATCGTGGCGTGCCATATGGAGCAACACATGCAACATTCTCGAAAGGCGGCTGTCATTACGCACGGCATGATCTTTCTCGGACGGTCGGGAGTTGGCAAGCGGATCTCTTCACGATACTTATGATGTTACATGATTCGTGGAGCTTTGGCCATGCAGGAATTCGACAGTCCCGACCATTGGGACACGGCCGCCCAGCACTATGAGAAGACCGCTCATCCCTTCACCAAGCATTATGCCGAGGCGGCACTGGCGCGTGTTGTGCTGACACCGGAAAGCCGCGTTCTCGATGTCGCGGCCGGCACCGGCGCGCTTGCGCTGACGGCTGCAAGAACCGGCGCGCGGGTGCTCGCGACGGACTTCTCGCCCGGCATGGTGGCGCGCATTGCGGCTGCGAAAATGCCCAATGTCGAAACGCGGGTGATGGACGGACAGGCCCTGGAGCTCGAAGATGGCAGCTTCGATGCGGTGTTCTCGATCTTCGGCGTCATCATGTTTCCCGACTGGCGCAAAGGCCTCGCCGAAATGGCAAGGGTGACGCGCATCGGTGGGACAGGTGTGGTCGCGACCTGGCAGGACCGGGGTGCCGCAACCTTCCTGCTGCTGGGCCAGATTCGTCGCAAGCTGTTTCCCGATCGTGAGGGTATGGTTATGCCGGACGCGGTCACGGCGCTTAGCAATTCGGCCGACTTCGCCAGCGAACTGGTCCTGGCCGGATATCGTGATCCAGAGATTGAACATGTCACCCATGATTATCCGCTCGACATGAACCTGCTGGACGAACCCGATAGCTTGTTCGGCATGTCCCCCGACTGGACCAGTTTGAGCGATGCGGAGAAGGGGGAGGTCATCGCCGAAGTCCGAGCCACGGCTGGCGATCGCACAATCCTTCCCATCCCTTCGACCGCACTTATCGCAGTGGCGAGGCGTTAAAGCGTGATCGCGACCGAAGGAGTCCTGCGGGGTAGCAGAGAGCCTGCGCTGAAACTTGCCGCCCGAGGCCGGCGCCTGTGCTGGCCCGCGCAGAGGCGATTGCAGTTACACTTCCACGTTTTTGCCCAGCAGCGTCTTCACATAGATACGCTTGACGAGGACAAACAAGGTTATGGTCAGAGGTGCTGCGAGCAGTACGCCGAGCGCTCCAAACAGCGTACCCGCGGCGACCACCGTGAAGAGAAGCACTGCGGGTGGCACATCGACCGCCTGCTTCTGGATCATGGGCTGAAGGAAGTTGCCCTGCAGCTGCTGAATCAGGACGAACAGCAGGACAACCCACAGCGCGGTCTCCGGGGATTGAGTGAACGCCAGCAGGACCGCCGGCACGCCCGAAATTACCGGCCCGATCATGGGGATGACGTCGAGCAGGCCGGCAATAACACCGAGCCCGCCGGCTGACGGTACCCCAAGCAGCGCCAAGCCCGCAGACGTGAGGGTAGCCACGACCACCGAGGAGACCGCCTGACCCTTCATCCAGCCATTGAGGCCGCGGCTCGTATCCGTCAGGGCATCGTCTGCCGTTTTCACCGCGCGGTCGGGCACCAGGAGAAGAAGGCCGCGGCGATAGACGCCGGGGTCGGCGGCCAGAAAGACCGCCGCAAAAATGACCAGCACGAGGTTGGTCAGGCCGCTCCCGATCGCTAGCATGTAGGTGCCTACCTTGGTTAGGGCGCCCGAAAGACTGTCCTTGCCTTGCTCCAATATACCGTTGCCGGCATTCCCCAACCCCATGCGTTCAAGGAAGGCGTGCATCTGTTCGACGCCTTCGGGCAGGCTTTGCCGGATCGTGTCGAACTGGCTGGTCAATTGGGCGCCAAACAGCACGAAAGCGCCGATGAAAGTCCCCAATAGAAGGATCACTGCGAGCGCCAATGCCCAGGCGCGGCCAATCGAGAGGGAAGAACAGACGATGCGAGCGATGGCGTCGAACACAACGGCCAAGACCACGGCAGCGAACACCAGCATGAGAAAGCTGGCAAGGCGCACGAGCAACAAGCCCACGCCCAGGATTGCGACGACCATGACGGCGGCAACCGCGACCCGGCCAAGCGTCCAATATCGCTGAGGGCGAGGGGGGAACGAGGGATCCACTTTGAGCATCCTTTAAGGTTCATCCAGAACACTGGCGATATTGCGTGTAATCTACCCGAAAACCTGAACGACAATGGGCCGGCACCCAGTTCGCTGGTCGCCGGCCCTTCGATATGATCTGACGGCTTCGGTTACTTGTCGCCGATGACCGCGCCCGCCGTCCCGCCGATAATGGCACCTTCCGTGGTGCCCAGACCGGTCGCACTGCCTACTACGGCGCCGCCAGTGCCGCCGATCAGGCCGCCACGGGTTGCGCCATGCGAGCAGCCGGCCAGTGCCGCGCCGGCCATGAGGGTAAGGATCAGTCCGCTCGCGATTTTCGTGTTCATGGATGTCGCTCCTGTTGCTGCTGCGGCTTGAGCGAATGGACCGTCGTGATGTTCCGCGAGAAACACATTGAAATTGGAAGCTTGTAGCTGTGTGCAACGAAAGTGAACGCCAGAGCCTCAGCCGCAGAGGGACAAGTCGGAGGTGATCGGACAGCCAAGGAAGAGGGGAGCCAAACGGCTCCCCCCATTTTGTTATCCCAGGGTTTTAGCCATCAACCGCTCGAGACGCTCCACGAAAGCGCGCGGGTCGGCCGGGGCTTCGCCTTCGGCGATCCGTGCCTCGTCGAGCAGAAGAAACGAGAGGTCGCGCAAGTCGTCGTCGCTGGCACCGCTTTGTGCCAGCTTGCCGATCAGCGTGTGCCCGGCGTTAACTTCCAGGACCGGCTTTGCCCGCTCCGATGCTCGTCCAGCGGAAGCCAGCATCTTCTCGAGCTGCAGGTCCATCGCATTGTCGGGCGCGACGATGCAGACGGCGCTTGTGGTCAGGCGGTCCGAGACGCGCACATCGGATACGTATTCGGCCAAGGCATCCTTGGCGAAGGCGATGAATCCGGTCACATCCTCGCCGGCATTCGCAAGCTCGCCACCTTCCGCCAAGGGAATGAGGCTGAGATCAGCCGCTCCCTGCGTAACCGACTTGAACGGCTTACCCTCGAAGTCCGCGCCCATCGTCGTCCAGAAGCTGTCGACCTGGTCAGGCAGCAGCAGTACCTCGATGCCGCGTGCCTTGAACCCTTCAACTTGCGGAGAATCCGCAATCCGATCGAGATCGGTTCCCGTCGCATAGTAGATCGCCGTCTGGTTTTCCCTGAGCGAGGCGACGTAATCCTTGAGCGAACGCCATTTGCCGTCCGACATGGTGGTCTTGAAACGGGCAAGGCCCAGCAGGGTGTCGCGCCGCGCATAGTCCTCGTAGAGACCTTCCTTCAGCACTGCCCCGAAGTTCTCCCAGACGGCCGCGTAACGTTCAGGCTCTGCAACGGCCATCTTTTCCAGCTCGGAAAGGATGCGATTGCTTACGCCCTTCTGGATTGCCGAGAGCACAGGACTGTCCTGGATCATTTCGCGCGACATGTTGAGGGGAAGGTCCGCAGAATCGACAAGGCCGCGCACGAAGCGCAGGTAGCGCGGCAGGATTTCCGCTTCGTCGGTGATGAACACGCGGCGGACGTAGAGCTTGATGCGCCCGTTACGATCGGGATCGAACAGGTCGAACGGCTTGCTCTCCGGAATGAAGGCGAGCACCGAATATTCGTGCCGCCCCTCCGCCCGATAGTGCAGCGTCAGGGCAGGCTTGTCGAACTGGCCTGCCACGCTGCGGTAGAAGTCGGTGTAGTCTTCCTCGCTGATTTCGGACTTCGGCTTGGTCCACAGCGCCGCGCCGTCCGCAACCTGCCGAGCTTCCTCGTCGCTTCCGGTTTCCTCGATGAAGATCGGGACCGGCACATGGCCGGACTGTGCCTTGACGATGCGCTCGACGCTGTAGCGCTCCGCATAGCTTTTTGCATCGTCCAGAAGATGGAGGGTCACCTCTGTCCCCCGTACCGGCGCCTGCTCCGGATCGGCGGGTGCGATGGTGTAGGTGCCGAGGCCGTCGGAAGACCAGCTGGCAGCGTCGCTTTCGCCCGCGCGGCGCGATACGACATCGACTTTCCCGGCCACCATGAACGCCGAGTAGAAACCGACGCCGAATTGACCGATGAGCTGCTGGCCCTCCCCATTCTTATCGGCGGAGAGCCGATCCATGAAGGCCTTGGTTCCGGAGCGGGCGATGGTTCCCAGCGTCTCTGCCATGTCGGCAGCGGTCATGCCGATGCCGTTGTCGGCAACCGTCAACGTGCCGGCTTCCTTGTCCAGCGTGATGGTGATCTGCGGCTGCGGATCTTCGCCAAGGAGCGATGGGTCGGCGATCGCTTCATAGCGCAGTTTCTCACACGCATCGGCCGCGTTGGAGATCAGCTCGCGCAGGAAGACGTCCCGGTCCGAATAAACCGAATGGACCATCATGTGCAGCAGCTTGGAGACATCCGCCTCGAAGGCACGGGTTTCTGGGGCGATAGTGGAATCTGTCGTCATCGTATCCTTGGCTCGCATGTCTGAATTTGCCCCGGTCAGATGGAATTATCGCGCGCACTCTTCAAGGCGCGTGATTCAGTGCGGACTTTTGTGTTTCCACGCTCGTGGCAGTTGTTGTCGCACAAGGCCAAGTGCGTCCCATCGCCATCTCGAGACTGCGACCGTGGCTCACGAGGAAGTTTCCACCCGTAACGTTCCTATCGACGACAATTAAACCGGTCAAAATGCGGCTGGCAGCATATCGGTAGCCTGCCAAGCACCCTCCATCCTACTCGCGCGGGCGCCGCGGGTCCGGGCCCTTGAGTTCGTTCAGGCGGTCTAGCCGGCGGCAATTTCGTCGAATACGCGGTTCACAATGGCGACGCGCGAGTCGTCATTGATGTCCACCGAGACCGATATCGGATCGGACAGCGGTGCGTCAGTGCGCTCCGGTTCCAGATGCGTCGCGGTATCGCCGCCGCTGGGCGTATCGCCTGCGCTGTTTTCATCGCCTGCCGACGAGATGAACACGTCGGTCCGTTCAAAGCCGTGTTCCTGGACCAATCGTTCGACAGCCAGTTCCGCGTCGCGTCGACTGGAGAATGTGCGCTCTATCGTGGAGTTCATGTCTCTATCCTTTGGTTAGCAAAGTTCGGCGCCGGCATTTCCTTATCGCGGTCCGTCATCGTTGGCCGAGCCGGGCTCCGCCATCCTGCGGTGCTGTTCTGCGAGAACTGCGGCCGGCGTCACGTGCGCCACAGCCGCCTGGATCTTATTCTTCCATCCCGAGACAATATGCGCATCGCCGTTCATCATCGCGTTCCATCCGTCGCGGGCGACGTCGGCAGGATCGCTCTTGCTCGCTGACGCGCCCACACTCGTGTCGAGCATGTCGGCGCGATCGAAGAACTCGGTTTCGACTGGGCCGGGCATCAAAGTGGTGATCGTCACGCCTTTCACCTCCTTGATCTCGTTGCGCAGCGCGTCCGCGAAGCTGTCCACGAACGCTTTCGTACCGTTGTAGACTGCCTGGAAACTACCCGGGATGAAGCCGGCGATGGACCCGGTGATCAGCACCTTGCCATCGCCGCGCATCACCATTGCTTTGAGCACTTGCTGAAGCAGATAGAGAGTGCCGGTAATGTTGGTATCTACCACAAGGCGCCAGTCGGCGACATTCTGGTCCAGAAAACCGTGCCCCAGCCCCCGGCCCGCATTGGCGCAAAGAAGATCGATACGGCGACCCTCCACGGCGGAAAGCAGGGCATCGACGCCTTCCAGGGTCGACAGGTCGGCCTGCACTGCGGCTACCGAAACGCCGTGCAGGCGAAAGTCCCGGGCGGCCGCTTCGATCAGCTCTTCGTCGGCAACGACCAGCAGGTCATAGCCGTTCTCTGCGGCAATGCTCGCCAGTTCGAAGCCGATGCCCGTGGAGGCACCGGTGATGATTGCGAACTTATCAGCCATGCTGCTTGTCCTATTCGGCCGCGACGGCGGTTTCGGTGAAGCCGGGCTTGAGCACGACCTTGGTGACTTCGTTCTGGTTGTCGTGGAACATCCTGTAGCCCTTGGGGGCATCCTCCAGGCTCATGCGATGCGAAATGAGGAAGGTCGTGTCGATCTTGCCCTCGACGATCGCGTTGAGCAGGCCCGGCATGTAGTGCTGGACGCTGGTCTGCCCGGTCTTCAAGGTAAGCCCCTTTTCCATGAAGGCGCCGAGCGGGAACTTGTCGACAATGCCGCCGTAGACCGCCGGCATCGAGACGCGGCCGCCCTTGCGGCAGGCGACGATGGCCTGGCGGATCGAGTGGATGCGGTCGGTACCCAGGAACAGCGAGGCCTTGACCTGGTCGATCACGTTATCGACGAAGAAGCCATGCGCCTCCAGCCCCACCGCGTCGATCACCGCGTCCGGACCTATGCCGCCTGTCATTTCCATCAGCGCCTCGTACGTCTTCGATTCCTCGAAGTTGATGGTCTGCGCGCCGAATTTTCGCGCCAGTTCCAGGCGGCGGGGAAAATGGTCGATGGCGATTACCCGCGCCGCCCCCATTAGGAACGCGGACTGAACCGCGAACAGCCCAACCGGACCGCAGCCCCAGACAGCGACGGTGTCGCCGGGCTCGATGTCGGCGTTTTCGGCGGCCTGCCAGCCAGTG
>NZ_DAMDBA010000013.1:0-29696 GCF_032093395.1 Novosphingobium sp.
CACCCGCAGGATACTACCGTTGGGTGGTAGGGTGGGGGCGTGGGCCGGTGCCGCTTCCAGCCGTGAGGCTGGCAGATAAATGACCGGATCTACCACGCATATCCTGCGGCTCCTGAAGTGGGGGCGCGTCCTCGCACGCCACGGCGCGCTGCGCGGGATCGAGAACGATCGCAACGCCCCGGTGCAGGTCAAGCGCCTCTCCCGGATCGCCCGCCTGGGCACGCGACAGCCGATCGAGCCCGACTATGCCGGCGCCTTCCAGGATATCGGCCCCGCCGCTATCAAGCTCGGCCAGGCGCTTGCCACGCGGCCCGACCTCGTCGGCGAAGTTCCTGCGCGCAACCTTCTGACCTTGCAGGACAGCCTGCCGCCGGTAGCGTTCTCCGAAATCCGCCATGTGATCGAGAGCAGCTTCGGTCGCCCGCTCGAACAGGTCTTCGACTCGATCGACGAGAACCCGGTGGGCGCCGCCTCCATCGCGCAAGTTCACAAGGCCATCACGCCGGACGGCCGCACTGTCGCGGTCAAGGTGTTGCGCCCCGGCATCCGCGAGCAGTTCGCCCGCGATGTCGAGACTTACGAATGGGCCGCCGCCCATCTCGAAGCCTTGGGCGGCGAGGCGTCGCGCCTGCGCCCGCGCGCGGTCGTCGCCAATCTCAAGCGCTGGACCCTGCGCGAACTGGACCTCAGGCGCGAGGCAGCCTCCGCCTCCGAACTGTCCGACGCGATGAAGGGCATCCACGGCTACCGCGTGCCGCACATCGATTGGGACCGCACCAACGGCCAGGTGCTGACGATCGAGTGGATCGGCGCCACCAAGATGAGCGATCTGGCGGGCCTGCGCGCCGCCGGGCACGATCTTCCCAAGCTGGCCCATCGCCTGGTGATCACGTTCCTGACCCAGGCGATCTCCAGCGGCTTCTTCCATGCCGACATGCACCAGGGCAACCTGTTCGTGGAGGACGACGGCACTATCGTCGCCATCGACTTCGGCATCATGGGCCGCATCAACCGGCAGGCGCGGCTCTGGCTGGCGGAGATCCTCTACGGCCTCACCACCGGCAACTATCGCCGCGTGGCGGAAATCCATTTCGAAGCGCAGTACGTGCCGAGCTACCACACGGTGGAAGAGTTCGCGACCGCGCTGCGCGCCGTGGGCGAACCGATGCGCGGCAAGCCGGTGTCCGAGCTTTCGGTCGGCCAGATGCTCGACGGGCTTTTCGCGATCACCCGCGATTTCGACATGGCCGTGCAGCCGCACCTGCTGCTGCTCCAGAAGACGATGGTCATGGTTGAAGGCCTTGCCACCGCGCTCGATCCCGATATCAACATGTGGGACGTCTCCGCGCCCTTCGTGAAAAGCTGGCTGCGCGACGAACTCGGCCCCGAGGCGGTCATTGCCGATCGCCTGCGCGAGGATCTCGGCACCCTGTTCCGCCTGCCCGCGCTGGTGCGGCGGATCGAGGAGAAGTTCCCGCCCAAGGGCGGCGCGCCCGAACAGGCGCCGCTTCCTGAAGTGGAACTCATCTTCCCGCGCCGTCCCGAGCCTGCCCAGTGGATCGGCTACGGTTTGTCGGCGCTGGTCGGCGGCGTCGTGGCGTTCGGCCTGACCTACTGGACGATGCTGGCGTGAAGGGCCCGTCGTCCCGGACCTGATCCGGGACCGCTGGCAAAGCCGCGCCACCTTTCGAGCGTGGCGGCGGCTCGTCGCGAGGTTGCGCCTAAAGAATTGACAGCGGTCCCGGATCAAGTCCGGGACGACGGCATCTCATCGGTCTACTGCAATTCCGGCAGGGCGGGTGCCGCAAACAGATTGCGTGCGCCGTCCCGCTGTTGCACAAGCCGCAGCCATGAGTGGACCACGCATTCTCCTGGTCGTGGGCGGCGGTATCGCGGCCTACAAGTCCTGCGAACTCGTCCGGCAGATCCGCAAGGAAGGCGGCGAAGTCACCTGTGTGCTGACCGAGGGCGGCGCGCACTTCGTGACGCCCATGGCGCTTGCCGCGCTCTCGGAAAAGCCGGTCTACACCACGCTCTGGGATCTCAAGAACGAGGCCGAGATGGGGCACATCCAGCTCAGCCGCGAGGCCGATCTGGTGGTCGTCTGCCCGGCGACGGCGGATCTCATGGCCAAGATGGCGGCGGGCATCGCCGACGATCTGGCGACGACGATGCTGCTCGCCACCGACAAGCCGGTGATGGCCGTGCCCGCGATGAACGTGCGCATGTGGCAACACGCGGCCACTACCCGCAACGTCCAGACCTTGCGTGACGCGGGCGTGGACGTGATGGAGCCGGACGAAGGCACGATGGCCTGCGGCGAATACGGCCCTGGCCGTCTGCCGGATCCGCTGGCGATCTGGCAGCGTATAGCCTGGGCGCTCGGGCTCGGCCCGGTCGAAGTGGCGCCGTTGCCGGGGAGCGATTTCCTTGGCGGGCAGGCGCGGATCGCGCAGTCGGAGCATGACGATAGCGACGGTCTGGCCCTGGGCGGGCTGACCGGCGAGATGGTCGCGCGCAGCGGCCGCCAGCCCGCAACTTTCGGTACGGACAGGTCCGTCAGCCACGAAGACCTCGGCTTCACGCCGGAGGAAGCCGCGCTTGCCGCCCGCAAGGGCGAAGCGCGCGGCGCACCCGCGACCGATCCCGATGCGCTGCATCTCGTGCGTGGGCCCTTGACGGAACCGCTTTCGGGGCCGCTATCGGGCCGCCACGTCCTGATCACCGCCGGCCCCACCTGGGAGCCGATCGATCCGGTTCGCTACATCGCGAACCGTTCCTCCGGCAAACAGGGCTTCGCCATCGCCGCCGCCGCCGCCGAAGCCGGTGCGCGGGTCACGCTCGTCGCCGGGCCGGTGCATTTGCCTACGCCGCCCGGCGTCGACCGTGTCGACGTGGAAAGCGCCTTGCAGATGGCGGAAGCGGTGCGCCGGGCGCTGCCCGCCGACATCGCCGTGATGGTTGCCGCCGTGGCCGACTGGCGCGTTGCGCAGGCGGCCGACCAGAAGCTGAAGAAGCGCGGCTCGGAGCCGCCGGCGTTGCTGCTCACCGAAAATCCCGACATCCTCGCCACGCTGGCGACCGGGCCGAACCGCCCGCCGCTGGTGATCGGCTTTGCCGCCGAGACGCAGGACGTCATCCGCTACGCCACCGAAAAGCGCAAACGCAAAGGCGCCGACTGGATCATCGCCAACGACGTATCGGGCGATGTGATGGGCGGGGACGTCAATGCGGTCCACATCGTGCGCGCGGACGATGTGATCAGCCTTCCCGAAATGCCCAAGGAGGACGTCGCGCGCGCCCTCGTCGAAAGGTTCGCAGATGCACTCCCCCGTTGACGTCCCGGTTCCGATCAAGATCCTGCCCCACGGTGAAGGCCTGGACCTTCCCGCCTACGCGACCGACGGCGCCGCAGGGATGGACGTGGTCTCGGCCGAGGACGTGACGCTGGCTCCGGGCGCGCGCCACGCGGTCGCCACCGGCCTCGCCATGGCGATCCCGCCCGGTTTCGAGATCCAGGTGCGTCCGCGCTCCGGCCTTGCGCTCAAGCACGGGATTTCGGTGCCGAATGCTCCGGGCACGATCGATTCGGACTATCGCGGCGAGCTGAAGGTGATCCTGATCAACCACGGGGCGAAGCCCTTCGAGATCCTGCGCGGCGATCGCGTGGCGCAGCTTGTGCTGGCGCCGGTGACGCGCGCTTCCTGGCTGACCGTCGAGGAACTGGAAGCGACCGAGCGTGGGGAGGGCGGGTTCGGCTCTACCGGCGGGGTTGTTGCGCTGGGGAGTTGACGGCGGGGTCAGGCGCCTGAAAAGGCGCCAAGCCACCAGAGCAGCAGACCAATTGCTACGGCCGGGATGAGGATCAAGGCGAGGCATCCTTGCCAGCCCGTCCGGCGATGGACTTCACTCGCGGCGAAGTCGCCTGCGCCCTCCAGCGCGGATCCAACAAGTTCGGCAACAGGGTCGAACGGCACCGACCGTCAGTCTTTCCGCTCGATCCGCGCGCGCCTGTCGCGCCGCCGCTTGAGCGAATACCAGCCCACGCCGCCGATGCCGACGATCGCCGCCAGCCCTTTGGCCAGCGCCGAGAAAGCCGCCGAAAGCGCGCCCACGGTCACGCCCCAGAAGAGCTGCGACATGATGGCCATGAACGTGTTCATCGAAGGCAAGCATTCCTAAGCGGCTGGCGAGGGTCAACCGGAAGCGCGGCGATACGAGCCGGAACGGCAAAAAGAAAGGACGGGCCCGCATGTTTCGGCGGACCCGTCCCTCGGTGTCTCCCTCTTCGCAGGGGAGCCAGTCAGCTTATTTGCTCAAGTTTCATTTCTTTTCAGGCGCCACGGTAATGCGCATGGTCTCGCCCGAGTTCCCCGGGAAATTCGTGAACATCGATTCGATCAGGTTCGGAACAAGGTACTGGAGGCGGTTCGAGGTGGAAACGGCTTCGGCCTTGCCTTCGAACAGGCGCAGGTTGTCGGCCGCACGGTCGATCTTCAGCGTGATGCCGCTGGTGAAGACGGTGTAGGAATCCACGCCGCCGTCGAAGAACGGATCGTACCAGCCATAGCGCCACGGACCACCCCAGCCCCAGCCGCCGCCGCCCCAACCGCGACCGTAGAAGCCACGGCCGCCCCAGCCGCCGCCATACCACGGGCCCCAGGCGCCGCCCATGCCGGGGGTGGAGCGCACGCGCTCGCGGCCGGTGTCCACGCCGTAGTCGAAGCGGGCGATGAGGGTGGCCTTCGCGGGATCGTCTACCGGAGTATATCCGACCTTTTGCAGGCGATCGCTGACCAGGCGGGCGTAAGTGGCGAATTCGAGGCCACCGGCAAGCTTGGGGTCATCGGCCACGACGGCGATGGTCTGGCCGGCAGGCGCCGGAAGTTGCTGGAACCGCGATACGTCGGCCTTGAAAGGCGTGGCGCAGGCGGCGAGGGCCATCAGCAGGACGCCTACGGCAACGAGCCGCAGCTTTCCGAGATGGGTTCCGGGATTATCTGTCATCGGTTTCACTCCACGAACCCGACAGGACCGAGACGCCCTTCCCAAGCGCGGCCTGTGATTCTTCCAAAGACTCTGATTCTTTGCGACTCTGCCTTAATATCAAGGCCCTGAATAGCGGTTGAATGGAGGCAGGGTGGCGGCGAAACGTTTCCGGAGCCGATATCCCATTCCTTCGCGTTCACGACTTGAGATCAGGGTTATCATGTAGGAAGTCACCCGGATGTTGAACAGTTCCCCAGACACGCTTTCGATTCCGATTCTTTCGATTCAGTGCGGAAAGGTCAGGCCTTTCCGGGGCGAGGACGAGCCTAGTGCCATCGGCAAGAAGCCGATCGAGGGGCGGGTGACGGTCCATCGTCTCGGCCTTGACGGAGATGAGCAGGCCGATCTTGCCGTCCACGGCGGACCGGACAAGGCGATCCACCACTATCCCCACGATCACTACGGCTTCTGGCGCGAATCGCTCGGGGATCACCCTCTGCTCTCCGATTTCGGAGCTTTCGGCGAGAATATCGCCACCGAGGGCCTGACCGAGGAGCAGATCTGCGTGGGCGACCGCTGGCGGCTGGGCACGGCGCTGGTCGAGGTCTGCCAGGGGCGCCAGCCCTGCTGGAAGCTCGATCACCGCTTCGATGGTGCGGCGGTCAACGCGCGCGTGGTGAAGTCGCGTCGCTCGGGCTGGTACTACCGGGTGCTGGAAGAAGGCGAGGTTGCCGCCGGGGATCGGATGGTGCTGGTGGAAAGGCCCTACCCGGACTGGAGCGTGAAGCGGGTCTTTGGGCTGCTTATCGCGGGCGAGCACAAGAAGGACCGCGAGGGACTGGAGGCGCTGGGTGAGGTCGCCTCGCTTGCCGCCACCTGGATCCGGCGCCGGGCAAAGCTTCTGGGATTGGACTGACCGTCGTCCCGGACTTGATCCGGGACCGCTGTCAAATCTTTAGGTGCTCGCCCGCGGTGGACCACTCATGCCCAGCAGGTGCCTGGCCGCGAGGTGGGCGCGGCTAGGCCAGCGGTCCCGGATCAAGTCCGGGACGACGTCTTTTCCCCCGATCAGCGAACCAGGCCGAGCGCCTGGTAGGCCTTCTCCAGCGTCGGCACGGCCAGCGCACGGGCCTTTTCCGAGCCCTTGCGCAGAATGGCATCGAGCGAATCGCGATCGCCGCGCAGTTCGACGAAGCGCGCATTGATCGGCGCGAGCTTCTCCACCAGCAGTTCGCCCAGCGCCGGCTTGAACTTACCGAAGCCCTCACCGCCGAAGTCCGCGAGCACGGCCTCGATCGTGGTTCCGGCCATCACCGCGTAGATGCCCACCAGGTTGCGCGCCTCGGCTCGGCCTTCGAGGCCTTCCTTTTCCGAAGGCAGCGGCTCGGGATCGGTCTTGGCCTTCTTGACCTTCTGCATGATCATGTCGGCATCGTCGGTCAGGTTGATGCGGGCCATGTCGGAGGGGTCGGACTTGCTCATCTTCGACGAACCGTCGCGCAGGCTCATGATCCGCGCGGCTTCGGGCGGAATGATCGGCTCTGGCAGGGTGAAGATCGGGTCTTCCCCCCCATTTTCATCCTTGGGCGCGAAGTCGTTATTGAACTTCTGAGCGATGTCGCGGGCGAGTTCGAGATGCTGCTTCTGGTCCTCGCCCACCGGAACGTGGGTGGCCTGGTAGAGCAGCACGTCGGCCGCCTGGAGCACCGGGTAGGTGAACAGTGCCACGGAAGCGCCTTCGCGGTTCTTGCCGGCCTTGTCCTTCCACTGCGTCATGCGGTTCAGCCAGCCCATCCGCGCGGTGCCGTTGAGCAGCCATTGCAGTTCGGCATGCTGGGGAACCTGGGTCTGGTTGAACAGGATCGAACGGTCGGGATCGACTCCGCAGGCGACCAGCGCCGCCACCATCTCGCGCGTGTTGGCGGAAAGGGTCGCCGGATCGTGCGGCATGGAGATCGCGTGGAGATCGGCCAGGAAGTAGAGGCTGTCACCGCCCTCAGCGGCGACGTCGTCCTGCATCTTCACCCAATTGCGGATCGCACCGAGATAGTTGCCGAGATGCAGGTTGCCGGTAGGCTGGATGCCGGAGACGATACGCATGGATGCGTCCTTCGCGAGTTGTGAGTTGTCAGGAATGTGAGTGCGCCCGGAAAGGCGCGGATGCAGGTGCGATCAGCGCGCGGCGCGCGCGGCGATCCGCCATCGCCAGGAACGGCGCGGGAAGGCAGACTTCGAGAGCGAAAGATCCTGCATAGGCGGGGCTCTTAGCACAATCGGGCACGGATGGAAGCCTCAGGGCGCCGCGCGACGGCGGCGCAGCAGGGCGAGATCGGCGCGCGTGAAGGCGCCGGTTGCCAGCGTCGCCATCGCGTAGACCATGCCGCCGGCGGAAACGAGCACGGCCAGGGCAAGACCGCGCACCAGCCAGGTGCCGTGGAGGTAAGGCGTCAGCAGATCCTGCCCGAACCACAGCACCGCGCCCATCGCCACGGCGGCGAGGGCAAGGCGCGGAGCACGGCGCTTCAGGCGGGTATCAGCCTGGAAATGGCCGCGCTTCACCAGGGCCCAATAGAGCATGGCGACGTTCGCGGTAGAGGCGATGGCGGTCGCCAGCGGCGGGCCCATGTGCTGGAGCGGCACGATCAGCACGAGGTTGCCGACAAGGTTCACCACCATCGACATCATCGCGAAACGTACCGGCGTTCTGGTGTCCTGGCGGGCATAGAAGCCGGGAGTCAGCACTTTGACCAGGATGTAGCTGGGCAAGCCGATCGAGAAGGCGGCCAGCGCCTCGGCAGTGCGGGCCACGTCGTTCGCGTCGAACTTGCCGTAGCCGAACAGGGCGGCGGCGATCGGCTGGCCGCAGACGATCAGGGCGACGGCGGCGGGCAGGGTGAGCAGCAGGGCCAGTTCCATGCCGCGATTCTGCGTGTCCATCGCCGCCTGGTGCTCTCCCCCGCCGAGTTGGCGCGAGATCGTCGGCAGGAGCACGGTGCCAAGGCCGATGCCGATCAGGCCGAGCGGAAGCTGGTTCAGGCGGTCCGCCAGGTAAATGTAGGTCACCGAGCCGTGGACCAACAGCGAGGCGGCGAGCGCAGTGGAGATCATAAGGTTGATCTGCATGGCGCCTGCGCCGGCTGCGGCGGGCAGGATCAGTTTCATGAGGCGTTTTACATCCGGGTTCCAAGCCGGCATCCGCAACCTCAGCGATACGCCATTGGCGCGGCAAGCCCATATCAGCCACAGGAGTTGGAGCGCGCCGGAAACCGAAACGGCAATGGCTTGATTGCGTGCCGTCACCAGCGCATCGGCAGAATGGAAACCCAGAATGGCTACGATCTGCGTCAGATTCAACAGGATCGGCGCGGCGGCATTGACCCAGAACTTGTTCAGCGAATTGAGAATACCGCCGAGCAGCGAGACCAGGCTGATGAGCGCCAGATAGGGGATGGTGATCCGGCTGAGCTGTACCGCATAGGCGAATTGCTCATGGCTGACGCCGTTGAACTTGCCGGAGAGGAGGAACGTCACCGGCCAGGCGAACACTTCCAGCACCACCGTCATGGCAATCAGGATCGGCAGGAGCACGGCCAGAGCCTGCTCCGCAAAGGTAATGCCGGCGGGCAGGCCGGGGCCGTCCTTGTCCGCCACCTTCTGGTTGAACATGGGGATGAAGGCCGAAGCGAAGGCGCCTTCCGCGAAGAGGGCGCGGAACATGTTCGGCAGCCGGAACGCGATCAGGAAGGCGTCCGAGGCGAAACCCGCGCCGACGAAGCGGGCGAACAGGCTGTCGCGGACCAGTCCGAGCACGCGGCTGGCGAGAGTGAGGCCGCCGACGCTGGCCAGCGCCTTTACAAGGTTCATGCCCGGAAGTTCCCGCTGATGCCTGAGTTAAAGGTGGCCGCGTTGAAGGGGATCACCGAATTCGATGGCCCGGATAAGCCAACGGCCCGCGTCTCCGGTTTGGAGGCGCGGGCCGATAGTGCAAGAACGTGCGTCATACGCCGTTCAAGCCGGTTTTCAGGCGTGGCCGACCGGCTCGCCCTGGGTGGCGTCTGCCTGCTGCTGCGCCTGGAGCTGCTGGATGTAGAGGCCGTTGAAGTCGATCGGCTCCAGCATCAGCGGCGCGAAGCCGGCATCGCGCACGGCATCGGCGACGACGCGGCGGGCGAAGGGGAACAGGATGCGCGGCGCTTCGGCATAGAGGAACGCGTGGGCCTGGCCTTCATCGAGATTGCGCATGCCGACGAGGGCGGCGTAGGCCAGTTCGACCGCGAAAGCGGTGCCCTGCGGGCCTTTCGAGGCGCAGGTGATCTTCAGTTCGACTTCATGCACTTCGCCGTCGATCTGGCGCGCGCCGATGTTGAACTGCACTTCGATCTGCGGCTGGTCCTGCCACGAGAAGCTCTGCGGTGCGTTCGGATTCTCTACCGAGAGATCCTTCACGTACTGCGAGATGATGCCGGCGGCCGGCGCGGAATCCTCGCCGTTTTCGAGGTTGAGATCGGAGATGACGTTGCCTTCGTCGGCCATTTGGTTCGTTCCCGTCAATTTGGCCCATCAACAGAGCGCACGGATTGAAGTCTGGCGCGCCGCGTAAAGCATTTTTCGGGCCGGTGGAACACCCGAGAACGGCTAAATTGTTTGCAAGCCCAAGCCGACAGGGGTTCCGCCCGAAGTTCTTAGGGCAGTCGATTCGGGGCAAGGTCCGGGGGAACGCCCGAGGGAACGGTTGCCGGGCCGGGACGTTGGTTACGCTATAATGACGGAATAGGGCTCGCGGAACGGCGGAAAAACCCCAGATACCGTTGCTCACGCGTTGTTCATTTGAAAACCGTACCTATCTGGGTCTATGATGGCGCCTTCGGGCGGATGGCGAAAACGCTCCACCCGTGCCCCCGAAGCGTCCAACACAAGGATGGACAAAGGAACGTGACACCGGAAATCGTGATCCTGGCCATGATCGCAGCCTTCCTCGGCCTGCGGCTCTATTCGGTACTCGGCCGCCGTGCCGAGCATGAGGAAGAGCCGATCCAGGGGCGCTTCGAAGGCCGCCAGGGCCAGCCCGGTGCGCCGCGCGTTCCGGCCCCCAAGGTCGACGGTAAGCCCGAAGCCAAGGCGGAAGAGCGCGGCCGGGCTGGTCAGCCGCAGCGAGCGCGCGAAATGCCGCTTGCCCCGCCTTCGGTGGAGCGAGGCCTTGCCGAAATCTCCGGCGCGGACCGTCGCTTCGATGCCTATGCCTTCCTCGAAGGCGCGCGCAGTGCCTATCGCCTGATCCTGGAATCGTTCTGGAAGGGCGACAAGGCAGAGCTTCGCGCGCTGTGCGACGGCGATGTCTATGAAAGCTTCGCGGCCGCTATCGACGCTCGTGCAGCGGCGGGTGAGACCATGGACAACCGCCTCATCCGCATCGAGGACGTGGCGATCGTTTCGGCCGGGGTGGAAAGCGGCTATGCCCGTATCACCTTGCGCTTCCGTTCGGACATTGCCGCCGTGACGCGGGACGCCGAAGGCCATGTGATCGCCGGATCGCTCGACGATGCGATCGAGGCTGTGGACGTCTGGACTTTCAGCCGCCAACTCAATTCGTCCGGCCCCGACTGGCTGCTCGACGAAACCGACGCGGGTTGATCGCCCAACTCGGTTGATTTCGCGCCGAGTATCTCACAAGGATCGACAGGCCGGGCCGAAAGGTCCGGCCTTTGTCGTTACCAGCGTTGTTATCAGGCTTTCGGAGATCGATCTTGCGGGGATGGAACGTGTCGCGACGTCGGGAGTCGCGTTTTCCGTTGCGCCGATTGTCTGCCTTTGTCCTGCCCGCCCTGCTGGCGGCCTGCGTGCAAGTGGTCCCTAGCCCTAAAGGGCCGTCACGGCCGCCGGCCAGGCCGCCCGTGCAGAAGCCTCGGCCGCTGATGCCTGCCGGCCCTGCACAGCCGCAGCCGGGCAGTGCCGTCGCGGCGGGCGTGAAGGCAGGGCCAGCCGTGTCCTCCCTTCCGCTCGGCTCCAGCGACGCCGTCGCGGCGCTCGCCTCGTTCCGCGAGAGCTGCCCACGGGTCACCGTGCGCACGGATGCCAGCGGGCTTACGCGCCCGGCCGACTGGCGGCAGGCCTGCGCCGCCGCCGCGGCCTGGAGCGGCAAGCCCGCCGCGCAATTCTTCGCCACCTACTTCGAAACGGCCCGTATCGGCGACGGCAAGGGGTTCGCGACCGGCTACTACGAGCCGGAAATCGCCGGTTCGCGCCTGCCGGTGCCCGGCTATGCGGTGCCCGTCTATTCCATGCCCGGCGACCTCGTGCGTGCCCGACCCGGCGACGCGACGCCGACGTCCAGCGGACGCATGCCGCTGGGGCGTTACGATGCCGGCGGTGACTTCGTGCCCTATCACGACCGCGCCGCCATCGAGCAGGGCGCGCTTTCCGGCAAGGGACTGGAAATCGCCTGGGTGGCGGATCCGGTGGAGTTCTTCTTTCTTCAGGTCCAGGGTTCGGGCCGCCTGCGCGCGCCGGACGGCAGCGTGATGCGCATCGGCTATGCCGGACAGAACGGCCTGCCCTATACCGGCATCGGGGGCGTGATGCGGGATCGCGGCCTCGTGGGCTCGGGGCCGGGGCAATATTCCGGATCGATGCAGGGGATCATTCGCTACATCCACGATAACCCGAAGGACGGTGCCGCGCTGATGCGCGAAAACAAGTCGTGGGTGTTCTTCAAGGAACTCAAGGGCGACGGTCCGCTCGGCGCGCTGAACGTGCCGGTGCGCGGCCATGCCTCGGTGGCGGCGGATCCCCGCTTCGTGCCGCTGGGCGCGCCGGTCTGGCTTCGTCTCGACCGGCGCGAGGCGACCGGGCTCTGGATCGCGCAGGATACCGGGGGCGCCATCAAGGGGGCGAATCGCTTCGACACCTTCTGGGGCTCGGGCGAGCAGGCGCGGCTGACGGCCGGCGGGATGAGCGGCCGGGGCGAGGCGCTGATCCTGGTGCCCAAGGGTACGCTTGCGCGCCTCGGCGTGCGATAGGACGGCTATGCGAAGGCCGGGACGGCGATTGACGGCGGAAGAAGCGGAAGTCTGGGCGCTGGTCGCCCGGACGGTGACGCCGCTCGAAAAGCGCCGACCCGCTCCGGCGCCCGCCGCAACCGTGCCGACGCCGCCGAAGACCGTGGTTTTTCCGCCCGCGCCGCCGCCCAAGAAGGCGAAAGGCCGGGTGCCGCCGCCGCTTCCGCCCAAGCCGGTGGCGCCTGCCAAGCCGAAAGTCGATGCCCCGCTCCATCTCGACGGTTCGTGGGAGAAGCGCATCTCGAAGGGCACGCTGATCCCCGATTTCAGCCTGGACCTTCACGGATCGAACTTGGACCAGGCCTATGTGCGGCTGATGCATGGGCTTACCCAGGCCAAGGCCATGGGCGCGCGCGTGGTTCTGATCGTGACGGGCAAGCCCCGGCCGGTCGATGCCATGGACCGTGGCACCGCGCGGGGCGCCATTCGCGCCAAGATCACCGACTGGCTGGCCGCCAGCGATCATGCTCACGACATCGTCGCCATTCGCGGCGCGCATCGCCGGCATGGCGGTCAAGGCGCCATCTACGTCGTCCTCAGGAAGCGGAGGTAGCATTCCCATGGAGCGTTCGGAAAAGCAGAAGATGCTCGCTGGAGCGCCCTACCACGCCAGCGATCCCGAAATTCAGGCCGACCAGCTGGCAGCGGCGGAGTGGATGCACCGTTTCAACCATATCGGTCCGATCGCTGCCACCGAGCGTGAAGCCCTGCTGCGCGAGCGGTTCGGCGCGGTCGGCGCGAATTGCGTGATCCGGCCGCCTTTCCATTGCGACTACGGCTTCAACATCAGCCTTGGCAGCGGCGTTTTCCTGAACTTCAACTGCGTGGTGCTGGACGTGGTGGAAGTGCACATCGGCGACGGCACGCAGATCGGTCCCGGCGTCCAGATTCTCACAGCGGACCATCCGCGCGATCCCGCTGAACGCGCGACCGGGCGCGAGTGGGGACGTCCAATCCGCATCGGGCGCAATGTCTGGATCGGTGGCGGCGCGATCATCCTGCCCGGCGTGACAGTGGGCGACCATGCGGTGATCGGCGCGGGCAGCGTCGTGACGCGGGACGTGCCGGAAGGCGCCACGGTGGTCGGCAATCCGGCGAAAGTGCGCAGTCTTCTAGATTGATCCGAAGCGGTGCGGCCGGATCAGGTCAACCGCACTGCCCGCGATGGAGCAGCTTGTGGTCGGCCAGGACCAGCGCCATCATCGCCTCCACCACCGGAACGCCGCGAATGCCGACGCAGGGGTCGTGGCGGCCCTTGGTGAACAGTTCGGTCGCCTCGCCCTCACGGTTGATCGTCGGCTGCGGGGTCAGGATCGAGCTGGTCGGCTTGAAGGCCACGCGCACCAGTACCGGCTGGCCGGTCGAGATGCCGCCCGCGATACCGCCCGCATGGTTGGCGCTGAACTCCGGACCATTCGTGCCGGGGTGCATCGGATCGGCATTCTGTTCGCCGGTGAGGCGCGCGGCGGCGAAGCCGTCGCCGATCTCAACGCCCTTCACCGCATTGATGCCCATCATCGCGGCGGCCAGATCGGCGTCGAGCTTGCCGTAGAGCGGTGCGCCCCAGCCTGCCGGAACGCCGGTCGCCACGCATTCCACCACTGCGCCTACCGAGGAACCGGCCAGGCGCGCATCGTCGACGATCTTTTCCCATCGCTTCGCAGCTTCGGCGTCGGGGCAGAAGAACGGGTTGTTGCCGATCTCGGCCGCGTCGAAGTTGGCCATGTCGATAGCGTCGCCGCCGATCTCCGAGACATAGGCCAGGATCGTCGCTTCCGGGATCACCAGCCGCGCCACCCCGCCTGCCGCCACGCGGCTGGCGGTCTCGCGCGCCGAGCTGCGGCCGCCGCCGCGATAGTCGCGGAAACCGTACTTGGCGTCATAGGCATAGTCGGCATGGCCGGGGCGATAGGCCTTGGCGACGTCCGAATAATCCTTCGAGCGCTGGTCGACGTTCTCGATCATCAGGCTGATCGGCGTGCCGGTCGTTTTGCCTTCGAACACGCCGGAGAGGATGCGGACCTGATCCGGCTCCTGCCGCTGGGTGGTGAACTTCGACTGGCCCGGACGGCGCGCGTCGAGGAAGGGCTGGATCACGCTCTCGTCGATGGCGAGTCCCGGCGGACACCCGTCGACAACGGCGCCGATGGCAGGGCCATGGCTCTCGCCCCAGGTAGTGAATCGCAGAAGACGGCCGAAAGTGTTCACGCTCATGCCTCGCGCCTTGGCGCGCAATCTTCGGATTGTCCAGCATGGGGTGCGAGCCAGATGCTTGCGGAACGCTCTGCGAAGGCCCATGAGCGCGGGCATGTTCCTGGTCGTCTTCCGCAACCGCAAGCGCGCCGACATCGATGCGGCCGCCTATTCCGCCGATGCCGAGGCCATGGATGCGCTCGCCCGCGCGCAGCCCGGCTTCCTCTCCTTCAAGAGCTACACCAGCGAGGACGGCGAAGTGATCGCGCTGTCGGAATGGCAGGACGAAGCCGCCGCCCTTGCATGGCGCCGCGTTGCCGCCCATGCCGAAGTGCAGGCCAAGGGCCGCGAGCACTACTACCAGAGCTACACCGCCTTCGCCTGCAACGAACCGCGCGTGCGGCATTTCGAGAGGGAAACCGAATCGTGAGCCTTGAATTCTACGGCATCCCCAACTGCGACACCGTCAAGAAGGCCCGTAAGTGGCTGGAGGCGCGCGGCACCGAATACACCTTCCACGACTACAAGAAGGAAGGCGCGGACGCCGGCAGGCTGGAGAAGTGGGTAGCCGAAGCGGGCTGGGAGAAAGTGCTCAACCGCGCCGGGACGACGTTCAAGAAGCTGCCCGAGGAAGACAAGGCGGATATCGATGCTGCCAAGGCGGTTGCGATCATGGCCGCGAATCCTAGTTGCATCAAGCGCCCGGTGGTCGACTATCCGGGTGGGCTGCTGGTGGGCTTCAAGGAGCCGGAATGGGAAGCGGCGCTCGGCTGACCGAAAACGGATGAACGGGGGCTCATGAACACGGTCGAATGGGTGGCGGCAGGGCTCGGCCTTGCCAATATCGCGCTGCTGGTGCGGCGCAGCGTGTGGAACTTCCCGTTCGGCATGGCGATGGTCGCGCTCTATTTCGTCGTGTTCCGGGAAGCGAAGCTCTATGGCGAGGCGGGGCTGCAAGTGTTCTTCTTCGCCGCGCAAGTCTGGGGCTGGGCGCTGTGGGTTCGCGCGGGCGGCGGCGAAAGCCGGGTGCCGGTGCGGCGGCTGGGCCATTTCGCACGGCTGCTCTGGCTGACCGGCACGGCGGCGCTGGCGCTCAATCTCGGCTGGGTGATGCACCGCTTCACCGACGCCTCGCTGCCCTATGCGGATTCCGCCATAGCGGGCGCCAGCATCGCCGCGCAGATCCTGCTGGGCTTCCGCCGTATCGAGAACTGGGTGCTGTGGATCGCGATCGATCTCGCCTCGATCGGGGTCTATCTCTACAAGGAACTCTGGCCGACCGCCGCGCTCTATCTGGTGCTGCTGGTCATGTCGGTGCTGGGTCTGCGCGAATGGATCGCGGCGGAAAAGGCGCAAGAGGCGTGATCACCGTCTGCCTCCACGGCGCGGAAAGCACCGGCAAGTCGGTATTGGCCGGGCGGCTGGGTTATCCCTGGGTGGCGGAGTACGGCCGGACCTACTGCGAACGCAACGGCACCGACCTGACGATGGCGGACCTGCTGGCGATCGCCGAGGGGCAGGCCGAGGAGAACCGCAAGGCCATGGCGGCGCGCCCGCCGGTGCTCCTGTTCGACACCGACCAGCTCATGACCGCCGCCTGGGCGCAGATGCTTTTCGGTGAAGTGCCGGATGTGCTGATGCGCTATCCCAAAGCCGATCACTACCTGCTCTTCGCACCCGACGTTCCCTGGCGGGACGATGGAACGCGGTTCTTCGGCTCAGGGGACAGGCGGGCGCGCTTTGCCGCTCTGGCTGAGGAGATGCTGCTGCGGGCGGGGGTGCCGTTTTCGCGGGTTGGCGGGGCCTGGGAGGAGCGGGAGTCACAGGCTCGGGCGGCTATCGGCAGGCTTTCTTGAAGAAAGAGCGGTTCACGCGGAGGCGCGGAGACGCGGAGGAGCAGCGCCTGCCGTAGTGCGGCTTTTCTTTTCGATGCTGCGACTTACGCAACGTAGAGGCCGGTAGATAGCCTGCGGCGCGAACAAACCTCTCTGCGTCTCCGCGCCTCCGCGTGACCCATCTTGCTGTTACTTCTTCCGGGCCGTAGCGATGAAGTTCAGCGAGAGATCGTCCGAGAGGTGCAACCCTGCCGTGGGCGACCAGGCGATGCCCTTGGGCTCGCCCAGCACCAGCCCGGCGCCATCCGCAAGGTCGCGCAGTTCGTCCGGCGTGGCGAAGGCGTTCCAGTCGTGCGTGCCGCGCGGCACTTTGCCGAGGCGCTCGGCCGCTTCCACCAGCAGCAGGCGCGAGGCGGGGGTGCGGTTGGGGCAGGAGAGGAACATTAGCCCGTCGTCCGCCAGCGCATCGGCAAGCTGGCCGATGAACAGCGCCTTGTCGGTGACGTGCTCGATCACTTCCAGCGAGCAGACGAGATCGTAGCCCGAGAGCCCCAGAGCGCCCAGTTCGCCGTGCCGGTAATCGATGGCAAGTCCCATCGCTTCGGCATGGGCGCTGGCTGCCGCAATGTTTTCCGCCGCCGCGTCCACGCCGGTCACGCTGGCGCCGAGGCGGGCGAGGGGTTCGCAGAGCAGCCCCGCGCCGCAGCCGGCATCGAGCGCGCGCTTGCCCGAAAGCGGGCGCAACATGCGCGAGTCGGTGGAGAAATGCCGGTCGATCTCGGCGCGGATAAAGCCCAGGCGGACCGGGTTCAGCTTGTGCAGCATGGCCGAGGAACCCTTGGGATCCCACCATTCCGCCGCCAGTGCACCGAAGTGAGCAGCCTCTTTCGGATCGATTGTTGCGCGAGAAGGCGTGTTCGAAGCAGTTGCATTGTCCATCACTCCCCCCTAACAGCGCGCCCGACTCTTATCCACACGCGCATCTCTTCTTTGCGCAACAACCGACGGGGAGCAGTGGCACCTTGGCACGTATCGTGATGAAATTCGGCGGCACTTCCATGGCCGGGACCGAGCGAATCCGGCGCGTGGCGGGCATTGTCAAACGCCAGCAGGAAGCGGGCCACGAAGTCGCCGTCGTCGTTTCGGCCATGGCCGGCGAGACCGACCGCCTCGTGAACTTCTGCCGCGAAGCCAATGCCCTCTACGATCCGGCGGAATATGACGTGGTCGTCGCTTCGGGCGAGCAGGTCACGTCGGGCCTTCTGGCGCTCACGCTTCAGGCGATGGGCTGCAAGGCGCGCTCGTGGCTTGGTTGGCAGCTGCCGATCAAGACCGACGACGCCCATGCCAAGGCCCGTATCGAGGACTTCGATTCGGACGCGCTGCTGGCCTCGATGGCCGCCGGTGAAATCGCGGTGATCCCCGGTTTCCAGGGCGTTTCGCCGGATAACCGCATCACCACGCTGGGCCGTGGCGGTTCGGACACGTCGGCGGTGGCCGTGGCGGCTGCGGTCAAGGCCGACCGCTGCGACATCTACACCGATGTCGACGGCGTCTACACCACCGACCCGCGCATCGTTGCCAAGGCGCGCAAGCTGCCGCTGGTGACCTATGAAGAAATGCTCGAACTGGCCTCGGTCGGATCGAAGGTGCTGCAGACCCGCTCGGTCTCGCTGGCGATGAAGGAGAACGTGCGCGTGCAGGTGCTCTCCTCGTTCATCGACGAGAATGCCCCGGCCGCAGACACCCTCCCCGGAACGATGATCGTCAGCGACGAAGAACTCGAAGGAAGCGACATGGAACGCCAGCTGATCACCGGCATCGCCGCCGACAAGAACGAAGCGAAGGTCACGATGACCCGCGTGCCCGACCGTCCGGGCGCCGTGGCCGCGATCTTCGCGCCGCTTGCCGAGCAGAACATCAACGTCGACATGATCATCCAGAACGTCGCCAAGGACAAGGGCGAGACCGACGTCACCTTCACGGTGCCGCAGGCCGACCTCGTCCGCGCGCAGGCGCTGCTGGAAGAGCGCAAGGAATCGATCGGCTATTACCGCATGATCGCCGACAGCAACGTGGCCAAGGTCAGCGTCGTCGGCGTCGGCATGCGCAGCCACGCCGGTGTCGCCTCCACCATGTTCAAGACGCTGGCCGATCGCGGCATCAACATCATCGCCATCTCGACCAGCGAGATCAAGGTTTCGGTCCTGATCGATACCGACGAGACCGAACTGGCGGTGCGCGTGCTGCACACGGCCTACGGGCTCGACGCTGCTGCGTAACCGGGCTGCCTGCTGACCCTTCGACAAGCTCGGGGTAAGTGGGCGTAACATCTTGAATTGGAAAAGGCGGCGCGGCGAGCGCCGCCTTTTTCGTTTCTGGGCGATGCCCTTCACCGTAAAATATGCTCTTGTCCTCCAGCGAGGGCGAAATTCCGCCTTTCTATTTTCACGCAGAGACGCAGAGACGCAGAGACGCAGGGGGCCGTGCAGCACCGCACCGGAATCTCTGCGTCTCTGCGTCTCTGCGTGCTTCAAAGAGTAGCAGGATGCCCGCTTTCGCGGGAATGACGCGGGTGTGTCAGAGTGCTCGCGCCAGCTCGTCGCGGAACTGCGCAGCGGCCAGGCCGATCAGCAGTTCCGCGCGCTCGCGCAAGGATTTGCCGCGCAAGTTGGCGGCGCCGTGTTCGGTGACGATCCAGTGGACGTCGTTGCGCGGCGTCGTCACCGGGCCGTCGAGTCTGGGGACGATGCGGCTGACCGTGCCGCCTTTCGCGGTGGAGCGGCAGGCGATCACCGAAACGCCGCCCTTCGAGCCATAGGCGCCGCGCACGAAGTCGAGCTGGCCGCCCGCCGCCGAGTGCTGCATCCCGCCCATGAACTCCGAGTTGCAGGCACCCTGGAGATCGACCTGGATCGTCGCATTGACCGAGACGACGCGGTCGTTTCGGGCGATTTCGGCGGCATTGTTCACCACGTCCACGGGCAGCGAATACACTTCGGGGTTGCCGTCCATCCAGCGATAGAAGGGTGCGTCGCCCATGGCGAAGGAATAGACGCTGCGGCCGGGATGCGTGGTCTTGCGCCGGTTGGTGACGGCGCCGGAGTGGACCAGCCCCGCCATGGCCGGGGTGAGCAGCTCGGTATGGATGCCGAGGTCGCGGCGGTTGCCGATGCGGCTGCAGACGGCGGCGGGCAGGTTGCCGATGCCCATTTGCAGGCAGGCGCCGTCGTCGACCATTTCCGCGATATGCGCGGCGATCGCCTCGTCTTCCGCAGCGGCCGCACCTTCCGCGAAGCTCAGCAGCGGGACGTGGTTCTCGACGATGGCGGAGACCTGCGAGACGTGCAGCGGCGTGGAACAGGCCACGCGGGGCATGGCGGGGTTCACTTCGACGATCACCGTCTTCGCGCAATGCGCGGCCACCGAGGTGTAATCGTTGGCGGCGCCGAAGCTGAAGTAGCCGTCCTCGTCCATCGGCGAGACGGTCAGCACGCAGGCATCCAGAGCGATCTCGTCCCGCAGCAGCCGGGGCGAGCCGCTGAAGGCGCAGGGCACGAAATCGATCAGGGCTTCGGCGGTGGGATCGGCCTGGATCAGGGCGCGTTCGATCCCGCTCATGAACAGGCAGCGCGGGCGGATGGCACCCAGCAGGTCGCGGCGCAGGATCGTCGAGCCGGCATGGACTTGCGAGAGGAGATACCAGACCCGCAGGTTCGCGAGCGTTCCGGCCTCGGCCCGCCGGGCAAGCGCGGCCAGGATCGCGGGGGGTTCCGCCACGGCCATGCCCATGGCTAGGTCGCTGTCGCCGGCAATGGCAAGGACGGCCTCGTCGGCGTTCGTCAGCTTGGCGGCGTAAGTCTGTCTTGCGTCCATCGTCCCGCCCTTCTTCGCTGTCCCGGCCTGTCATCGCTCGGGAGCCATCGGTCTGCCATCGCTCCGGGGCAAGCGAAAGCCCCCTTGGCGCCAGCGCTTGTGCGCGGGGCTGTGCGCATCTATGGCGCACGCTCGTTTCTAGAATTGCCGGCTATGGGAGCATCGATGGCCACCTCCAAGACTTCCGCACTGATGACGCGCGGACGCGAATTCCTCGGTACCGAATATGCGATCCTGTGCGGCGCCATGTCCTGGGTGTCGGAGCGTAACCTCGTCTCGGCGATCAGCAACGCCGGGGGCTTCGGCGTGATCGCCTGCGGCGCGATGAACCCCGAACTGCTCGACAAGGAGATCGAGGCCACCCGCGCGATGACGGACAAGCCTTTCGGCGTGAACCTCATCACCATGCACCCGCAACTGTTCGACCTGATCGCGGTCTGTGCCCGGCACAAGGTCGGCCATGTCGTGCTGGCCGGCGGAATTCCGCCCAAGGGCAGCGTGGAGGCCATCAAGGAAGCGGGCGCCAAGGTCATCTGCTTCGCGCCCACGCTGGCGCTGGGCAAGAAGCTGCTGCGCTCGGGCGCGGACGCCCTGGTGATCGAGGGCATGGAAGCCGGCGGCCACATCGGCCCGGTTTCCACGTCGGTCCTCGCGCAGGAAATCCTGCCCGCGCTGGCGGCCGACCATCTCGTCTTCGTGGCGGGCGGCATCGGCCGGGGCGAGGCCATGGCCGGCTATCTGGAAATGGGCGCTTCGGGCGTGCAGCTCGGCACCCGTTTCGCCTGCGCCACCGAATCGATCGCCCATCCGGACTTCAAGAAGGCATTCTTCCGCGCCAATGCCCGCGACGCGGTCACCTCGGTGCAAGTCGATCCGCGCCTGCCGGTGATCCCGGTGCGCGCGCTGAAGAACAAGGGCACCGAGGAATTCACCGCCAAGCAGATCGAGGTGGCCCGCCTGCTGGACGCCGGTGAGGTGGACATGGGCGAGGCCCAGCTCAAGATCGAGCATTTCTGGGCCGGTGCCTTGCGCCGCGCGGTGATCGAGGGCGATGTCGAGAACGGCTCGATCATGGCGGGCCAGTCGGTCGGCATGGTCAGCAAGGAAGAGCCGGTGACGGAGATCATCGCCGCGCTCATGGCCGAATCCGAGGCCGCGCTCTCCAACCGTTCTGCCTGAGGCCGGATCGATGCCTGAACCGCTTATCCTCGCTCTCTCCTGCGCCGACCGTCCGGGCATCGTCGCCCGCGTCACCGGCTATCTCGCGCAGGCGGGCGGCAATATCATCGAGGCGCAGCAGTTCAACGACCTCGAGGAAGACAAGTTCTTCATGCGGGTGGCCTTCGATCCGGGCTCGGCAGAGCGCGAGGCGTTCAGCGAGGGCTTCGGCGCCATCGCCCGCGAATACGGCATGGCCTGGTCGATGACCCGGCGCGACCGGCCGCGCCGCGTGCTGCTGCTGGTCAGCAAGTTCGACCATTGCCTGGCCGATCTGCTCTACCGCCAGCGCATCGGGGAAATGCCGATGGAAGTCGTCGGCATCGTCTCCAACCACCCGCGCGAGGCCATCAACTCGCTGATGATCGGGGATTTCCCCTTCTATCACCTGCCGATCACCAGGGACACCAAGGCCGAGCAGGAAGCGCAGATCCGCGCGCTCGTCGAAGAAACCCGCGCGGAGCTGGTGGTGCTGGCGCGCTACATGCAGATTCTTTCGGACGAGATGGCGGCCTTCCTCTCCGGCCGGTGCATCAACATCCATCACTCGTTCCTGCCAGGCTTCAAGGGCGCCAAGCCCTACCACCAGGCCCATGCGCGCGGCGTGAAGATGATCGGCGCGACGGCACACTACGTCACTGCCGATCTCGACGAAGGCCCGATCATCCACCAGGACGTCGAAGCCGTGACCCACTCCGACACGCCCGAGGACATGGTGCGCAAGGGCCGCGATATCGAGCGCCGGGTGTTGGCGGAAGCCGTGCGCCTGCACCTCGAAGACCGGGTGCTGTTGAACGGCGCCCGAACGGTGGTGTTCCGCAGCTGAGGGTTGCGAGCTGGCGTCGATCGGTTGAGGGTGTGCAGAACAAGGGAGAGCGGCCATGCCTGTCAGCGGCGTCGATCACGTCAATATCCTCACCGACGATCTTGAGAAGACCGCCACTTTCTACGAGCAGGTGCTGGGCCTGATCCGCAGCGAGAATCCGACGATCGCCATGGGCATCGCCGGCTACTGGATGCGTGATGCAAGCGGCGCGGCGATCGTCCATCTTGTGGATCGCACCACGGCGGGTGACCGCTACGAGGCTTACCACCCCGGCCAGCCGACCAATGCGCTCCACCATTTCGCCCTGCGCTGCACCGGCTTCGCAGAGACTGTGGCTAAGATCGCGGAACTGGGCCTTGCCCACCGCGTCAGCGATCATCCCAAGCTGGGGCTGCGGCAGGTGTTCCTGGTGGATCCCAATGCGGTGAACCTGGAACTGAATTTCGCCGGAGATTGAAAGGCTCGCCAATCGGCTCCCGGTTGGCTAGCCTTGCCGCAACGACCTGATTTTCCAAGGACCGGAGCGCCTTTCGATGTGCGATGACTTTACGGCCGAGGCTGAAGACGGCAACCTCGCGCGTCGGGGCCTGGACCGGCGTGCCTTCACGGCGCTCGGCGCCAGTGCGGCGCTGGCGGGATGCACCAGCATCATGAAGACCCACCCCGCCAATTCGGTGCGGGAACGCATGGTCTCGATCACCACGGCGGACGGCGTGGCCGATGCCTTCTTCGTGCATCCGGCCAAGGGCAGCCATCCCGGCATCATCTTCTGGCCCGACATCGCCGGCCTGCGCGAGGCCAAGAAGATCATGGCCCGCACGCTCGCCGCGGAAGGATATGCGGTGCTTGTCGTGAACCCCTACTATCGCGGGCAACCGGCGCCGGTCTTCGAGAGCTTCGCCGGCTTCCGCACGCCCGAAGGCCAGGCCAAGGTCGAGCCGCTCCGCGCCGCGCTGACGCCCGAGGCGATCACCCGCGATGCACGGGCCTACGTGGCGTTCCTGGATGGCGAGAAAGCGGTCGATCGGAAGCGGGGAATCGGTTCCAACGGCTATTGCATGGGAGGGCCCTTCACCGTGCGCACGGCGGCAGCCATGCCGGGCCGGGTTCGCGCCGCGGCGTCGTTCCACGGAGCCGGGCTGGTCACGGACAAGCCGGACAGCCCCCACCGCCTGTTCGCCGCGACCCAGGCCTCCTATCTCTTCGCGATCGCCCGCAACGACGATGCCAGGCAGCCTGCCCAGAAGACGGATCTGAAAGCCGCGGCCGCCGCTGCCGGTCGGCCGGCCGAAGTGGAAGTCTATCCCGCCGATCATGGCTGGTGCGTGCCCGATTCCCCCGCCTGGGATCCGGATGCGGCGGACAAGGCCTGGCAGCGGATGTTGGCACTCTACGCCAGGCTGTAAGGCGGATCCGGCCTCTGCCCCCGTTTTCCTGGCCGTCATTTTCCCCGTTAACGCCGGGTTACAATAGCCGCGTCCAGAGTGTAGGAACCGCTCGGGCCATGTCGCCCGCTTAAGGGATTTGTACCTAAAAAATGGCCAATGATTCCGGCCGGCGCCGCTCGACCAGCGGGCCTTCCTCTCCTGCAAAGAAAAAACCTCTGTGGCGCCGAATCGTTCGCGGCGTGGTGATCTGGAGTGCCGCGCTGACGGTGCTCGGCGTACTGTTCCTCGGCACTGCCGTCATCTTCACGATGAGCGAGCTGCCGGAGTACAATTCGCTCAAGAGCAGCCAGAACGGCCAGATGATCGTCGTGCGCGCGCGGGATGGCACCGAACTCGTCTCGCTCGGGCCGAGCTATGGCAAGTGGTTGAGCTACGACCAGATTCCCGAAGTGATGAAGGGCGCGATGGTTTCGGTGGAGGACCGCCGCTTCCGCGAGCACATCGGCGTCGACGCGCTGGGCTTGCTGCGTGCGGTCTACGTCTCGACCACGACGGGCGGCCGCGCCAAGGCGACGTCCACGATCACCCAGCAGCTGGCGCGCAACGTGTTCCTGAACAACAGCCGCTCCTTCACGCGCAAGGCGCGCGAGGCGGTGCTGGCGCTGGCGCTTGAGCGAAAGTTCTCCAAGGACCAGATCCTCGAACTCTACCTCAACAAGGTCTATTTCGGCGGCGGCGCATATGGCATCGATGCGGCCAGCCGCAAGTTCTTCGGCCACCCCGGCACCGAGCTTTCGACCGCCGAGGCGGCGATCATCGCCGGGCTCGTGAAGGCGCCCTCCAACTATTCGCCCACGGCCGACGTCGAAGCGGCGAAGGATCGCGGTGAAGTGGTGCTGGGCCTGATGGTCAAGAACGGTGCCATCAGCCAGAGCGAAGCTGATCAGGCCGATATCGCCGACGTCAAGGTCGTGCGGGAAAAGGGCCAGAACGCGGTCCGCTACTTTACCGATTGGGCGCTGCCGCAGCTCGACATGCTGCTGCCAGACACCAACGAGCCGATCGAGGTCTGGACCACGCTCGACCCGAAGATGCAGCAGGCCGCGACAAGCGCAATCATCGCCAACGCCCCCAAGGGTGCGCAGGGCGCGCTCGTCAGCCTCGATCGCGACGGCGCGGTGCTGGCGATGGTCGGCGGCACCGACTACGTGAATTCGAACTACAACCGCGCCACCACCGCGCTGCGCCAGCCCGGCTCGGCGTGGAAGCTGTTCGTCTACCTTTCGGCATTCGAGGCGGGCTATACGCCCGACGACCGCGTGGTGGACGAGCCGGTGACGATCGACGGCTGGAGCCCGCAGAACGACGGCCGCAACTTCGCCGGCCAGATCGACGTGCGCACGGCCTTCGCCTATTCGAAGAACACCGTGGCCGCCCAGCTCGGCAACGAAGTGGGCTTCGGCACCGTCGCCTCGATGGCGCGCCGCTTCGGCGTTTCGACCCCCATCAACACCAAGCCCGCGATGGTTCTGGGCACTTCGGAAGTCCACGTCATCGACATGACCCGCGCCTTCGCGGCGATCTCGGCGGGGGGCACTTCGGTGGAGCCCTACGGCATCGTCAAGGTGACGACGGGCGGGGGCGACGTGATCTACGAGCACAAGTCCGCGCGCGGGCAGGTGCTGGTGCCGCCCAATGTCGCGGCGGGCATCACCGACCTGCTCCAGACCACCGTCGCCACGGGCACTGGCCGTGCGGCGCAGATCGGCCGCCCGGTCGCGGGCAAGACCGGCACTACCAGCTCCAACAAGGACGGCTGGTTCCTGGGCTTCTCCAGCGGCATCACCACCGGCGTGTGGATGGGCCGCGACGATGCCCGTCCGGTGCCGGGCCTCTCCGGCGGTCATGCCCCGGCGCGCGCCTTCTCGGATTACATGAAGGTCGCGGTGGCCAAGCGCCCGGTCGAACAGTTCCAGACGGAAGTGAAGCTTCCCGAATGGCAGCTCGAACCCGACGACGAGGCCATGCAGGGCAACCCTGAGGACTATTACTACGTCGACGAGAACGGCAACATCGTGCGGCCCGAGAACGGCGCGGTGGGGCCGGACGGCCAGCCGCGCTACGAGGACGGCTCGATGGCGCCGGGCGCCGGCCCCGGCCAGCCGCAGATGCCGGACTACGGCCCTGGCCAGGCACCGGCGGCGGCAGGCGAGGATTTCCTCGACCGCGCCACGGGACGCTCGCGCAGCGACGATCCCGGCCTTCGCGCCGGGCAGGGACTGGGCAATGGGCCAGGCATGCGGCCGGGGTCGCCGACCCCACGTCCGACCTCGACCCGCACGCCGGGCGACTGATACGAGACATCTTTCGTGAAACGAGAAAGCCCGCCTTCGCCCAGGCGGGCTTTTTTGTGTCGCCGAAAGATGCGGCCTCCCTACGCTTTTGTTTTCGTGACCCGGAGCGCAGCGTACTTTCGGTACATGAGCACCGGAAGCGCGAAAGGCCGCCGTTCGCAGGCCCTCATGAGCTGAATCCCCACACACCCTAAAGGAAAACGCCCGCCGGATTTCTCCGACGGGCGCTTCCTTTTGTTCTTCGAGGGATTGCTTAACGCAGGCGCACCGGGACGAACGCGGGCGGCTGGCCGCGTGGCTGGACGCGCAGCAGGATGGCGGAACGGCCCTCGGCCTTGGCGGCCTTGATGGCGTTTTCCAGGTCTGCCTGGGTGGCGACCGGCGCATTGTTGGCCGAAAGGATGATGAAGCCACGGGCAAAGCCCTTCTGGCCGGCGTCGGAGCTGGGATCCACGCCCACGATCACCAGACCGCGCGCGCCTTCGGACGCGCCGAGCTGGCGCGAGATCTGCGGCGTCAGCGGGATCACCGAAACACCCAGCGACTTCTGGACGATGTCTTCGCCCTGCTGCTTCGGCGCATTGCCGAGGCCATCGCTGTTCTGTTCGGCGCTCGGGTCGAAGCTCTGCTGAAGCTCGTCGTCGGTCGGGCGCTTGGCGACCGTGGCGGTCACCGTCTGGCGGCGGCCGTTGCGGATCAGTTCGATCGGGATGCGCGTGCCGGGAGGCGTGTTGGCGACGAGGAACGAGAGCGTCTGGTCGCGGGTCACTTCCTTGCCGCCCACCTTCACCACTACGTCGCCCGCCTGGATTCCGGCCTTGGCGCCGGCGCCATCGGGAACGACGCTCTGGATGAACTCGCCCTTGTTGTGTTCCAGGCCGAGCGAATCCGCGAGGTCTTCGTTCAGCTGCTGGATCGTGACGCCGAGGTAGCCGCGCTCGATCGCCTGGCCTTTCATCAGCTTCTCGACGATGGGCGAGGCGATTTCGGCAGGGATGGCGAAGCCGATGCCGACGCTGCCGCCGGTGGGCGAGAAGATCGCATTGTTGATGCCGATCACCTGGCCCTTCATGTCGAACATGGGGCCGCCCGAGTTGCCGCGGTTGATCGAGGCGTCGGTCTGGAGATAGCGGTCATAGGCGCCGCCCGCGCCGGTGTTGCGGTAGACGGCCGAGACGATGCCTGCCGTGACCGTGCCGCCGAGGCCGAAGGGGTTGCCGATCGCCAGCACCCAGTCGCCCACGCGGGCCTTGGAGCTGTCGCCGAACTTGACGTAGGGCAGGGCCTTGCCGGCGGTGATCTTGAGCACCGCGAGGTCGGACTGCGCGTCCTTGCCGATCAGCTTGGCGGGATACTCGGTGCCGTCCGGCATGATGACGGTGATCGATTCGATCTCGCCCTTGCCCTCGGCCGTGATCACGTGGTTGTTCGTGACGATGTAGCCATCCGCCGAGATGACGAAGCCCGAGCCCAGCGACTGGGCTTCGCGCGTCTGCGGCGTGCCGCCGCCGCCACCGCCGCCGAACAGGCCTTCGAACGGCGTGCCGGCGAAGGGATTGTTGCCGCCCCCTGCCACCTGCACGCGCTGCCGCGTCGAGATGTTCACCACCGCAGGCTGAAGCTGCTCGGTAAGGTCGGCAAAGCTGTCCGGTGCGCCGGCGCGGGGCACGACGCGGGCCATCTGGCTTGCTTCGTTCTGGGCGACCTGGGCTCCGGCGGGGAAGCCTGTCACCAAAGTGGCGGTGGCGCCCCCCAGCAGGAGCGCTGTGGTCAATCCATAAGCGTATCGCACGGGCTTCACGTCCTTTAATTCCTCCGTCTTGGCGGTGTAGCGTCACATCCGCCGACTGGTGCCGATTGAACTCTTGGGAGCTTAACCGGGTTTGAATAGATCGGGGAGCGGGCTCTTGCCGCAGCGGGAAAACCCTGGGGGCTTTTCACTGGAAGACGCCTCGCGCCGGTTACGGTTCCCTGAAGTGGTTGAGATAGGCGTTATCGGGAGAGAGCAGGATGGTCTTGCCGTTGTCGCCCTTGGCGAAGGTAACCGAATAGCTCTGCATAGAGCGGTAGAAGTCGTAGAACTGCGGATCCTTGCCGAAGCTTGCGGCATAGATATTCGCGGCCTGCGCTTCGGCTTCGGCCTGGATGATCTGCGCGTCCTTCTGGCCCTGCGCAGCGATCGTGCGCGATTCCTCGGTGCGCGCGGCCTGCATGCGGGTGAAGGCGCTTTCCAGCGCCCCCTCGGGAAGGTCGGCGCGCTTGATCCGTACATCGACCACCTGGGCGCCGTACTGGCGCGCCTCGCGGTCGAGGCCGTCGCGGATGTTCTCCATCGCCTTGCCGCGCTCGGCCGTGAGCAGCGACTGGAAGGTCCGCTTGCCCAGTTCCTGGCGCAGCACCGAGGAGAGGATCGGTTCGAGCTGTTGGGTCACGTTCTCGGTCGTACCGGCGGATTCCACCATGCGGACCGGATCGATGATGCGGTAGCGGGCATAGGCATCGACGTTCAGGCGCAACTGGTCGGTGGAGAGCACCTGCTGCTGCTGCATGTCCACCGAGAGCAGGCGCTTGTCGATGCGCACGACGCGATCGACGATGGGAATGCGGAAATGCACGCCGGCGCCGGTGCTGCCATATTCGGCCTTGGGTATGAACGGATTGTAGACCGCGATCGGACGACCGGTGCGGACCACGACGGCCTGCTCGGTTTCCGGCACGACGATCATGCTCAGCATGAGCGCGACCAGCGCGGCGCCACCGAGGCCGATGGGAAGCTTGTAGTCCTGCCAGAAGCTGCCGCTCATCACTGGCCTCCCTTCGCTGCGGGGGCTACCGGCACCGAGCCGGCGGGCACGGTCACCACGGTTTCATCGCTGGCGGGCGCGCGGCGCTTTACTTCGGGGAGGGGGAGGTAAGACGTCATGTTCTTGGAATCGCTGACGACAACGTCGTTGTCGCGCAGCACGCTCTCCATCGTTTCGTAGTACATGCGGCGGCGCGTGACTTCCGGCGCCAGCTTGTACTGTTCGTAGACCTTGTCGAAAGAGGCCGCCGCACCCTGGGCGCGGGCCATGGTCTGCTGCGCCCAGGCGCGGGCCTTCGAGCGGTCCCGATCGGCTTCCTGCTGGGCAACGTTGACCTGGTCGAAGGCTTCGCGGGTCTTGGCGGGGGGATCGGCCTTCTTGACCTCCACACCCTGGATGGCGACGCCGGCACGGTAGGAGTCGAGGATGCGCTGGGTGCGTTCGCGTACGTCCTGTTCGACGACCGCGCGGCCCGCGCCCGAAAGCGCATCGTTCAGCGAGATTTGCGCGATCGAGGCGCGCATCGCCGCTTCGGCCACTTCCCGCACCGTTTCCTTCGGATCGGCAAGGCGGAAGGTGTAGTCCTTCAGGTTCTTGATGTTCCAGCGCACCAGGTAGCTGAGATCGACGAGGTTCTTGTCGCTCGTCAGCATCAGCTTCTCGCCCTCGCCATCGGGGATCGAATAGACGTTGAAGCTGCGTACGTCCTGTACGTCCACGGCTTCCAGAGGCCAGGGCAGGGTCAGCGACAGGCCGGAATCGATGGTGCGGGAATAGCCGCCCAGCCGAGTCACGATACCCTGCTCCTTCGGGCCGAGCATGTGGACGGAGGACATCGCCAGCAGCGCCACCACGGCAACGCCGATGCCCAGCGGCAGCCAGGACTTGCCGTCGGCCCGGCGCGGCAGATTGGGAAAGCCACCGGGGCCGAACCCGCCGCCACCACCGCTGCCGCCCGAGCGGCGCGGTTCGCGGGGACGGAAGATATCGTCGAGGCCCGCAGAACGGCGCGGCGGAGTGTTTCCGCTGGGCAGCCAGGGATTGCGGGGGCCGTTCTTGTCGCCCGGCCGTTCGGGGCCGCCATCGGGCGAAGGCGGTGCGTTCTCACCGCGCGGCCCAGCGCCTTTGGCGCCACGACCTTCAGCGTCGCTTTCCGTG
>NZ_DAMDBA010000013.1:29706-91544 GCF_032093395.1 Novosphingobium sp.
CTTTCCGTGTCTCCCGTCACGGGTCGTTCCGGTTCGGAACTGTCGCCGGAACCGCTCTGCGAACCGTCTTCCGGCCCCTCGGATCCGGAGCCGGAATTTCCGTCATTGCCGCCGCCCCAGGGGCTCTGGCGTCCGCTCATGGCGAGACCGTGGGGCGAGTTTGCATCACCGATTGCTTTCATGGCTTTATCTATAGGTGCGGTATCCGCACAAAAACAGTGCCTCTCTTGCCCTTTTTCTCCGACTGCTTCACCTGAACCCCAAATTCTTCCTGAGGCGTGCCGGCATTTGGCACCGCCAGCTTTGGAAAAGGACGCGATGACCATTTCGGACGCCGATCGACTGAAAGCCCTCCTGCCGGCCGAGGTGGCGGGGCGGATCCAGTCGCTGCGGGTTGCCGACGGCAAGGTGAGCGTGGTGATCGATGCCACCGGCCTGTCCGTGCAGGATCGCGCGGGGCTGGAGCAGCTCGTCTCGGGCGCGCTCGATGGCCAGCCGGGCGTCGACGACGTGCGCGTGGCGGTCATGGCGGAGAAGCCGGTGCGGCGCATCCTGGCGGTGGGATCGGGCAAGGGCGGGGTCGGCAAGTCGACGCTGGCGGCCAATCTCGCCGTGGCGCTTTCGCGCATGGGGCGCAAGGTCGGGCTGGTCGATGCGGATATCTACGGACCCTCGCAGGCCCGCCTGCTCGGCACCGAGGGGCAGCGGCCGGTAGCGCACGAGAGCCGGCTGGTTCCGGTCGCCAGTGCTTTCGGCGTGCCGGTGCTGTCGATGGCCAACCTGCTGGAGCCGGGGCAGGCGATCGCCTGGCGTGGGCCGATGGTGGCGGGCGCGCTCACCAAGATGCTCGAAGGCCATTGGGACAATGCCGAAGTCGTCGTGGTGGACCTTCCGCCCGGCACCGGTGACGTGCAGCTGACCATGCTTCAGAAGTTCAAGCCGGCTGGCGCGGTCATCGTCTCCACGCCGCAGGATCTGGCGCTTATGGACGCCACGCGCGCGGTGGAGCTGTTCGAGAAGAGCGGCGTGCCGGTGGTGGGCGTCGTCGAGAACATGGCCGGCTATGCCTGCCCCCATTGCGGCGAGGTGAGCGATCCCTTCGGCATCGGCGGTGCCGAAGCGGCGGCGCGGGACATGGGGCAGACGTTCCTCGGCCGCATCCCGCTGGACATCGCCATTCGGCGCGACAGCGATGCCGGCAAGCCGCCCGCCGCCGGAGAAGGCCCTCAAGCCGAGGCTTTCGCCGCGCTTGCCGCTAAGGTTTCGGACTGGTTGGACAGCCACTGATGCCGCTTCCGCGCCCCTCCGTTTCCAGGAGGGGAATCCTGATCGGCGCGCTGGCGGGCGGCGGTCTTGCGGTGGGCTATCTGGTGCGTCCGCGCCGCTTTCCGCTTCCGCTCGAACCCGGCCGCGACGAATATGCCTTCGGCGCCTGGATCAAGATCGCGGCCGATGGCGTGGTCAGCGTCGCGGTGCCGCAAGTCGAGATGGGGCAGGGGGTGACCACGCTGCTGCCGCAGATCGTCGCCCACGAACTCGGCGCCGACTGGCGGCAGGTGGCGGTGGAGCCCGCCCCAGTCAGTGCGCTTTATGCCAACACCGTGCTGGCTGCGAAGTGGGCGCCGCTCTGGATGCCGTTCGCGTCCGGTCTTGCCGGGGCGCCCGAGGGCATGATCGCGCGGCGCTGGGCCGAGGATCGCCGCTTCAACGTCACGGCCGACGGGACTTCCGTCGCCGCCTATGAGGGACCGGCCCGCGCCGCCGCCGCTTCCGCGCGCGCGCTGTTGGTCCAGGCGGCAGCGGCGCGCTGGAACGTCGCGCCCGAGACGTGCGAAGTGGCCGCCGGGCTCGTCACGCATGGCGAAAAGCGGCTGAACTTCGGCCCGCTGGCAAGCGAGGCGGCAGGCTTCTCGCCGCCGGATCCGCCGCCGCTGCGTCCCGAGCCGATGGCCGAGAAGCCGGGCGAATTCGTCCCCGGCGCACCCTTGCGCTATCCCCGCCTGGACCTGCCCTCGAAAGTGGACGGATCGTGGACTTTCGCAGGCGACGTTCGCCTGCCGGACATGCTGCGCGCGGCGATCCGCCATGCGCCGCTCGGCAAGGCCAGTGTCTCGGGATACGACGGAAACGCCGGCAAGGGCCTGCGCGGCTTCGCGCGCTTCGTCCAGGGGCCGGACTGGGTGGCGGCGCTGGCGCAGGACTGGTGGACGGCGGAAACCGCACTCACCCGTGCCGCACCGCGCTTTCGCGTCGCGCGCGGCAGCGACAGCGGCGAGATCGACACGGCGCTGGACGAGGCCATGGCGCATGGCTCGCCCACGCGCATCCATCTGGCGGGAGACAAGGCCGCCGTCGAGGGCGCCATGCCCGTGCAGATCCGCTATGAAGTGGCCCCGGCCCTCCACGCGTCGATCGAGACCGCCTGCGCCACTGCGCGCTACAATGGCGGCCGCCTCGAACTCTGGATCGGCACCCAGGCGCCCGAAGCCGCCCGTACCGCCGCGGCAGAGGCGCTCGGGATCCATGCGGGCGACGTCGTGCTCTATCCCATGCCGATCGGCGGCAGTTTCGACCGGCGGCTGGAATGCGCCCACGCCGTGCAAGTCGCGATTCTGGCGAAGGAGGCGGGGCGTCCCGTGCAATTGACGGTTTCGCGACGGCAGGAGCACTTCGCCACCTTTCCCCGCGCGCCTGCGGTGGCCGTTATGGCCGCGCGGCCCGATCCCGAGGGAAGACCCCTCGCCTGGCGCGCCCGCATCGCCGCACCGGCTACCGCCCGCGAGTTCGGACGGCGCTTCTTCTTGGGCGATGCGCCGTTCGATGCGCTCGATGCCGTGGCCGAGGCCGACGATCCGATGGCGGTGGAAGGCGCGATTCCCGCCTATGCCGTGCCCAATCTGGCCGTCGATCACATCCCCGCCGCGATCGGCCTGCCGACCGCCCGGATGCGCGGCAATGCGCATGGTTACACCGCCTTCTTCAACGAGAGCTTCGTGGACGAACTGGCGCACCGGGCCGGGCGCGAGCCGCTCTCGTTCCGCATGGCGATGCTCGGCCACGATCCCCGCCTTGCCGAGTGCCTCCAGCGCGCGGCCAGTCTCTCGCAGTGGGGCGGAGGCGGCAACAACAGCGGCCAAGGCCTTGCTTGCCATGTCATCGGGGAAGCGCGCATCGCCGTGGTTGCCGGCGCCAGGCGGGACGAGAACGGGGTACGGGTGGACAAGCTGAGCGCCGTCGCCGACATCGGCCGCATCGTGAATCTGGACGTGGCGCGCCAGCAGATCGAGGGCGGCTTGGTCTTCGGGCTCGGGCTGGCGCTGGGGTGCAGTGCCAGTTACGCGGGCGGACGTCCGGACGGCGAGCGCCTGTCCGACCTTGCCCTGCCCACCCTGGCCGATTGCCCGGCGATCGAGGTGGAGTTCATCGACAGCACGGCCGATCCTGCTGACCCCGGCGAAATCGGGGTCGCGGTTGTCGCGCCCGCCGTCGCCAATGCGCTTTACTCGGCAACCGGGCTGCGTTTCCGCCGTTTGCCGCTTTTTGCCGAGGATATGTAATGTCTCCCAGTACTCAGCCGTCCCTGTCCGGCGGGATCGGCGTCCTTCTCGTGAACCTCGGCACGCCGGACGCGCCGACACCGTCCGCCGTCCGTCGCTATCTTGCCGAATTCCTCTCGGACCGCCGCGTCGTGGAGATCCCCGCGATCGCCTGGCAGCCGATCCTGCGCGGCGTCATCCTGCGGACCCGCCCTGCCAAGTCGGCCCACGCCTACAGGCAGGTCTGGACCGAGGAAGGCTCGCCGCTCGCCGCGATCACGCGGGCCCAGGGCGCACGCCTGCAAGAGCGCTTGGGCGCGCGGGCCAAGGTGGATTGGGCCATGCGCTACGGCAATCCTTCGATCCCCTCGCGGCTGGAGGCGATGACGCAGGCCGGGTGCGACCGCATCCTGGTGGCGCCGCTCTATCCGCAATATTCGGGCGCAACCACGGCTTCGGTGATGGACAAGCTGGGCGATGCGCTCGCCACGATGCGCGCGCAACCCGCGATCCGCACCCTGCCGCCCTATTTCAGCGATCCCGCCTATATCGGCGCGCTGGAAAGCGATCTCCTGCACCAGGTCGAGGCGCTGGACTTCGTGCCCGAGCTGCTGCTGCTTTCCTATCACGGCATGCCGCAGCGTACCGCCGACCTGGGCGATCCCTATCACCGGCATTGCCGGGAAACCTCGCGGCTGTTGAGCGAGCGCCTCGCGAAAGCCAGGCCGGACCTGCGCATCGAGACGAGCTTCCAGTCGCGTTTCGGCCGCGCCAAGTGGCTGGAGCCTTCGACCGAGGACGTCCTGGCGGCAGAAGCGAAAGCCGGGACGCGCCGTATCGCGGTGGCGGCGCCGGGATTCTCGGCCGACTGCGTGGAGACGCTGGAGGAATTGGCAATTCGGGGCCGGGAGGTTTTCGAGGAGGCCGGGGGGCAGAAGATCGCGGTGCTCGCCTGCCTGAACGATCATGCGGCCGGGATGGAGATGCTCGAAACACTGGTAACCCGCGAGATTTCGGGCTGGTAACAAGGTTTTAACCATCGATTGCGTTGACTTCGAAGGCCTACGTTATACCCCTGATGCAGTTGTCGAAGCAGGGGTGGGCGATCATGCAGGGCGCGGAAATCGCCGATTTCTCCTATGGAGTTTCATCCAGCGCGTCTGGTGCCAGGGCGGTGTCGCTGTCGATCTTCGTGGACAGGCCGCCCTTGCGTGCCACGATGCGGGAAGATGCGATCGCCGCCGGAGTGGAGGTCGCCCATGCGGCGCCGCTCAGGGAATTGATGGAGAACGAGGGGCGGCCGCTGGCCGATGTCGTTCTCCTCGATTGCCCGATCGTGGATGCGCAAGCCATGGCTGCGCTGGCGCGGCTGGACCTGCGGGCTGCCAGTGGCGAGACGCGGCTGATCGTGTCCACGTCGGTCGATGCGCTGGACGATGTCTTCGCCTGCATGGACATGTCGTCGCCGCTCCTTTTGGTTGACCCCAATCGTGCCGAGCGTGTCATGGCGCTGGGGCAGACGCTGGCAGGCTTCCCGGCCGCTCGCCTGAGAGAACTGTCCGACGACGATCGGCTGATGCTGCTGCGCCTTACCGAGCAGGTCGGGCAGATCGCGGGACACATCGACCGGCTGGCGCCGCGAGAGACGACGGCGGTCATGGAGCCGCGCAATTCGGTGGAGGGGCGGCCGGTGGAAAAGCGGGCCGTGCCGCTGGCAAAGTCTGCCAGCCTGCCTGAAGCGCGCCTGATTCGCCGCGTCATCCGCCAAAGGCAGTTGCGCGCGCGCTTCATCGAAGGCGAGTTTTTCGCCGATCCCGCCTGGGACATGTTGCTGGACCTTGCCGCCGCGCGCGTGGAAGGCAAGCGGGTTGCCGTAACCTCGCTTTGCATCGCCTCCGGCGTACCGCCGACCACGGCCTTGCGCTGGATCGGCGCCCTGGTTCAGGCCGGGCTGTTCCAACGCGTCTGCGATGAAAACGACCGTCGCCGGGCCTTCATCGAACTCACCGAAAACGCCGCAGACAGGATCGCCCGCTATTTCGACGAAATCTCCTCGCTAGGGGCGATCGTCCTTTAATCGTGACGTCAGGGTGTCGGAGAAAGGTGGACGGTGGTGCCGGCTACAGGATTCGAACCCGTGGCCCCCTGATTACAAATCAGGTGCTCTACCAACTGAGCTAAGCCGGCCCGGCGCATCGAAAGATCAAGATGCGCGAAACAAGTCCGGCGCCCTTACCGCGAGGGAGGGGCGCCGGTCCAGTTGCTTTTGTGAAATATCTACTCAGAAAATCGCGTGGGGCGCGTCTTCCTTCATCATTGCCTGGCGCACGAGCGGGATTGGCGGGCCGCCGTGGCTCAGGAACTGGTCGTGGAACGGCTTCCAGGCCGCGCGGCCTCCGCGTGAGGCGGTCCAGTCGTCGCGCAGCTTGCGGATCATCAACTTGCCGAGGGTATAGTTGAGGTAGGCCGGATCGTAAGTGCCGCGCGCGGCCTGCTGCTCTGCGGTGCCTTCGTCCTGATAGCATTCGTCCATGAACATGCGCTTGGACTGTTCCTGCGTCATGCCGCGCGCGTGGAGGCCGATGGCCGAGAGATAGCGGCAGTTGCGCAGCAGCGAGTTCGAAAGCTGGCCGACATGGACGCCCGCATCGCCGTTTCCGAGGCCTGCGTCCCACATCATCTCCTCGGCATAGTGCGCCCAGCCTTCCGCATAGGCATAGCCGACCCAGAGACGGCCCACCCAGGAAGGCGAGCGGTTCGAGTGGAGGAATTGCAGGAAGTGACCCGGCATGACCTCATGGACCGACGTGAACAGCAGGTCGTTCTTTCCGGGGATGTAATCCTGCTGCATCTGCTGCGACCAGGAGGGATCGGGCGGCGAGATATAGTAGACCGAGGGGATGCCCTTCTCCAGCGGCCCGGCGGGATCGATATAGGCCGAGTTCTGGCGGTTGTAGGGCGGGCTTTCCTCGACCAGCGCCTGCTCGGTGCCAGGGATCGTGGCGATGTCGTGCTGGCGCACGAAGGCGGTCAGCTCGGGGATCTGGAGGCGCGCGGCGGCGACGGGGCCGCCTTCCGGCTTGTCGGCGCGCATCTTGTCGAAGCAGCCCTGAATGTCCTTGCCGGGCGCATATTCGGCGCAGGCGGCCTTGAGCAGGTCCTGGTTGCGCTTGAGATCGGCGCGGCCCACGGCTTCGAGTTCGCCGAGCGGGGCATCGACGGCCTCGGTGGCGGCCAGCATGCGCGAGAAGCGCTCAGGCCCCATGGCGAAGTCCTGCGTCGGCGTGGCCTTGGCGAGCCAGTCCGAAAGGTCCTGCATGGCCTTGGCCGCGCTTTCCGAACTGGCCTTGAACTCGGCCTGGAGCTTCGCGTCCTTCACGTCGGCAAAAGCGGTGCGGGCATCGCCGCGATAATAATCGGCAAAGCCCGAGAATCCTGCGGTGCCGAGCTTGATGAAGCTGGCGGGCATGGCCGTCTTCAGATTGCCGCGAATCTGCGCGGCGGCGGTGGGCACGGCCTTGAAGAAGGCGATCATCGCCTTCATGCGCGTCGGCTTGTCGGCATAGGCGCGGCTGACGTAGACGTTCGGATCGAGGCCGCTCTCGATGTAGTAGCCGGGGTTGTTGTGCGGCTTGTCGGCGTCTTCCAGCCAGAACAGCTGGCCCTTGGCGACCTGGACGAGATAGTCGCGCTCGAACCCGTCCTCGGCGGAGAGGCCGGTGAAGGCCCCGGCGTCGGCGATCACTTTCTTCAGGAACGCGCCGCGTGCCTTGAGGCCGGCCGGGCTCCAGTCGGGCAGCTTGCCGTCGAACTGGTGCGCGCCCTGGTAGACGGCGAAGGAGGGATCCTGCGCCATCCAGGCTTCGATCGTACCGTTGACGAAGGCCTTCCACGGCGTGGCGGGCTTGCCGAGGGCGACCGATACGGCCGTAGGCGGTAAGGTGGCGGGCTTCGCTTGCGCGCTTTGGGTACCAAGACCGAGAGCAAGGCAGGCGATTCCTGCCAGCAACGCGTGTTTCATAGGCTGAATTGTCCCTGTCGATCATCTTGGGGGCACGTCGTTCATCGCCCCGATGGCGATGGTTCTGGGCTATGCCGCGCCGAAGGTCCAGCCCTCGGTCCGGGCCAGTTCGGGTGTCAGATCAAGGGGTTTCCACAGGTCCGCGCGCGGCGCGGCGGTGCGCATCCAGGCGGCGGTGAGCAGGGCGTCGGCGCTATGGTCGTCGATCGGGCCGGTGCCGCCGATCGCCGGGGCGCCCAGCACGGAAAGGGCGGCGTCGAGCGCCGCATGGTCGGTGATCTTGGCGCGGCTTGCAGTCCGTCCGGCGGCGACCGCGGCGAGGGTGGTATAGATCTCGGTCACCACCGATCCGCTTTCCGGTAGAGGATCGATCGGCCAGACCGGCAGCGCGCCGCCGAGCCGGTGCAGCAGCCGCATGCCGGTAAGGCTGGACTTGCCGACTTGCGCCGCGCCCACGAGGTTGAAGTTGGAGTAGGGCTTGCACCCTGCACGGGCCTGCGCTTCCTCGGTCACGCGCATGCGCCCGCGCCGGTGGAGCGCGGCGGGGAGATGGAAGCGGGCGCCTTCCCGGCCGCCGTGGCGGCGGAAGTAGGCGCTGAGTTCGGGGTGATCGACGAAGCTGGCGGCGGCCAAGTGCTCGTCCTGCGTGCAGACCGCATCGACCAGTGCCCAGAGCGCGCGGGCATCCGGCGGGCTGTCCGGCCAATCCGGGAAGAAGGCCCCGGCATCCGCGAAAGGCAGCGATATGCCGAGGTCGAGCCCGACCAGTGTATCTTCGGGCAATCCATCCAGCAGCAGGTGCAGCACATCCTCGCGCGACCAGTGGGGGTGGGTGGTCGGGCGAAGCAGGCGCGGGGCGCCGTCGAGGCTGCAAAGGGCGACGGCGATGCCCTTCTGGCGCGGGCCGAGCGCCCCCGACCAGTCGATCGCCATGAAATGCCGGAACCGGGGCATCGCTTCGCGCTATTCCTCGCGCCGCTCGGCCCGCTTGCGATCCCACCATTCGATGCGCTTGCGGATTTCCCGCTCGAAACCGCGTTCCACGGGGTCGTAGAAAGTCTGCGGGGTCATCTCCTCGGGCCAGTAGTCGTCGCCCGAGAAGCCGTCTGGCGCGTCGTGGTCGTAGGCGTAGTCCTTGCCGTAGCCGATATCCTTCATCAGCTTGGTCGGGGCATTGAGGATATTGGCGGGCGGCATGAGCGATCCCGTCTCTCGCGCGGAGCGGGTGGCGGCCTTGTACGCCATGTAGGCCGCATTCGATTTCGGCGCGGTGGCGACATAGAGGCAGGCCTGGGCGATCGCCAGTTCGCCTTCGGGTGAGCCGAGGAACTCGTAGGCCTGCTTGGCGGCAAGGCACTGGGCGAGCGCCTGCGGGTCGGCCAACCCGATGTCCTCGCTCGCCATGCGTACCAGGCGGCGCAGGAGGAACAGCGGTTCCTCCCCCGCGGTCAGCATGCGCGAGAGATAATAGAGCGCGGCCTGCGGGTCCGATCCGCGCACAGCCTTATGCAGGGCGGAGATCAGGTTGTAGTGGCCGTCGCGGTCCTTGTCGTAGACCGCGACGCGGCGTTGCAGGAACTGGCCGAGCCCTGCCGGGTCGAGCGGCTCTGCGATCCGCGCGGCATAGAGCGTCTCCGCCTGGTTGAGCAGAAAGCGTCCGTCGCCGTCTGCCGAGGCGACAAGCGCCGCGCGGGCATTGTCATCCAGCGGCAGCGGGCCTTCGAGGGCTTCGGCCTTGTCCAGCAGGCCGCCGAGCGCTTCCGGGCCGAGGCGATGCAGGATCAGCACTTGCGCACGGCTGAGCAGAGCGGCGTTGAGCGCGAAGCTGGGATTTTCCGTGGTCGCGCCGACCAGGGTGACAGTACCGCGCTCGACGAACGGCAGGAAGCCGTCCTGCTGGGCGCGGTTGAAGCGGTGGATCTCGTCCACGAAGAGCAGCGTGCGCTGCCCTGCGCGTGCCGCGAGATCGGCTTCGGCGAAAGCTTTCTTGAGATCGGCCACGCCCGAGAACACGGCCGACACGGCGGTGAAGCGCATGCCCACCGCGTCCGCCAGCAGGCGCGCGGTGCTGGTCTTGCCGGTGCCGGGCGGGCCCCAGAGGATCATCGAGGAGAGGCGGCCCGCTGCCACCATGCGCCCGATCGGGCCTTCCGGGCCGGTCAGGTGCTCCTGCCCTACCACGTCGTCCAGCGTGCGCGGGCGCAGGCGGTCCGCCAGCGGGGCATCCTCGCGCGGTTCGCCGGGGGCGGAGGAGGGCGGCAGGTCATCGGCAAAAAGGTCGGCCATGGCCACTATCTAGCTATTGTTCCGAGGAATTGCATCGGTTCCGGGGCAGGCGTATCCTGCAAGGCCGTAAACGGAAGGCAGGGAGGGTAAGCGATGGCCGGAACCTTGGGAGTGAGAACCCCACGGCATCTATGGATCGTCGGGGTGCTGGCGCTGGTGTGGAACGCCTTCGGATGCACCGATTTCTCGATGACCGTCACGCGCAATCCCGAATGGCTCGCACCCCTCTCGCCCGAGATGATCGACTGGCTGGACGCAGCGCCGAGCTGGACGATCGTCACCTGGGCGCTGGGCGTATGGGGCGGGCTGGCGGGTTCGCTGCTGCTACTCCTGCGTTCGCGCTGGCGGTGGCGGCCTTTACCATCTCGCTGCTGGGGCTGGCGGTGAACCAGATCTACCCGTTCGTATCGGAAGTACCGGCGATGCTGACCAGCCCGGCCAGCATCGGCATAACGCTGGTGATCTGGGCCGTGGCCTTGTTCCTGCTCTGGTATGCGGTGCGGCTGCGCAATGCAGGCGTACTGCGGTAAGGTAAGGCGCGCGGGGCCGGCCCATACCACCACGTCATCCTGAACTTGTTTCAGGATCCATCTTGCCGATCCCACCGCCGTCGATGGTCAGAAATGGATCCTGAAACAAGTTCAGGATGACGGCGTGTGGGATTGAAATGGTCTGGCGGCGAAGCTGCTTCAGCCCCGCGAACGCTGTCGGACGAGGCGCACATATGTGTCCGCCACAGCCTGGTTGATTCGATCCCAGCTGAAGTCGAGCGCGCGGGCTTCTCCAGCCAGGCCGTGCGCGGCGCGCAGTTCCGCGTTTTCGATGTAGGCCTTCAAGGCTTCGGCGAACTGGTGGATGGCGCCCGGAGGAATCAGGCGGCCGGAAACGTGGTCGTCGACCAGGCTCTGGCTGCCGGTGGCGGCGGCGGCGATCACAGGCAAGCGGCAGGCCATCGCTTCCAGCGTGACGTTGCCGAAGGTTTCGGTGACCGAGGGGTTGAACAGCATGTCCATGCTGGCCACCGCGCGGGCAAGCTCGGCGCCCTGCTGGAAGCCGACGAAGGCGGCCTGCGGCAGGCGAGCCTGGAACCATTCGCGCGCCGGTCCTTCGCCGACGACGAGCACGCGATGCGCAACACCCCGGCGGGTGAGGTCGTCCAGCGTGTCTGAAAAGACGTCGAGGCCTTTCTCCATGACCAGGCGGCCGAGGAAGCCCACGACCACTTCATGGTCGGAGATTCCCTGGGCGCGGCGCCAGGCGAGGTCGCGGCGGTCTGGGTGGAAGATTTCGCGATCGACGCCGCGCGACCAGATCGACACATCGTAGTTCATGCGCTGCTCGCGCAGAAGCTGGGCCATCGATTCCGAAGGCGCCACCAGCGCATCGCAACGACGGTAGAAGCGGCGCAGGATCGCCTCGATCACCGGCTCGCCCCAGGCCATGTTGTAATAGCGCAAGTAGGTCTCGAACCGGGTATGCACCGAAGCGAGCACCGGCAATCCGCGCGCGCGCGCCCAGGTCACGGCCTGGTGCCCGACCGGATCGGGCGAGGAGACGTGGACCACGTTCGGCGCGAAAGCCTTGAGATCGCGGCGCGCCTTCATCGAGATCGCCAGCGGAACGCGATATTCGGGACGGTTCGGGATCGGCAGCGAATGGATGCCGATCAGATCGCCGGTGGGTTCGAAGGCCGGGTTCTTCACTACGGGCGCATAGACCCGAACTTGCGCGCCCTGACGCAGAAGATAGCCGACAAGGCGATTGAGCGCCTGGTTGGCACCGTCACGGACATAGTTGTAGTTGCCCGAAAACAGGGCGATGCGCAGGTCGGCGGTTTGCATGGTGGGCGCCCCATAGCCTTCCCCGCCGCAAATGGCGAGTAGGCTTCATGGCCGGTTGCTGGTTCCTGCGGAAAACCGCCGATCGCAATGCTGTCCCCGGCGCGGGATAGCGCGCCGGGGAAGCCTGGTTAGCGGCGCCAGTCTCGACGACGGTCGTCCCGGCGCCGATCGTCGCGCCTGCGATCGTCGCGCCAGCGGTCACGACCGCGGTCCCAGCGGTCGCGGCCACGATCCCAACGGTTCCGGTCGCCCCTCCAGCCCCGGCGATCGTCCCGCCAGGCATGGCGGCCGTCGCGCCAGCGGTCGCGACCGTTCCAGCGGTCCCGATAGTAAGGCGCATAGTACCGGTCGTAGTAGCGATCCCGGTAGTACCGGTTAGGCGCGCCGTCATAGTAGTAGTAATAGCCGGGTCGGTCGCGAACGGTCACGTATCGGCGCGAATCGTAATACCCGCGATCGTAGTATCGGTCGTCGTCGCGATCGGCCAGAGCCGCGCCGAGAGCGAGGCCGATCACGCCCGCGCCGATGGCGATGGCCGCGTCGTTTCCGCCTCTGTCGTAGTAGTCTCGCGCCATGGCCGGCGCGGAAGCGGTCAGGGCCGAGGCCGCAAGCGCTGTCGCAAGCCCGAAGGACTTCCAGTTCAATTTGATCATATCGCACTCCTTTCCGGGCCAACCAAGTTACGGCGGAGTCGGTGGGCACGTTGGAGGTTCAAAATCCGCCCCTAGGGGTGAACTTGGCGTGAATTCGGCCTTTCCTGCGACGAACCGTCTATCGCATGAAAAATGCCGATGAAACAAAGACGCCCGGCCGTTAGGCCGGGCGTCTCCAGCAGGCCGGAGAGGGGTTTTTCCGGTCTGCCTCGGTGGTTCGTCTCGATCAGTAGCCGCGGCGGAAGTCACCGCGATCGCGGTCGTATCCACGGCGATAGTCGCCGCGCTGGTAACGGTCGTAGTCGTCGCGGTTATGGCGTCCGCCGTCGCGGTCCCAGTACCAGCCGTCGCGATACTGCCAGCTGCTGTCGTAGGCGGAGCCGTAGCTGCTCCCATAATAGCGATCGTCCCGATAGCGATCGCGGTTATTGTTCGAAGCGAGGATCGCGCCCAGGGCCACGCCGATCACCCCGGCGCCGATAGCGACGGCGGCTGTGTTGTCGTTGTTGCGATAGTGGTCGCGCGCCATCGCGGGGGTGGCGCTTGCCAGCGCCGTTGCGGCGAGGGCAGTGGCGATCGCGGTGTTGCGGAAGAATGTCATAGTCGAAACTCCTTGCTGGGCAGGGGCTCCGGTGGGGCCGGGGTCTCGTCCCTTGTTGAAGTTCTTCTACGCTGGTGAGGCTGAACCGGATCGAAGCGCGATGAGCAGATTTCGTTCAGGTTTGTATAGGATTGTATGAATGATCCTGCGTCGATCCTCCGCCTATCTGCTATTCGGCTTCGGTTCGTCGCAGAAAAGGAAACAAAATCCACTGGTTGAACTTCACGCAGAGCCAAGCATGAATTTGACAGGGATATTACCATGAAAACTGCCCGCCTTCTTTCGTCGGCAATCGGCCTTGCCGTTGCCGTCGTTGCGGTTCCGGCCATGGCGCAGGACGATACGGCGCCGATCGCCGTCGACACCCCCGCGCGCGACAGCCACTTCGACGGACCTTATGTTCAGGCATTCGGCGGCCTTTCGACGCGGGGCAACGACAGCGGAGACGGCCTGCGCTTCGATACCGACGGTGACGGTCGGTACGACAATACGGTGAACACCGCCGCAGGGGCGAATGCCTTCGCTCCCGGCTTCTGCAACGGACGCGCACTGGGCTCGACCCCTGACGGCGGTTGCCGCAGCGACAAGGACGGCGCCGAATACGGCGTACGCTTCGGTTACGACAAGCGCATGGGCAACTTCGTGCTCGGCGGCCTGGTGGAAGGCGTAAAGAGCGAGGCCAAGGATGCCACGTCCGGCTTCAGCAGCACGCCCGCCAGCTACGTCATCCAGCGCCAGCTCGACTACGGCCTCAATGCCCGCCTGCGCGCCGGCTACACCCCCGGCGGCGGCGCGCTGTTCTATGTGACGGGCGGCGGCGGTGTCGCCAAGATCGACCACACCTTCCTGACCACCAACACCGCCAACTCGTTCGATCCGCAGCGGAACAACAAGCTGGTCTGGGGCTGGCAGGCAGGCGGCGGCGGCGAAATCATGGTCGCCCGCAACGTCAGCCTGGGCCTCGAATACCTCTACAACCGCTACAACGACAACAAGTATAGCGTCGAAGTCGGTCCCGGCACGGCGCCGGCAACCAATCCATTCCTGATCGATTCGGGCTCGACGAGCATCAAGGGATCGAACAAGAACTTTTCGTATCACTCGCTGCGCGCGACGGTCGGCTTCCAGTTCTGATCCCGACCATACCCTGATTGGGAGAGGGCCAAAAACGGCTCCAGTACACGAGAAAGGGGCGGCAACCTTGTGGTTGCCGCCCCTTTTTTTATCCGGGCCCGTTTATCCGGATCGGCCGATGGCGCCGAAGCGCCGGAAGGATCAGTCCTTCTTGCGGCTCTGCTTCTTGCGCTCGTTCGGGTCGAGGAAGGCCTTGCGCAGACGGATCGACTGCGGGGTCACTTCGACCATTTCGTCGTCGTCGATATAGGCGATCGCCTGCTCCAGCGTCATGACGCGGGGCGGGGTGAGGCGGATGGCGTCGTCCTTGCCGGTCGAACGGAAGTTCGTCAGCTGCTTCGACTTCATCGGGTTCACTTCGAGATCGTCGGGCTTGGCGTTTTCGCCGATGATCATGCCCTCGTAGATCTTTTCCTGCGGCTTCACGAACAGGATGCCGCGGTCTTCGAGGCTGTTCAGCGCGTAGCCGACGGCTTCACCGGTGCCGTTCGAAATCAACACGCCGTTCTGGCGGCCTTCGATCGGACCCTTGTGCGCGTCGTACTTCTCGAACAGGCGGTTCATGATGCCGGTGCCGCGGGTGTCCGACAGGAACTCGCCGTGGTAGCCGATCAGGCCGCGCGAAGGGGCCGAGAAGGTGATGCGGGTCTTGCCGGCGCCCGAAGGACGCATGTCGGTAAGCTCGGCCTTGCGGCGCTGCATCTTCTCGACGACGGTGCCCGAGAATTCGTCGTCCACGTCGATCACGACGGTTTCGTACGGCTCGGTGCGGCCACCCTTCTCGTCGGTGCCGAACAGCACGCGCGGGCGGCTGATGCCCAGTTCGAAGCCTTCGCGGCGCATCGTTTCGATGACGACGCCCAGCTGAAGTTCGCCGCGACCGGCCACTTCGAAGCTGTCGCGGTCGGCCGATTCGGTGACGCGGATGGCAACGTTGGTTTCCGCTTCGCGCATCAGGCGGTCGCGGATCATGCGGCTGGTCACCTTGTCGCCTTCACGGCCCGCGAGCGGCGAGTCGTTGACGGCAAAGCGCATCGCCAGGGTCGGCGGATCGATCGGCTGGGCCTTGATCGGCACCGAAACCGAGGGATCGGCGATGGTGTTCGAAACGGTCGCCTTTTCGAGGCCGGCCAGCGCGATGATGTCACCGGCGCGGGCTTCTTCCACGGGAACGCGATCGAGGCCGCGGAACGACAGCACCTTGGTGGCACGGCCGACTTCGATCACCTTGCCGTCGGCGTCGATGGCGCGGATCGGGTCGTTGACCTTCAGCGTGCCGGTCTGGACGCGGCCGGTGAGGACGCGGCCCATGAAGTTGTCACGGTCGAGCAGGGTGGCAAGGAACGAGAACGGCGCGTCCTGGTCGAGGTTCGGCGCGGGGACGTGCTCGACGATCTTTTCGAACAGCGGGGTCAGGTTGCCTTCGCGGGCATCCGGATCGTAGCTGGCGTAGCCGTTGCGGCCCGAAGCGTAGAGGGTCGGGAAGTCGAGCTGCTCGTCGTTGGCGTCGAGGCTGACGAAGAGGTCGAACACTTCGTCCAGCACTTCGGCGTGACGGCCGTCGGGACGGTCGATCTTGTTGACGACGACGATCGGCTTCAGGCCGAGGCCGAGCGCCTTGCCGGTGACGAACTTGGTCTGCGGCATCGCGCCTTCCGACGAGTCGACCAGCAGGACGACGCCGTCGACCATCGAGAGGATGCGTTCCACTTCGGCGCCGAAGTCGGCGTGACCGGGTGTGTCGACGATGTTGATGCGGTAGCCGTTCCACTCGATCGAGGTCGGCTTCGCAAGGATGGTGATCCCGCGTTCCTTTTCGAGGTCGTTCGAGTCCATGGCGCGTTCTTCGATGCGCTGGTTTTCACGGAAGGTGCCGGACTGGCGGAAAAGCTGGTCGACGAGGGTGGTCTTGCCGTGGTCGACGTGCGCAATGATTGCGATATTGCGCAAGGGAAGCGGGGCTGACATGCAGTGCCTATCGGTTCGAGGAGTTGGCCAGCAGCGCATGCTGCGCCGCAAAATTGGCGCGCCCTTAACCGATCCCGGCAAATTCGGCAAGCGCGCAAGGCGTTCCGTGCAATTGTGGCACTTGTGTCACATCCGGAAGATGCTTTCGAATTAGCCGTTTGATTGCCTGCAAGAGTGATTGTTCCCCTCGCATTATTCTCTTAGTGTCGGCTGCGTAATCAAGGGCGAGACGGTGACTCGAGAAGTGCACCGCCGCCGGGAGAGGATGCTCAAGGCTTTTCCAACGGGTTTTCCCGTCGGTCGGCTTCGTCATCCACAGGATCGATATCCAGCTGCGCCGTCATGGTGCGGCGGCGCGTTACCGGCGCACAGCCGGAGCGCGACAATGCGGAGCCGGCGGCAGGGGAGGAGACGCAGGAACCGCAAACTTAGCCAGGGACGCGCAGGGTTTCCCGCGCGTCCCTTTTCCTTGCGCGTTTTCCTTGAAAAATGCCCCGCGGGGCATTTTAGAGCGGCACCGGCCCGCGCCCCCACCCTACCACCCGCAGGATAGTACCGTTGGGTGGTAGGGTGGGGGCGCCAGAAACCAATTGGGGCCGGTGCCGCAAAATTCGCCTGCGGCGAATTTCCAAACTGCTTTCGTCCCTTTTCCTTTTTCCCGTCTTGCCGGAACATTTCCGCGCCTTGCCCGCTTCGCTTCGCGGCCTATACTCGCGCCATCGAGCAAGGCATTGAGCAAGAGGGGAAAAGACGATGTTCGAATATATGATCCTGCCGTTCAAGCGCTACGCGGACTTCAAGGGGCGTTCGTTGCGGATCGAATACTGGGGTTTCGCCCTGCTGAACTTCATCGTTTTCGCGGTTATCCTGGGCATTTCGATGGCTTTGGGGCTTTCCTTCGGCGCATTCCAGCAGCTGGAACAAGGCGGTGATCCCTCGGCTCTGTTCGGCGCGGGCTTCTTCGTTCTCGTCGGTCTTGCGGGCATCTACAGCCTTGCCGTGTTCATTCCCAGCATCGCGGTGGCGGTGCGCCGCTTCCACGACCGCGACATGAGCGGCTGGTGGTATTTGGGCCTGATCGTCCTCGGCGTGATTCCCTTCGTCGGCTGGATCGCGACGATCGCCTCCTTCGTCATCACTTGCCTGCCCGGCACCCCCGGCCCCAACCGTTTCGGCATGGACCCGCGCGACCCCACCGGTGCGGAAGTCTTCGCTTAAGTTCCGGGCTTAGAGCGGTTTCCGATCCGGTGCACCGGATCAACCGCTCTAAGTTTCTGGTTTGCCGCATTTTCCGAGTCATCAGGTGATTCCACCTGATTAGAAAATGCTCTAAAGCTCCCGCAATGCCCTTGCCGGCTTCGCGCGCAACAGCGGCAGCGAACCGGCGAGGGCAAACGTCAGGATCAGCACGATCCCGGCGCCGAGCACGGCCAGGATGCGTGGCCAATCGGGCAACCAGTCGAACTCGAACAGCTTGACGATCACCGCCCAGGCCATGGCGCTGCCCGCGCCCAGCGCGACCAGGGCGAGCACCATGGCGATCAGCCCGTACTCCGCCACCTGAAGCAGCAGGAGCTGGCCCCGGCTGGCGCCCAGCACGCGCAAAATCACGTTGTCGTAAGTGCGGCTGGCGCGCGCCGCCGCGATCGCGCCGAACAGCACCGCAAGGCCCGCCAGCACGGCCACCGAGGCGGCAGCGAGAATGGCCAGAGTCATCTGGTCCAGCAGATCGCGCGCATCGCGCAGCACTGTGCCGGTTTCGATCACCGAGCTTGACGGGAAGGCGCGTGCGAGGCGCGGCAGCAGCCCACCTGAAGCCTTTCCGTCCGGACCCTCGATGGTCGCTGCCAGATTGTGCGGCGCATCCGCCAGCGCGCTGGGCGAGAACACCAGCACGAAGTTGAAGCCCAGCGTGTCCCAGTCGATCCGGCGCAGCGCGGCAATCCTTGCGGTGCGCTCCACCCCGAGCAGGCCGACCGTCAGGTAGTCTCCCACCTTCAGGCCCACCGTCTGCGCGAACTTTTCGTCCACCGAAACGAGCGCCTCTCCCCTGTGGTCGGCAGGCCACCAGCGGCCGGAGGTGACGGTGCTGCCTTCCGGCACCTTGGCCGAATAAGTCAGGCCACGCTCGCCCTTGAGGGCCCAGGCGTCCTCGGGAATTTCCTTCAGGTCCGATACGCGGGTCATGCGGTCCTTCGGGCCATAGGCGAGGATGCGGCCGCGCATGTTCGGCACCGTCCGCACGATCGCGCCGGGCATCTCGCGTCCGGCGATCTGGCGCAGTTCGCCGGCCTTGTCCTTCGGAACGTCGAGCAGGAAGAAGGCCGGGGCGCGGGCCGGCACGGTCTTGCGGATATTGGCATCAAGGCTCGTCTGGACGGCGGCGATCAGCACGAAGGCGGACAGGCCGAAGCCCAGCGCCGTCACCAAGGCGCCGGTTTGCGCGCCGGGACGATGGAGGTTGGCGAGGCCTGCGCGCAGCATGGGGTCGCGCGGGCGGGGCAGGCGCGCGGCAAGGTGACGGATGCCCAGCCCGATCAGCGCCAGCAAGGCGAGCATCAGCGCGGCGCCGGCCAGGAAGCCTAGTGTCACCAGCGGCTGGGCGGCGTTGAGCAGCGCCAGGGCGACCACGGCGGCGAGGCCGAGGCCCACGGGCAGCAGCCATGCCCGGCGTTTCGCGGCCAACGGCGCCACTTGCGCGCGCATCAGGGCCATGGCCGGGAAGCTGCGCGCCCTTGCAAGCGGCGGCGCCGCGAAGATCAGCGCCACCAGCAGTCCATAGGCCGCAGCCGTCGCCAGCGCGGCAGGGGATATCGTGAATCCCGTATCGACCGGAAGCAGCGATCCCAGCGCCTGCGCCAGCAGCGGCGTTACCAGCACGCCTGCCACGAGCCCGGCGACACTTCCGACAAGCGCCGCCGCGCCCACTTGCAGCAGATAGATCCGCGCGATGTCGCGGCTCGTGGCGCCGAGCACCTTGAGCGTCGCGATCGAGGTCCGCCGCGCTTCCAGATAAGACGATACCCCGCCGCCGATGCCGATCCCGGCGATGACCAGCGCCGCCAGGCCCACCAGCGCAAGGAACTGACCCATCCGGCCGACGAAGCGCTGCGTGGAAGGCGATGCCGCGTTGCGGGTGCGGGCGTCGAAGGCATCGTCGCCGAAGCGCTTCTTGAGCGCATCGACCACGGTCTCCGGATCGCGAACCGGATCGGCAAAGCGCACGCGGGTGGCGCTGCGATACATGGCGCCCGGCTGGGTCAGCCCCGCGCGCTCGGGCAAGTCGAGCGTCGAAATCGCGGTGTCGCCCAGCGCGAAGCCTTCGGAGAGCTTTTCCGGATCGCTGGCGATCACGCCGCCGACGCGCTGGTCCACGCCGCCGAGGGACACGGTATCGCCCGGTCTCACTTCCAGCCGCGCCGCCGTCCCTTCCGACAGCCAGACCACGCCTTGCGGTGGAGCGCCGACCCGGCGACCGTCCTTGAGTTCCAGGCGGCCATAAAGCGGCCAATGCACGTCCACCGCCTTCAGCGCCACGGGTGCCGTGAGGTCGCCCTTGCGCGCAATGGCCTGCAAGCGCAGTCCTGCCGAAACCTTGCCATAGCGGGCGAGCGCGGAGATTTCCTTTGCCGACAGGCTGCGTTGCCAAGTCTTGAGTTCGATGTCGCCGCCCAGCACCTCCCGCCCGCGAGTCGTCAATTCGCGCTCGATCGAGCCTGTCAGCGTACCGATGGCGGCCAGCGCGCCGACGCCCAGGAACAGGCAGACCAGCAGCAGGCGCAGGCCCTTGAACCGCGCCGAAAGATCGCGCCGGGCCAGTTTCCAGGCGGTACGCCAGGGAAGGGAGGCGCTGGGAAAGGAGCCGGCGGGAAGCGTCGAAGCAGGCGATTGCTCAGGCAAGTCGGTCGCTCGCGATCCGGCCATCGGCCAGGGTCACCACGCGCTCGCAGTGATGGGCAAGGCTTTCGTCATGGGTGATGATGAGCAGGGTCGCCCCCGCTTCTGCGCGGCGGGTGAACAGCAGGTCGACGATCGTGGCGCCGGTGGCGGCATCGAGATTGCCGGTCGGTTCGTCGGCGAAGACCAGCGAGGGGCGCGGCGCCAGCGCGCGGGCGATCGCCACGCGCTGCTGTTCGCCGCCGGAAAGCTGCGCGGGATAGTGCGAAAGGCGATGGCCGAGGCCCACGGCGGCCAGTTCCGCCTCGGCCCGCTCACGGGCGTCGGCCATTCCGGCCAGCTCCAGCGGGGTCGCCACGTTCTCGACCGCGGTCATCGTCGGCAGGAGATGGAATGCCTGGAGCACCACGCCGATCCGCCCGCGTCGCGCGCGGGCCAGCGCATCCTCGTCCATGGCCGCAAAATCTTCTCCGGCAACGCTCAGCGAGCCTGAACTCGCCCGCTCCAGTCCGGAAAGAACCGACATCAGCGAGGACTTGCCCGAGCCGGAGGGGCCGAGCAGCGCCACGGTCTGGCCCCGGGGCACGACGAGGTCGATCCCCTTGAGGATTTCGACCGCGCTGTCGCCGCTGCCGAGGGTGAGACGCAGGTCCTGCGCGAGAATTGACGGGGCGGGGGGCTGGGAAGGATCGTTCACAGGCCCCATATGGCGAGGCGAAACCCCGTTTTTCAAGGAGAAAGCCTTGCGCGCTCATGCGAAAGTCCTGCTGGTTCCCGCGCTGCTGCTGCCAGTCCTGCTCGGCGCCTGCGGCGGCAGTGAAAATGGGGGAGCAGATAGAGCGGCATCGACTGCCTCGGAGCAGACGCAGAACGCCGTCGATGCCCCGCCCGCGATTCCCGTCATGGGGCCGGAGCGGCCGATTCTGGCCTTCGGAGATTCCCTGCTGGCAGGCTACGGCCTCGACGACGGCGAAAGCTACCCCGACCGGCTCGAACAGGCGCTGAGAGCGCGCGGGGTGAATGCGAAGATCGCCAATGCCGGCGTTTCCGGAGATACCACGGCGGCGGGGTTGGAGCGGCTGGACTTCACGTTGAAGAGCCAGTCCCCGAAACCGGAGCTTGCGATCGTCAGCCTGGGCGGCAACGACATGCTGCGTTCGCTGCCGCCTGCGGAGACGCGCCGAAACCTGGAGGACGTGCTGAAGCGGCTGAAGGGCGATAACATTCGCATCGTCCTGCTGGGCATGATGGCTGCACCCAATCTGGGCAAGGACTATGCGGAAAAGTTTAATCCGATCTACCCCCAGCTCGCCCAGAAATACGGGGCAACGCTGGTGCCGTTCTTCCTTCAGCCGGTGATCGACAAGCCGGATCTGATGCAGCAGGACCACGTCCACCCGACCGCGCTGGGCATCGACGCGATCGTCAGCGCCACGGTGGACGACGTGGTGGAGGCGCTTCCTAACTTAAGCGGCGGACCGAACCCGAGCTGACCTCCCAGACGGCCGCCTCCTTGGCGATGGCATCGAACGGCGCAATTTCCGTGCCGGTCAGCCAGACTTGCGCCGAGCCTGCCCGCAGGCGATCGAACAGGGCCTCGCGTCGCAGCGGGTCGAGATGGGCGGCCACTTCGTCCAGCAGCAGCAGGCGCGGGCGCTGCTCCGCGCCGCCTTCCAGAAGCTGCGAGTGGGCCAGCGTGATCGCGATCAGCATCGCCTTCTGCTCGCCGGTCGAGCAGTCGGCGGCGGGCTGGCCCTTCCCTGACAGAGTGACGCGGATCTCGTCGCGATGCGGTCCGGTCAGGGTGCGCTGTGCTGCGCGCTCGCGCGCGCGGCCTTCGCGAAGCGCGCGGATGAGAGCCTCGGCTTCGATCGGCCCGCCCGGCTGATAGGCGAGCGAAGGCCGCGCGAACGGCGATTCCGGCAAGGCGGCAAGAGTGTGCTCCAGCTTTTCGACCAGATCGGCACGGGCCATGGCGACCATCGATCCGGCCTCGGCAAGTTGCATTTCGATCGCATCGAGCCAGCGGGGGTCGGGGGGCATGTCGTCCGAGAGCAGGCGATTGCGTTCGCGCAGCGCATTCTCCAGGCGCGTCGCATTGCCGGCGTGATCGGGGCGGACGGCCAGCACCAGCCGGTCCAGGAACCGGCGCCGCGCGCCGGCGCCCTCCACGAAGAGCCGGTCCATCGCCGGGGTCAGCCAGCCGATAGACATCCATTCCGCCAGCCGCACGGCGGGCGCTTCGGCTCCGTTGATCTGGACCAACCGCCGTCCCGGACGTTCGGGCAGAACGCCGGTGCCGAGTTGCACCGGCTCTTCACCCTCCACGAGAAGCGCGGCGCTGACCGCGAAGCCGCCGTCGAACTGTTGGCCCGGCATGTCGCCCAGCCCGGCGCGGCGCAGTCCCCGTCCGGGCGAAAGCAGCGATATGGCTTCGAGCACGTTCGTCTTGCCCGCGCCGTTTTCGCCGACCAGGAGATTGAACTGCGCCGTGCCGTCCACCGCAGTTTCGCGATGGTTGCGGAAACGGGACAGGAGGATGCGATCGAGCATGGTCGGCGCGGACCTAACGGGGTGGGCCGGTCATGCCAAGCCGAAGGCGCGGTTTATTCTTAAGTGGCAGCCGGTCTGCCCGTCTTCGCGAAAGGCGAGAAGTCCACGTTGCTGTCGAACACGTCCACGCCCTCGCGCCGCTTGAGCCAGCCGACGACGGCGTAAGTCAGGGGCGTAAGCACGACTTCCCATCCGGTCTTGATCAGCCATTGCGTCAACGCCAGCAGGGCGATCGAATGCGGCGTGAATCCGGCGACGCCAAGGAAGGCGAGCGGGTAGAACAGCGCGCTGTCCACGCCCTGGCCGAACACCGTCGACCCGATGGTGCGGGTCCACAAGTGCTTGCCGCGGGTCCAGACTTTCATCCGCGCCAGCACGAAGGAATTGATGAATTCGCCGGCCCAGAACGCGCAGACGGAAGCGAAGACGATACGCGGGGTCTGCCCGAAGATCGCATAGTAGGCGGCCTGGTTCGGCGCCGTCACCTGCTGGCCGGCGACCGTGTAGGTTGCCGAGGCGAGCGCCCATTCGGGATTGGCGGGAATCCCGACCACCACCACGCTCATCAGCACCATGAACAGCAGCGCGAAGAAGCCCACCCAGATGCAGCGGCGGGCGTTGGCATAGCCGTAGACCTCGGTCAGCACGTCGCCGATGATGTAGGAGACGGGGAAGAACAGCACCCCCGCGCCGAACGTGACCGGGCCGACCAGCGGAAAATCGACTTGCGCCTGCTTGGCCGCGCCGATCAGGTTGGAGAGCAGCAGGATGACGACAAAGGCGACCAGCATGTAGTCGAAATAGCGGAAGTGGCGTCGCGCACCGGCCAGGCCGTCGATGCGGGCAAGGCTGCCGGGAGTATCCGGCCCGGAAGAACCGGAGCCGGAAAAATCGGGGCCGATAAGGTCTGCTTCGCTCATCGGCTGTGCGTAACCCGTCGCCGCAACGCCGCAAAGCACAACTTGCGACGTCCATGCGGTTTGCGCGAGCGGCGAACCGCGCTATGGGAGGCGCGACGCGCGCCCGTAGCTCAGCTGGATAGAGCACGAGCCTTCTAAGCTTGGGGTCACAGGTTCGAACCCTGTCGGGCGCGCCACATCCTACTGTTCTTTCGGTTTTTGCATGGTCGCGGCTCGGTTGCGGGTTTTGCCGAGGAGCGCGAGAGCCTAAGGGAGGGCGCATGAATCGCTTTCTCGCCCGGCTGAACATCGATCCCTACCTCCTGATGCTGCTCGCGACCGTCGGATTGGCCTCCGTGCTGCCGGCGCGGGGGATATGGGCGGGACTCGCCGGCGGTGTGACCGACGCCGCCATCGCGCTGCTGTTTTTCCTGCACGGCGCAAAGCTTTCGCGTGAGGCGATCCTCGAAGGCGCGCGAGCGTGGAAGCTGCACCTGACGGTCGGCTGCCTGACCTTCGTGATCTTCCCCCTGCTGGGGCTTGGCATCAGGGCGATTCCCGGACTGGAGCCCTCGCTGGGCACGGGCATGTTGTTCCTCACCCTGCTGCCTTCCACCGTACAGTCCTCGATCGCCTTCACCGCGATAGCAGGCGGGAACGTGGCGGCGGCGGTGTGCAGCGCCTCGTTCTCCAACCTTGCCGGGATCTTCGTCACGCCCGTGCTGACGGCGCTGTTCATCACCGGCAGAGCGCAGGGCTTCTCGACCGATCCGATCGTTTCGATATCGCTGCAACTGCTGTTGCCTTTCGTGACCGGGCATCTGCTGCGGCCCTGGATCGGCGGCTTCGTGCAACGCCACAAGAAAGTGATCGGCTATACCGATCGCGGCTCGATCCTGCTGGTGGTCTATACGGCATTCGGCGCCGCCGTGCTGGAAGGGCTGTGGCAGAAGGTGACCCCGGCGGAGCTGGCGCTGATCGCGGTTCTTTCGCTTGCGCTGCTGGCTGCCATCATGGTGATCGGCAATGTGCTGGGCCGTCTGCTGGGCTTCCGCCACGAGGATCGTCTGGTGATCCTGTTCTGCGGCTCCAAAAAAAGCCTGGCCACCGGCGTCCCGCTGGCGGGCGTGCTGTTCCCGGCGGCGCAAGTTGGCGCCGTGATCCTGCCGCTGATGTTCTTCCACCAGATCCAGCTGATGGTCTGCGCCGTGCTGGCCAAACGACTGGCCCGGAAGCAGGATGAAGCGCCGGCTGTCGAAGGGGCGATTTAAGAGTTGATCAACCGGTTTGCTGCATAACCGGACCATGGACCGCCCCTTCCTCCAGCGCCGATCTCGCCGACAGCCGGTTTCGCTGGCGGCGCAATGCCGCACGGCCAGCGGCTTGCGCGATCGGGGCGAGATTTCCGACATCACCGCCGAAGGCTGCTGCCTCCACATGGCCGAGCCGTTCTTCCGCGTGGGCATGCGCGTGCTGATTCGCCCTCAAGGGCTGGAAGGCCTCACCGGCATCGTCCGCTGGATCAGCGGAGACTTCGCGGGCATCGAGTTCGACCGCCCGCTCTACGCGCCCGTGGTGGACCATCTCGTTCGGCTCCACGCGACGTTCACGCCGGATCGGCGGGCGGTCGGTTAGAGCCGATTTTCGAAATTCGCGGAATGCGAATTTCGCGGCACCAGCCCGCGCGCCCACCCGACCACCATTGGTAGTATCCTGCGGGTGGTCGGGTGGGGGCGTGGGCTGGTGCCGCAATGAAAATGCCGAAGGCATTTTTCAGACGAAGCGCTACTTCGCCCAGGCGTTATTTTCCGGTGTAGGGAGCAATAGTCTCGCACCCGGTCATCGGCCACGTATCCTCCCGGCAAAGACACGCACGGCGAAAAGCCGGCACTTCGCCATCCGGGAGAGAACCATGGCACATGCAGCCGGCGACACGCCGGATATTCCGAATCACCCTCTGGCCATTCGCATGGGTGTCATCGCCGGGGTGGCGCACAACCTGATCATCGGCACCATCATGGGATCCTTTGGGATCATGTTGGCTTCCGTAGAGCAGCGGCTCGGTGTCAGTGCGGAGGCTGCTGCTGCCGGTATCCCCCTGGTGCTGGTGGGTTCATCGATACTGGCTCCTTTCGTGGGCGTGCTGATCGCGAAAATATCCCTGCGGTTGCTGCTGCTGGCCGGATCGGTCCTGGCGGCGGGCGGATATGTCCTGTTGGCCTTCACCCAAAGCTACGCGCTTTATCTGGTTGCCTATGGGCTGTTCTTCGGACCTGCCCTGAGCCTCGCCGGATCGATCGGACCCGCCACGCTGGTAACGCGTTGGTTCCACGGCAATCGCGGGCTCGCGCTCGGCATCGTTCACCTGCCGGTGGTGATCGCGATCATGCCGTGGCTGCTGCATAGCATGCTGGATGGCATCGCGCCGACCACGCTCTACCTGACCATCGGCCTCGTCACCGCCGCGATCCTGATTCCGCTCAGCCTGATGGCAATCGACCATCCGCCCGGCAGGGAGACCGAAGCCCCGGTTTCCGCTGACCGGCGCACCTCGGACGGATCGCTCAGTGTCGCCCAATTGCTCGCCGCGCCCCGGTTTTGGGCACTCTGCCTGGCGGCGGTAGCCAGCATGACAAGTTCCATCATGCTTGGCTCGCTGTTGGTGCCCATGGGGGAATCCTGGGGCTTTACGCGCGCAGAATCGGCGCAGCTCCAGTCGATCATGTCGCTCGCCGGGTTTGCCGGGTCGATCATCTTCGGATGGTTGGCAGACAAGCTGGGCGGCGGTCGCTCGCTGGCGCTTATCGGTTTCAACTGCGCGATGCTCTGGGCGGTGTTGCTGCTTCATCCATCGTTTGCCGTTGCGGCCATCGTCGTGGGCCTGATCGGCATGCACGGTGTCGGTGCGATTCCCACGCTGGGTCGCGGTCTTTCGGACACCTTCGGGCAGGCCAGCTACAGCCGTGGCTTCGGGTTGAACACGTTGATCGGCCTGCCCTTCATCGCCTCGGCCGTGATCGGATCGGCCAAGGCCTTCACGCTCACCGGCAGCTACGACCCGGCGATCAAGGCGATGACGGTATTCTTCGTACTGGCTATCGTACTGGGCTTGTTCGCGGCGACCGGTCCCAAGTTGGAAGGGCCGGACGCCGTTCCCGAGCCGGAACCGGCCTGACCTGACCTTCCGGCCAAGGCCGATCGCGGATCAGCCGCGATCGGCCTTGGCCTTGAGCTGCCCGCGCACCGGATAGCCATGGCCATCCGGGATCAGCAGCCATTCCTCGCCATCGACCTTCTCGATCCGAGGATGGATGCGTTCCACCGGGTGACGGCGAATATCGGCAAGCGCCTCCTCGTGGCTGGCGAAGCGGGCAAGCCGCTCCAGATTGCGGCGCGTTGGAAAGATCACCGCAATCTCGCCCCGGTCCGCCATGTCGAGCGCCTGCGCGGCGCTGGTCCAGAACAGCCGGGTGTTTTCGGTGGCGTCCACGGTCACGTCCACGGCGCCGGTGCCCAGGTCGGCTACGAAGAACCGCGTATCGAACCCCTTGTCCCACGGTGGGCACCAATGGGCATAGAGCACAAGCCGTCCGGGCGCGAGCGTCCAGCCGAAATGCCCAAGCACCGGGGCGAGAGCACCCTGCTCCAGCAACATGAGGCGCGCGCGAGCCGCTTCCGCAGCGCTGACGGGCTGGTGGGTTGCTACCATCAGACCGGTTTCTTCCAGAGTCTCGCGAATGGCCGCTATCCTTGCGGCGGCCAGTTCGATGGGCTCATCCGGTAGGAGCGCGGCGGCCAGCTCACGATCGGCAGGATCGACGCGGCCGCCGGGAAAGACTGCCGCACCGCCCGCAAAGCGCATTTCACGGGCGCGTTGGACCATCAACAGTTCTGGAGGCCCACCGTCGGCAGCGTTGCGGAAGATCACGAGAGTGGCTGCGGGCACGACCTGCGGGCCGTCCGCGGGCATGGGATCGTTGCTGGGAGCGTAGAGGGTCATGGCGCGAGTTTGCGTGCCCCACCGGGAGAGGCAAGCGTAATCGTGCGTCTGGACGGAGCGATCCGCAACCTATCGCGCCTGTCGGTATGTTTTACAGTTTGGTGGGCGGAATGCTTGAGCGTCCTCGGAAAACCGCGAAATTTGGCGCTATCCCGCAATTGGCACGCCTCGTGCTTATAGGATAAACGTACCCTCGAGTATTCTCGATCGAGACGGGGCCGAATGTCTCCCGGCCCCGTCTCCCCGAGCCACTTCCATTCACGCCGTCACGAAAAAGCGCCCGAGGTTCCCCCCGGACGCTTCAGAATTGCCTGCGATGGAGCCGATCAGCCCTGGGTGGCAAGGCCGGTGTCGATGAAGAGCTGGTGCAGCTCGCCTGCTTCGTACATCTCCATCATGATGTCGCTGCCGCCAACGAATTCGCCCTTCACGTAGAGCTGGGGGATCGTGGGCCAATCCGAATATGCCTTGATGCCCTGGCGGATTTCCATGTCCTGAAGCACGTCTACGCTTTCATACGGCGCGCCAAGCTGTTCGAGGATGGCGATCGCACGGCTGGAGAAGCCGCACTGTGGGAACAGCGGGGTGCCCTTCATGAACAGGACGATGTCGTTGTTCTTTACAATCGCGTCGATACGGGCGTTGACGTCGGACATTTCGCTAAAACCTTCAGAATGTGCCGACATTAGTTGGGGACGGCGGTGGTGAGTTGCAAGGCGTGGAGCACGCCGCCCATGCGGCCGCCCAGCGCTTCGTAGACCATCTTGTGCTGGGCCACGCGAGGCTTGCCCGCGAAGGCGGCGCTGGTGACGCGCGCGGCATAGTGGTCGCCGTCTCCGGCAAGATCGGTGATCTCCACTTCCGCGTCGGGCAGCGCAGCGCGGATCATGGCTTCGATTTCACTGGCAGGCATCGCCATGGTGACGTTCCTTCCTAAATTCAGCCGAGGAAGGCGCGGCGCGCCTCGACCTGCTTTTGTTCAAGAGCGACGCGGATTTCGGGTTCCGAGGCATCGACGCCGGCCGCGATCAGGTCGCCCAGCAGCTTGCGGATCACGTCCTCGTCACCGGCTTCCTCGAAGTCGGCCTGAACCACCGCCTTGGCATAGGCTTCGGTTTCGGCCTGAGAAAGGCCCATGCGCGCGGCGGCCCATTCGCCCAGCAGACGGTTGCGGCGCGCCTGGATGCGGAACTGGGTGTCTGCATCATGCACGAACTTGGCCTCTTCGCCGCGTTCGCGATCCTGGAAACTCGTCATCGGATACCCTCGGATTAGGACTTCATCCTGCCGATAGGGGGCGAAGCGAGCGGGGGCAATGGAGATTTGTCCGTCGTCCCGGACTTGATCCGGGACCGCTGGCAGTTCTTGAGGCGGTAGCTTGCTTGAGAGCGCCCTGCCGCGAGGTGGACTGTTCACGGCCAGCGGTCCCGGATCAAGTCCGGGACGACGGGGTATCAGGATGGGTTTTCAGGCCGTCGCGGGTGTCTTTGCCAGGAACGGCAGGGCGTCGCGCGCCTTCGCTTCATGGGCCGCGATCGCATCGCCCTGGGCCATGGTCAGTCCCACTTCGTCCAGACCTCCCAGCAGGCAGTGCTTGCGGAAGGGGTCGATCTCGAAGCTGTAGCGATCCTGGAACCGGGTGGTGACGGTCTGCGTCTCCAGATCGATCTCGATCGGATCGGTCTGCGCCACTTCCATCAGACGGTCGATCGCGTCCTGCGGCAGCGCCACGGTAAGGATGCCGTTCTTGAAGGCGTTGCCCGAGAAGATGTCCGAGAAACTGGGCGCGATCACGCTGGTCACGCCCATGTCGAGGAGGGCCCAGGCGGCATGTTCGCGGCTGGAGCCGCAGCCGAAGTTGTCGCCCGCGATCAGGATCGGCGCGCCCGAGAACTCAGGGTTCTCGAACACGTTGCCCTCTTCCTTCTTCACCGCTTCGAACGCGCCCTTGCCGAGGCCTTCGCGGGTGATGGTCTTGAGCCAGTGCGCCGGGATGATGACGTCGGTGTCGACGTTCTTGCGGCCGAACGGGATGGCCCGTCCGGCAACGTGGGAGATCGCCTTCATCAGTCGGTCTCGGGCGCCTGTTCGGGGTGCAGCGGCTTTTCGTTCTGGCGCGCCTTGCGGCGCTTCACGAACAGCATCGCTGCGGCGATAGCGGCAGACCCGACGGCGGCGCCGGCGGCGAGGGCGGCCTTGCTGGCCAGGTTGTTTTCCGAATCGTTCGACATGTCGTGCTTATCCTACCAGTTCGCGCACATCGGTGAGCCTGCCGGTGACCGCGGCGGCGGCGGCCATGGCGGGGCTCATCAGGTGGGTTCGGCTGCCGGGGCCCTGGCGGCCGGTGAAGTTGCGGTTGCTGGTCGAGGCGCAGCGCTCCCCGGCCGGAACCTTGTCGGGATTCATGGCGAGGCAGGCCGAGCAGCCCGGTTCGCGCCATTCGAGGCCCGCTTCGACGATGATCTTGTCCAGCCCCTCGGCCTCGGCCTGCGCCTTGACCAGGCCCGAGCCGGGGACGACGATCGCCCATTTGACGTTATCGGCCTTGTGACGGCCCTTGAGCACGGCCGCGGCGGCGCGGATGTCCTCGATGCGGCTGTTGGTGCACGAGCCGATGAAGACGTTCTGCACTTCCACGTCGGTGAGGCGGGTGCCGGGCGTCAGGCCCATGTAGTCGAGGCTGACCTTGACCGCGTCGCGCTTGGAAGCGTCGGCGAAGTCTTCCGGCGCCGGGACCACGCCGCCGATCGCAGACGTGTCCTCGGGGCTGGTGCCCCAGGTGACGGTCGGCTGGATATCCTCGGCGCGGATCGAGACGGTCTTGTCGAACGTCGCGCCCTGGTCGGTCGCGAGGCTGTTCCACCAGGCCACGGCCTTGTCCCAGTCCTCGCCCCTGGGTGCATAAGGGCGGCCTTCGACATAGGCGATGGTGGTTTCGTCCGGGGCGATCAGGCCGGCGCGGGCGCCGCCTTCGATGGCCATGTTGCAGACGGTCAGACGGCCTTCTACGGACATCTCCTCGAAGACGTTGCCGCGGAACTCGATGACGTAGCCGGTGCCGCCGGCAGTGCCGATCACGCCGATGATGTGCAGGACCACGTCCTTGGGGGTAACCCCGGCGCCGAGCTGTCCATCGACGCGAACCTCGAAGCTCTTCGACTGCTTGAGCAGCAGGGTCTGCGTAGCGAGGACGTGTTCGACCTCGCTGGTGCCGATGCCGAAGGCCAGCGCGCCGATACCGCCGTGGCAGGCGGTGTGGCTGTCACCGCAGACGATCGTGGCGCCGGGCAGCGAGAAGCCCTGCTCGGGGCCGACGACGTGGACGATGCCCTGTTCGGCGTCGGTGGCGTCGATATAGCGCACGCCGAATTCCGGCGCGTTGCGCTTCAGCGCGGCCAGCTGCTGGGCGCTTTCGGGATCGGTGATGGGCAGGACGCGTCCTTCGGTGTCCTTGCGCGCGGTGGTCGGCAGGTTGTGGTCGGGAACCGCGAGGGTAAGATCGGGACGGCGCACCGGACGACCGGCCACGCGTAGGCTTTCGAAAGCCTGCGGGCTCGTCACTTCGTGCACGAGGTGACGGTCGATATAGATGAGGCTGGTTCCGTCGTCTCGCGTGTCGACGACGTGGGCGTCCCAGATCTTCTGGTAGAGGGTGCGCGGTTTCGTGGTCATGGTGAAAGGGCGATTAGGCGCGCCGGACCCGCAATTCAAGGGGAACCGGCGCGCCTTTTCGCGCAACATTATTCGCTATGCGGTCAACGGGAGCTTTCCGCGATCAGTCGCGTCGCCTGTCATGCCGCTATCAGCGGTGCGGGTTGTCATGCCGCTATCAGCGGCGCCCCGTTGTCGTGCCGCTATCAGCGGCGGTGGCCGTTGCGGTCGTTCCGCTCGGCGTGCAGCGCGGCGTGGACGCGGTCGATCCGGTTCTGAAGGGTCTGGACCTCGCGGCTGGTCAGTCCGCCCCGCGCATAAGTGGCATGGAGACGCTGGATTTGTGTCGCTTCGTTGCGCAGGCGTTGGGCTTCGCGCTGGCTGATAGTGCGGCGAGCGGCGGCGCGGTCGATCTGATTGCGCAAGCCTGAGATGTCGGCGCGGATGCGGGCTTCGCGATTCGGCGTGATGCGGGCAGCTTCGCGGTGAGGCGCAGCGGCTTCGGCAATGCCCGGCGCGACGGCCGAGAAGCCCAACGCAGCAACCAGAGCGGGAGCGATGAAACGGGCGATCTTGCGCATGGGACTTTTCCTTCTGTTTACCGGCGTTTGTTCCGTGCATTCAGATTTAGGAGGTCCAACATGAACGGCAGAAGACTCACAGGTCACAGTCCTGTCGGCATTTGTAACTAAGTGTCGCGAGGTGAAATCGGTAGATCGACCTTGCGACCCGACGGGAGAGGGCGCCTGAAAGATAAGAGGAATGCAGGGCAGCCGTGTACCACCCTGCGTCGTCACGGCTGCATCTGCATTCCCACTTTCGTGCCACGCGATCGATATGGCACTGACTGCCTGACATTTGCCGTCGAGGAGGCTAGAAGGCGTCCATGTCCTTCCTCTCCGCCGCCCTTGTTCCGGCCCTGATCGTGCTTGCCTCCGCCGCCGCCATGGAGTTCGTGGCCTGGGCCAGTCACAAGTATATCATGCATGGCTTCGGCTGGGCCTGGCATCGCGATCATCACGAGCCGCATAACAATCTCCTCGAAAAGAACGATCTCTACGCGCTGGTCGGCGCGGCGATTAGCATTTCGATGTTCGCGGTGGGCTCACCCTTGGTCATGGGCCCGGAAGCCTGGGAGCCGGGAACCTGGATCGGCCTGGGCGTGCTGCTCTATGGCGTCATCTATACGCTGATCCACGATGGTCTGGTCCACCAGCGCTACTTCAAGTGGGTGCCCAAGCGCGGCTATGCCAAGCGGCTGGTGCAGGCGCACCGGCTCCACCATGCGACGATCGGCAAGGAGGGCGGGGTGAGCTTCGGCTTCGTGGTCGCGCGCGATCCGGCGGTACTCAAGCGGGAACTGCGGCAGCAGCGGGAGCAGGGCATCGCCGTGCTGCGCGAGGCGGTGGAGTAGAACCTCGCCGGAGTAAAAGAGTTCGTCGTCCCGGACTTGATCCGGGACCGCTGGCAGTTCTTGAGGCGCGAGGTAGCGCTAGAGCGCCCTGCCGAGAGTTGGGTGATGCGAGGCCAGCGGTCCCGGATCAAGTCCGGGACGACGTTTTACTCCGCCCGCGCTACTCCGCCCGCGTCCATATCCACGGACCGATCGCTGCCAGCACGCCCACGGGGATCAGCACCCAGGGCCAGCCCACGGTGAACCAGGTGAAAGGTATCGAGGCGCTCATCGCCAGGATCGCGGAAACTTTGCCCTTGCGGCTGATCGCCCGCCGGTCGCGCCATTCGCGCAAGTTGTGGCCGTAATGAGGGTGGTTATAGAGCCGCTCCGCCCATTCCGGATGGCTCTTGCCGAAGCACCAGGCCGCCAGCAGGTAGAACACCACAGTGGGCATCACCGGCAGGAAGATGCCGATCGTACCGAGGGCGACGAAGAACAGCCCCGCCGCCATCCATGCGTGGCGGCTGAGGTGCTTCATGCGGTTCCTGCGGCCCCGGCGCTTCCCGCGCCTTGCGCATAACGCGCCGCCGTCTCGCGGATCAGCGCGATCATGTTCGGTACGCCCTGGGTGCGGTTGGACGAAAGCTGGTTCTTGAGGTCGAACGGCTCCAGCGCGGCGGCGATGTCGGTCCGTGCCACTTCGGCGGCGGGTTTGTCCTGCACGGCGGAGATCACCAGCGAGACGATGCCCTTGGTGATCGCCGCGTTGCTGTCTGCCAGGAAGTGCAGCGTGCCGTCGTCCTGCGCCATCGGATAGACCCAGACGCTGGCCGAGCAGCCGCGCACCTTGGTGGCGTCCGTCTTCAACGCGTCGGGCATGGGATCGAGTTCGGCGCCCAGGCCGATCAGCAGGCGATAGCGTTCATCGCCTTCGGAAAACTCGTATTCTTCGCGGATGTCGTCGAGGCTGCGCATGCCCATGCCATTTAAGCGCGGCGCGGGCGAGGGCAAGGGGAAGTTGCCGAGTGCGTTGCTTCTGGCATCCGATCCTGTCAGGGATTCGCCCATGAGCGCACATCCTTTCTTTTCCATGCACGAACATGGCTTCGTGCGGGTCGCCACGTCCACGCCCAAGGTCCGCACCGCCGATGTCGCCTTCAACCGCGACGCCGTGCTGGCAGAGGCGCGGCGCGCGCATGAGGCGCATGTAGACCTGCTGGTCTTCCCGGAACTGTGCCTCTCCTCCTACGCCATCGACGACCTGCACTTGCAGGCCGCCATGATCGAGGCGGTGGAAGCCGCCGTGGCCGAGATCGTGCGGGCGAGCGCGGATCTGTCGCCGGTGCTGCTGGTCGGCGCGGCGCTGCCGCACAAGGGCCGGCTCTACAACTGCGCGCTGGCCATAGCGCACGGGCGGCTGCTGGGGGTGGTGCCCAAGTCCTACCTGCCCAACTACCGCGAGTTCTACGAGAAGCGCTGGTTCGCCAGCGGCAAGGCGGTGAAGGGCCAGGCCATCCGCGTGAACGGGCAGGACGTGCCCTTCGGTGTCGATCTGGTCTTCGCTTCGGAAGTGCTGCCGAACTTCCGCTTCTTCGTCGAAATCTGCGAGGATATCTGGGCCGCGACGCCGCCCAGTTCGCTGGGCGCGCTCGCCGGGGCGACGGTGCTGTGCAACCTTTCGGCTTCCAACATCGTGATCGGCAAGTCGGACGAGCGCCACATGCTCTGCCGCTCGCAGTCGGCACGCGCCGCGGCCGCTTACGTCTACTCCGCCGCCGGACATGGCGAGAGCACGACCGACCTCGCCTGGGACGGGCAGGGCATGATCTACGAACTGGGCGACCTTCTGGCCGAATCGGAACGCTTTTCGCTCCATCCCGAACTCTGCGTGGCCGACGTGGACGTGGACCGCATCGTCATGGATCGCATGCGCCTGCCCACCTTCAACGACGCCGCGGAAGCTGCGGGCAAGCCGGAGGAGACGTTCCGCACCGTGCCGTTCCGTCATGCTCCGGCGGGCGGCGAGATCGGACTTGTCCGCCCGATCTCGCGCTTCCCTTTCGTGCCCTCGCGCGCCGACAAGCTCGATGCCGACTGCTACGAGGCGTTCAACATCCAGGTCGACGGCCTGATGCGCCGCATCGAGGCGACCGGGGCGAAGTCGATGGTGATCGGCATTTCGGGCGGGCTCGATTCGACCCACGCCCTGATCGTCGCGGCCCGTGCCTGCGACCGGCTGGGCCTGCCGCGCACCTTCATTCGCGGCTACACGATGCCCGGTTTCGCCACCAGCGAGGGTACCAAGGCCAACGCCTGGAAGCTGATGCGGGCGGTAGGGATCTTGGCGGAAGAAATCGACATCCGCCCCACGGCGACGACGATGCTCCAGGACATCGGCCACGCTTTCTCGAACGGCGAGCCGGTCTATGACGTGACCTTCGAGAACGTGCAGGCGGGCCTGCGCACCGATTACCTGTTCCGCCTCGCCAATCAGAACGACGGCTTCGTGATCGGCACCGGCGACTTGTCGGAACTCGCGCTCGGCTGGTGCACTTATGGTGTCGGCGACCAGATGAGCCACTACACGGTCAATGCGGGCGTGCCCAAAACGCTGATCCAGTACCTGATCCGCTGGTGCGCCACGACCGATCAGTTCGGCGCCGAGACCGAGCAGGTGCTGCTCGCCATCCTCGGCACCGAGATCTCGCCCGAACTGGTACCAGCCGGGGCGGACGGCGCGATCCAGAGCACCGAGGCGAAGATCGGGCCCTACGAGCTCAACGACTTCTTCCTGCACCACATCGTGCGGTTCGGGCAGAAGCCGTCCAAAGTGGCCTTCCTGGCGCTCCACGCCTGGCGCGAGACTGCGAAGGGCACCTGGCCTGCCGGTTTCCCCGAGGATCGCAAGAACGAATACGACCTCGCGACGATCCGTTCGTGGCTTGAGAAGTTCCTGCGCCGCTTCTTCGCCTTCAGTCAGTTCAAGCGCTCGGCGATCCCGAACGGCCCGAAGGTGTCTTCCGGTGGCGCGCTCAGCCCACGAGGAGACTGGCGCGCGCCGTCCGATGCCGGCGCGGCGGTGTGGCTGGCGGAACTGGATGCGCGGGTGCCGTAAAAGGCGGCCCGTGGATGCCGTCGTCCCGGACTTGATCCGGGACCGCTGGCAGTTCTTTAGGCGATAGCTTGCTTGGATGAGCCCTGCCGTGAAGTGGGCTGTTCTCGGCCAGCGGTCCCGGATCAGGTCCGGGACGACGTATATTCAATCCCGTAGCGCTTCGATCTCTCGCGCCAGATCCTTTTCGCGGCGTTCGTCGGTGGCGATGCGTTCGAGCACGGCGATGCGCTTGCGCAAATTCTCGATCTCGCCTTCAAGCTCGTGTTCGCGCTCGCCATGGCCTTCCAGGCGGAAGCCGGGCTTCTCGCCGCGCAGCTTCTGCGCGCGCAGCCAGGTTATCGAGGCGATCGCGAAGATAACGACGACGGCAGTCCAGAAACTCATTGCGTCACCTCATGACCTATTCCGTTGCGGGCCTCGCGCAGGCCCTCGATCTGGCGGGCTACATCATAACCCTGATCGGTGACAATCCGCTCCACGCTGGCGAGACGGTCCTTGATCGAGCCGATCTCGGCGCGAAGCTGCGCGTTTTCCTGAGTGAGCAGTTGCACGCGGGCATGGGCCTCGGCGTCTTCCTTGGGATAGACCGCCTTGCCCCAGGAATTCTCCAGCGGGTAGCCGTGGCGCATCCGCAGCCAGTTGTTGAAGATCCATCCGCCGATGCCGAGCGCCGTGGCGGTGACCAGCACGGGCGAGAGCACTTCCAGCGTCGCATAGTCGATGGCCATGTCAGTTCACCTTCGCCTGTTCGCCGGCTTCCACCTCGCGCGTGTCGCGCAGGGCCTCGATCTGGAGGGCGGTGTTATAGCCGCCATCGGTGATGATGCGTTCCAGCACGCGCACGCGCTCTTCGAGTTCGCGGGAGTGGGAGGCGTATTGCGCGGCCTTTTCGGCGGTGGCCTGAACCTGAAGTTCGGCCATGCGGCGCTGGTGCCGCGTCCAGATCGCGAAGCCCGCGATGATGAACGGCGCCAGCGGAATGAGAAGGGCGAGGTTTTCCATCGAGGTCGTGTCCCTGTTACCCGATTTGCGGATCAGCGCAGGCTGTCGATTTCCGCGGCGAGGCGCGAATTGCTGCTGGTGTAGTGGGCTTCCATTTCGGCGACGCGGCGGTCGATGTCCGAGAGTTCCCCGCGCAGGCGACCGGAACGGTTCGGTGCTGCACGCATCAGCCCGAAGCCCTGGCGCCCCGCTTGCCGTACGCGGCGACGCTCCATGCGGCGCAGCAGGCGCTCTTCCTCGGCTTCGCTGTAGAGGCTCATCGGCCGCTTGTCCGCCATGAGGGCGACCGCGATGTAGATCGGGATCGTCACGAAGGAGACGAAGAAGGTGAGCAGCACGGCCGCGATGCGGATCCAGAGCGTATCGACGCCGGTATAGTCGGCGATGCCGGAGCAGACGCCGGCCAGCTTGGCGTTCGACTTGTCGAGATAGAATTGTCCGCGTGACACTGGTTGTTCCCTTTCCCTGGGAACGCGCCGACCGAAGCCGGGCGTTTCTTTTCGACTGGTCGGATCGAGAGGATCCGCGTTCCCGGTCATGGCCCTTTGCGGGCGGCCTGCACCTGCCGGGATTTCAGGTGGGCCGCCGTTATTCCGATGCGTTCCTGTCCGCGTTCATGGCGCGCTTCATCTCGGCAAGTTCGGCATCGATCGTATCGCCGTCCTGAAGCGCGGCGATTTCCTCGGCGAGCGTCGGCTGGCGGCTGTCGCCCAGGCTCATCGCCTCGGCGCGGCCTTCGGCATAGTCGACGCGCCGCTCGAGCTGGTCGAAGCGTACCAGGGCCTCGTCCACGCGCTCGCTCGACAGCAGGGTGCGCAGTTTGACGCGATTCTCGGCGCTCTGCAAGCGAGCGGCGATCGAGGACTGGCGGCTGCGGGCTTCGCGCAGGCGGTTCTGCAGCTTCTCGATGTCCTCCTCGTAGGCACGTAGGGCGTCGTCGAGCACGGCGATCTCGGAGCGAAGCTGATCGGCCATGTCGGCCGCCTTCTTCTTTTCGAGCAGGGCGGCGCGGGCGAGGTCTTCGCGGTCTTTGCTGAGCGCGAGCTGGGCCTTGTCGCCCCAGTCGTGCTGAAGCTGGTCCAGCTTGCCCACGTGGCGGCGGAGTTCCTTCTGGTCGGCGATGGTACGCGCGCTGCTGGTGCGCACTTCGACCAGGGTTTCCTCCATCTCCAGGATGATGAGGCGGATCATCTTTCCGGGATCTTCGGCCTTGTCCAACATGTCGTTGAAGTTGGCGGCGATGATGTCGCGGGTGCGGGAGAAGATACCCATCCTGGCATTTCCTTTGATCGAGGAGGGATTGAACTTGCGGGCCTGGCTGAAGCGAAAGGTGCTTTCGTTCTGGCTGGCGGTAAACGGGCGGGCGCGGCCGCTCTGGAAGGGCGGGACATCCTGCGCCGACCCTTGCAGGATTTCGATTTCGGCGTCGAGCCTGCTCACTGGAGGGGCGCTCCGCAAACGGGAGCGGCGTGGGCCGGCGGCGCGATCCGGTCGCTCATGGCGACGAGGTTGAGCGTGCCCATCGCCAGCACGGCGGCGATGATCGCCCAGTCGAGCTTGCTGCGCTCGCGGGTCGCGCCGGGCTGCTTGGCCTGATGGCTGCTGGCTACGAAGCTGGCGTTCTGGAAGGACATCGTGGTGTTCCTCTGTCGGATCTCGTGAATTTGCCCAAGTCATCGCAAGGGCCGTGCCAAACAGCATAACTGGCAGTTTTCCGATGTTTCAGAGACTTGGGGGTCGCGTACTGAAAAGATGAATTGCCAATGAATGGGAAATTTCGCTAATATTTGGGAATGGAGAGAGATGTTCAGTTCATCGGTCAGTCCACGGCCTTTCTCGACGCGGTGGAGCGTGCCAGCCGCGCGGCTCCGGTGCGACGTCCGGTGTTGGTGATCGGCGAGCGTGGGACCGGCAAGGAATTGATCGCCCAGCGCCTCCATCACCTCTCGCCGCGTTGGGGGGAGCCGCTCATCACCATGAACTGTGCGGCCTTGCCCGAAACCCTGATCGAGGCGGAATTGTTCGGGCACGAGGCCGGGGCCTTTACGGGCGCGGTGCGGGCGCGGGCCGGACGGTTCGAGGAGGCGGACCGGGGCACGCTGTTCCTCGATGAGCTGGGCACGCTGTCGATGGCGGCGCAGGAGCGGCTGCTGCGCGCGATCGAATATGGCGAGATCGCGCGGATCGGTGCCTCCCGCCCGGTCCAGGTGGATGTGCGGGTGGTCGCGGCCACCAATGCCGACCTGCCCCGCATGGCGGATGAAGGCACCTTCCGCGCCGATCTGCTCGACCGGTTGAGCTTCGAAGTGATCAATCTCCCCCCGCTGCGGGCGCGGGAGGGGGACGTCTACGAGCTTGCCGATTACTACGGACGGCGCATGGCGACGGAACTGGAGTGGGACACCTGGCCGGGCTTCTCCCCCGAGGCTCTCCTGGTGCTGGAGGCGCACGACTGGCCGGGCAATGTCCGCGAATTGCGCAATGTCGTGGAGCGTGCCGTCTATCGCTGGGCCAACGAATATGCGCCGATTGCGGAGATCGTTTTCGATCCGTTCGAAAATCCGTGGCGGACGGCTGCGGCGCGGGAGGTGGCGGTGCCGGAGGTGGCGGCTCCGGCTTCCCCGTCCACGCCGATCCCGGCAGCGCAGTTTAAAGGCGCGGACCGAGAGGCAGGGGCGAGCCTGCGGGCGTCGGTGGACGCTTACGAGCGGCGACTTCTGCTGGAGTCGCTCGACCGGCACCGCTGGAACCAGCGCCGCGCGGCGGCCGCCATGGGGCTTTCCTATGATCAGCTACGGCATTGCATCAAGAAACACCGCCTGTCCGAAGGCAGCCGGGCTTCCGAGAACAGCTCTGCGTCCTAGTTCCCGCGATGGACAGTTGGTGAACGACAAGCATTAAGGGCTCACTCAGTATGTTCCCTTTGTGGTTATCCTTCGATTTTCCCTAGAGAGATTTGCCGTTATAGTGCACGGGAGGCGCTAATGAGGGCCGATGTGCAAGAGATAGCCGACATTTCCGAAGCGACAGGGTTGTTGGAAAACTTGACGCCGAAGCAGGTCGAAGTCCTCGACCGGCTGCTGATGCATCGCACCACCAAGGAAATCGCGCGCGAACTGGGTATTGCGCCCAACACCGTGGACCAGCGCATCAATGCCGTCCGCGACAAGTGGAACACGCAGAATCGCAAGGATACGGCCCGTCTTTACGGGCAGCTTCTGGAGCTATGTGGCAAACCCACATATGGCTTTTCCCGTATCGACGCCGCAGCCGGAGAAGGGGAAGACGGTGATCAGGATCTGACGGTCGATCCGGTCTTCGTTCTTTCCGATGCGCGCCCCATGGCACGGCACCCGGATTGGTTCGATGCCAGGATCGCCGAGCCGTCGGGCCTGGAGGCATTCGATGCGAAGTTCGGAAGGGCAGGGCGCGTAGCGGCGGTTTTCCTGCTGGCATTGACCATGGCGGTGACCCTTGCGGCCACCCTGGCCATTGCCGAGGCGCTGGGAAAACTGCTCTAGCGGTCCGCTCCTTTCATCCCGCGGATGCCTTCGATCTCTGATTTTCGGCGTCGGCTCGGTGAAGTCGCGCCGCTGAATGACCTGGAGGGCGAAAAGATGACACCCGATATCGTCGGAATGCGGATCACCCGGAGCATCCAGTCGGTCGAGAAGGACATGGACGAGCTTCTGGCCAAGGCCAGCGAGCTGATGGCGGAAATCGCCCGCGGCCGTGTCGCGATCGTCGATACGGCGCATAGCACCCAGCGGCCGATGGCGCGCGTGGCGGCCATGCAGCGGAGCCTGATCGAGGCGCGCTCGGAACTCGTTCGAGCCCATAGCGACCTGTCGAAGCTGGCCGAGACGATGGATATCCCGGTTCGCTGCCCCGACAAGGCGGTGCTGGTTGACGAGGATCTGGACGGGCAGCGTCTCGTCGAGGCCGCCTGACGGAGAAAACGATTTGGGCGTGCCGGAACAGACGGCTTTCTTCCTGCTGCTGATCGTCGCGGTATCGCTGGCGTTCTGGCGGGGCGGTGCCCCCGAACGCTGGGGCGCGGCGATCATCGTGGCGATGGTCCTGCTGCAAGTCGGCGGAGAGAGCCTGTTCCCCAGCGGTTTCACCAGTGTCGATCCGCTTTCGCTGATGACCGATGTGGTGGGGACGGTCGGATTCGGCGTCCTTGCTCTCCAGGCGCGAAGGGTATGGCCTCTATGGGCAACATCGTTGCAGCTCTTGAGTCTGAGCGCGCATTTCGCCCGCTGGGCGGATATCGACATCCCGCCGATCGTCTACGCGGTGATGCGGGGTACGCCCACGTTTCTGGCGCTTCTGGCGATCGTTGTCGGCACGATACTGCACGTCTCGCGCAGGCGGCGGCTTGGCAACGATCCCTCATGGCAGGACTGGTCCCGGGTTGCTGTCGCATCCGGCCGCTCTCCCGCCGCCTTCTAGAGACGCTGGTCACCCACCTGGGGTGTCTGAGATGTGAGGTAATGCTGGAACTGCCCTTCGACGCGGAGGGGCGCCTTGCTGGCCAAGTGGCCTGCACCACTGGCGGCGTGGCCGCGATACGGGCCGGATATCGGCCGCTTTTGCAACGTGCTCTAGAGCAGAAGGCAGCCGGCCTGGTGCTTGTGCACAACCATCCTTCCGGCGATCCGCAGCCCAGCAGGGCGGACGTGATCGCCACGCGCCGACTGTCCGCCTTGTGCGAAGCGGCGCGAATCGAGCTCCTCGACCACATCGTGGTCGGAGGACGCAGCGCGGTCTCCATGCGACGGGCCGGGCTGATGAGTCGCGCCGTGGCGTGACTCCGAACCTTTCCGGTGGGAGGCCCTCCCTCCGCCGGACGCAGGCCGGGCGAGCCCCCCCCCACCCGAACACTCGCCCGGCCTGCTTTTTTCTGGGCTTACGCCCAGGCAAAACGGCCCTCCGGCCGTTTTGAGCGGCACCGGCCCACGCCCCCACCCGACCTCCCACTCAGTGTATCCTAGATGGGAGGTCGGGTGGGGGCGTGGGCCGGTGCCGACAAGCCTTCGACGGATGTCGAAGGCGCACCCAACGAAGACTCTGGGCTGGTGCCGCACAAAAACGGGCGGACGCCCGTTTTTGCCCGACCGTGAGGTCGGACAAGGGACTCCGCAAAGCTCACAAGGGTTGTGGCGGACGCCTGAGCCGCCAACTCCGCCCTTTCGGTAACAACCCCCAACTCTCTCTCTTGCAATTTACCGGCGACAGGCCTATTTGCGCCTCATCCCGACATTGGTGAAACAAGGTTCGGGCTGGCGCCGGAAGGGGCCGGCACGAAACTGCGTTGCCAGAGGCTCGATTTTTACCGGAGAAACGGCTTGGCCGACATTGCGCGCATTACCGAAGTTATCGAACCCGAGGTCAAGGCCCTTGGATTCGATCTGGTGCGCGTGCGAATCTTCGGCAAGAGCGAAGTCGGCGACGATGAGATCGCGCTTCAGATCATGGCCGAAAATCCGGCAACCGGTCAGCTCGTGATCGAGGATTGCGTGAAGCTTTCCCACCGCATTTCCGATCGCATGGATGCTCTGGAAGAAGCCGGCGAAACGTTGATCGAAGAAGCCTATCGCCTGGAAGTCAGCTCGCCCGGCATCGACCGGCCTCTGACACGGTCGAAGGATTTCGCCAACTGGGCAGGGCACGAGATCAAAGTGAACCTCACCGCACCCGTGGACGGTAACCGCAAGGGCCTGACTGGTGAACTGGTGGGCATCGATGGCGATCAGATTACCGTCGACGACAAGAAATCCGGCCGAGTGACTTTCCCACTCGGCGACATTCATTCCGCAAGGCTGGTCCTCACGGACAAGCTGATCGCAGCAACCCGCCCGCTGGACGTCAGCGGGGCCGACGAGATTGTCGAGGAACAGGAAGACTAAGCCATGGCCAGTGCGATTTCCGCCAACCGCGCCGAGCTGCTCGCGATCGCGAACTCCGTCGCTTCGGAGAAGATGATCGACAAGTCGATCGTCATCGAGGCGATGGAAGAAGCCATCCAGAAGTCGGCCCGCAACCGTTACGGTGCGGAAAACGACATTCGCGCCAAGCTCGACCCGCGCACCGGCGATTTGCGCCTGTGGCGCGTCGTCGAAGTGGTCGAAGAAGTTGAGGACTATTTCAAGCAGGTTGACCTCAAGCAGGCCGACAAGCTTCAGAAGGGCGCGCAGCTCGGCGACTTCATCGTCGATCCGCTGCCGCCGGTGGACCTCGGTCGCATCGACGCGCAGTCGGCCAAGCAGGTGATCTTCCAGAAGGTCCGCGATGCCGAGCGCGATCGCCAGTACGAGGAATTCAAGGATCGCGCGGGTGAAGTGATCACCGGCGTGATCAAGTCGGTCGAATTCGGCCACGTCATCGTCAATCTCGGCCGCGCCGAGGGCGTGATCCGCCGCGACCAGCAGATTCCCCGCGAAGCCGCCCGCGTCGGCGAGCGCGTTCGCGCGCTGGTCCTGCGTGTCGAGCGCCAGAACCGCGGTCCGCAGATCTTCCTCAGCCGCGCGCATCCGGACTTCATGAAGAAGCTGTTCGCGCAGGAAGTGCCGGAAATCTACGACGGCGTGATCGAGATCAAGGCTGCTGCCCGCGATCCGGGCTCGCGCGCGAAGATCGGCGTGATCAGCCATGACAACTCGATCGACCCGGTCGGCGCCTGCGTGGGCATGAAGGGCAGCCGCGTGCAGGCCGTCGTGCAGGAAATGCAGGGCGAGAAGATCGACATCATTCCCTGGAGCGAGGACACCGCGACTTTCGTCGTCAACGCGCTCCAGCCTGCCACCGTCAGCCGCGTCGTCATCGACGAGGAAGAAAGCCGCATCGAAGTCGTCGTGCCCGATGACCAGCTTTCGCTGGCGATCGGCCGCCGCGGCCAGAACGTGCGCCTCGCCTCGCAGCTGACCGCCTCGCAGATCGACATCATGACCGAGGCCGAAGCTTCGGAAAAGCGCCAGAAGGAATTCACCGAGCGCTCGAAGATGTTCGAGGAAGAGCTGGACGTCGACGAGACGCTTTCGCAGCTGCTGGTGGCCGAAGGCTTCAGCGAGCTTGAGGAAGTCGCCTATATCGACGCGACCGAACTGGCCGCGATCGAAGGCTTCGACGAAGAACTCGCCGAGGAACTTCAGAGCCGCGCCCAGGAAGCGCTCGACCGCCGCGAGGAAGCGAGCCGCGAAGAACGTCGCGCCCTCGGCGTCGAGGATGCGCTGGCCGAACTGCCGCACCTTACCGAGGCGATGCTGGTGGTACTCGGCAAGGCAGGCATCAAGACGCTCGACGACCTGGCGGACCTCGCCACCGACGAGCTGATCGCCAAGAAGCGTACCGAACAGCGTCGCCGCGACGGTTCGGTGAACAAGCGCGCTCGTGACGAAGACAAGGGCGGCGTGCTCGGCGAGTACGGCCTGAACGAAGAGCAGGGTAACGAAATCATCATGGCCGCGCGTGCGCACTGGTTCGACGACCTCGAAGAGGCCGAGCCGCAGACCGAGGAGGCCGCCGATGCGGAATCCTCGCAATGAGCGCGTAAGCTCCGACATCGACGGCACCGGGCCGGAGAGGAAATGTATCCTCTCCGGAGAAACCGGTGCGCGTGAAGACTACATCCGTCTGGCGATCTCGCCGGACGGATTGGTCCTTCCCGACATCCACGCGCGTGCCCCCGGGCGCGGCGCGTGGATCGGCGTTTGTCGCAAGACACTTGAAAATGCGCTCGAGAAGGGCAAATTAAAGGGAGCGATGGCGCGCGCCTATAAAGGTGCGCAGCTTACGATCCCCGAAGACCTCACCGATCGGATCGAACAGGCGCTGATCCGCGCCCTGACCGACCGGATGGGCCTCGAACTGAAATCGGGTAAGCTTCTCATGGGTTCCGACCGGATCGCGCAGAACGCGCGTGAGGGCCGGGTCACATGGCTTGCCCATGCCGCCGATGCGAGCGAAGACGGCTCGCGCAAGCTCGACCAGGCCTGGAGAGTCGGGAGCGAGGCGGAAGGAAGCGGTCTGAAGGGCATACGCTTGCCTCTGGACCGGGAGACGCTGTCTGTGGCATTGGGCCGCGACAACGTCGTTCACCTGGCGCTTAACGATCGCGGCTCGGCCAATCGAGTCGCGGCGCAGTTGCAGCGCCTTTTGCATTTCCAGGGGCAACCCCGCGCCGAAATGGACGGGGACGGTATGGATGGTGGCACCGGGCCGGCGCATAGCGCGGCGCCCGCGGCGACGAATTGAGACTGAAGGGCACGACGAAAGATATGAGCGAGACCGACAACAAACCGACCCTGGGCCGCAAGCCATTGGGGCTTAAGCGTTCCGTGGAAGCCGGTGAGGTCAAGCAGACCTTCAGCCACGGCCGCACCAACAAGGTGGTGGTCGAAGTGAAGCGCCGCAAGGTGCTCGGCAAGCCGGGTTCGGAAGGCGCCGTCGAGGCTGCGCCCGCGACTCAGGCTGCCGAACCGGCACCCCAGGCAGCACCGGCTCAGCCGGTAGCCCAGCCCGCGCCGCCCCGCCCCGCCCCGCCGCCTCGCAAGCCGATTCCATCGAACGAGACGCCGCAGGAGCGAGTCGCCCGTCTTCAGCGCGAGGCCGAGGAAGCCCGTCTCGCCGCGCTTGAGGAAGCGAATCGCCGTGAGCACGAACAGAAGGTTCGTGCCATGGAAGAAGAAAAGCGTCGCGCCGAAGACAATCGCGCCCAGGAAAGCAAGCGCCTCGAAGAGGAAGCGGCCAAGGCTAGCGAGGCCGAAGTTCAGGTTGCACAGGAAACTGCTGCGCCCGCTCCGGTGCAGGACGCGTCGGCAGAAGCCCCGGTCCCGGTGGCCGAAGCTGCCGCACCCGCGCCCGAAGCACCGGCTGAGGAAACCGCTGCACCGGTCGCCAAGGCTGCCGAGCCTGCGAAGCCGGTACCTGCCGCGCCCGTGGCCGCCCCGGCGCCCGCGCCGCGTCGTTTCACGCCCGTTGCGCGTCCCCAGCCTATTCGCAAGCCCGAGCCTGCGGCCCCGGCACCTGCTGCCAGCGCAACCGGCAGCAACGCGCCTGCCGCGAATACCGGCGGTTCCGCTGCTGCGTCCGGCAGTGGCAACGCTGGCGGTAATGCGGCAGGTAATGCCGGTGGTTCGGGCGCGCCCAAGGCTCCGGCCGCTGCCAAGAAGGGCGCTCCGCCGCCGCGCAGCACGCCTGAGCGTGATCGCAAGGGTGGCGATCGCCGCCAGTCGGGCAAGCTGACGGTCAACCGTGCACTCAACGACGACGAGGGCGCTCGCGCCCGTTCGCTTGCCGCGCTCAAGCGTGCTCGCGAAAAGGAGCGCCGCGCACACTTCGGCGGCCAGTCGCAGCAGCGTGAGAAGCAGGTTCGCGACGTGATCGTCCCCGAGGCGATCACCGTGCAGGAATTGGCGAACCGCATGGCCGAAAAGGGCGCCGACCTGGTGAAGGCGATGTTCAAGATGGGCATGATGGTCACCGTCAACCAGACGATCGACCAGGACACTGCCGAACTGCTCGTCACCGAATTCGGTCACAACATCCAGCGCGTTTCGGAAAGCGACGTCGATATCGACACCTCGACCGACGTCGATGCACCCGAAACCCTGAAGCCGCGCCCCCCGGTCGTCGCCATCATGGGCCACGTCGACCACGGCAAGACCTCGCTGCTCGATGCCCTGCGCGGCACCGACGTGGTGAAGGGCGAAGCCGGCGGCATCACGCAGCACATGGGCGCCTACCAGATCAAGACCAAGGGCGGCGATCTCGTCACCTTCCTTGATACCCCAGGCCACGCCGCCTTCACGCAGATGCGTATGCGCGGTGCCAATGTGACCGACATCGTGATCCTGGTGGTGGCCGCGGACGACGGCATCATGCCGCAGACGATCGAGGCCATCAATCACACCAAGGCCGCCGGCGTGCCGATGATCGTGGCGATCAACAAGATCGACAAGCACGAAGCCAACGCCCAGCGCGTCCGCGAGCGTCTGCTGGAGCACGAAGTCGTCGTCGAGGCGATGTCGGGCGACGTGCAGGATGTCGAAATCTCGGCCAAGACCGGCGTCGGTCTCGACGAGCTGATCGAGAAGATCCTGCTTCAGGCCGAACTCATGGAACTGAAGGCCAACCCCGACCGCGAGGCCGAGGCGACCGTGATCGAAGCCAAGCTCGACAAGGGTAAGGGCCCGCTGGCGACCGTTCTGGTCAATCGCGGAACCCTGAAGGTCGGCGACATCCTGGTCGTCGGCACCGAGAGTGGCCGCGTGCGCGCCATGCTGGACGACAAGGGCCGCCAGGTGAAAACCGCTCCGCCCTCGATGCCGGTGGAAGTCCTCGGTATCGGTGGCGTGCCGATGGCCGGTGACAAGCTGACCGTCGTCGAAAGCGAGCAGCGTGCCCGCGAGGTTTCGTCCTACCGTCAGGAACAGGCGACCGCCAAGCGCACCGCGACGGCGCCCGCCAGCATCGACACGATGTTCTCGGCGCTGGCTGCCAAGCAGAACGTCATCGAGTACCCGATCGTGGTCAAGGCGGACGTGCAGGGTTCGGTGGAAGCGATCAACACCGCGCTCCACAACCTCTCGAACGACGAGATCAAGGTCCGCATCCTGCAGTCGGGCGTCGGTGCCATCACCGAGACCGACGTTGCCCTGGCTGCGGCTTCGGGCGCGCCGATCGTCGGCTTCAACGTCCGCCCGAACGCCAAGGCGCGCGAGCAGGTTGCGAAGACCAAGACGCCGATGATGTACTACGACGTCATCTACGAGCTGACCGCCGAGGTTGCGAAGCAGATGGCCGGCATCTGGGGTCCGGAGCGCATCGAAACCGTCGTCGGCCGCGCCGAGGTCAAGCAGGTCTTCCCGGCAGGCAAGCGCGACAAGGCCGCCGGTCTGCTGGTGGTCGAAGGCTTCATCCGCAAGGGTCTCAGCGCGCGTCTCACCCGCAACGATGTTATCGTTTCGGCCACGACGATCTCCTCGCTGCGTCGCTTCAAGGACGATATCGACGAAGTGCGCGCCGGTCTGGAATGCGGCGTGGTGCTGGCCGACACGAACGACATCAAGGCGGGCGACCACCTCGAAGTCTTCGAAGTCAGCCACCGCGAGCGTACCGTCGGCTAAGGCTGCCGCTCCAACACGAACGAAGGGCCATCGCCGGAGCAATCCGGCGGTGGCCTTCTTCGTTGATCAGATGTCACGAATTTAACCAGAATTCCGTGCGATCGCGCGTCTATGGCTTTCCCGTCGCAACGGCGACGGAAAGGACGGTGATGTCATGTGAGCACGGAAATCGTGGTAATGCTGGTTCTCGGCGCTGCGACCTTTCTGGTCGCGCTTCTGCAACTGGTCGTGAAGCTCATCGAGCTGAACCGCCGGTAAGACGCCGATAGTCGGTAAGGAGGCTGGCGCTGCAACGTCAGTCTCCGATAATGCCTAGACCGGAAGAAAACGGGCCCGGATGCTGCAACACCCAGGCCCGGACGGTGATGTGAAAACGTCTACCGTGGTAGGCCGATCATACTTCACCAGCCGGAATTTTCAAGATGACCCGCTATTGCGCCTTTTTCGAATCCATGACCGTCGGCGGCGATCGCCTGTCGATGGCGGACCTGCGCTACGCTTTCGAGCGCGAGGAACTGGAGAATGCCGAGACCGTGATCTCCAGCGGCAATGTCCTGTTCGACTACGAGGAGCGGCCGAGCGAGGGTTTGGAAGACCTGCTGGCATACCTGATGCGCGACCGGTTCGACATGAAGACGTTCGTGGCGGTCAGAACCCGTGAGGAAATCCGCGCCGCCGTGGAGGAGAATCCTTTCGCGGGCGAAAGCGGCGACACTTTCGTCCATACGGTGCTGCTGGGCAGCCAGCCTTCGGCGGAGCAGTTCGATCGGCTCGTGGCGGATCACGGGCGAGTGGGCATGGAAAGGCTGGCGCTCGGTACGCGGAGCCTCTTCGTCGATTTTGGCGCGCCCATGAGCGAGAGCGTGCTGACCATGGACTTCATCGAAAAGCGCCTGAGCTGCAGGGGCACGGCGCGCAACGTGCGGTCGCTCGCGCGGATCGTCCAGAAGATGTGAAAAAGGGTTAGGCGCCCCGCCAAGCGCCTCACCCTCTTCAGTCCGGCATCGACTTCAGCGGAACATGCCCGAGGTCACGGCGGCGACGATGCCGCTGGTCACGCCGACGAGCAGCATGTCGTTGCCCGAACGGACATAGCGATAGCCCTTAGGCGGTGCCTTCACATTGCGGTACTTGCGATAATCGACCACCTGATAGTGGGTGGCGCGGCTGCGGTCGAACTTCTCGCCCTTGCGGAACTGCGGCCCCTTGCCGGATTTTTGGTGCCCGGGCTGTTCTCGCCTGTCCGGAGAATGGCTCTGGCTTTGCGAATGGCCGGGTGCTGCCATGGCGGGCGTGGCGATCACGGGCGCGATCAGCGCGGCGGCGAGCAGGGTGGCGGTGAATTTCCTCATTCTCGAAGGCTCCTTGAAGCGTCTGTTGCTGGTTGGTTGCCGAGGCTAAACCACAGAAAGAGACGCCGGAGCCGTAATCAATTGTTGCAAATTGTCGTCGTCCGCCCACATGGACAAGCCATGGTACGCCAGCAAGTCACGCCCGAGCAGCACTCCGTCCGCCTTCTGAAGGTGGGCGAACAGGTGCGTCACGTCCTTTCCGAGGTCCTCACGCGCCAGCAGGTCCACGACGACACCTTGAGCGCCCATTCCGTTTCCGTGACCGAAGTGCGTATGAGCCCGGACTTGCGCATGGCCACGGTCTACGTGAAGCCGCTATTGGGCGAGGACGAGGAAGTCGTGCTCAAGGCGCTTCGCACGCATACGGCGTTCTTCCAGCGCGAAGTCGCCCAACGGCTGAAGCTGCGGTTCGCGGCCCGGATTCGCTTCCGCCCCGACGAGACTTTCGACGAGGCCAGCCGCATCGACGCTTTGCTCAGCGATCCGCGCGTGAAGCGCGACCTCGACGAGTAATCGGGGACGAGTAATCGGCCTCAACCTTCCTCGAAGGTCAGTGAGGCTCGATCCCACCTTCTGTTGGCCAGGTCTTCGGGGCTGATCCAGAACTGGTACAGGCCCATGTCGCCCCAGTTCCATTCCATCATGTCGTCATAGGCGAGTTGCAGCAGCAGGATGTCGCGGTGATGGTCCTCGCCCATGGCGCGGCGGTGGCCGCCGGGGCCGAAGATCTGGTGCTGGTGCAGGTTGGCGAGCCGATAGGCCGCATTGATGCGCGCCAGTTCCGCGTCGGAAATCTGCGCCAGCGCTTCCGGCGGGCCGGAAACGATCGCTCTGAGCGAGATTGCGGCCAGTTCCGCGAAGGTCTGCGGCACATGATGGCGCACCAGGTCCGCGCAGTCCCGATTGACATGCGCCAGCACATCCTCAAGCACCGTGCTTTCCTCGCTCGTCAGTGGCGCCCATGGATCGCGCTCTCGGGTGAACTCGTCCATCGCCTGGGCCACTTGCTCCAGGGCTGCATGCTGCATCCGGCAGGCGTAGAGCCGGGCGTCCTCGCGATCCACGGCGCGACGGGCGGCGTCCAGCCTCAGCGGCGTCGTATCCGGATCGGCGCCGAGCAGTTCGACGTCGTCACGGGCCCCACCGGTCCGGCTCTCGCGTCGGTCGATCTGGAGCGACGCTTCGTCGAGCGCGACATGGAACAGGTTGGCGAGATGGAGGGCGCCGTGCCACCAGATACGCTCGACCGGATCCTGCACCGTCAGCGGCCCGTTCCGCAGCGGATAGCGCTGGGCGAGCCGCTCGGTCATGGCCTGTTCGATGGCGGGCTCGTCCCCCGGTCGGTGAGGATCGTGCGACGCTTCCGGCAAGGCAAGGGACACGGCCTCCACCGGCCAAAACGGGAAGAAATCATGGCTCAGTCGCGAAGCGTGCCGGGGTAGCGGAAAGCCGCCTACCCCATGGGCAGGAGGCAGGTGCGCGGGGGGGCGGCTGAACTCGTGATCGCCGGCAGGCACCGGCACCACCGCGCCGGTGCCGACGAAGAACGCCAGCGATCCGGCTTCGGGCAGAGGGTTGCCGGGACAGGCGGCGGCGATCCGGGCAAGGTCGATCTGTGCGGCGAAGGGCAAAGGCGCGCCGTTGCGGTCACGCGGCCAGGGAATTCCGGCCAGCTTGGGAAGCCCGCCCAGCCAGCTGGTATCGTCGAACCAGTCCCGCGAGCGGGAGCGCGCCTTGCGTACCAGCACGACCGGACGGATCAGCAGGTCTTCGGGATCGACCATGGACGAATCCAAGCCGTGACGGCCGGACGCGACGCGATCGTTCCGCTCGGATGCCTGCTCCTCCGCCGATGGCTCGGGCCGCCATACCGGGCCTGGAAGCGACTCGCCATTCCGCTTCCCATCCGCTTTTCGCGCCACCAACAGCGTCAACCCGCAGAGCACCGCCCCCAGCAGCAGCGGGACGGCTATCGCGCCGCCGCGCCCCAGCAGCGAAACCAGCGCCGCCGCGGCACTATCGAGGAAGGTGGCGGTCTGGCGCCAGGGGCCGGTGGCGAATGGCGCGAAAGGTGCATCGATGACATATCCGGCAGCGGCTCCGGCGAGCGCGATGATCACGACCAGGGCGATCCATCTCTTCATGTCCATCTCCACGCCGCTCTGCCGGCATCCCCGTTCAGGACGCTCGGTACCGGCCAACGCGACACCAGTCGGAGAGGCCCTTCCACGGCTGTCCGGATTAGATAACGCCGCGCGGTTTCATTCAAGCGGGGACAATCGCCCAAGTCGCCGTGCGGGCCGGGGAAGGTCATGTTATCCCCAGTTCCGATGGCGAAACTCTATTTCTACTATGCCAGCATGAACGCCGGCAAATCGGCGACTTTGCTTCAGGCGAACTTCAACTACCACGAGCGCGGGATGCGCACGATGCTGTGGACCGCCGGGATCGACGATCGCAGCGATGCGCGAGGCCAGGATTTCGCGATCGAAAGCCGCATCGGCCTTCACGCGCCTGCGCATCGTTTCCAGCGCGATACCGATCTGGTGGCGCAAGTGCGGGCGGTCCATGCGGTGGAGCCGCTGTCCTGCGTTCTCGTCGACGAGGCGCAGTTTCTTACACCGGCGCAGGCCTGGCAGTGCGCGCATGTGGCGGACCGGGAGAACATCCCGGTACTCTGCTATGGGCTGCGCACCGATTTCCGGGGCGAGCTGTTTCCGGGGTCGGCGGTCCTCCTGGGAATTGCCGATGCGCTGATCGAGTTGAAGGCGGTGTGCCACTGCGGCAGGAAGGCGACGATGAACTTGCGCGTCGATGCAGCGGGAGCGGCCGTGCGCGAGGGCGCGCAGACCGAGATCGGCGGCAACGATCGCTACGTCGCGCTCTGCCGCAAGCATTTCGGGGAAGCCATGGAGCGGTAATGCACGCTTCTGCGCCTGCTCCATTGCGGCGGAGGTCGCCCACCCCTAGATCAGCGCCATGAACCAGACCCTGCTGCAAGCCGCGGCGCTCATCATTCCGCTCATCATCGCCATCGTCTTTCACGAGGTGGCGCACGGCTGGACGGCCCTGGCTCTGGGCGATCCGACCGCGCAGGAGCAGCGGCGCCTGTCGCTCAACCCGCTGCGCCATGTCGATCCCATGGGCACGATCGCGCTGCCGGGGTTCCTGGCGCTGACGGGTCTTCCGATCTTCGGATGGGCCAAGCCGGTGCCGGTCAACCGCTGGCGCCTGGCCGATCCGAAGCGCGGGATGATGGTGGTGGCCGCCGCAGGTCCGGGAACGAACCTCGTGCTGGCCGCGATCGGCGCCATGTTGCTCGGCCTGCTGGTGCGCTTCGCGGGCGAGGCGGAAGGGGCCGGTATTTCCTTCGCGGCAATGAACCTCAACAATTTCATCATGATCAACGTCTTCCTGGCGCTGTTCAACCTGCTGCCGATCCCGCCGTTCGACGGCTCGCATATCGTCGAGGGCCTGCTGCCGGAGAGGCTGGCGGAAGCCTATGCCCGGTTCCGGCCCTATGGCTTCCCGCTGCTGATCGTGCTGCTGCTGGTTGTGCCCTACTTCTTCCCGCAATGGGGCATCGTGCGGAAGCTGGTGCTGCCGCCGGTGATATGGGCGACCGACCATTACTACGCCCTGGCGCAGTTCGTGGCCGGGGCCTGAAGCTGCGGCGCCTGAAGTTGACATTTCCGCCGCGCGCGACTTGGGAAAACGTATGAATTCGACCGTTCCCGTTCGCCCGGCCCCGCATGGCTGGATCATCCTCGACAAACCGCTGGGCCTCGGCTCGACCCAGGCGGTCGCCGCCGTGAAGCGCAACTTGCGCGAGGCGGGCTACGGCAAGAAGGTGAAGGTCGGTCACGGCGGTACGCTCGATCCGCTGGCCACCGGCGTGCTGCCCGTCGCCCTGGGCGAGGCGACCAAGCTGGCCGGGCGGATGCTCGATGCCAGCAAGGTCTACGAGTTCACGGTTCGCTTCGGCGAGGAAACCGACACGCTCGATCTCGAGGGCAAGGTCATAGCCGCCAGCGAGGTGCGGCCAACGCTGGAGCAGGTGGAGGCGGTGCTTCCCCGGTTCACCGGCCCGATCGAACAGGTGCCGCCGATCTATTCCGCTCTGAAAGTGGACGGCGAGCGGGCCTACGATCTGGCGCGGGCCGGTCAGGACGTGGAGCTGAAGCCGCGCAATGTGACGATCCACGCGCTTTCCCCCCTCTCCTTCAGGGGAGGGGCCGGGGGTGGGGGCTCACCGGAAACGCAGCGTCTGGAGGATGTCCCCCACCCCAACCCCTCCCCTGGAGGGGAGGGGCTCGCGTTGACTGAAATCACTTTTCAGGCTCACGTTTCCAAGGGCACTTACATCCGTTCGCTCGCACGCGACATTGCGCAAGCCCTTGGAACCTGCGGAACCGTGACCATGTTGCGCCGCGTGAAGGCCGGCCCGTTCGACCTGTCACGGGCGATTTCGCTGGACAAATTGAACGAAATCGGCAAGGGCGCTGCGCTTGAACAGGTACTCTTGCCACTTGAGGTGGGGCTGGACGACATCCCGGCCATCGACCTCGATCCGGAGCAGGCAAGGGCGGTCCGCCAGGGCCGTGTTCTGACCGGATTGCCCCATGAAGACGGGCTCTGCTGGGCGCGGGAAGGGATCACTCCCGTCGCGCTCATGGAGCTTTCGGGCGGAGAAGCCCGCGTCGTCAGGGGATTCAACCTATCGGATGTCGCGGAGTAGAGTACATGTCGGTTACCGCTGAAAAGAAGCAGGACATCATTTCGGACAACGCACGCGTCACTGGCGACACGGGCAGCCCGGAAGTTCAGGTCGCGATCCTCACCGAGCGCATTCGCAACCTGACCGAGCACTTCAAGGCTCACCACAAGGACAACCACTCGCGTCGCGGTCTGCTGGCCATGGTCAACAAGCGCCGTTCGCTGCTGGACTACCTGAAGAAGAAGGACGTGGCGCGCTACAACGCCCTCATCCAGAAGCTCGGTCTGCGTAAGTAAGAACCGAGAAGACGGCCCGCTTCGGCGGGCCGTTTTGCATTTGTAACACTAGGCATGGTATGTGCCGCGCGTAATGGACACCCCGTCGTCCCGGACTTGATCCGGGACCGCTGGCAAGGTCACACAAGCTGTCGGCAGGGCGCTTTCACGCGAACGCGCTCCTAAAGATAGCCACCGGTCCCGGGTCACGTCCGGGACGACGAGTAACCGGGCATCTCCGCAATTCGGCAGGGAAGCCCAGGGGCGACGACAAAAGCCCCGCACCGGACCGGGACGGTATCCCCGGCAGTAAGCCCCGCATGGCAATAGGGCCTCGCGGGTCAAGGAAATCGAAAATGTTCGACGTCAAAACCGTAAGCATGGAGTGGGGCGGCAAGACCCTCACCCTCGAAACCGGCCGCGTGGCCCGTCAGGCCGACGGTGCGGTCCTCGCCACCTATGGCGAAACGGTCGTGCTCTGCGCGGTGACCGCCGCCAAGTCGGTGAAGGAAGGCCAGGACTTCTTCCCGCTGACCGTGCACTACCAGGAAAAGTTTTCGTCCGCAGGACGCATTCCCGGTGGCTTCTTCAAGCGTGAGCGCGGCGCCACCGAAAAGGAAACGCTGACCAGCCGCCTGATCGACCGTCCGGTCCGCCCGCTATTCCCCGAAGGTTTCTACAACGAAATCAACGTGATATGCCAGGTTCTCAGCTTTGATGGCGAGACCGAGGCCGATATCGTTGCGATGATCGCCGCTTCGGCCGCGCTCACCATCTCGGGCGTGCCCTTCATGGGCCCGATCGGCGCCTGCCGCGTCGGCTTCGTCGACGGCGAATACACGCTGAACCCGAAGCAGACCGCCGCGCTGGCCGATGGCCGCCTCGATCTCGTCGTCGCCGCCACCGGCGATGCCGTGATGATGGTGGAATCGGAAGCCAAGGAACTGACCGAGGAAGAGATGCTCGGCGCCGTCATGTTCGCGCATGACGAATGCCGCAAGGTCGTCAACCTCGTGATCGACCTCGCCGAGCAGGCCGCCAAGGACCCCTGGGAAATCGACCTGTCGGACAACACGGCCGACATCAAGGCGAAGCTCAAGAAGGCCGTCGGCAAGGACGTTACCGCTGCCTACAAGCTGACCGACAAGTCGGCCCGCTCGAACGCGCTGAACGCTGCCCGCGCCAAGGCCAAGGAAGCTTTCGCCGGCGAAACCCCGCAGCTCCAGATGGTCGCCATCAAGACCATGAAGAAGCTGGAAGCGGAAATCGTTCGCGGCGCCATCCTCAAGGACGGCAAGCGCATCGACGGCCGCAAGCTCGATCAGGTCCGCCCCATCGAATCGATGGTCGGCTTCCTGCCGCGCACCCACGGTTCGGCGCTGTTCACCCGCGGTGAAACGCAGGCGATCTGCACCACCACCCTGGGCACCAAGGACGCCGAACAGATGATCGACGGCCTGGAAGGCCTGTCGTACTCGTCGTTCATGCTGCACTACAACTTCCCGCCCTACTCGGTCGGCGAAGTGGGCCGCTTCGGCGCTCCGGGGCGCCGCGAGATCGGCCACGGCAAGCTGGCATGGCGCGCGCTGCACCCGGTGCTGCCCGCCAAGGAAGACTTCCCCTACACCATCCGCATCCTGTCGGACATCACCGAGTCGAACGGCTCGTCCTCGATGGCGACGATCTGCGGCGGCTGCCTTTCGATGATGGACGCCGGCGTTCCGCTGGTCCGTCCGGTTTCGGGCATCGCCATGGGCCTGATCCTGGAAGGCGACGACTTCGCCGTTCTTTCGGACATCCTGGGCGACGAGGATCACCTCGGCGACATGGACTTCAAGGTGGCTGGCACCGAACTCGGCATCACCACGATGCAGATGGACATCAAGATCGCCGGCATCACCAAGGAAATCATGGGCAAGGCGCTGGAGCAGGCGAAGGCCGGCCGCGCGCACATCCTGGGTGAGATGAACAAGGCTCTCGGCTCGGCTCGCACCGAACTGTCGGCCCACGCACCGCGCATCGAGACGATCCAGATCGACAAGTCGAAGATCCGTGACGTCATCGGCACCGGCGGCAAGGTGATCCGCGAGATCGTCGCCGAAACCGGCGCCAAGGTGGACATCGACGACGAAGGCGTGATCAAGATCTCGTCCTCGGACGTGAACCAGATCGAAGCCGCCAAGAAGTGGATCCTCGGCATCGTCGAGGAAGCGGAAGTCGGCAAGATCTACAACGGCAAGGTCGTCAACATCGTTGACTTCGGTGCTTTCGTGAACTTCATGGGCGGCAAGGACGGCCTCGTCCACGTCTCCGAAATGAAGAACGAGCGTGTCGAAAAGCCGACCGACGTCGTCAAGGAAGGCCAGGAAGTCAAGGTCAAGGTCCTCGAGATCGATCCGCGCGGCAAGGTTCGCCTGTCGATGCGCGTCGTCGACCAGGAAACCGGCGCCGAGCTGGAAGACACCCGTCCGGCCCGCGAACCGCGCGAACCGCGTGGCGACCGTGGTCCCCGTGAAGATCGCGGCGGCGACCGTCGTGGCCCGCGTCGTGACGGTGGACGTGGCGGCGACCGTGGCCCCCGCGGCGAAGGTCGCGGCGATCGCGGTCCCCGTGGCCCGCGCGGCGGCGACAACGGTGGCGGCGATCCCGACCACATGCCGGCGTTCCTGAAGGAGGATTGATCGCTTAGCGATCGGTGTTCCAGAGCCCGAAATGAAGAAGGGACCGCAGCAATGCGGTCCCTTTTTTCATGTCCGTGTGGGAGATGGCGGGTGAAAGCCTCGTCAGTTGGCGGCGGCGAGCCGAGGCGCGGATTTGTCGTCGCCCCGTGCGCGGCGGGGCGCGGTGACGACGCGGTTCCTGCCGCCCTGTTTTGCGGCGTAGAGCGCGCTGTCCGCCATGGTCACCACATCGCCGGCGCCGGTTGCGGTTTCGGGGACGCTGGCGACGCCGAAGGAGGCGCTGACTTGGGCGCCATGGGCTGCGGAGAGCGCTTCCACGCGCTGACGCAGTAGCTCGGCCTTGGCGGCGGCATGTTCCAGGCCGCACTTGGGCATGATCACCAGCAATTCCTCGCCCCCGTAGCGCGCGATCACGTCCGAGGGGCGCAGCGTTTCCACCAGTTGCCCGGCAACGTCGCGCAGCACCGCATCGCCCTTGGCATGGCCGTGCTCGTCGTTGAGGCGCTTGAAGTTGTCGAGGTCGATCATCAGCACCGAGATCGGCGTGCCGGTGCGCTGGGCCAGGTTGATATAACGCTCCAGCGCATCTTCCATGTAGCGCCGGTTGTAGAGCCCGGTCAGGGGGTCGCGCAAGGATTGGGTACGCAACTTCTCGCGCAGGGCGATGTTGGACAGCGCCAGCGACATCGAATCGGCGAGGGCCCGGACGATCCGCGTGACGTCCTGGAGCCGGCGCCCGGCATCCTCCGCTTCGCTGGCGAGCACGAGCAGGCCGAACACCTGTCCGCGCGCCATCATCGGCACTTCGATGGTGGAGGCGTCGCCGATCCTGTGCTGGCAGCACAGCGAGCCACCGGCGCGGTCGTTGAGGTGTGGCTTGCCGCGCTTGAGCGCCCAGCAGCTTTCGGGGAACAGCGCGGGGGGCGGCGCGAAATCGTCCTTGCGGCTCCAGGCGCGGGCCAGGTCCAGCCGGTCGCGCGAATGGTTGAAAGCGTAGAGCGCGCCGTCCATTTCGGGCAGCAGCCGTTCGGCACTGGCCATGAGCACAGCGCCTGCATCCTCGTGATCGTCGGCAGCCTGAAGCATGTCGGTCATCGCGAACAGCTCCTCGACTTGCGCCCGCGCCGCGCCGGCTTCCGCCACCAGCGCCAGGTGACCGTCGAGTTCGGCCACTGCCCGGCGCCCGTAACGGATGCCGACCCCAAGCGTGAACAGCGCCGTGGCTGCCGCCAGCCCCGCCAGGATGCGCGACGGCATGCCTTCGGTGAGGCAGGCGCCGAGCGCGCAACCGGCACAGACGGCCTGAATTGCATGAACGGTCATGCGCCGGGCGGTCGTCATCGGCTGACTGGTTGAAAGTATACTATCGAGTTTCTGCATTCGCACCCGCTTCCATCGAAGCAGTCAAGGTAAAGGATGACAGCTAAGGAAGCGTAACGAAGATCATTAAGATGAAGTTATTCGACATTAACTTCAGGTAATTACGGCACTTGAGCCTGACGCTCTGGCGTATATTCCGAAGCTTGAACGTTTCTCTGAGCGACACATGATCGCGCCCCCGCGCCGAAGCAACAGGACGGAACTGCATCGATCTGAGAGAAACTGCCTGGGAGAGGCAAAAAATGGAGGCCCGAGCCGGAATCGAACCGGCGTGCAAGGATTTGCAGTCCTCTGCGTCACCACTCCGCCATCGGGCCATCCGTGTGGAGAAAGGCGCCCCTAACAATGGATGGCGGGCAGTGCAACGTCCATTTTCCGATCTTGCGAATTTATTCGACGACTTCGAACGATAACGTGCCTTCCAGCGGGTCCGCGCGGAGCAGGCGAAGTGAGAGGATGGTGCCGGGAAGGGCATCCGGCGCACTGACCGTTGCGATCACCGGCACCTCCTTGAACTGCACTTGTGCGCTGTCCTGCCGACGATCGGCAACCACCGCCTTGAAGATGGAGCCTTCCTGCCCCTGGAGCATGGCGGCTTCCGCCAGGTCGATGACGGCCCTGTCGATCTGCGAATCGCGTGAAGCCGCGCGGGCCATGACGCGGGGAAGCTCGGGGAGGGCGGAGCCGACCGCTTCCGGCAGCGCTTGGCCTTCCGCCAGAGCGAGCACTGTCCGCAGCACATAGCGATCCGCCAGGCGCCGCAAGGGCGCGGTGGCGTGTGCATAGGGCGCGGCCACGGCGGCATGCCAGGGGAGCTCGGACAATTGCTCGCTATGCGGATCGAACGGGCGATATCCCGCGCCCGATCCCGTCCTGCGGATGGCCAGCATGAACGCGGCCTCGGCGGGCTTGCCTGGATCGAGCCGCCGCTGGAACTGGGCGAGCGGCATGGCGGGCGGCCACTCCAGCTTCAGCGCCAGCGCGCTGGAACGGAGACGTTCTTCGGCCTTGGCATCGGGCAGGGCCATGACCCTGAACAGTCCCGTTCCTGCTTCCAGCATCGTCTGTGCTACCGCCAGGTTGGCGGCGAGCGAGAGCGCGGCATTTCGCCGTTCGGAAAGCAGCTGCGGGCGAAAACCCAGCGTGAAGCCCCCTTTGCCGTCGCTTTCGACGACTTATTCGGGTGGGTCCACCCGCTGGGCGCCGCGCCGATCCTCGGCGCGTTCGATCCGGCGGGCGATCTCCACGAAGCCGTCGGGCAGCTGTTCGTCGCCTACGGTTTCGTAGGCAAGCTTGGCGCGGCTATGGATGAGCGCGCGCTCCACCCCCTCCAGGCGAGCTTCGCCTGCCGGGTCGATCCGGACGGTGAGGATGATGGCCGGCCGATCGACGCCGGGCAGCAGGCTGGCGGCGCCCTCGCCCAGTACCGCGGGGTAGAGGCTTGCCTTGCCGTCCGGCAGGTAAGTGGTGGTTCCGCGTCGCCACGCCTCCTGGTCCAGCGGGTCTCCATCGTCCACGAACCAGGCGACATCTGCGATCGCATAGTGAAGCAGCCGGTCGGCGCCGCTGGCCTCGATCGCGAAGGCTTGGTCGAGATCCGTCGAGGTGGCCGGATCCAGCGTCACGAAGGGAAGGGCGGTGCGATCCGCGTGCCGCTCCGGGCGGCGGTGCGCGGCACGTTCGGCCGCTTGCGTGACCTCGGCGGGGAAAGCTTCGGGTACGGCGAAGCGGGTACGCAGGCGGGCAAGGCCCTGGTCCAGCAGGCGATCGGGGGCGACGAGCGTCTTCATGAAGCGAATTGGAGGACAGCCGTAGCGGGATTGCAAGGGCCTGCTGCGCGCAAGCGCGCGCAACTTCAAGGAGTGCTTGCTCTGGACCGTGGGAACGGGCCTAGATGGCGATCGTTTTTGCAGTTCGAACGATCGGAAGGTGGCAGGCATGATTCTCGGAGCGGTTCTCGCCGGCGGGTTGTCCAGCAGGTTCGGTAGCGACAAGGCGCTGGCCGAGTTCGACGGGCACACGCTGATTTCGCTGGCGGTGGACACTTTGTCCGGCTGGTCGGAAAAGGTGGTGGTGGTGGGGCGAGAGACGGCTCCTGCGCCGACTCTTCCGGATTGGCCCCGTTCAGGCATGGGGCCTTTGGGAGGCCTGGCAGCCGCGCTTCGCATGGCGCAGGACGAGGGCTATGAGGCCGTCATCACTTGCGGGGTCGATGCCGTCGCGCTGCCGGAGAACCTGCCCGCGCTGTTGGGCCCAGCGCCCGCATACCTGGCCCAGCAGCCGGTGATCGGCATCTGGCCGGTGTCGGCGACGGCAGTGCTTGAGGCGCTGCTCCATAGCGAGGAGAGCCACTCGATGCGGCGTTTCGCGGAACTGGCGCAGGCGCGAAGGGTGGAAATTCCGGAAACGATTGCGAACATCAACACGCCGGGCGATCTGGCGGCGCTGGATGCCCGGGATCGTGGCGGTTCCCCGGTTCGCAACGCGCGCGAACCGGGATGACGGTACTTGCCGTCAATGTGCCAGGGATGCCTCGGTAACGGCGTTCTTGCGCGGGCGGGAAGGTTCAGCCGCAACCTTGCGATCGATCCCCACCGTCTCGTCCGGCATGCGCAGGCGATAGCCGCCGGTGGGCGAGGTTTCGATAACGCCTGCCAGTCCCACGAAGGCCAGCTTTCGCCTTAGCCGCGACATGTGGACGGCCACGCTGTTGGTTTCGGGCACGAAGCCCATGCGCCAGACATCGTAGATGAGCGCCTGCTTGCTCACGAACTGGTCGATCGAATCGGCCAGCCGCCACACCAGCGCGAATTCGCGCGGGTTGAGATTGAGCGGCTTGCCGTCTCCGAAGGCCTCGCGGGCCAGCAGGTCCAGAGTCAGCCGACCAACGCGACGCGTGTGCGGCAGCCATTCGTTGAATTGCGCGAGGCGATTGGCGCGGGCGCCCAGTTCCTCGATCTCGATACGATCGGTTACCACGTCTCCGAAACCGATCTGCAGCAGCGACGTGCGATCGTGCGCCTCGCTGACACCCGCCACCAGCACGCAGCGACGTGCTTCGGGCAGGAGCCAGGAGAGAACCTGCATCCAACCCACGCTGTCGAGGTTGGTCGCGTCTATCAGTCCTACGCAGTTCGTTGCCGGAACGCCGTCCGGATCGAGGATCCAGCCGCAACGTTGCAGGTCCAGACGTTCGGATATCTTTTCAGGTGCCAGCCATCGAAATCTTGGTGCGTGGCACTCACTCTTTCCCAGATAGGTCATTCCCCCCCCAATCTGTTCTGCCAGTGGTGAAACCATGGCCTGTATACTGGGAAATGCCCCCTAGGGGACAACACCTAAATTCTTACAGGCGGGCTGGCAAAACCTGCGATAACCCGCCTGTAAGGCTCAAAAAATCACCCGGCAGGGGTATTCACACCCTTGGATACGAGGAAGCGCTTGATGTTGCGGGCGGCCTGGCGAAGGCGCTGTTCGTTCTCAACCATGGCGATGCGTACGAAGCCTTCACCATCCTCGCCGTAGCCGACACCCGGAGCCACCGCGACTTCGGCATGGGTGAGCAGCTGCTTCGAGAATTCGAGGCTGCCCATCTCCTTGAGCGCGGGGGGCAGCGGCGCCCAGGCGAACATAGATGCCTTGGGGCTGGGAATGTCCCAACCGGCGCGGCCGAATGCTTCCACCATGACGTCGCGGCGCTTCTGGTAGAGGTTGCGATTCTTCTCGACGATGTCCTGCGGGCCGTTGAGCG
>NZ_DAMDBA010000014.1:0-43098 GCF_032093395.1 Novosphingobium sp.
GACCGGCAGACTTGTGTTCGTCTCGGGGATTATCGTCCCAGCGGTTGGCGTTTCCAGCTTTCCTTCTAGTCTCGCGGCAACGAGGGAGAGGGCGCCATGGACAAGGCGATTGGGTCGGGACAGGCCGAGGAATGGAAGTCGGGCTGGACGCTGGTGCTGGCCGCATCGGTCGGCTTTTCCTTTTTCTCCGTACTACTGGCTGCGACCGGCCTGTTCATGGAACCGCTATCGCGCGAGTTCGGCTGGAATCGGTCGCTGCTCTCGGCCGGACCGGCCATCGCCACGCTCATCACGGCGGTGCTGTCCCCCTTTTATGGTGCTTTGATCGACCGGGCAGGATCGCGGCGGCTCGCTCTCCCCGGGATCGTTGCGGTGATGGCAGCGACGTGCGCCTTCGCCACCGCCAATGGCTCACCCGTGCAGTGGATTGCGCTCTGGGTTGTACTCGGCGTGCTCCTGACCACCATCAAGTCGACCATCTGGACGCTGGCCGTGGCCAGCATGTTCACGAAGGGCAGGGGCCTGGCGCTGGGCTTCACGGTTTCAGGAACCGCCCTCGCGCAGGCCATCGTGCCGCCCCTGGGCAATTTCCTGATCGAAGAAGTGGGCTGGCGCGGCGCGTTCGTGTGGTTCGGGCTGGGCTGGGGCGGTCTTTCACTGCTGCTCTGCTTCCTGTTCCTATACGATGCCCACGATCGCAACGTCCGTAGCGGCAAGGCACCCGCAAGCCGTTCCGGGGACCATCTGCCGGGGCTGACGCGGCAGGAAGCGCTGCGAAGCCGGCCGCTGTGGCAAGTGGCCGTCTCCACTTTCGTCGTGATGTTCCTGACGATTGGGCTTTCCATCCACCTTTTCCCGATCCTGACCGAATCGGGCGTGAGCCGCAGCAATGCGGCCTGGCTGACGTCGCTGACCGGCATCGCGGGGATCATCGGCAAGCTGGCGACCGGGGCTCTGCTGGATCGCTTCAGGCCCAACTGGATCGGCGGGTTGACGATGGGAGTCACCGCCGTGACTTTCTTCCTGCTGACCGTGGCGATGAGTTCCACGCCGGCGATCGTCATCGCGCTTTTGGTCAACGGCTATGCGGCGGGCACCAAGATGCAGATATGCGCCTATCTGACCGCTGGATATGCCGGAATGCGCCATTTCGGCGCGATCTATGGGATGATGTCGGCTCTGGTAGCACTGGCTTCGGGGCTGGGGCCGCTGGCGGCAGGCGCTATCTACGATCGGCTCGGCGGCTATGAGCCCTTTCTCTGGGCCGGAACCGTGGGCTGCCTGATCGGCGGCGCGCTCCTGGTGTTCCTACCCTCATATCCGCGCTGGGATGCCGCGGAATCGCAAGAGAAAGATCAGGTGGCCTGAACGCCTGGTTGAGCCGGGAACACGAGAACGCCCGGTCGGTTCCTAGACCTGCGATGACCAGCACCGACCCCAGTCCTCTAGATCCGCCATTCGGTATCGCGCCGCGTCACGACGGTGTGGGCCGGTTCGCGGTCTGGCGAACGCCTTTGGCGGTTCTGCTGATCGTCTGTGTGATCCTTGCGGCATTCACCGGCTGGCTGGGCGGAGGGGCGGACGAAAAGACCCGGTTCGATACGCCCCTGGCGACGATCGAATTAACGCATGCCGGCATCCTGCGCAGCGGCAACTGGTTCGAGACGCAAGTGCGGATAACGCCCAGGCAGACCCTGTCCGACTTGGTGGTGGGGATTGACGATCCTCTCTGGCGCGGGATGAGCATCGACACGATGGTGCCGGACGCAGAGAGTGCGACCGCGCTGGACGGTGTCTACGCCTATCATTTCGGCAAAGTTCAAGCCGGGCAGCCGTTCGTTCTGAAGTTCGACGGCCAGATCCAGCCCCGTTCGTTCAGGAGCCTGGAGGGCAACCTCCATATCGCCGATGGCCAGGCGGAAATTGCCACGATCCCGCTCCACCTGACGGTCCTCCCCTGATGGAGATCGTGATCCGCGCCTCGGTCATGTTTGCGATCATGTACCTGCTGTTGCGGCTGATGGGAAAGCGCGAACTCGGCCAAATGGCCCCCTTCGAGCTGGTATCGCTGATCGTGATGGGCGACCTCATCCAGCAGGGCGTTACGCATCAGGACTTCTCGCTGACCGGAGCGACGCTGGCCATCGTCACATTCGCGGGCTGGAGTTTGGTGCTTGGTCTGGTCGGCCACCATTCGACGCGCGCGCGCCGCATTCTGGAAAGCGCGCCCGTGGTGCTGGTGCGGGGCGGCAGCGTGATAAAGCGAAACATGGATATCGAGCGGATCGATCGCGACGAACTCGCAGCCGAGATGCGTCTTGCTGGCATAGCCCGGCTCGAACAGGTGGCCTGGGCAATCCTCGAACCGGAAGGCAAGATTTCCTTCATCCGTGCGGACGGACAGGATGTCGATCCTCGCCGGAATGAGGACGACCTAGCGGATTGATGCGAAAAGGGCCGGAAAGCGCATCCGCTTTTCCGGCCCTGATGCGTTTCAAATCAGGCCGCGATCTTGAACGGCTCGATTTCGCCCGAAAGGTAAAGCTTCTTGGCCTTGGCGCGGCTGAGCTTGCCCGAGCTGGTCCGCGGCAGGCTCTTGGGCGGTACCAGTTCGACCACGCAGTTCATGCCGGTGATCGAGCGTACCTTGTCGCGGATCAGGTCGCGCAGTTCGATGCGCTTCACCGGATCGGAGACGCGGCAGTGCACGAGCACGGCGGGAGCTTCCTCGCCATTGTCCGTCTCTACCGAGAACGCGGCGATGTCGCCATGGTTGAAGCCCGGCAGCTGTTCCACGGCCCATTCGATATCCTGGGGCCAGTGATTCTTGCCGTTGATGATGATCATGTCCTTGGCGCGGCCGACGATGAACAGGTAACCATCGGCCATGTAGCCCATGTCGCCGGTGTCCAGCCATCCGTCGACGAGGCAGGCCTCGGTCGCCTCGGGGTCGCGGAAGTAGGAATGCATGACGCTGATTCCGCGACACCAGACCTTGCCGATCTTGTGATCGCCGAGGCTCGCGCCGTTCTCGCCACGGATCACCACTTCCATGTCGCGCACGGGCTTGCCGCAGTTGACGATGGCGCGATAACGAGCCGGGCGGCTGAGATCGCGCGGAGTGCCGGAAAGGCGCTCTTCCTCGACCAGTTCGACGCGGATGCCTTCACCCGGCGGCATGATGGCGACGGCCAGCGTCGCTTCGGCCAAGCCATAGCTGGGCAGGAAGGCCGTGGCCTTGAAACCCGCGTCGGCAAAGGCGTTGACGAAGCTTTGCATCACGTCCGGACGGATCATGTCGGCACCGTTGCCGGCAAGGCGCCAGCGCGACAGGTCGAAGCGGTCGGAAACCGGGCTCTGGCTGGAGATGCGGCGGGCGCAGATGTCGTAGCCGAACGTCGGCGAGTACGAGATCGAGGTGCCCTGGTTGCGCGTGATCAGGTCCAGCCACGCAAGCGGACGGCGAGCGAAGTCCTCGGTCTTGAGGTAATCACCCGAAACCTGGTTGGCGATCAGTGAGAGGAAGCAGCCGACCAGGCCCATGTCGTGGTACCAGGGCAGCCACGAGATGCAGCGGTCGCCGTCCGCCAGTTCCATGCCGTGGCTGTGCGCGGCCAGGTTCGACATCAGCGAACGGTGCGTCACGGCGACGCCATGCGGGAAGCGCGTGGAACCGCTGGAATACTGCAGGTAGCAGATATCGTCCGGGCTGGCCTTGGGCAGCGCGACTTCGGGCGCATCCTTTGCGGCGAAATCGGCCCAGGTGGCATGATCGCAGCCCTGGCGCGTCGCGGCCTGGGCGGTCATCTCGGCGATCTCGTCCGGGCCGACCAGCAGCATCGGGTCCGAGCTGGAAAGCTGGACCGCAAGCTGCTCGATATAGTTGTCCTTGCCGCCGAAGCTGGTGGGCAGGGGCAGCGGCACGGGCCAGGCGCCCGCGTAGACGACGCCGCAGAACAGGGCCGCGAAATCGGCTCCGGTCTCGGCGATCAGGGCCACGCGGTCGTTCGGCTTCACCCCGCGGGCGATCAGCGCATGGGCGACCTTGATCGAATCCGCGCGCAGCTGGCTGAACGGATAGACCTGCTTCAGCGTGCCGCGCGGATCGTGGAAATTGAACCCGCGCTGGCCCTGCGCCGCATAGTCCAGCGCATCGCCAAAGGTGTCGAAATCGGCAAAGCGGCGGGCAAGCGCGTCCTCGTTCGGCGTGGCGACAAGTGCTTCGCTCGCTTGCGGCACCACGTTGATGGTGTCGTTCATTTCGTTCTAACCCGTTGTTGTTTTAACATGTATTCCTGCAGAAACCCGCGCTGCGTCCGGCTTTGACCGTACCGAAGGCAGCAAATCCGCACGACGAGGTTTCGTACGCTCTCCCCAATCCGAGCCGACTGTGGCACGAATAGGGCAAGATGTCCGTCAAGCGTCGCAATCCGCAACCCCTTACCGAACAGCGCCTTGAGGAATTGGCGCTCGCCTATGTCGCGCGTTTCGCGACGACGCAAGGGAAGCTGCGCGATTATCTGCAACGCAAGCTGCGCGAGCGCGGGTGGGCCGAGGAGGCAGACGGAGAGGCGGGCGGGCGGGACGCTCCCGACCTCGATCGTCTGATCGGCCGCTATGTCGAGCTGGGCTATGTGGACGATGCAGGATGGGCGCGTATGAAGGCGGGCAGCCTGCTGCGACGCGGTTACGGCGCGCGTCGTGTCGGCGAGGCGCTCGGCCATGCCGGGCTGGACGAGGAATTGCGAGAGGAAGTGCGCCCCGACGAAGCGGCCGAGCGGAGCGCGGCTCTGGTTCTGGCGCGGCGCCGGCGGTTGGGGCCTTTCGCGGCGGAAACTCCGGACCGACCGGCGCGGGAGAAGCACATCGCCGCGATGCTGCGGGCCGGGCACAGGCTCGATATTGCGCGTCGGATCGTGGAAGCCGACGATGTCGAGGTCGCGGAGCAATGGGTCCGATCGGCCGAAGGAGATTTCTGAATGCGTCGGATGACTATGGCCGTACTGTTCTTTTCGGCCATGCTGGCAGGGTGTTCGCCCGATGGCGCGCAAGCCGTGGACGAAGCGAGGACGGCAGCGTCGGGCGAGGCCGTTCCAAGTCATCCCGTTTCGGGGCTTCCGGTCGTTGCACTCACGATCGAATCGCAAGGTAAGGCGCATTCCTTCGCCGTCGAAGTGGCCAGCACCGAAGCGGAGCAGGCCAAGGGGCTGATGTTCCGCGCGGAAATGGCGGCGAACGAAGGCATGATCTTCCCGAGGAAGGCGCCCGCTCCGGCCGCTTTCTGGATGCGTAACACGGTGATCCCGCTAGACATCATCTTCATCGGCCCGGACCGGCGGATCCTGAACATCGGCGCGAATGCTCGCCCTTATGATGAAACGCCGGTGCCTTCCACCGGCCCGGTTATCGCCATTCTCGAGCTTAATGGCGGCCGCGCCGCCGAACTCGGACTCGCGCCGGGCGACAAGGTCTCGTGGAAAGAACCCGGGAATCGCATGTAGCCCTTGGCATCCCCGACGAACGGCGCTAACGCGCGGCTCATGGGAATCCTGTCCAAGATCTTCACCTGGTGGGACGGCGCCACCATTGGCACCTCGCTCTGGAGTTCGCGTAACGGCGAACACGTCGGCACCGACGCGCAGGGCAACAAGTACTATCGCTCGAAGTCCGCCAAGCAGCGCACGACCGAGGGATGGGACCGTCGCTGGGTCATCTACGCCGGCGCCAACGACGCCAGCAACGTGCCCTCCGAATGGCATGGCTGGCTGCACCACTCCTATGACGAAGTGCCGGAAAGCCATCTGGCGGCGCCCCGCATCTGGGAAGTGGACTATACGCCCAACGCCACCGGCACCGTCACGGCCTATCGCCCGCAAGGCGCGCTCGAGCGCGGCGGCAAGCGTGCCGCCGCTACCGGCGACTACGAGGCCTGGTCCCCGGAAGCCTGAGGGCGGCGTTCGTGAAGCTGGCCCCTTTCGGAAGACGCGTCGCTTTCGCCCCGCTTTCTGCCATTTCGCTTCTGGCCCTCTCGCTTGTGGCCGGCTGCGGCAAGGGTGAGCCGGCGCCCGAAGTGCAGGACACCAGCGTTCCTGACGCGATTGCCGGGATGCAGGCCGGTCCTGCCCAGGCCGCCAAGGGGCAGCAGATCGGTACGCCCAACAAGGACCGCGTGGTCACGCTGGGTGTCCTCAACAAGCGCAATAACCTTACCCAGGACCTGGTGATGAAACCGGGCGAGGCGCGCCGCATCGGCAACCTCGTGGTCAAGGTCGCCACCTGCGAGAAATCGCTCCCCTGGGAGCAACCGCAGGAGGAGGGTGCTTTCGTCCAGGTCTTCGTCGAGGAACGCCGCAGCGCGGCCGAAAAGCTCGGCTGGCGCAAGGTGTTCTCGGGCTGGCTCTTCAGGAACTCGCCAGCGCTGAACGTGGTTGAGCACCCGATCTATGATGTCTGGGTCAAGAACTGCGCGATGAGCTTCCCGGGTGAGGAAGCCTTGCCTTCTTCTGCGAAGAGCGCGGCGAAGGCTTCGGGCAATGCCAGTGCGGCGCCTGCCACTCCGGTTCCTGCGCCGACGGCAACGCCGTCTCCGGCCACGCCTCCAACCCCCGCTGTTGTTTCCGAGCCTGCCGCCGCCGACTGAGCCTGCTGCAAGAGCGCCAGATAGCGCTTCTGCGGCATTTCCACGGCGCCCAGGGAGGCGAGGTGCGGGGTCATGAACTGGCAGTCGAGCAAGGTCGCCCCGCCTAGTCGCAGCGCGGCCACCAGATAGGCCAGCGCGACCTTCGACGAATCGGTCGCTCGCGAGAACATGCTCTCGCCGCAGAATACCCTTTCGAAGCCGACCCCATACAGCCCGCCGACCAACTCGCGATGTCCGCCCCCTTCGTCGCGCCAGACTTCGAGGGAGTGCGCGTGGCCGAGGAAGTGGAGATTCTCGTAGCTTGCCTGGATGCGATGGCTGATCCAGCTTCCGCTCTCGTCGCCGTTCTCCATCTCCTGGTCGGCATCGCGATCGGTGGGGCGGGGGGCGGCGCAGGCTTCCATGACGTCGGAAAAGGCGGCGTTGCAAGTCACCGTATATCGCTCCCGCCGCAATGTCCTCGCCAGCGAATGCGACAGGTGGAAGCCATCGAGCGGGAGAATCGCCCGCAGCCGCGGCTCGATCCAGAAGATTTCAGGATCGTCCCGGCTGTCCGCCATGGGAAAGATTCCGCTGCGGTAGGCCAGCATGAGCAGGTCGGGCTCGATCATCGAAGGGGTGCGGGGCGCGTGCATGATGCTGCCGAAATCCTGATCCGAAGTGCGAGGCGTGCCGGCGTGGCCGGCGCTCAAGACCTTCGTCCGGTTCCCGAAAGCCTTGCGAATTCGGCTATAACGTGCCGCTTCCGGCCGGTAAAATGCAAGGGCGGCAAATAACTTGTCATCGCGGCCTGTAACCCCCTTGTAATCCTCTTCGTCTCCTTCTAGAGGCTCCCTCGCCCGCAGGAGTGTAGCTCAGTTGGTAGAGCATCGGTCTCCAAAACCGAGGGCCCACGGTTCGAGTCCGTGCACTCCTGCCAGCATGTCCTGAAACGCCCGCTACCGAATTGATCGGAAGCGGGCGTTTCGCGTTCCGTGCTGCAATTGCGATAAACGGAGAAGCACGATACCGTGCGTCCCTTGTCATTCGCGGCACTAGGCTTAGAGAGCCGCCTTTGGCGAATCGGGCGTCTGCGCGACCGTGGTCGACGGCCCGGACCAGAATCGTTCGGGGCTTTCTCGAGAAAGAAACAGGCGCTGATGCACGGAACCGCGCGACCGCAGGCGGAACAGATCGAACTGAACAACAGCCGATGGCGCGCCCTGTGGCAGCGCCTGGCCTTGCTGTTGGGACAGGACAAGGCCCTGGTTCTCGGTGTGGTGCTGTCGGCGGTGGCCGCCTTGCCCGCGCTGGTCGCCTGGGCACCGCAGATGACGGATTATCCCTCGCATCTGGCCGGCTACAAGGTGGCGCTCGATCATGGCGCCGATCCCTATCTGACCCGATATTTCGTGTTCAACTGGGAATGGACCGGCAATCTCGGCGTGGAATTGCTGATGGTGCCGATGGCGCCGCTCTTCGGATTGGAGCAGGCGGGCCGAATCATCGTGGCGATGATTCCCTTCCTCACCGGCCTGTCGATCGTAGCTGCTTGCCGTTCGCTTGGCCGCAAGCTGAGTGTCGGACCGATTCTCGCCTTCGCGATGATCTGGTCGCCTTCGCTCTTGATGGGCTTCCTCAACTACGCGCTTTCGATCGCGCTCGGGCTGTTCACCTTCGCCCTCTGGGTGAAGCTGGAGGACAAGCCCTGGCGCTGGGCACCCATGGTTCCGATCAGCTTCGTGGTGTGGCTCTGCCACGTCTCAGGCTGGGGGGTGATGGGCGTGATGCTGTTCGGCTACGAATGGAGCCGTCGTCGCAGCTGGCTCGACTGGCGCCCCTTCATCAAGCCTTGGCCGCTGATCTTCCCGCTTCTGCCGATGCTGGTGGGAATGGGTGCCAATTCGAAGGTGTCGTACGGGCGCTATGTGCTCGAATACAAGTGGGGCATCCTCTACAAGGCGATGCGTAGCTTCGATTTCTACTTCGATATCATCAGCCTGGATCTCGTGCTGCTGGCGTTGGGCTGGGCCCTGCTGCGCAAGCGGATCGATGGGCGCTTCGGTTGGGCGGCGCTGATCCTTCTGGTGTTGACGCTGATCGTGCCGCGCCAGATTTTCGGCGGAGACTATGCTGACTATCGTCTGAGCACCACCGCGCTATTGGTCGCCTGCCTGGCGATCGACCTGCCGATCCGCCGCTGGATGGTGGTGGCCGCAGCTTCGCTGTTCATCTCGCGCACGGCGGTGACGACGGTCGTATGGTACCAGGACGCGCAGACCGCGCGGCAACTCATCGCCGCGCTGGACCAGGTGCCGGAAGGGGCGCGCGTCGCCACCGCCGTGGCGATTCCGCGGATCCAGTGGCGCTTCGGGCCGTTCGAGCATTTCGGGTCCTATGCCGTCGTGCGTCGCAGCGCGATGGAGAATTCGAACTTCGCCTTGCCCGACGTGCACATGCTGTCGATGCGCGATCTGTCCTACCGGTTCGCCGATCCCAGCCAACGCATTCTCTATTCGCCGCGCCAGCACATCGACTTGCGCAAGTTCGGTCCGGCGCGGCACGCCGATTACCTGTGGTACATCGGCCGGATCAAGCCGGTCGCACTGCCGGATGGCGCGCGAATTCTCTATTCGAGCGAGAACTCGTTCCTTGCGCGTCTTGCCGATCCGTCGGCCCCGGGCACTTAAAAGCGCTCTCGGCAGACCTTGCAAATGGAGCGGGCCGAGGCTAAGTCCACGGTTCCTTCCGACATGAGGATCGCATCTGCCCCTCCCGGCCCCGGCCGGGGCGGCGATGACCCCTAGCCGGAAGCCGAGACTTATTTTTCTGCTCAGGCAGCAGGCAAGAGACGCGAGAACGACAGTCATGGCCAAGACCAGTCCCGGCGAATTCATCCGCCAGGTGCGCACGGAAACCTCCAAGATCTACTGGCCTTCGCGCCAGGAGACGGTGACGACGGCGATCTTCGTCGGGATCATGACGGTTTTCCTCGCGGTGTTCTTCCTGGGCATCGATGCGCTGTTCGGCTGGGTCGTCAGCTCGATCCTGTCGCTGCTGTGATCGCCTGAACTAGCTTACGAAGAGAGAATCATGGCCCGCTGGTACATCATCCACGCCTATTCCGGTTTCGAGAACAAGGTGAAGGAATCCATCCTCTCGGAAGCCGAGCGGATGGGGCTTTCGCAGCTTGTCGAGGACGTTCAGGTTCCGCACGAGACCATTACCGAGGTCAAGCGCGGCAAGAAGGTCCAGACCGAACGCAAGACCATGCCTGGTTACGTGCTTGCCAAGCTCGCACTGAACGACGACGTCTACCACCTCGTCAAGAACACCCCGAAGGTCACCGGCTTCCTGGGCTCCAGCGGCAAGCCGCAGGCGATCAGCGAGAACGAGGCCGCCCGCTACTTCGGCGCGGCCGAAGCCGCCGCTGCCGCGCCGCGCAAGACCGTGAGCATCGATTACGAGATCGGCGATTCGGTGAAGGTGCTCGACGGCCCGTTCGCCAGCTTCAACGGCCTTGTCGAGGAACTCGATTTCGACAAGAACAAGGTCAAGGTCGCCGTTTCGATCTTCGGCCGCGCGACGCCGGTCGAACTCGACTTCGAGCACGTCGAACTCAGCAAGTGATCGAAAGGCCGGGCAATCGCCCGGCCTTTTTCTTTGTGCGAAACGGCTAGGGCCTGCGGCCCTCTCGGGTCAGTCCGAAATCGGGTCGTACACCGTGAAGCGCACGCGAGCGCGCTCGACGAAGCCCAGCTTCCGGTAAAGCGCCAGTGCCGTCTCGTTATCGGCATAGCTGTGGAGCAGGGGGCACCGCCCCGAAGCGCGAATCGCGCCGGTCGCACGGAGAGACAGCAAGGCGGCGTAGCCCTTGCCGCGCCCGTCGGGGTGGGTGCAGACCCCGCTCACTTCGACATGACTGGCAGTCCGCACCCGCTGTCCGGCCATAGCCACCAAGCGTCCATTTTCGCGGATACCCCAGAACTGGCCGAGATCGCCAGTGCGCTCCGCAAAGGGGCCGGGCTCGGTGAGGAGGGCGAGTTCAAGCATCTCCGGATAGTCGCGCAGGCCGAGCGGGGCTATGCGCGGATCGTTCGCCGCGCGCTCGATTTCCGCCATTACGTCGTCGCCGCCTTCGAAGACCATCTGCACGCCCTCGGCGCCGCGCAGGATACGGGTGCCGGGAACGGGGATGTCCTCGGCAATGCCGACAAGGCCAAGCGCGGCAGGCCCGGTCGTGCGAACGAGGTTTCCGAAAGCTTCGAGGCTGTCCGGCGAGAGATCCCGGACGCCTGCGAGAGGTCCGATCAAGGGGTGGAAGCGCCGGGCCCGTGCCGTGCCAACGGAGAATTGTGCTTGTTCACCGGACAAGGCGATCCAGATCAGGTTGTCGAGTTCGTTTTCTGTCATATCGCTGCTGCCTATGGCCGGGGTGACAAGCAGCGGGAAGAGGCGAATCCAGCTCTTTCCTTTTGGATCGATCTGGGGTAGGGGCGCGCACTTCGTAACCGGCTTCGTGCCGGTGCGATTCCCTGCGGGAGGATGCCCCGGCGTCCGTAAGACCGCTAAACATGAGCATCTGCCCGGCAGGTGCGAAAGTGTGAAAGGAGCGGCCACATGGCCAAGAAGATCGAAGGTTACATCAAGTTGCAGGTCAAGGCCGGCAGCGCCACGCCGTCCCCGCCGATCGGCCCTGCGCTGGGTCAGCGCGGCGTGAACATCATGGAATTCTGCAAGGCGTTCAATGCCGCCACGCAGGAGCTCGAAAAGGGCATGCCGATCCCCACCATCATCACGGTGTATGCGGATCGCAGCTTCACGTTCGTCACCAAGACCCCCCCGGCGACCTTCCTCATCAAGAAGGCCGTGAACCTGAAGTCGGGCTCCAAGGAGCCGGGCAAGATCAGCGCCGGTACCGTCAAGCGCTCGCAGCTTGCCGAAATCGCGCAGGTCAAGATGGCCGACCTCAATGCCAACGACATTGATGCCGCCACCAAGATCATCGAAGGTTCGGCCCGCGCGATGGGCCTCGAAGTGGTGGAGGGCTGATTCCATGGTTAAGGTAACCAAGAAGCAGAAGTCGCTGACCGAAAAGCTCGGCGAAAACATGAAGCTCTACCCGGTCGCCGACGCGCTGCAGACCCTGCGCGACGTCAAGACCACCAAGTTCGACGAAACCGTCGAAGTCGCGATGAACCTGGGCGTCGACCCGCGTCACGCCGACCAGATGGTCCGTGGCATGGTCTCGCTTCCCGCCGGTACCGGCAAGACCGTTCGCGTCGCCGTGTTCGCCAAGGGTGACAAGGCTGCCGAAGCTCTCGCCGCCGGTGCCGACAAGGTCGGTGCGGAAGACCTCATGGACGACATGCAGGCCGGCAACCTCGACTACGACCGCGTCATCGCCACCCCGGACATGATGGGCGTCGTCGGCCGTCTCGGCAAGCTGCTGGGTCCGAAGGGCCTGATGCCGAACCCGAAGCTTGGCACCGTGACCCCGAACGTCACGCAGGCCGTGAAGGACGCCAAGGGCGGCCAGATCGAGTTCCGCGTCGAAAAGCAGGGCATCATCCACGCCGGTATCGGCAAGATGTCGTTCTCGGACGCCGATCTGCTGACCAACTTCAACGCGTTCGTCGATGCGATCGTCAAGGCCAAGCCCTCGGGCTCCAAGGGCAAGTACGTTCGCAAGATCTCGCTTTCGTCGTCGATGGGCCCCGGCCTCAAGATCGACACGACCGAGATCGCGGGCGCCTGATAGGCACCGGATCCTTCGGGATCACGCGAAACGGATAGAGGGCCGGGGGGAAACCTCCGGCCCTTTTTCGTTGCGGCGATCCCTGGTTGCGCGCCTTCGCCTTGCGCCCGGTCACCGGCGGGTGTATTTCTGCTGAACAACTGTTCAAAACGATAAAACTGGAGAGCGTGCCGCCATGGCCATCCGATTCGAGGACATTAAGGAACACATCGGCTCACGCGTCGTCTGGGACGACCGTTCGGATATCTTCACGCCCGAGGCGGCGCGTGCGATCCGGGCCAAGGTGGAAGAGCGCACCGTGGTGGTCTTTCCTGAGCTGGATCTCACCGATGCCGAACAGCTCGCGATCACGGGCGCCATGGGTGAGAAGGTGCGGCTGACCGCGCGGAACAATGTCCAGAGCAATGATGAGGACGTCTATCAGGTAACGTTGGACGAGAAGATCAATCCACAGCCGGAATATGTGCTGGGTACGTTCTTCTGGCACATGGACGGCATCACCGTGGACATGCCGCCGCCTTTCGCGACGCTGCTGTCGTGCCGCATTGCCCCTGCCATCGGTGGCGAAACGGAATTCGCCAGCACCTATGCCGCCTATGAAGGCCTTCCCGACGAGGAGAAGCAGGCGCTTGAAGGGCTGAAGGCCGTGCATTCGGTGCGGGCCAGCCTCTCGCCGATCGCGGACGCCATTCCCGAAAAGCATCGGGAGCGTGTGCTGGGCATCGGCCTGGTCAAGGAGCATCCGCTGGTCTGGACGCATGAATCGGGCCGCAAGTCGCTGGTGATCGGAACCACGGCGGATCACATCGTCGGCATGGAAGTTCCGGCGGGGCGCGCGATGTTGATCCGATTGCAGGAATGGGCTGCGCAGCCGGCGTTTTCCTTGCGCCACAAGTGGACCAAGGGCGATTTCGTGATCTGGGATAACACCGGCGCGATGCACCGGGCGGTTCCCTATGACAAGTCGACCGGGCGCATGATGCATCGCACGTCGATCGCCGGGACGGAGACAGTGGCGGCCTGACGAGAACCCTCGTCCCCGGCGCAAGTCAGGGGGCGAGGTTGGCTGCCGTGTAGCACTCGACGAGATAGGCCAGCGGACGACCATCAGGCAGCATAAGCATGGCTCTGTGCGTGGAAATGGTTCCCAACGGGCAGTTGAGCGCCGGGCCCGGCACGGTGGACAGGGGCCGGCGCCGAAATTTGAGGTCTGCGACCGCCTTGCCGAAAGGGATATCCGTCGTCCGCAGCTGCTCGTTCATCTGCGGCGTCAGCCTTTGCGGCACATACCAGTTCCACGCCACCGACAGCACCCTGGCGCCACAACTCAGGTGCACGTTTCGCATGACGATACGGTCACCTGGCGTCAGGTTAAGCGCCTTTTGCATTTCCGGAGCCGGTGCCTGATCCTGACCTTCGACAAGCTTTGCGGTAATTCGGGGCGAGGCTGCGAGACCGCGTGATCTGCACCATTCCTCAAGCGCCAGCGTAGCGCTGTCGTGACGGTCGAGCACGGCCTCGAACGCATCGAGGGTCGGCGGTGCCGGGCTCGTGGCGGAGATGGGGGAGCCCATCATCGCAAACATAGCGGCGATTCGGAAGGGAAGCGCATCGAGAGCCAATGCGTCAAATGCCGCCCGGTACCGCCGGACGGCCCATGGCCTCCAGCCCATGCACGAGAGCCCGCGTGCAGGCTGCGAGATCCTCCGCGCTGACGGACCTGATCACGAAGTTGGCACCGGTTCTGCCTTCCGCCCAGAACGGGTAGGAGCCTATCTGGCAGGTTTCATGCGCCTTTTCCGTCTGGCGCAACAGTTCGGAGACTTCGCTTTCGCCTACCCAGCACCCGACCGTTTCGGAGAGCAGCCGGGCGCCGCCTTCAAGCTGGCCGGAAAGCGCATCGAGCATGCCGGCGGTTATGCTGGGCACGCCGGCCATGATGAACACGTTCCCGCAACGGATGCCGGGCGCACCGGTGTAGCGATTGGGGATCAGCCCGGCACCTTCGGGAGTACGCGCCATGCGCAAGCGTGCCTCGGTAAGCCCGCCGCGCGTCTCGTAGTAGGTTTCGAGAATGGCGCGGGCTTCGGGGTGGACGATGACCGGTACGCCAAGCGCCTCGGCAATGGCGTCCACGGTGATGTCGTCGTGGGTAGGGCCGATGCCGCCCGTCGTGAACAGGTAGTCGTTGCGGACCCGTAGCGTGTTCACGGCCTCCACGATCGCGGCGGTCTCATCGGCCACCACGCGAACTTCCTTCAGTCGAATGCCTTGAACCTGAAGCCAGGATGCGACTTGCGCGATGTTCTTGTCGTGCGTGCGACCGGAAAGGATCTCGTCACCGATGACGACGAGGGCGGCGGTGTAGATTCGCAAGGAGTCGGCCATGGCGCATGGCTAGGACAAACGGGACGTTACCGCCAGTCGCGCCTGCAAAAGGTTGCTGCGAGGCCATCCTCACGCACAAAAAAATGGGCCGGTCCGAGGACCAGCCCTTTTGGAAGTTTTTTGGGAGAGGATGCCTGAAAGGCCCGATCCTTATGCTCGCGGAAAGGTTTTGCTGCAAATGCGAAAAACTTTCCTAGAATTGCGTTTCATGCAACTCATCGCTAGGGCGTTGGGAAATCGGACTTGGGCTGAAGGGCGCAACTTTCCAAATTTGCATCCGGCTGGGTTGTTACACGTGACTGATCGTCAACTGCGCCGTCGGAGGATATCGATTTTGGGCGGGTCGTATGCACTCGATACGTGTGGCGGCCGCACCCCTCTCCTCCAAAATTTTCCAACAAAAAAAAGGGCCGGTCCGAAGACCAGCCCATGAAAAGTTTTTGGGAGAGGATGCCTGAAAGGCCTTTTCGATATGCGTCTTTCACCGATTCGCCGCAAATGCGAAAAGATTGGGCAATGTTGCAAGGCGTGCAATCGGGCGATTGCCTCTCCGGAATTCGATCAGCCTAATGTAACAGCGCCATAAAGGTCATGCTCGTCGGCATCCTCGATGAGAACGTCAACGATATCACCGACTTGCAGGTCGCTGCCGGCGCCGCGCAGGAAGACGTTGCCGTCGATTTCCGGAGCGTCGGCCTGCGATCGGCCGGTTGCGCCGATGTCGCCATCCTCGTCCGGCTCGCCGACGTCATCGATGATGACGGGCAGGATGCGGCCCACCTTGGCCTGGAGCTTGGCGGCGCTGATCGCGGCGGTCTTTTCCATGATGCGGGCGTAGCGCTCTTCCTTGACCTCTTCCGGCACCGCGCCGGGCAGGTCGTTGGCGCTGGCGCCTTCGACCGGTTCGAAGCGGAACGCGCCGACACGGTCGAGCTGGGCTTCGTCCAGCCAGTCGAGCAGATATTGGAAGTCCGCCTCGGTCTCGCCGGGGAAGCCCACCACGAAGCTGGAGCGGATGGCGATATCGGGGCAGATCTCGCGCCACTTGCGCAAGCGGTCGAGCACCTTCGCCTCATTGGCGGGACGCTTCATCGACTTGAGCACCGAAGGGGCGGCATGCTGGAACGGAATGTCGAGATAGGGCGTGATCAGCCCTTCCGCCATGAGCGGGATCACCGCGTCGACATGCGGATAGGGGTAGACGTAGTGCAGCCGCACCCAGGGCTTGCGGCCCTGCGAATCGCTCAAGCCGCCCAGCTCGCGGGCGAGATCGGTCATGTGGGTGCGAACCTCGTGGTTCTTCCACATGCGCGTCTCGTGCCGCACGTCGACGCCGTAGGCCGACGTGTCCTGACTGATGACCAGCAGTTCGCGCGTACCGGCCTGGACCAGCTTTTCCGCCTCGCGCAGCACCGCATCGATGCGGCGGCTTGCGAGTTTGCCGCGCAGGCTGGGGATGATGCAGAAGGAGCAAGCGTGGTTGCAGCCTTCCGAGATCTTCAGATAGCCGTAGTGGCGCGGGGTCAGCTTGACGCCTGCTTCGTCGTAGGTCTGCGGGATCAGATCGACATAGGGCGACAGCTCGGGCGGTGCCGCCTCATGCACGGCCTCCACCACGGCTTCGTACTGATGCGCGCCGGTAACGGCCAGCACGTCCGGGAAGCGCGCGCGAATCACGTCGGCCTCGTTGCCCATGCAGCCGGTGACGATCACGCGGCCGTTTTCGGCAATGGCTTCACCGATCGCGGCGAGGCTTTCTTCCTTCGCGGAATCGAGGAAACCGCAAGTGTTGACGAGCACGACATCGGCCCCGGCGTAGTCCGGGCTCATCGTATAGCCGTCGGCGCGCAGGCGGGTGAGGATGCGTTCGGAGTCGACAAGCGCCTTGGGGCAGCCGAGGCTGACCATGCCGACCTTGGGCGGAGAGGGGATTTCGATAGCCATAGGAATGGCGCGCCCGATACGCGCATTGCGACCGAGAGTCACGAAAAACGAATCATGTGAAAACGATTCGCAGCTATTCGCTCCGCATACCGTTAGCGCCCTTGCACCTTGGGGAAGACCCTGTGCAAGGAAGAACCTGTTGGAAAATGGCCATTTGGATAAGGCCAATCGCATAAGGAGCTTGGAGATGGGTCCGGTGAACTGGCTGGCGGTATTTCTTGCAGCGGCGCTGGCCGTCGTTCTGGGGATCGTCTGGAACGGGCCGCCGTTTCAGGACGGACGCAGCCTTTCGCCCGGCAAGTCCACGCGGGCGAGCAATTACGGCCTCGTCTGCTTCGTGTTCCTGATCAGCTCGGTGATGCTGGGCCACAGTTTCGCGCGGATCGGTGCCGAGACTCTGGCGGTGAAGCCCTGGCTCTATTTCATGCAGACGGGCGGCGTCGCGATCGCCTTCGTGCTGCCGGCGATCTGGCTCACCCACGTGCGCTATCGCGCCGAGCCGATGCGCCGGGTCATGGACTGCCTGTTCTGGCTGGTCGCCTATCTGGCCATGGGCCTGGTGTTCTGGCTGCTAGGCTGAATCTTCTCCGGGTTGAGGCCGGTCTTTCGTGGTCGTTGGCAGGATTTCGACGACGATGTCGCCGGCCTTGAGAACGTTCGCCTCGTCTTCCCAGAAGCCGATCGTCCGTTCGCCCCGATAGATTCTTAGACCCTTGCCGCCGCTGGCGAGCCGGTCGAGCGGGTGGCCGATTTCGGAAGGCTCGACCGGCCGCTCCACCAGTTGGACGCGGCCCGCTACCGAGGCGAGGTCGGAGAAGTAGTCCGCCACATGCTGCCCTTCGGCAGACCCGGCTAGCAGTAGCCCGGTGAAGCGCACCGGATTGATGACGTTGTTCGCGCCAGCCTGCCGCGCGAGCAATTCGTTGTCGTCGGCGCGGATCACAACGGTGATCGGCGTTTTGGGTGCCAGATGCCGGGCGGTCAGCACGATCAGGACCGATGTGTCGTCTCGCCCCGCGGAAACGAGGATCGTGCGCGCCGTGCCCACGCGCACGGCGTTCTGCACCTCGTCGCGGGTGGCATCGCCCTGAAGCACGTTGCAGCCGAGCTTCTCGGCCTGTGAAAGGCGCGCCTGCACGGGATCGACGACCACGATGCAGGACGGATCGGTGCCGCGCTCGATGAGTTCCTTTGCCGCTTCCGAACCGCTGACGCCGAAGCCGAGCACGACGATGTGGTCTTCCAGCCTCTCCTGGATGCGCTTCATGCGCCATGTCTCCCAGCTGCGCTTGATGATGAAGTTGTAGGCGGTGCCCACGAAGATGGTGATGACGGCGAGCCTGATCGGCGTGACCAGAACGGCCTCTATCAGGCGGGCCCGATCGCTGACCGGGGCGATGTCTCCGAAGCCGGTCGTGGTGATCGAGATCATCGTGAAATAGACCACGTCGAGGAAGCTGACCTGCCCGTCGTGCACGTCGTTGAGGCCCGCCCGGTCGCTCCAGTGGACCATGATGACGATGAAGATCAGCAGGAACGCGCCGCCCAGTCGCAGCGCGACGTCGGCCCAGACCGGAACCGCCAGCGCGCGGCGCAAGGGCTTGATCGCGGGGCGGCGGAACAGGTTGTGGGAGGAGCGCCTCTTCGACATGCCCGCCGAGTTAGACCTTGTTTGGAAAACGCCCGCAAGAGCGTTTTCCAAACAGACCCTTATCGCGCCTTGGGCAAGTCGGCGAGCGGATCGACCGGCTTTCCGTCCCGGCGCACTTCGAAGTGCAGTTCGTTGCCCTTGGCTAGGCCGGTATGGCCGACGAGGCCGACGCGCTCTCCGGCGGAAACCTTTGCGCCTTCCTTCACGGTGACGCGGCTGAGGAACGCGTAGGCAGTGAACCATCCGTCGCCGTGGTCGACCACGACGAGATTGCCGAACTGCTCCTTCTCCATCCCTGCGAAGCGCACCGTGCCTGGCGCGGCGGCGCGGACCATCGTGCCTTCGGCGGCGGTGATGTCGATGCCGTCATGCGGGTTGGTGCCGGTCTGGAAACCGCGCCGGATGGGGCCGTTCACCGGCCAGGCGAAGCGGGCGGGCTTGCTTGCGGCGGAAGGAGTGGGCGTCGGTGCGGGTGCATCCACGCGTGTGACGGGCGGATCGAGCAGCGTCGGGATCAGCAGCGATTGGCCGGCCTTGACCGGCGCGCCTTCGTCGAGGCCGTTGGCCAGGGCGATCTGCTCCCAGGGCACTCCATACTTATAGGAGATCGAGAAGCCCGTATCCCCCGCCTTCACCGTATGACGGCGGGTGCGGGGGATATGCAGCTTCTGGCCCAGGCGCACCGCGTAAGGCGGCTGCAACCCGTTGGCTTCGGCAATGAGTATGCGCGGGACTTTGGCGGCAAGGGCGATGCTGCCCAGCGTCTCGCCGGGCTGGACGACGTGGACACTCTCTTGTTCCGGCGAGTTGGCCTGTTCCGGCGATTTGGCGGCGGCAATCGCGGCCTTTGCGGTCGAGTTGGCAGCGGCGGCCGCCCGCCTTGCCGGAGCGGCGGGATCGGCTTCCTTCACGGTTGCCTTGGCACGCGGAATCGTCAGCTTCTGGCCGAGCTTGACCACGTAAGGCGGCTTCAGGCCGTTCGCCTTGGCCAGCGCTTCGGGCGACACGCCCGCGCGGTTGGCGATGCCATTGAGCGTTTCACCCGCCTCCACGACATGCACGGCCTCGCCGCTCGGCGCGGCGGCGAGCGGCATCACGGGCAGCGCAAGTGCTGCCAGCAGAAGCGGGAACTTTCGCATCATGCCTCGTAGCGGCTCGCGATCTGCGCCAGAGAGGCGTCGTGGGTGAGGTCCAGCTGGAGCGGCGTCACCGCGATATAGCCCTCGGCAATGGCTTCCAGATCGGTATTGTGGCCAAGCGTGTGCTCGATGCCGTGGAGGCCGAACCAGAAGTAGGGGAAACCGCGCGGGTCAATGCCTTCGACCACCGAGCCGCGGGCATAGTCGTGAAAGCCCTGACGGACGACGCGGATGCCCTTCACGTCCGCTCCGGCGAGCGGGGGGAAGTTCACGTTGATCAGCGTGCGCGGCGCGAAAGGTGCGTCGATCAGAGGCTTGAGCACCTTGGCACCCCATTCCTCGGCGGCCGAGAAGCTGACGTTGTTGCCGAGGCCTTCGCCCGAATAGACCTGGCTGAGCGCGATCGAGCGGATGCCCGCCAGCGCGCCTTCCATGGCGGCGGATACGGTGCCGGAATAGGTCACGTCGTCGCCCAGGTTGGCGCCGCGATTGACGCCGGAAAGGATCAGGTCGGGCGGGCTGGGGAGGGCTTTCCTGAGGCCCATCGTCACCGAATCGGTGGGCGTGCCGGTGACGGAGAAGCGCTTGGGGGCATGTTCGCGCATCCGCACCGGACGGGTCAGGGTCAGCGAGTGGCCCGCACCCGACTGTTCCTCGCTCGGTGCGCAGATCCAGATGTCGTCCGAAAGCTGCGCGGCGATCTTTTCCAGCACGTAGAGGCCGGCGGCGTTGATGCCATCGTCATTGGTGAGCAGGATACGCATCTGTCTAAATTCCTTCGTCACCCTGAACTTGTTTCAGGGTCCATCTCTCCCCCGCGAACCACCGGTCGAGACCGAGCGATGGATGCTGAAACAAGTTCAGCATGACGAGGGGGGGACGGTATGCCTAATTCCTCAGAAGCAGGGCTCCAGCTTCTCGATTCCACCCATCCACGGCTTGAGCGCCTCGGGCACCAGCACGGAGCCGTCTTCCTGCTGGTAGTTCTCCAGCACCGCGACGAGCGTGCGGCCGACTGCGAGACCCGAACCGTTGAGAGTGTGCAGGAACTCGGTCTTCTTCGAGCCTTCGGGCTTGAAGCGCGCGTTCATGCGGCGGGCCTGGAAGTCGCCGCAGTTCGAGACCGAGCTGATCTCGCGGTAGGCGCCTTGACCCGGAAGCCAGACTTCGAGGTCGAAGGTCTTGTTGGCGGTGAAGCCCATGTCCCCCGAGCAGAGCAGCACCTTGCGATAGGGCAGTTCCAGCGCCTGGAGGATCGATTCGGCGGCGGCGACCATCTTCTCGTGCTCGGCTTCCGACTGGTCGGGCCGGCAGACGGTGACGAGTTCGACTTTCTCGAACTGATGCTGGCGGATGAACCCGCGCGTGTCGCGGCCCGCCGAGCCCGCTTCGGAGCGGAAGCAGGGGGTGAGGGCGGTCATGCGCAGGGGCAGGGCCTCCAGATCGACGATCTCGTCCTGCACGGCGTTGGTCAGCGAGACTTCGGCGGTGGGGATCAGCCAGCGGCGTTCAACCTTGTTAGGAATCTTGCGAGTTAATTCCTCAAGAAACTGGCGCATTAATGCTGCTTCCTGTGGGTCATTTTCGTTGAAAGAAACGCCCATGCTCAAATTATCTTGAACGAAATCGACGATGTCGGGTTTTAATGTTGTACTGAACAGGTCTTCCGCGAACTTGGGAAGCTGGCCGGTGCCGAACACGGCCTCGTCCTTTACGAGCAACGGCACGATGCATTCCATGTAGCCGTTGGTGGCCGTCTGGGTGTCCAGCATGAACTGCGCAAGCGCTCGGTGCAGGCGGGCCATCTGGCCCTTGAGGAACGTGAAACGCGCGCCGGAAAGCTTCGCGCCGGTTTCGAAATCGAGGCCGAGCGCCGGGCCGAGGTCGGCGTGTTCCTTGGGCGTGAACGCGTAAGTGCCGGGGGTGCCCCACTTGGCGACTTCCAGGTTCTCGGTCTCGTCAGCGCCTTCCGGCACTTCGGCTACCGGGATGTTGGGCAGGCCGGCCAGGGCATTGTGGAGCTGCTCGGAAAGTGCCTTTTCCTCGGCTTCGAGCGCGGGAAGGGTGTCCTTGAGCTGGGCGACTTCGGCCTTCAGCGCTTCGGCCGTGGCGGTATCGCCCTGGCCCATGGCCTTGCCGATCGCCTTGGAGGCTTCGTTGCGGCGATTCTGCCCTTCCTGCATGCGCGTCGCCACCGAGCGGCGCTGCTCGTCGAGGGCGAGGATGTCGGCGGCCACGGGGAGGGCCCCACGGCGGGCGAGGCCGGCGTCGAATCCTTCGGGATTCTCGCGGATCAGGCGGATATCGTGCATGGCGCGCGCTATGCCGCCTCGGGCGCGGAGGCGCAAGATTCCAGCGGCCGGTTTTGGCGGGCGGAGAGCGGCGATCTTGGGGAAAATGTCTGCCGGATAAGCCATCCCTGGAAAGGGATGGTGGGCGCGGCAGGGATTGAACCTGCGACCCCACCCGTGTGAAGGGTGTGCTCTACCACTGAGCTACGCGCCCGCATATCGCTGCGGAAGCGCGCCTCTAGATGAGTCGGATCGAATTGACAAGCGCCCATCTGGAATTAAATCGCGAGGCATGACCGAAGAGACCAACACCGGCGCGGACGTGCCGCCCGACCACCTTGCCATCAACCCGAAGAGCCCGTTCTTCGATGAGGAAAAGCTGAAGCGCGGCGTCGGCATCCGCTTCAAGGGCACCGTGCGCAACAACGTCGAGGAATATTGCATTTCCGAAGGTTGGGTGCGCGTGCAGGCCGGCAAGACGCTGGATCGCAAGGGCAATCCGCTGACCGTGAAGCTCGCCGGTCCGGTCGAGGCCTGGTACGAGGATCTCGGCGAAGACGCACCCGTCGCGAAGGCCTGAGGGTTTTTCCCGTCAATAATTTCCGGCGATGATGTCGCCGATAGGGTCGCTTCGGCGGCCCTTTTTTCTGGCTTTCGGGGTTTCGGATCTGGCTACGCGGCCATCCTTGCTGTTGTAGATGAAGCCCGAAACCGGCCAATGCGTATTGCCGAGGTTATGGATCGGTGCGTACCAGACGCGCACTTCGCTCCAGTCATTGGCGGGAGAAACGTCTAGCACGGTGACGTTCTTCTCGATCCGCCCGCGCTGGCCCTCGATCGGCGACCAGTTGGCATGGCTGACGAGGATCGTGCGCGAATCCACGACTTTACTGACGGTGGCGACATGCCCGAGTTGCGATCCCGCATAAGCATCCATCGCCATGACCGCGCCAACCTTCGGGGCATGTCCGGTGGCGTAGCGTCCCTTGGCCTGGCCCCACCAGGTATGGGCATCGCCGTAGATCTGGATGCCGGAAAGCTGGCGCGCGTAAGGCACGCATTCGAGGTAGTCGGGGCTTCGTGCAGCGGCGGGCCGGTCGTCGTCCATGCCGGCGAGCGCGTCGTCGATGGCCGAACGGGCGGCAGCGTAATGGGAGGCGGCGGGCGAGAGCGTCGCTCCGGCCAGCCCCAGCATGATTGCGATCCGGTAACCTTTCATGCCCCTCAATTCGGCCCTGTTTGCTTGTGAGAATCCTTCGGGGGATGGTTAATCGCGAAGTAGGATTTTGTTCCCGAGCCGATCCTGCTGCGGTGCGAAAATGCGAAAGTTCCCATTTGCGCGGAATTCGTCTAGGGGCCGGAATCCCTTATCGAGTTATAGCATGTTACCCCAGGTCATCATCATCGGCCGACCGAACGTCGGCAAGTCTACGCTGTTCAACCGGCTTGTCGGCAAGAAGCTCGCGCTCGTCGACGATCAGCCGGGGGTCACGCGTGACCGCCGCTTCGGAGACGCCGAACTGCTCGGCCTGAAATTCCAGATCGTCGACACGGCGGGCTGGGAAGACGACGAGGACGAAACTCTGCCCGGCCGCATGCGCAAGCAGACCGAAGCGGCGCTGGAAACCGCCGATGTGGCGCTCTTCGTGGTCGACGCGCGTGCCGGTCTCACCCCGCTGGACGAGGAAATCGGCCAGTGGCTGCGCGCCTCGCAAGTGCCGGTGGTGGTGCTGGCCAACAAGGCCGAGGGCCGCGCCGGAGAGAGCGGCGTGCTCGAAGCCTATTCGCTGGGCCTTGGCGAGCCGATCACTTTCTCGGCCGAGCATGGCGTGGGCGTCGCGGATCTGTTCGAATCGCTGCTGCCGCATCTCGAACCGCTTCAGCCGGAAGAGCCGGAGTTCCCGGAGGAAGAGGACGAGGAAGCGCTGCTGCGCCGTCCGCTCAAGCTGGCGATCGTCGGCCGCCCGAACGCGGGCAAGTCTACCCTCATCAACCGCATCCTCGGTGAAGACCGCCTGCTCACGGGGCCGGAAGCGGGCATTACCCGCGATTCGATCACCGTGGATTGGGAATGGACCGATCCGAAGACGCAGGAAGTCCGCCAGGTCAGCCTGATCGACACGGCGGGCATGCGCAAACGCGCCAACGTGACCGAGAAGCTGGAACGCATGGCGGTGGCCGATGCGCGCCACGCGATCGACTTCGCGGAAGTCGTCGTTCTGCTGCTCGACGCCACGCGCGGGCTGGAACACCAGGATCTTACCATCGCCTCCAAGGTGCTGGAAGAAGGCCGCGCGCTGATCATCGCGATCAACAAGTGGGACGTCGCTGAGGGCGCTTCCGCGCTGTTCAACGGCATTCGCGGCGCGCTGGACGATGGCCTGGCGCAAGTTCGCGGCGTGCCGCTGCTGGCCGTCTCGGCGCGGACCGGCAAGGGCCTCGACGAACTGATCGCTGCCGGGTTCTCGATTCGCGAGGCCTGGAGCAAGCGCGTGCCCACCGCCGCGCTCAATCGCTGGTTCGACGATGCACTGGCCGCCAATCCGCCGCCGGCACCGGGCGGCAAGCGGATCAAGCTGCGCTACATCACCCAGGCCAAGACCCGCCCGCCGGGCTTCGTCCTGTTCGGCACCCGCCTCGACATGCTGCCCGAAAGCTACCGTCGCTATCTGATCAACGGCATCCGCCGGGAACTCGGATTCGATGCGGTGCCCATCCGGCTCAACTTGCGGATGCCGAAGAACCCCTTCGCCAAGTGACGAAAAGGGCCGCTGGAGATATCTTCAGCGGCCCTTTTCTGTTCAGGATGGATGTGCCGCGGTTTCGGCATCCGATAGTGGCGGTGCGGCGCGTTCTTCCTCGACTTCGATGGCATCGGGCTCCAGCATGCCGTCGCTGTTCTTGATCTCGCGCATCAGCGTCCATACCGCGATGAACAGCGCGGCGATCACCGGGCCGACGATGAAGCCGTTGAGCCCGAAGATCTGTAACCCCGCCAGCGTTGCGATCAGCACCACGAAGTCGGGCATGCGGGTGTCGCGGCCGACCAGGATCGGACGCAGAATGTTGTCGATCATGCCGATGATGAACAACCCGCAAAAGGCGAGCACGGCGCCCTGCCAGACCTGCCCGGTCGCGATCAGGTAGGTCGCCATCGGCACCCAGACAAGGCCGGTGCCGACTGCGGGCAGCAGCGAGAAGAACCCCATCATCACGCCCCAGAGCAGCGAGCCCTGGATGCCGAGCAGCGAGAAGATGATCCCGCCGACCAGTCCCTGCGCCACGGCCACCACAACGGTGCCCTTCATCGTCGCGCGCACGACGATCACGAAATTGTTTACCAGGCGGTCGCGCAAGTGGGGGCGCAGCGGCATGGCGTCGCGGATCAGCGCGCCATAACGCTGGCCGTCCCGCAGCAGGAAGAACGTGAGGTAGAGCATCACGCCCAGCGCCGCGAGAAAGCTCAAGGCGCCCTGGCCGACGGAAAGCAGGCGCGCGACCAGGCCCTGGAGGCCGTTGGCGATGCCGGCGACCAGTTGGCGGCGCAGGCTTTCGAAATCGGCAAGACCGTAGCGATCGATCAGCCGCTCCACCGATTCCGGCAGCGAGGCGCGCAACTGTTCGAACATGCGGGGAAGGTCGATCTGCCCGATCCGGACTTTCTCGTAGATGTTCGAGACTTCCTGGACCAGGCTGATGCCCAGCAGGATGGTCGGGATGATGAACAGCGCCAGCAGCAAAAGCAGCATGATGCCAGCGGCCAGGCTCTTGCGGCCGCCCAAGGCGCGGGTGAGCCTCGCGGTCAGCGGCTGGAAAAGGATCGCCGCGACGACGCCCCACAGCACCGCGCCGAAATAGGGCAGCAGCAGCCAGACGAAGGCTGCGGTGACGAGAATGACGAGGACGCCGAAGCCATAGTCCTCGATCGTGTAGGGGGGGCGCTCGGGTTGCTCCATGACGCCTCCTTAGCATGATTTCGCAAGGGGCAAGCCAGAGGCCTGGGGTGACTGGATTTTTCATCAGGTATGGGCAAGACAGGGTCATCCTCCATTCGAGCAGGAGCCTTCCATCTTGCCACATACCCGTCCGGGCACTTTTGCCCTTCACGCCGCCGCTCTCGCGCTGGCTTGCGCCGCCGTTTCGATCTCGCCGGCTTTCGCCGCCGCCGATGCGCCTGTGACCGGTGCCGGTAGTGCTGCCTCCGAGCGCGGCTTCACACCCGATGACCTGTTCAAGCTCTCGGGCGTCACCGATCCGCAAATCTCGCCCGACGGCAGCCGCATCGCCTATGTGCGGTCGGCCGCCGACGTGATGACCGACAAGGTCGTGCCGTCGATCTGGCTGGTCGACGCGGCGAGCGGCGCGCAGCAGCCGCTGGTGACCGGGGCAGGGGCCCATTTCTCGCCGCGCTGGTCGCCGGACGGCAAGCGCCTGGCTTACGTTTCGAGCGACGGCAGCGGTGCGCCGCAGCTCTATGTTATGTGGCTCGATGGTAGCGCCAGGGTGAAGGTGACGGGCCTTCCCGATAGTCCGGGCAGCCTTGCGTGGTCTCCCGATGGCCGTCAGATCGCCTATACCATGCGGGTGCCGGGAGAGGGGCTCAAGATGGGCTCGCAGCCCTCGGCCCGTCCCGAAGGGGCGCAATGGGCAGAGCCGCTTCAGGTGATCGACCGGGTGAGCTACCGCGCGGACGGCGGCGGCTATGCCAGGCCGGGCTACGACCATATCTTCGTCGTTTCCGCAGACGGGGGCGCGCCGCGCCAACTCACCTTCGGCGATTTCGACGATGGCGGCCCGTTGTCCTGGATGCCGGACGGCCGGCGCATCGTGTTCAGCGCCAACCGCCACGAGAACTGGCAGCATGACATCAACAATTCGGAAGTCTACGCACTGGATATCGCCAGCGGCGCGGTGACGGCGTTGACGTCGCGCAATGGCCCGGACGCCGGCGCGAAAGTCTCGCCGGACGGCCGTTACATCGCCTACCTCGGCTATGACGATGTCAATCGCTCCTATGAGAATTCCGACCTCTACGTCATGAACAGCGACGGAACGGGCTCACGGCTGCTGACGAAAGGCTTCGACCGCTCGATCGACGCGCTCGACTGGTCGGGCAATTCCGCGATCATGGTGCAGTATGACGACCACGCGAAGACCTACGTGGCGCGCGTCGGCCTCGATGGCGGGCTGAAGAACGTGGTCGAGGGGCTGAGCCCCGGCGATCATTTCGACCGGCCCTATACCGGCGGCGCCTTCAGCGTCTCGAAGAACGGGCGGGTGGCCTATACCTCGGGCACGGCGCAGCGTCCTGCCGACCTGTGGCTGAGTAGTGGTGGAGCAGGGCGCAAGCTGACCGATCTCAACGGCACCTGGCTCGACGCCAAGGCGCTGGCGCCGGTGCGCAAGCTGGCTGTCACCGCGCCGGACGGTCGCGCGATCGACGCCTGGCTGGTGACCCCGCCGGGCCTTGCGCCGGGGCAGAAGGCGCCGCTGATCCTGGAAATCCACGGCGGCCCGAACACGGCCTATGCGCCGGGCTTCGCCACCGACTACCAGCTCTACGCGGCGCACGGCTACGCAGTGCTCTATACCAACCCGCGCGGCAGCACCTCCTATGGCGAGGAGTTCGCCAACCTGATCGACCGGGCCTATCCCGGCACCGATTATGACGACTTGATAGCCTCGGTCGATGCCGCCATCGCGGACGGGGTGGCCGATCCGAACAACCTCTTCGTCACGGGCGGTTCGGGCGGCGGCGTGCTGACCGCCTGGATCGTCGGCAAGACCGATCGGTTCAAGGCGGCCGTGACGCAGAAGCCGGTGATCAACTGGATCAGCGAGGCCCTGACGATGGACGCCACGCCGTTCACCTCGCGCTACTGGTTCGACAAGAAGCCCTGGGAAGATCCCATGGAATACTGGCGCCGCTCGCCGCTGAGCCTGGTGGGCAACGTCAAGACGCCGACGATGGTGGTAGTCGGTTCGGAAGACTTCCGCACCCCGGTCAGCGAGGCGGAGCAATACTACGCGGCGTTGCAGATTCGCGGTGTGCCGACGGCGCTGGTCAAGGTTCCGGGAGCAAGCCACGGCGGCATCGCGGCGCGGCCTTCCCAGTCTGCTGCGAAGGCGTCGGCGATCCTGGCCTGGTTCGACAAGTACCGGACCGACAAGCAGCCCGCTAAGGCCGAGTAACAGAGAGTTCGGCGGCGAGCAGGGCGACCAGCTTCGCTGCCGGCATCGCGCGGGACAGCGGTGCGCCCTGTCCCGCCCATTGTGCGCCGAACAGCGGCTCGCCCTGCGCTTTGGCAGCAGCGTTCAGCGCCTTTCCGGCATGGTAGGCGCGCGGATAGGCGGGGACGGGCGGCATGTCTTCCCGCTCGCCCAGTTCGGTGAAGCGGTTGGCGAGGCAGCGGGCGGGACGGCCCGAAATCGCCCGTGTCATTACGGTGTGCCGCGCCGCGTCGGATGCGAGCAGGCTGCGATAGCCCGCATCGGCATTGCTTTCCGGACACGCGACGAAGGCGGTGCCAAGCTGCGCCGCGACTGCGCCCAGGTCCAGCGCGGCCCGGATGCCCGCTCCGTCCATGATCCCGCCCGCCGCGATCACCGGCAGCTTGCCCCAGTGGGCCAGCATGCGGACGAGCGAAAAAGTGCCGAGCCGGTCGTCGCGCGCCGCGGGATCGAACATTCCGCGATGGCCACCCGCTTCCCAGCCTTGCGCTACCAGCACGTCGATGCCGGCAGCAAGGGAAAGCTCTGCTTCGTCTACGCTGGTGACGCTGCCGAGCAGCAGGCATCCGGCCTGTTTAAGCGCGCGGATCGTTACGTCGTCGGGCAGGCCGAAATGGAAGCTGACAACGGCAGGCTTCGCCTCCAGCACGACGTCCAGCATAGCCGCGTTGCCCAGGAAGCTCTCGTAGATTGTCTCAAGGCCGTGTGGCGGCTCCGCGCCGAAAGCAGCGAAACGGGAGGCGAGGGCTTCGAGCCACGCTGCTTCGATCGCCGTATCGACGATTGGCGGCTGGTGAACGAAGAGGTTGAGATTGAAAGGGCGGCGCGTGCGCCCGCGCAGTTCGGCGATCTGCCGTCGCGCCTCATCCGGGGCGATGGCGCCCAGCGCAAGCGAACCGAGGGCACCTGCATCGCAGACTTCGGCGGCGAGAGCGGGCGTGGAAGTGCCCGCCATCGGCGCCTGTATCAGGGGAAGGGAAAGACCGAGGCGCGCGAGAAAATCCATGTCTGCTCGCGCGCCGTCCGGGCTTACTCTTCTTCGCCTGCCGGCTTGCTCTGAAGCTGGCAGTAGTTCTGGATGCCCATGCGGGCGATCATGTCGAACTGCTTTTCAAGGAAGTCCACATGCTCTTCCTCGCTTTCGAGGATGCGGGCGAAGATTTCGCGGCTGACGAAATCGCGCACGGTCTCGCAGTGGGCGATGGCTTCCTTGAGCATCGGAATCGCATCGTATTCGAGTGCGAGATCCGCCTTCAGGATTTCCTCGACGCTTTCGCCGACGCGCAGCTTGCCCAGCGCCTGGAAGTTCGGAAGGCCATCGAGGTAAAGAATGCGATCGGCCAGCACGTCGGCGTGCTTCATTTCGTCGATCGATTCGTGGCGTTCGTATTCGGCGAGCTTCTTGATGCCCCAGTTGTCCAGCATGCGGTAATGCAGCCAGTACTGGTTGATCGCGGTCAACTCGTTGAAGAGCGCCTTGTTGAGAAAATCGATGACCTGCGGGTCGCCCTTCATGGGGATGCTCCTGAATTTGTTCGGGCGGCTTATGGCCTGTTCAGGCGCGCAAGGCAAGCGGACACGCGAAAACACCCGGCCGAAGCCAGGTGTAACCCGCCTTGTTGCAGGGGCTAGGCTGCCGCGCTCAGGGGCGCGTCGGCGCTTGCCGATTCCTCGGCGATAATGTCTTCGGCTTCGTCCAGGCACTGTCCGCACTGCGGTGCATGACCGAGAGCGCCGTAGAGCGCCGTGGCATCGCCGCGACAGCAGCGGGCGACGGTGCGCAGGTCGGTCTCACGGATGGCATTGCAGATGCAAACGTACATGGTGCGAATCCTCTTGGGACCATCATATGCAAATGCAAATGGATCGCAATAGCGTTCTTTATGTCGTCATCAACTGGTTGGGATGAGGCCGTTTTTCATCCGTTTCCCAAGGGTCAGCGATCGCCAGAGCAGCTCAAGAGGGCCTATCCGGTAGCGAATCAGCCAGGGGCGACTCCAGGCCAGCATCGCGATCCAACCGATGAACACGAAAGCCCAGCGATCGAGCGGACCCGGCTTCCCGAACAGATCCGCTCCCCATCCATAGAACAGCGCACACATGAGCAGGCTCGTGCCGATGTAGTTGCTGAAGGCGACACGCCCCGCCGCGACCAGTCGCATTCCGATCCGGGAGACGGAGAGGCGGGGAGCGGCGGAAACCAGGATCGCGGCATAGCCCAGCGCGGTCAGCAGGTGAGCGGGCCATAGTCCCTTGCCCAGCAGCATGGCCATGGCGATCGGCGGAAACTGGCGCGGCCAAGCCCATGCAAGGACGAGCGCGGTCAGTGCCAGTCCCAGCGCGGTGGCGCCGATTTGCAGCCATTTCATTGCGAGCGGGGGCCATTCGCCGAGGAAGAACCCGCTGCGCAGAAGGACCACGCCCAGCAGCATCAGCGGCAGGATTTCGGTCCAGGCATGGCCGGTCATGGTGAAGAGCCAGAAGGGATCGTGTCGCAGCTTGGACATGGCGATGTCGACGAAACCGGAATGATAGAGCGAAGCCTGGGCCTGCGCATTGGCTTGATAGAGGTCCAGGCGGGCCAGCACTTGCGTCTGCTGAGCAAGGCTGGCGCTGCCTAGCCGCACGGCTTCCTCAGCCCGCGCCAGCGGCAGCGCGGACCAGAGGTCGATGGCGGTCGCGGTGACGATCACGCCCGCCGCCAACCCGAGCAAGACCGGGCAGGGCAGGCGCCTGACGAAAAGAACCGCGATGCCGCAGCATCCGTAGACGAACAGGATGTCCCCCCACCACAGCAGGAGATAATGCAAGGTACCGAACACCATGAGCCAGGCCAGGCGGCGAACCTGGATAACGTCTCCATCGTCGCCGGAACGGTCCATCCGCTCGCATTGCAGGGCGAGCCCGGCGCCGAACAGGATGGCGAACAGGGCGCGCATCTTGCCTTCGAAGAACAGGAAGCCGACGGCCCATGCGGCTTCATCGGGAAGGTTTGCAGGCCTCGGGAAGTCCGGCGTGAAAGTGCCCAGGCTGGGTCCGGAAAACCCGGCGATGTTGATCGCGAGAATGCCCAGAACCGCGACGCCGCGTATGAGATCGAGCGACGCCAGACGGCCGTCGGCCCCCGGCAGTTCTCCCGTTGTGCCTGCACGTCGAACCGTCCGGGCATTTGCGCCCGTGATCGCTTTCGGCATTCGTTTTCTCCCCTGTTGGAGAGATTAGAGGATCGAAAGTGCTCCGTCCACGATCAACGGAGTTGAGGGCTGAGTTCTTGGGCGGACTACGAGGTGACGATGCATTCCTGCCCGGTGGCCTTCAGCGCGCCGCAAGCCTTGACGGCCTGGGCCTTGCTGGAAAACCCGGCGGCATAGAGCTTGGTGAGCTTCCCGGCGGGCACGAGAACCCGCCTCGACCCGGCCATCTCGGGCCGTTTCGACAGGGAGGCCCAAAGCTTCTCGGCGTTCCCGGGCACGCCGAAGGCGCCGAGTTGCAGGCGCCAGATACCGCCGCCGGCCGGGGGCGATGGGACTCGGGCGACGGTCTGTGGGGGCGACTTCTGCTGCGCCGTAAGCTTCGGAGGTTGGGAAGGTCGCTGCGCTAGCTGGGCAGAGGGCGCCGTGCCGGGCTTGGCCGGAAGGGGAAGCGATCGCGTCAGCGTGTAGTCTGCCCCGGCACTGGCCGGACTGTCCGTTGCGATCGCTTTCGGACCGGATCCCAGTTCCGCCCCGGCGATCTGGTTGATGCGGCTGGATTCGGCGCGGCTGGACAGTTCGGAGGCGAGCGCCACGCTTTTCTGTCGGTCTTCCAGCGAAACATGGGTGTCCATCTGCGTCAGGGCACTCGCCGCCTGCGGCAGGCCGCCCCGCTGCGCCAGCGTCACCAGCGCATAGGCGCGCACCCAGTCCTTCGCGACGATGTCTCCATTGAAATGAGCGACGCCCAGAAGGTATTCGGCCCTGGCGTCTCCTCTTGCGGCGGAGGCCTGGATGAACGGCATGGCCTTCTGGCGTTCGCCGCGCTGGAACAACATCAGCCCGTAAGTGTCGGAGGCCTGCACATGTCCTTGTGCCGCAGCTTTTCCGTAGAGCTCCTCCGCCTTGCGAAGGTCGAGTGCGACGCCGCGCCCCATTTTGTAGGCTTGTGCCAGATTGAACTGCGCGTCCGCGTCGCCCCTGGCGGCCAGCGGCTGCCATTGCTGGATGGCGGCCGGATAGTCGCCGGCCGACCAGGCATCGACCCCAGCCTTGACATCCGCCGCTGCCGGACTTGCGGCCAGGGCTGCGACGGCAAGCAACAGGCCCGGTCCAGGCGAGGCTGACCTAAGGACTTTGAGCCGAAGGACTTTGAAATTGTTCGGCACTGGGGTGGCCTCGACTTTCTGGTTCCGGTCCGGTCATGGTAAGCGAAGGAGCCTGCCGATCCATCCGCATATCCCCGAGGATGCGCGTTGAAGGGCGAAATTCGCGTTAATCGTGATGGTAAATGAAAAATGCCCTCGTCGGGCATTCCGGTCCGGCGACATGTCAGTTCGATTAACTCTAAATTAGGAACGATCTGCGATCCAGCCTCTTGTGAGCCGCCGATTTTCTCGTGGCGGCTGCTCAGGGGGTTAACGGCTTTGCGCGTACTGGCATTGGCATCGCAGAAAGGTGGTTCGGGGAAGACCACGCTTTCCGGGCACCTCGCCGTGCAGGCGCAGCGTGCCGGTGCCGGACCGGTCGTGCTTATCGACATCGATCCGCAAGGCTCGCTGGCCGACTGGTGGAACGAGCGGGAGGCGGAATATCCCGCTTTCGCACAGACCACCGTCGCCCGCCTTGCCAACGATTTGCAGGTTCTGCGCCAGCAGGGCTTCAAGCTGGCCGTCATCGACACACCTCCCGCCATCACCATGGCGATACAAAGCGTGATTTCCGTTTCCGAGCTTGTCGTCGTGCCGACCCGTCCCAGCCCGCACGACCTTCGCGCCGTGGGAGCAACCGTCGATCTCTGCGAACGCGCCGGGAAGCCGCTGATCTTCGTCGTCAATGCGGCGACGCCCAAGGCCCGGATCACCTCCGAAGCGGCCGTCGCGCTGTCGCAGCACGGCACGGTCGCGCCGGTCACGTTGCACCAGCGCACCGACTTCGCCGCTTCCATGATCGACGGGCGCACAGTGATGGAAGTGGATCCCGAGGGCCGGTCCGCGCAGGAAATGGGCGCGCTGTGGAACTATGTATCCGACCGGCTCGAACGCAATTTCCGTCGCACCGTCTTTTCGGCGCCCGGGCTGACGGGTCAGCCCGTCATGCCCGGTGCGGCACGTCCGGTGGGCGGCTTCGGTCGCCGGATCGCGGGGGCATGAGGATGATCGCGAACAAACCGCTGCGCCATGCCGGCCTTGCGCTCTGCACCGCCATGGGCGCCGTGCTGCTGGTGAGTTGCGCGGGGCAGGCTCCGTTTGCTCGTAGCGGCGCTCCGGCGTCTTCGGTCGGCGTAGTGGAAAAGGACATCCTTCGCGCCGAGCAGCGGGTTGCCCGGTCGCCGCGCGATGCTTCGGCCCGCGCTGCGTTGGCGCAGGGCTATCTTGCCGCCGGGCGCTTCGATTCCGCTGCCACGACGTTCGAGGATGCCATTTCGCTGGGCGACCAGAGCCCGCGCACCGGATTGAGCACGGCGCTTGCCTATATCGGTGCCGGTCGCGAGGCCGAAGCCATGGCGGTGCTCCGGCGCTTCCAGAACCGCATCCCGGGCAGCGACTATGGCCTTGCCGTCGCCCTTGCCGGAAGCGCCGCAGTGGGCGTGGATATCTTGACCAACGTCGTGCGCGGCGGCGAAAATACGCCCAAGGCTCGACAGAACCTTGCCTATGCCTATGCGCTTGACGGTCGCTGGCGCGAAGCGCGGCTGATCGCCTCGCAGGACGTGCCCGCTGATCAGCTCGATGCCCGGCTGAGCGATTGGGCGAGCGCGGCTCGGCCAGACCAATCGCGCGCCCGCATTGCCGGGCTCATCGGCGCTCCGCTGCGTTCGGACCCCGGGCAGCCGATCATGCTCGCGCTCAATCCTGCTCCCGTCGTGCCGCAAATGGCCAAGGCGGAGACCCGCGCTCCGGCTGCGGAAGCCGAACTGCCGCCGGTGCAGACCGGGGAGAGCTTCTGGGGCGTAAACCAGCCTCAGGACGAGCAGCCGGTGCCGCCGCCCGCGTCGGTGCGCAAGGCCGCTGTGCTTCCTTTGCCGAAGCCTGCCCTGCCGAGGCCTTCTCTGTCCAAGGCGGCTTCGGCGCCCCGGACTCAGGCGCCCTCAAGCAAGGGTATTTCGGGCACGCATCTGGTTCAACTCGGCGCGTTCCGGACGATAGATGGTGCAAAAAAGGCCTGGGGAATTTTCCAGTCGCGCAATCCTGCCCTCAAGGGGCATGATCTGCGCATCAGCGAGGCTAAAGTGAACGGCCAGACTTACTACCGAGTCGCGGCTGGCGGGTTCGACCAGCGCACGGCGCAATCGGTGTGTTCCGCGCTGAAGCAGGGCGGAAATCCCTGCTTCGCTTACGCGCAGCAGCGCCCCTTGCCCGGAGGTGTCCGGATGAGCCAGGCCCGCCGCGCCGAATTATAGTGTTTCCGCGAGGTCGTTGCCTCGCACTTGAGTTCCATGTGAACTAAACGGCTCCTGTTTTCGGACAGGAGCCGTCTTTTTTTGTTTTGGGGAAGTTAAAATTTAGAAAGTCCTGGGGGATGATCCCCCAGACCCTCGGAATGTCGTCGTCGCGCCCGACTTAACCGTATCGCGCTCCTTGCGGCGCAGCCAATAAGTCTCCCGACGCAGCCATGAGCGCACGACGGCGTTGGCCTGCATGACCTCTCCATTCCTGGGGTGCAGGGGGGCTTTGCTCCCCTGCTTTATCCTTTCTTACTTCGCCTTCACCGCCACGCCGCCCTTGAACAACGCCAGCACGCGCCCCTGCACGGGCTGCTTGTCGAACGGCGTATTCCCGGCGGCTGCCGCCATCTTGTCCGAATCGACGATCCACGGGCGATCGGCATCGACCACCGCGATATCCGCCTCGGCGCCGACTTCGAGCTTGCCCGCATTGACGCCGAGCAGCCTGGCCGGGTTGGTCGCGATCAGCTCGAAAGCGCGCGAGAGCGAGATCACGCCGTCGCGGACGAGGTTCATGGTCAGCGGCAGCAGGGTTTCGGCGCCCGCCATGCCAGGTGCGGAGTCCGCGAAAGGCAGGCGTTTGTCTTCGGGCCCGCGCGGGTCGTGGCCGGAGGCGATGACGTCGATCGTGCCGTCGCCGATGGCGGCGATAACCGCCTTGCGATCGTCTTCCGAGCGCAGGGGCGGCGAGAGGTGGGCGAAAGTGCGGAAACCGGCCAGCGCGAGGTCGGACAGCATGAAATAGGCGGGCGTGACGCCGGCGGTGACCTTCAAGCCGCGATCCTTGGCGCGGCGCACGAGGTCGAGACCCTTGGCGGTCGTCACTTTACGGAAATGGATGGCCGCGCCTGCCAGTTCGGCGAGGGCGATGTCGCGCGAGATGGCGAGGGCTTCGGCTTCCGCGGGCGCGGAAGGCAGGCCGAGGCGGGTGGCCATCTCGCCGGAAGTGGCGACGGCCTTGCCGGTGATCCCGGCGTCCTCCGGATGGGTCAGCACGACCATGCCGAGCATGCCGGTATATTGCAGCAGGCGCAGCATCGTGCCCGAGTCGCCGATCCACTGGCGGCCGGTGGTTACCGCCTTGGCGCCGGCGTCACGCATCAGGGCGATTTCGGCGAGCGACTTGCCTTCGAGGTTCTGCGTCGCGGCGGCCAGCGGGTGGACCCAGAGGTCCGGCTTGCCCGACTGCGCCGCGAAACGGACGCGCGCGGGCACGTCCAGCGGCGGGTTCTGGTCCGGCATGAGCGCGGCGCGGGTGATGCCGCCGAAGTGGAAGGCAGGTTTGTCGATGGCGAAGACGCCTATATCGACGAGGCCGGGGGCGATCAGCCTGCCGCCCGCGTCGTGAACCTCGTCGCCCGGCTGAGCGGCGAGATCCGCGCCGATGGCGGTGATAAACCCGCCTTCGCTGCGCAAGGCGCCCGGGGTGATGGTGCCGTCCGGCAGGACGAGCTTGCCGCCGGTGACGGTAAGGGGCGTGCTATTGCTCATGCCTGTGCTTCCTTGGCCCAGCCCTCGACGCCGCGACCTCTTCGGGTCAGCACGTCCAGGCAGGCCATGCGCATGGCGACGCCCATCTCGACCTGGGTGGTGATCTGCGAGCGGCCGACGAGGTCCGCCACGTTGCTGTCGATCTCGATGCCGCGATTCATCGGGCCGGGGTGCATGACCAGGGCATTGCCTTCCGCCTTGGCGAGGCGTTCCAGCGAGAGGCCGTAAAGGTGGCGATATTCGCGCGGGGAGGGGATGAACTGGCCTTCCATGCGTTCGAGCTGGAGACGCAGCATCATCACCACGTCGGCTCCCTTGAGAGCGGCATCGAAGTCATGGAACACCTGCACGTTCATCCGCTCGATATCGGCGGGCAGCAGGGCGGGCGGCGCGCAGACGCGGACTTCGGCGCCCAGCGAGTTGAGCGCGAGGATGTTCGAACGGGCGACGCGGCTGTGCAGGATGTCGCCGCAGATCGTCACGCGCAAGCCGTTGAAGGCGCGCTTGGCCTGGCGGATGGTGAGCGCGTCGAGCAGGGCCTGGGTCGGATGCTCGTGCTGCCCGTCCCCGGCATTGAGCACTGGGCAATCGACGAGGTTGGAGATCAGGTGCACCGCGCCCGAGCTGGCGTGGCGGATGACGATGGCGTCGGCGCGCATGGCGTTCAGCGTCCACGCCGTGTCGATCAGCGTCTCGCCCTTCTTCACGCTCGAATTGGCGACGGCCATGTTGACGACATCGGCGCCCAGGCGCTTGCCGGCGATCTCGAAGCTCAGCAAAGTGCGCGTCGAATTCTCGAAGAAGGCGTTGATGATCGTCAGGCCCGAGAGCAGATCGCGCCGCTTCTGCGTGCCGCGATTGAGCTCCACCCATTGCTGGGCCTCGTCGATAAGGAACATGATCTCGTGCGGGGCCAGGCCGCCGATGCCCACGAGGCTGCGATGCGGGAAAGCTGCAGAGCCTTCCGGATATGTGAATTCTGGAGCTGTCATCGAAGAAAGGGCCTTAGGCGCCGGGTGGAGTCGGCTCAAGGTGTATTTTGGTCCTTTCCAGCATCTCTCGTGCTTTGCCGTTTACCCGCACTGGCCGCGTAGGGATTAGGCCGTTATGGCTAGGGATCGAAAGGCTGGTGAATTCATGACGTTCGCGCGCAAGATCTGGAAGCTGCTGGTGGGCGTTAAGGACGCTCTCGCGCTGATTTTCCTGCTTTTGTTCTTCGCGCTGCTCTATGCGGCGCTGTCCTCCCGGCCCGGCCCCGGCAAGATCGTCGACGGCGCGCTGCTCCTCGATCTCAACGGCAGCATCGTCGAGGAGAAGAGCAGGATCGATCCGCTTAGCCTGCTGATGAGCGCGGAAGGATCGGCGGGCGAATTCCAAGCTCGCGACGTCGAACGGGCGCTGCGGCTTGCGGCGGCCGATTCGCGGATCAAGGTCGTCGTGCTCGACATGTCGCGGTTCCTGGGCGCGGGCATGGTCCATATCGAAGAGATCGGCCGGGCGCTCGACGCGGTGCGCAAGGCGGGCAAGCCGGTGCTGACCTTCGCCAATGCCTATGCCGACGACGGGGTGCTGCTGGCCGCGCACGCCAGCGAGGTCTGGGTCGATCCGATGGGCGGCGCTTTCGTGGCGGGGCCGGGCGGCAACCAGGTATATTTCAAGGGCCTGCTCGACCGCTTCAAGGTGAATGCCCACGTCTATCGCGCCGGCACCTATAAAAGCTTCGTCGAACCCTATCTGCGCAACGATATGTCACCTGCCGCGCGGGAAGCCTATGAGGACATCTACGGCGCGCTGTGGAGTGGGTACAAGGCGGACATCGCCCGCGCCCGCCCCAAGGCGCGGCTCGACCAGATGACAGGCGATCCGATGGCCTGGGCCAGGACGTCGGGAGGCGACTTCGCCGAGGGCGCGAAAGCGGCGGGCCTGGTCGATCGCATCGGCGACCGCACCGAATTCCAGAACCGCGTGGCCGAGATCGCGGGCAAGGACGAGAACGGCGACTTGCCCTACAAGGCCAACGGTCTTGCCGCATGGCTCGCGGCCAATCCCGTGAAGGGAGAGGGCGCGAAGATCGGCGTCGTCACCGTCGCGGGCGAGATCGTCGATGGGGATGCCGGCCCCGGTCAGGCCGGCGGCGATCGCATTGCCGACCTGCTCGACGAAAACATCGACGAGGGTTTCAAGGCCCTGGTGGTGCGTGTCGATTCGCCGGGCGGTTCCGCCATGGCGGCCGAGCGCATCCGCCGCGCGATCGAACGCTACAAGGCGCGCAAGATCCCGATCGTGGTCTCCATGGGCAATATGGCGGCGAGCGGCGGCTACTGGGTTTCCACTCCGGCTCAGCAGGTCTTCGCGCAGCCCGAGACGATCACCGGTTCGATCGGCGTCTTCGCGGTCATCCCCAGCTTCGAGAAGACGCTGGCCGACTATGGCGTCACCAGCGACGGCGTGAAGACCACCGCGCTTTCGGGCCAGCCCGATATCCTCGGCGGCTTCACGCCGGAAGTGGAAGGCATGCTGCAGGCTTCCATCGAGAACACCTATCGCAAGTTCGTCGGCCTCTCCGCCGCAGCGCGCAAGATGACGCCGGAGAAACTGGACGGCGTTGCGCAGGGACGGGTCTGGCCGGGCGGGGAGGCGCAGCGAATCGGCCTGGTGGACAAGATCGGCAACCTCGATGCCGCGCTTGCGGAAGCGGCTCGCCTGGGCGGTATCGGCAACGGCAAGTGGCAGGCGGTCTATCTGAAGGACGACGAGGATTCGTTGTCGATGCTCCTCGGAGGTCTGACTTCGGACAGTTCGCGCCAGTCCGCTGCGACGCTCGATTTCGCTAGCTATGTGGCTCTGCGCCGCCAGCAGCAGTTGGCCCGGGTTGCAGATCAACTGGGCGCCATGTTCTCTACGCGTGGAGCGCAGGCCTACTGTCTGGAATGTCCGGTGGTGCCCGGCCGCCTGAAGGCGCCGGACGCGCGGGAAATGTCGATGCTGGAAACGCTGGCGCGCTTCTTTGGCAAGATGTGATTGCGAACCGCGCCGAGCCCTTCCGTTAATTGAGCGGAAGGGCCCGGCGGGGGGTTTCAGTCGGGAGGTGGAAGCTCGACCGGTCCTGTTTCGGGGCGGTCGAAATCGGGGCCTGTCTCGGGGATTTCCGTCGGTGCCGTCGGTTCGGCCGGATCGTCGGGAAGTACCGGGGTTTCGGGCGGGGTATCGCCGGGATTGTCGGCTGGTTGAGTTGCCATGATCGCCTCTCTCATTGACTTTGTGTCTTGAGGATCAACCCGGAACGAGGCGACAAGTTGCCGGGTGAAGGCCGGGCACGGGGCAGGATGTCGCAGGTCGTTGGGCCATTTCCATCCCGAATCGATCGTTGCCGACCTGCATCCTCGCGACTCGCGGCGCTTGCCCTTTTCCGCGTGTGCTTATAAGGGCACGTCCCTTGAGTTTCAGGCTTCGATCTTTGCGGGCGTGGCGGAATGGTAGACGCGCTGGTTTTAGGTACCAGTATCGAAAGATGTGGGGGTTCGAGTCCCTTCGCCCGCACCATTACGCCGCCCTGGGGGAATGAGTCGCGAGAATCGGCCGACAGGCCCGTTGAATTGCACAGGAAGGCATTTGAAATGCAGATCGTCGAAACCACCAACGAAGGCCTGAAGCGCGCCTACACGGTGACCATTCCCGCCACGACCATCACAGCCCGCGTCGAAGGCGAAATCAAGAAGATCGCTCCGCAGGTGAAGATGCCCGGCTTCCGCGCCGGCAAGGTTCCCGCCAACCTCGTCAAGAAGATGCACGGCGAAGCGATCCACCAGGACGCACTGAACGCCACCATCCGCGAAGCCATGGACAAGCTGGTCGCCGACCACGCCCTGCGCCCCGCCATGAACCCCGACGTCGCGCTTGGCGAAGGCTACGAGCAGGGCAAGGACGCCGAGCTGACCGTCAGCCTCGAAGTGCTCCCCACGATCGCCGCGCCTTCGCTCGACGGCCTCAAGCTTGAAAAGCTGACCGTGCCCGTGGCCGAGGACGCCGTGACCGAAGCGGTAGAGCGCATCGCTTCGCAGCAGCAGCGTTTCGACGCCAAGGACGGCGCCGCCGCTGACGGCGATCAGGTCATCATCGACTTCACCGGCAAGCTCGACGGCGTGGAATTCGAAGGCGGCAAGGCCGAAAAGGCTCCGCTGGTGATCGGTTCGAACCGCTTCATCCCCGGCTTCGAAGAGCAGCTCGTCGGCATCAAGGCCGGTGACGAGCGCACGATCACCGTGACCTTCCCCGAGGATTATCAGGCCGCGAACCTGGCCGGCAAGGAAACCACCTTCGACATCGTCGCGCACGAAGTGAAGGCTCCTGCCGAATCGAAGATCGACGACGATTTCGCCAAGGAACTGGGTCTTGAAAGCCTCGAGCAGCTCCAGGGCCTGCTCAAGGGCCAGCTTGAGCAGGAAACTGCCGGCCTGACCCGCACCGCCATGAAGCGCCAGCTGCTCGACCAGCTTGCCGCCGGTCATGACTTCGACGTGCCGCCGACCATGGTGGAAGCCGAATTCGCGCAGATTTGGCAGCAGCTGACCCACGAAGCCAGCCACGAGGAAGACCCGGCCGCCGCTCTCGCCGAGATCGAGGCCGAGAAGGACGACTACCGCAAGATCGCCGAGCGCCGCGTGCGTCTGGGCCTGCTCCTGTCGGAAATCGGCCAGTCGAACGGTGTTGAGGTGACCGCCCAGGAAATGCAGATGCTGGTCGCCCAGGCTGCTCAGCAGTACCGTCCGGAAGATCGTCAGCGTTTCTTCGAATACGTCCAGCAGGATCCGATGATGGCCGCCCAGCTGCGCGCGCCGCTTTACGAGGACAAGGTCGTCGATTTCCTGATCGAGAAGGCCGAAGTCACCGAGCGTGAAGTGACCCGCGACGAGCTGCAGGCCGCGATCGAGGCCGATACGGACGGCGAAAAGTCGGTGGAAGCCAAGAAGCCGGCCAAGAAGGCTCCGGCGAAGAAGGCTGCCGCCAAGAAGGAAGACGCGGAAGCTCCGGCTGAAGACGCTGCGGCCGAGGAAAAGCCGAAGAAGGCACCTGCCAAGAAGGCCGCTGCCAAGAAGGCAGATGATGCTGCGGACGCGGCCGAGGGTGAGGCGGAAGCCAAGCCGGCCAAGAAGGCTCCGGCCAAGAAGGCTGCCGCCAAGAAGGAAGACTGATCGCTTCCATCGGACGGATCGTCACGAAACGGCCCGGTGCAGCGATGCACCGGGCCGTTTTCGTTCGGGCGTCTCGTCTCTTTGCAAATACCTGGAAACGACAATGCAAATCGCGGTTCTCACGTTCGACGGCTTCAACGAACTCGATTCGTTCGTGGCCTCGGGCATTCTCAATCGCATGAAATCGCGGGGCTGGGCGGCGCACATCACATCTCCCACGCTGCAGGTCACCTCGATGAACGGCGTGACCATCGAGCGGCAGAAGCCTCTGGAATTCGCCGCCGAGGCAGACGCCGTGCTGTTCGGCAGCGGGGTTCTCACGCGCGAGATTGCCGCCGACCGGGCGCTGTTGTCGCGAATCAGCCTCGATCCGCAGCGCCAGTTGATCGGGGCGCAATGTTCGGGAACGCTGCTGCTGGCCAGGCTCGGACTGATAGGCGATCTTCCTGCCTGCACCGATCTCACTACCCGCCCCTGGGTCGTCGAGGCCGGCGTGACGGTGATCGACCGGCCGTTCATCGCGCATGGCCAGGTGGCGACGGCCGGTGGCTGCCTTGCCTCGCAGTACCTCGCGGCCTGGGTAATCGCAAGCGGTGCCTCGCGCAGGGATGCGGAGGAGGCGCTGCACTACGTGGCACCTGTGGGCGAGAAGCGACTCTACGTCGAGCGCGCCATGGCGGCCATTACGGCCTATCTGTAGGCAGACGATGGCGGTCGGCGATGAGCCGCGAATGTTCGAAATCGGTGCAAGTTGTGCTGTGGCAGCCGGTTGCCCCCCGATAGTTGTGCGTGGTGCATCGATAGAAGGGTTAAAGCCCTTGAACATCGGGCGGGGGCACGCGACATAGGCGGTCCAAACCAGAAGAGGACTCCCATGCTCGACCTGTTTGGCGCCGCGGGCGCCCAAGGAAAGTTCACTACCGACCCCGTGACGGGCGCACTCGTGCCGATGGTCGTCGAGCAGACCAGCCGTGGTGAGCGTAGCTTCGACATCTATTCGCGCCTCCTGCGCGAACGCATCGTCTTCATCACGGGCCAGGTCGAGGACCACATGGCCTCGCTGATCGTGGCGCAGCTCCTGTTCCTCGAGTCGGAAAATCCCTCGAAGGACATCTCGATGTACATCAACTCGCCGGGCGGCGTGGTTACGGCCGGCATGGCTATCCACGACACCATGCAGTACATCAAGCCGCGCGTGTCGACCGTTTGCATCGGCCAGGCCGCCTCGATGGGCAGCTTCCTGCTGGCCGCCGGCGAGCCGGGCATGCGCATCGCCCTGCCGAACGCCCGTATCATGGTTCACCAGCCTTCGGGCGGCGCCCAGGGCATGGCTTCGGACATCGAGATCCAGGCTCGCGAGATCCTGCGGATGCGCAAGCGCCTCAACGATCTCTATGTGAAGTACACCGGCAAGTCGCTCGACGAAATCGAGAAGGCGATGGACCGCGACACGTTCCTCGAAGCCGAGGAAGCTCTCGCGTTCGGCCTCGTCGACAAGGTGTTCGAAACGCGCCCCGATGGCGATAAGCCGGCCGAAGCCTGAGCATGACCGCAGGGCCGGAACCTGTCCCTGAGCGGGGCAGGCGCCGGCCTTCAGTCCTCGCTGCAAGGTTGTTGGGCCTTTGCAACGGTTATGGGGATACCCATATCGGTCTCAGGATTGCAAAACCGGCCTTGTCCAAGGTAGACTCGACGAGTCGCCTCGAATGGGCCTAAAGACGGAAAATGACGAAATTGAGCGGATCTGACGCGAAA
>NZ_DAMDBA010000014.1:43108-89363 GCF_032093395.1 Novosphingobium sp.
ACCCTCTACTGCAGCTTCTGCGGCAAGTCGCAGCACGAAGTGCGCAAGCTGATCGCGGGACCCACGGTCTTCATCTGCGACGAATGCGTCGAGCTTTGCAACGACATCATTCGCGAAGAGACCAAGGCCGGGATCGCGGGCAAGAAGGACGGCGGCGTGCCGTCTCCCCGCGAAATCTGCGAGACGCTGAACGACTACGTGATCGGGCAGGAACGCGCCAAGCGCGTTCTGTCAGTGGCGGTGCATAACCACTACAAGCGGCTGAAGCACAGCGGCAAGCAGGGCGACGTGGAGCTTTCCAAGTCGAACATCCTGCTCGTCGGTCCCACGGGTTCGGGCAAGACGCTGCTCGCGCAGACGCTCGCCAAGACCTTCGACGTGCCCTTCACCATGGCCGACGCCACCACCCTGACCGAAGCCGGTTACGTGGGCGAGGACGTGGAGAACATCATCCTCAAGCTGCTCCAGGCTTCCGACTACAACGTCGAGAAGGCGCAGCACGGCATCGTCTACATCGACGAGATCGACAAGATCAGCCGCAAGGCCGAGAACCCGTCGATCACGCGCGACGTTTCGGGCGAGGGCGTGCAGCAGGCGCTGCTGAAGCTGATGGAAGGCACCACCGCCTCGGTCCCGCCGCAGGGCGGCCGCAAGCACCCGCAGCAGGAATTCCTGCAGGTGGACACGACCAACATCCTGTTCATCTGCGGCGGCGCCTTCGCGGGTCTTGAGAAGATCATCGCCGACCGCCTCCAGAAGCGCTCGATCGGCTTCGGCGCGCATGTCGCCGATCCCGACAAGCGCCGCGTGGGCGAACTGCTGCAGAAGGCGGAGCCGGAAGATCTGCTCAAGTTCGGCCTGATCCCCGAATTCGTCGGCCGTCTGCCGGTGATCGCGACCCTCAACGATCTCGACATCGAGGCGTTGGTCAAGATCCTGCGCGAGCCCAAGAACGCGCTGATCAAGCAGTATGCCAAGCTGTTCGACCTGGAAGACGTGGAACTGACCTTCACGGACGACGCCCTCGAAGCGATCGCTCAGAAGGCCATCGACCGCAAGACGGGCGCGCGCGGCCTGCGTTCGATCGTGGAGGGCCTGCTGCTCGACACCATGTTCGACCTGCCGACCGAAGGCGATATCGCCGAAGTCGTCGTGGACAAGGACGTGGTCGAGGGCCGCAAGGAACCCGTCCGCGTTCTCAAGGGAGACAAAACGGAAGCTGCCGCCTGACGGCTGCCCGTTTTGGGTACAGGAAACAGGCCCGCCCGGTCATCCGGGCGGGCCTTTCCTTTGCGAGAATTCAGTCGTTCCCGATAGGGCGGGGCGGTCCCATGACCCCACCCTTGCCCGGCCCCATGCGGCCGCGCGGCCCTTGCGGAACCGGATCGCCCTTCCTGATCGTGCGGATGGTCACGCCATCGCGGGTAATCGCGGTGGATTGGGCTTGCGTGGCCCTCAGCAGCCAGCCTTTGCCGCCTTGAACCCAGGTGTCGTGCGATAGCGATCTCGTGCCGAAAACGTGCACCTTGCCGTCGCGGCCTTCGCGGGTATCGCTCGCGACTTGCTCCTGCACTACCTCGGCGGTCTTGCCGTCGACCGTGACCGATTGGAGCGTCGTTTCCGATTTGCGATCCGGATCCGCAGGGATCTTTGCCAGCCCCGCAATCAGCTCGTCAGCGGTCATTGTGTTGTTGCCGAGATCGGTACGAACGAAATCCGGAGCGAGCAGGGGCTTGATCCGAGCGCCTTCGCGGCTGTCCATCGCATCGTGCAATTGCTCGTAACGGGCTTCGATTTCGCTCCTGGTGTCGGCCCAGGCGATCCCCGGGGCGACCATGCAGGCCAAGGCTGCGCACATGAGCGCCATGCCGCGGCGTTTCGACGTTATTTCAACTTTCCGGTTCATCCTGGCCGCGTCCCATGTTGTGTCGCGAATGAAGGCTCATCACCCTCGAGCCTAGCGAGCGATCACGATGCCGCAATCACGATATTGTACGCGTTTGTCGCGCTCCTGCTTGGCAGCATGTGGGGCGATCCCCAGACTGCGCCGGGATGGGATGGCTGACGTTTGCGTACCAGGCGTTTGCTACCAGGGCTGGGCGAGGAAAAAGAACATGACGGAGCGCGTTGCCGTATCGCGGATCATTCACACGATCCATGCAACAACCGATATACATCGCTGCCGTGCGCTCTATCAGGATGCTCTTGGCGGCCTGGTGTTCGCGGAGAACTACTTTCCCGCCGAAGATCGCGACGCTGCGCTGCTCTATGTCACAGATCACATGGTGGAGCCGATGGCGCCCCGTCATCCCGAAGACCTGACCAAGCCTTTCGCCCGTCAGGCGGCGCGGATCGGTCAGGCGTTCCATTCGTTCGAAATCAAGGTGGCCGACGGGAAGGCCTCAAGCGAAGCGTTTCGGGCGGCGGGGTGTACCGTTGCCAGCGACTATGGCGTGTTCTTCTTCGTCCGCCCCGAATCCACCGGCGGCGTCCTGCTCGAAGTCTGCGAATTGAGCATGCCGAACGATCCTTGGGACCGGGGCAACTGGAATCCTCGCGGCGGAGCCGGGCACGCGGGACGCGTGACGGGGCTGAACCACATCGCCTGTGTCACCGCCGACATGGCTTCTGCCCTGCGCTTCTTCACCGAAGTGGTGGATGGCGAAATTCTGGCGGACGAGCGGGTTCTCGCCCCACAACCTGCGCGCCGCGTTCTGCTGCGAGTCGGGGACACGCAGGTTGCCTTCCTAGAGCCGGAGGATTCGGGCGAGGGGCCATTTGGCGCTTTCCTCGCCAGGGAGCAGAACGGGATATACGCGCTTGTCTGGAACGTGGACGATACCGATCGAGCGCGGGCCCATTTCGCGGAAAAGCTGGGCTTGCGTCTGACGAGCCCGCACTGCGCGACGTCAGGCCTGGCGATCGAGCCGGACGACTTTCTCGGCGCCCGGCATGAGTTCGTTCCCGGCTAGACTACATGTTCGCTCTCGAGCGCACAGGCAGATTCGGAATCGGTCTCTATCTGCACCGTTGGATGGCCGATGCCGAAGCGATGATCGAGTTCGTGAGCCAATTTGTGCAGGAACGCGTCGCCGCGTTCCGCGCCGGGCATGACGATGTGCGCGGTGAGCGCGGTTTCGGTCGTGCTCATGGGCCAGATGTGAAGATCGTGCACGCGCGTGACGCCCGGCAGCCCTTCCAGAAAGTGCCGGACGGCGGCGATGTCGATGCTTTCGGGCACAGCCATCATCCCCATCCGCAGCGATTCGCGTAGCAGTCCCCAACTGGACCAGGCGATCACGGCCGTGATGACGAGCGAAGCGATGGGATCGACCACTTGCCATCCGGTGAACAGGATGACGATCCCGGCAATGACCACGCCGGCGGAAACCGCGGCATCGGCAAGCAGGTGGACGAAGGCGGCGCGCAGGTTGAGGTCGGACTTGCTGCCTTTTGCGAAAAGCAGTGCGGAGAGCGCGTTGACGACGATACCGGCCGCAGCGACGAGGATCATGGTCGTGCCGGTAATGGGTGCGGGCTCGGCAAAGCGACGGATCGTCTCCACCAGGATGGCGCCGATCGCAACCCAAAGGAGCGCAGCGTTGGCGATAGCCGCGAGGATCGACGAACTTTTCAACCCATAAGTGAACCGACCGGAGGGCGCGCGCGCGGCCAATATGCTGGCGCCCCAGGCGAGCAGCAGCGACAGCACGTCGGAAAGGTTGTGGCCGGCGTCGGCGAGCAGCGCCATCGAACCGCTGAACAGGCCCGCCGCCGCTTCCACCGCAACGAAGGCGACGTTCAAACCTACCGCAATTGCGAAGGCCTTGCCCATGTTGCCCGAGGGTGGCGGACCGTGGTGGTGTCCATGCCCATGTCCGTGAGAATGCCCATGCGAATGGGCGTGAGAGTGGGGGGGGCGAGGGCCGCCACAGTCGTGGCCGTGATCATGATCGTGTGCGACGTGCATGACATTTTCATCGCATGCGCCGGACCTTAGCAGCAAGCTATGACGTATCATCTCATGCCCGCGGCTTTTTCCCACTGACTCACGGTAGTCGCGGCGCGTGACATTTATGCCTCAGTCAAAATTGTCATATTGGCGCGTAAACCGCAGAAATCCTGAGATAATCGATCCATATCCGAGCTGCGCGGCATTTTGAGTTAGAAAATTGCGCCGCCAAGATCGGAAATGAATCCCCGGCGTCAGAAGATTGTCATATTGCGCTGCTCTTAGCAGCCGCAGCAAACCTGCGGCGGGGCAACCTATTCCGCAATGGCACCACCACTCTGAAGGTTTCCAGGGGGCTAAGATGAAGTTTCAATCCATTCTCTCCACCGCGACCAGCACGCTCGCCGTAGGCGCCGCGTTCCTTGCCGTTCCCGCATTCGCCCAGTCGACCGGCGCGGTCGACTTCGAAGAAGGCACGATCGTCGTGACCGGCCAGACGCAGAGCGGCGTCGCCGGCGTCAAGCTGCCGAACACCTCTAAGGCCAAGCAGGTCCTGACGCAGGAGATCATCTCCTCGCAGGCACCTGGCCAGAGCGTCAACGACATCATCAATCTCGTTCCGGGCGTCAGCTTCCAGAACAACGATCCGTTCGGTTCGGCCGGCGGCACGCTGACCATCCGTGGCTTCGACGACGGTCGCATCTCGCAGACCTTCGACGGTATCCCGCTGAACGATACGGGCGGCTATTCGCTCTATTCGAACCAGCAGCTCGATCCCGAGCTGATCGAACAGGTCAACGTCAACCTCGGCACCACCGACGTCGACTCGCCGACCGCCGCAGCCACCGGTTCGACGGTCAACTACCGTACCCGCAATCCAACCGACGAGTTCGGCGCCCGCTTCCTGGCTTCGGCAGGCGATTTCAGCTTCTTCCGCGTGTTCGGTGAAGTTGACACCGGCGTGCTGAACTCGACCGGCACCAAGGCGTTCTTCGCCGCTTCGAAGGCCACCAACAACACCGTTTACGGCGGCATCGGCGAAATCGACAAGATGCAGCTGAACGCCAAGATCTATCAGCCGCTGGGCGACAATGGCGATTTCATCTCGATCGCCGGCCACTGGAACCGCAACCGCAACAACTTCTTCGGTTCGGCTCCGCTGCGTCTGGACGCCAACCGCACCGCCGGCACCTCTTCGGCAAACCGCTTCCCGATCACCAGGGACGAGCGCTTCAACGAGATCGCGCGCTGCACGATCCCTGCGGGCATCACCGGCACCGCCGATGCGGCCAGCAACTGTGGTTCGGACTACGAATACCGCTTCAACCCGTCGAACACCGGCAACATCCGCATCAATTCGAAGTTCACGCTCAGCGACAAGCTGACGCTGACCGTCGATCCGAGCATCCAGTACACCAAGGCCAATGGCGGCGGCACCTCGATCGCCAGCGAAGGTCTGTCCCCCCTCGGCTACAGCGGCTTCATCCAGGGCAGCAGCAGCGTGCCGCAGTACTTCGCCGGGATCGACCTTAACGGTGACGGCGATACGCTCGACCGCGTGCGCGTACTCTCGCCGAGCAACACCCAGACCTGGCGTATCGGCGTGATCGCCTCGCTCCGTTACGACTTCAACGATTACAACCGCGTCCGCGTGGCCTATTCGTATGACCGTGGTCGCCACCGCCAGACGGGTGAAGCCAGCCTCCTCCGCGCCAACGGCTTCGCAAGCGACGTGTTCTCCGACAATGCGATCATCGGCATCGACGGTAACACGCTGCAGAAGCGCGATCGTCTGTCCTACGCCATCCTGCACCAGGTTTCGGGCGAGTACAGCGGCGATTACGCGAACGACAAGCTGCACCTGAACGTTGGCCTGCGCATGCCGTTCTTCCGCCGCAACCTGACGAACAACTGCTCCACGTTCAATGCCAACGGCAACCTCGCTTGCTTCAACGGCAACGAAGCAGGACAGCTGGCCTATGCGACTGCAAACCCGACCGTTCAGGGCCCGCAGAACCGCGTGTTCAACTATAACCGTGCACTGCCCAGCGCCGGCCTCGTCTTCGACGTGACCGATAACGTCAGCGTTTTCGGCAACTATTCGAAGGGCCTGCAGGTTCCGGGCACGGACAATCTGTACCAGTCGTTCTTCTACGCTCCGGGCACCGACTCGGCGAAGCCCGATCCGGAAACCACCGACAACTTCGACCTCGGCGTCCGCTATTCTTCGGGCATCATCCAGGCATCGGTTTCGGCCTGGTACACGATCTACAACAACCGTCTGGCCTCGGCCTACGATCGTGAACTCGACTTCACGGTCTATCGTAACCTCGGTCGCGTGGACAAGTACGGCATCGACGGCAGCTTCGCCGTGAAGCCGATCCCCGAGTTCAGCCTGTACCTGTTCGGTTCGTACCTGAAGTCGGAAATCAAGGACAACGTTGAAATCGGCCAGACTGCAGCTGGTGTGCCGATCCTCGCGGACACCGCTGGAAAGCGTGAAGGTGGCGCGCCGGTCTACACCTTCGGTGCCCGTGCCGACGGCAACATCGGCCCGGTCATGCTGGGCGCGCAGGTCAAGCGCACCGGTCCGCGCTACGTGAACGACCAGAACCTGCCGATCGTGATCAGCGGCTCGCAGGTCTATGGTGCCAAGACCCCGGCTTACACCCTTGTCGACCTCGACGCGAAGGTGAAGCTCGACTTCCTGGGCCTTGGCGACAAGACCTTCCTGCAGCTCAACGTGCTGAACGTCTTCGACAAGCTCTATGTCGGCGGCTTCGACGGCACGGCAACCTCGACCGGCACGGTGCCGTTCGCTCAGATCGGTTCGCCGCGCACGTTCATCGGTTCGCTTAGCTTCGGCTTCTAAGAGCGCTTCCGATCACGGAAACAGAGAAGGGAGGAAGCGCAGGCTTCCTCCCTTTTTCTTTGCCCGTCATCCGCGCCGCGCCTAGTTTCGCATGGAGAGCAAACAGGAGCGCATCTATGGACCGAGAGCAGACGCCTTCGCAGCGCATCGACGGGCGTATCGCGGAACTCGGCGACTGGCGGGGAGAGATGCTGGCAAGGCTGCGCCGGGTGATCCTCGCGGCGGATCCCGAGGTGACCGAGGAGTGGAAGTGGCGCGGGGTGCCGGTCTGGTATCGCGGCGGCATGATCTGCACCGGCGAAACCTACAAGGCAGCGGTGAAGATGACTTTCGCCAAGGGGGCGGCGCTCGACGATCCGGCCCGCCTGTTCAACGCCAGCCTCGATGGCAACCAGCGCCGCGCCATCGATTTTCACGAGGGCGACGAGGTGGACGAGCCTGCGCTGACGGCACTGGTCCGCGCGGCGATTGCACTCAATCTCGCGAAGAAACCTTCGCTAAGCCGTCATTCGTAGACGCAGGAATCGAGCCCTTGCGTCTTCACCGTGGAGATGCGCGCGGCGATGGTGTTGCCGTAGCGGCGGGTAAAGCCCGAGGGGCTCTTGACGCTGCGGGTCTTGGGGCTGGGCAGGGCGGCGGCCATGCGTCCGGCTTCGGTCTTCGTCAGGTTCGAAGCCGACTTGCCCCAATAGCGCTGCGCACCGGCTTCGACGCCATAAGTGCCGATGCCGGTTTCCGCGACGTTCAGGTAGACTTCCATGATCCGCCGCTTGTCCCAAAGGTTTTCGATCAGGAACGTGAACCAGACTTCCAGGCCCTTGCGCAGATAGCGCGTCCAGCCATCGCCCTGCCAGAGGAAGACGTTCTTGGCGGTCTGCTGGCTGATCGTCGATCCGCCGCGCAGGCGTCCGCCGGCGGCATTGCGCTCGAAGGCCTTTTCGATAGCGTCGGTGTCGAACCCCTTGTGGGTGCAGAACTTGCCGTCCTCGGCGGCGATAGCGGCGGCGGCCATATTGCGGTCGATCCGGCTGAGCGGCTGCCAGTCCTTGGTGATACCGTTGCCGTCCACCAGCATCGTCACCGTCACCGGAGGGGGCACGAAGCGATAGAGCACGGTCAGCCCCACGCTGATCGCGACGAACCAGAAGACGGTCTTGGCAAGAATGCGCAGCAAAGGAATTGAGCCCCGTTGACGGTGACGGAAATGCGAAAGTGCGGCCGTCCGGCACCCTGACTAGCGATAACGGCAGCGGCGGAAAAGATGCCTGCGCATGGGGTTTCCACGGCGCGTTGCGAAAAATCAGTCGCGGGTGTCGAAATCGGAGCGCGCGGCGGCGACGTTTTCGAGATTGGCCTCGGCCCAGTGCCAGACGCTGCAAAAGGCCTCGCCCAGGCTATGTCCGAGCGGGGTGAGCCGGTAATCGACGTGGGGCGGGATGACCGGATGGACGGTGCGGTGGACGAAGCCGTCGCGTTCCATCTGGCGCAAGGTCTGGGTGAGCATCTTCTGGCTGATCCCCGGCACCGCGCGGGCGAGGGCGCTGAAACGGGTTTCGCCGTTTTCCTCCAGCGCCTCTAGCACCAGCAGCGTCCACTTGTCAGCCACGCGTCCGATCAATTCGTTGACGAGCGCATCGACGCCGGGCACGTTCGAGTAACGGGTAATGACCTGATTTTCCATTTCTCACTCATGGGTAACTACAGCACTTTCGGGTGCCTACTTTCCAAAAGAGAGTATCGGTTTACATTCCGTCTCGCAATCTCTTCTCACAGGAGCGAGTTCCATGAAGACCAGCGGCAACACCATTCTTCTCACTGGCGGCGGCACCGGCATCGGGCGCGAATTGGCGCAGCGCTGGCATGATGCCGGCAATGTGGTGATCGTCACCGGGCGTACGCTCGCCAGTCTGGAGGAAACCGCGGAAGGCCGGCACAATATCCATGCCGTCGCACTGGATGTTGCAAATCCGGCTGCCATTGCGGCCTTCGCCAGGGATATTCTCTCGCGCTTCCCGGCCCTCAACGTGCTGGTGAACAACGCCGGGATCATGCCGCTGGAGGACGTTTCCGTTTCGCGCGATCTCTCTCAGGCAGAGGCCTGCGTGACCACCAATCTGCTCGGACCGATCCGCATGACGGACGCCTTGATCGCGCATTTGCGTGGACAGAGCGATGCAGCGATCGTCAACGTCAGTTCCGGCCTGGCCTTCGTGCCGCTGGTAGGCGCGGCGGTTTATTCGGCAACCAAGGCGGCAATCCATTCCTGGACGGACTCGCTGCGCTTCGCCCTGAAAGACGTGGTCGAAGTGATCGAACTGGCGCCCCCGGCGGTTCAGACCGAACTTACGCCCGGCCAGTCCGCGCGAGAGGGTTATATGCCGCTCGATGACTTCATCGATGAAGTGATGGACCTGTTCGCCCGGCAACCGACGCCGGAGCTGATCGGCGTGGAACGCCTTGCGGTCCTGCGCAATGCCGAAGCGGAAGGGCGCTATGGGCAGACATTCGCAATGCTGAACGGTTCTGCTCACTGATCCTTTTTCGCACCGCCCGCGCTGGTCAGGAACAATTGCGAATGCTATGGATTGCCATGTTGCAATGCAGCATTCGTGAGCAAGCCCATGCCCAGCCTAATGCCCAGCAAACACAAGCCTCATAATCTCGATCTGGCGCTCCAGGGCGGCGGCGCGCACGGCGCCTTCACCTGGGGCGTGCTTGATGGATTGCTTCAGGAGCCGCGCCTTGCGGTGGGTGCGGTCAGCGGGGCGAGCGCGGGGGCCATGAATGCCGCCGTGCTGGTTTCGGGCCTCGTCAGCGACGGTCCTGAAGGCGCGCGGGAACGTTTGCGCTCGTTCTGGAAGGAACTGAACCGCTCGGGGCGCGAAGCAGGGCCGCTGATCCCGATGATCGAGGCTTTTCCGGAAACGTCCCGCGCCATGTCCTCGTGGTGGAACACCATGTTCGGAGACCTCGGCACGGCGCACGGTTCGCCGGAGATGGGGCGGGAATTGCAGGAGATCCTGCGCAAGGTCATCGAGGAACACGTCGACTTCGCGGCTATCGCCAGCGACGAGGCGCCGCCGCTGTTCATTTCCGCGACCAATGCGCAAAGCGGCACCGCCCGCATCTTCCACAAGCGCGACCTGACGACCGACGCCCTGCTCGCCTCAGCCTGCCTGCCGCTCTATTTTCCGCCGGTGACCATCGACGGCAAGGACTATTGGGACGGTGGCTACAGCGCCAATCCACCGCTCGTGCCGCTGGTGCTGGAAAGCGCCAACGACGACCTGCTGTTGATCACCGTCAACCCGCAGGCGCGCGACCAGACGCCACGCAATGCCGCCGCGATCGTCGACCGGATCACCGAGATCGGCTTCAACCAGTCCATGCGCAAGGAAATGCAGGGCCTGTTCCTGCTGCAATCCTCGATCGGACGCACGCGCGCAAAGGACGGGCTGATCGCGCAAGTCGAGCGTATGCGGTTTCACGAGATCCACGACGAGGCGACGCTGGGGGCGATGCCGGCCCAGAGCAAGCTGTTGCCGGTGCGGCACTTGCTGTTGACCTTGCACGATGCCGGCGAGGCGGCGGCCAAGCGCTGGTGCGAGGTCTCGATGGAGAGCCTTGGCAAGGAGAGCACCGTGGACCTGGCGAGCCGGTTCGGGCCGGGTTGATCGAACTTCGAAACGCCCTTTGCCTCAAACGCCCCGTCATCCTGAACTTGTTTAGCTTCGCTGGCCTTCGGCTCAGGATCCATTCCTGACCATCGACGGTCAGTCGTTCGGCACGATGGATCCTGAAACGAGTTCAGGATGACGGGGGTGGGAGGGCGCGAGGCTTGTCAGCCCCACGCCTTTCACCCGAAACTTTAGAGAATACCCGGCAAGTCCAGACCCTTCTCCCGCGCACAATCCTGCGCGATCTCATAGCCCGCATCGGCATGGCGCATCACACCGGTCGCCGGGTCGTTCCACAGCACGCGCTCCAGACGCCGCGCCGCCGCGTCGGTGCCGTCGGCGACGATCACCATGCCCGAATGCTGCGAATAGCCCATGCCGACGCCGCCGCCGTGGTGCAGCGACACCCAGGTCGCGCCGGAGGCGGTGTTGAGCAGGGCGTTGAGCAGCGGCCAGTCCGAAACCGCGTCCGAACCGTCGCGCATGGCTTCGGTCTCGCGGTTGGGAGAGGCGACGGAGCCGCTGTCGAGGTGGTCGCGGCCGATGACGACCGGGGCCTTGAGTTCGCCGTTCGCCACCATCTCGTTGAAGGCGAGGCCAAGCCGGTGGCGGTCACCCAGACCGACCCAGCAGATGCGCGCGGGCAGGCCTTGGAACTGGATCTTCTCCCGCGCCATGTCGAGCCAGTTGTGCAGGTGCGCGTGATCCGGCAGCAGTTCCTTCACTTTGGCGTCGGTCTTGTAGATGTCCTCTGGATCGCCGGAGAGCGCGGCCCAGCGGAACGGCCCGACGCCGCGGCAGAACAGTGGGCGGATATAGGCGGGAACGAAGCCGGGGAAGTCGAACGCGTTTTCGACGCCTTCGTTCTTGGCCATCTGGCGGATATTGTTGCCGTAGTCGGTGGTGGGCACACCCGCCGCCTGGAAGTCCAGCATGGCCTGCACGTGAACCGCCATCGAGGCTTTGGCCGCCTTGGCGACTGCTTCCGGCTCACGTTCGCGCCTTTCGATCCAGTCGGCGACGGTCCAGCCTGCGGGGAGGTAGCCGTTGACGGGATCGTGGGCGGAGGTCTGGTCGGTCAGCAGGTCCGGGCGAATGCCGCGCGCGAACATTTCCGGCAGCAGTTCCGCCGCGTTGCCGAGCAGGCCGACGGAGACCGGCTTCCTGTCGGCATTGGCCTTCTCGATGATCGCCATGGCTTCTTCGATCGTGCTGGCGGCGAGGTCGAGATAGCCGGTGCGCAGGCGCATTTCGATGCGGCTGGGCTGGCATTCGATGGCAAGGCAGGAAGCGCCCGCCATCACCGCCGCCAGCGGCTGGGCGCCGCCCATGCCCCCAAGGCCGGCGGTCAGCAGCCACTTGCCCGAAAGGTCGCCGCCATAATGCTGGCGGCCCATCTCGACGAACGTCTCGTACGTGCCTTGAACGATGCCCTGCGTGCCGATGTAGATCCACGAACCGGCGGTCATCTGGCCGTACATGGCAAGACCGCGCTTATCGAGTTCGTTGAAATGCTCCCAGTTCGCCCATTCCGGCACGAGGTTGGAATTGGCGATCAGCACGCGCGGCGCATCGGCATGGGTGCGGAACACGCCGACCGGCTTGCCGGACTGGACCAGCAGCGTCTCGTCCTCGTTCAGACGGCGCAGGGTCTCGACGATCTTGTCGTAGCTCTCCCAATCGCGCGCGGCGCGGCCGATGCCGCCATAGACCACCAGTTCCTCCGGGCGCTCGGCCACATCGGGATGGAGGTTGTTCATCAGCATGCGCAGCGGGGCTTCGGTGAGCCAGCTTTTCGCGGAAAGTTCGATGCCGGTCGCGGGCTTGATGACGCGGCTGTTGTCGAGGCGGGTCATGGCGGTTCCTTAAATCAGGTGCGGGCGAAGGCGAGGGCCGCCTTCAGCACGTCTTGCAGGATCGGGGTGAGGGCGGCGGCGCGCTCATTGGAGAAGGGAGGCGGCCAATTGCCTTCGTGTGCCAGCTCGGGCTCGTCCATGTACCCGCGAATGGCGAGCTCCATCTGGATCGAGTGGACGCCGCTGGCGGGTTCGCCGTAATGCCGCGTGGTCCAGCCGCCACGGAAGCGGCCGTCGAGAACGTGGCTGAACCCGCTGGCCTTGCAGACTTCCACCACCGCGGCGGAAAGCGCCGGATCGCAGGTCTGGCCGAGGTTGGAGCCCACGTTGAACTGCGGCAATTCGCCATCGAACAGGCGCGGCACATGGCTGCGGATCGAGTGCGCGTCGTAGAGCACGACTTTGCCGTGAAGCGCACGCAGCCGCTCGATCTCGGAGCGCAGGGCGGCGTGGTACGGATCGAACCAGAGTGTGCGACGGCGGGCGATCTCGGCGTCGTCTGGTCCCTCGCCGCTGTAGAGCGGCTCGCCGTCGAACGTTGTCGTCGGGCAGAGTTCCGTCGTCGCCTGACCCGGATAGAGCGAGGCGCCGGTGGGATCGCGGTTGAGGTCGATCACGCTGCGCGAGACGCGGGCGGCAATCGTGGTGGCGCCCATTTCACGGGCGAAGGCGTAGAGATCGTCCACCCACCAGTCGGCATCGCGCCGCGCCAGCCATTCCGAGCGGAAGGCCGGACCGAGATCGGCCAGATCGGTGCCGACATGCGGAAAGGCGACGATCAGCGGCGCCTCTCCGCGATGGAGGACGAAAGGCTCCATCACGAAATCGCCGGGAGCAGGTCCGCGGCCGTATCCGCCAGCGCGCCGGAGCGGATCAGCAGGTTGGCCGCTTCCATGTCCGGGTGGAAATGGCGGTCGTCATCGAGCGCCGGAACCTCCGCGCGCAGCACCGCGCGAGCGGCTTCGAGCCAGGTGCTGGAGGCGAGCGGGGCGTGGAACTCGATGCCCTGCGCCGCGGCGAGCAGTTCGATGCCGATCACGGCCGTTGCGTTCTCGACCATCGAGAGCAGGCGGCGGGCGCCGTGGGCGGCCATGGAGACGTGGTCTTCCTGATTGGCGGACGTGGGGATCGAATCCACCGAAGCGGGATAGGCCTTCTGCTTGTTCTCGGAAACGAGCGCGGCGGCGGTGACTTGCGGGATCATGAAGCCCGAATTGAGGCCGGGGCGCGGCGTCAGGAAAGCGGGCAGGCCGGACAGCGCCGGGTCCACCAGCATGGCGATGCGGCGTTCGGAGATCGAGCCGATTTCGCAGACGGCGAGCGCGATCATGTCGGCGGCGAAGGCGACCGGTTCGGCATGGAAGTTGCCGCCGGAAAGCGCTTCGTCGGCTTCCGGGAAGATCAGCGGATTGTCGGAAACGCCGTTCGCCTCGATCTCCAGCGTCGTTGCGGCTTGGCGCAGCACGTCGAGCGCGGCGCCCATGACCTGCGGCTGGCAGCGCAGGCAATAGGGATCCTGGACGCGGGCGTCGTTCTCGACATGACTGGCGCGGATCGCGGAGCCGGCCATCAGGCCGCGCAGGGCATCGGCCACCTCGATCTGGCCGCGATGACGGCGCAGGGCGTGGATGCGCGGGTCGAACGGGGTGTCGGAGCCTTTGGCCGCCTCGGTGGAAAGTGCGCCGGTGACGAGGGCGGAGCGGAACAGCAGTTCCGCCTCGAACAGCCCGGCCAGCGCATTGGCGGTGGAGAACTGGGTGCCGTTGAGCAGCGCAAGGCCTTCCTTGGGGCCGAGTTCGAGCGGCACAAGGCCTGCGCGTGCGAGAGCCTCGGCGGCGGGCAGGCGCTCGCCTGCGAGCACGATCTCGCCCACGCCGATCATCGTCGCGGCCATGTGCGAGAGCGGGGCGAGGTCTCCGCTGGCGCCGACCGAACCTTGAGAGGGCACCGCAGGGGTCAGGCCCTTGGCCAGCATCGTTTCGAGCAGGGCGACGGTTTCGGGCCGCACGCCCGAGGCGCCTTGCGCAAGGCTGGCGAGCTTCAGCGCCATCATCAGGCGGATCACCGGCACCGGCGAAGGCTCGCCCGTGCCCGCCGCATGGCTGAGCACGATGTTGCGCTGGAGCGTGGCGAGATCCTCGTCACCGATGCGCACGCTGGCGAGTTTACCGAAGCCGGTGTTGATGCCGTAGACCGGCTCGCCCTTGGCCAGGATGCGCGCGACGGCAGCGGCGCTCTCGGCCACGAGTGGAGCGCAAGCCGGGTCGAGCTTCACGCCCGCGCCGCGATAGACCGCGCGCCATTCGGCGAGGCTCACGTTGCCGGGTGTGAGCGTGTCGCTCACGGGGCCAGGCGTGAGGAGGATGTCGTTCATTGTCCACTCCAGATGCGCGCATGGAGCGGATTGAAGCCCATGCGGTAAACGAGGTCGGCCGGGCGCTCGATGTCCCAGATCGCAAGGTCGCAGGCCTTGCCGGGTTCGAGCGTGCCGAGCCGATGCGAAAGGCCGAGCGCCTGCGCGGCATTGCGCGTCACGGCGGCTAGGCATTCGGGCACGGTGAGGCGGAACAGCGTCGCGCCCATGTTCATCGCCAGCAGCAGCGAGGTCAGCGGTGAGGTGCCGGGATTGCAGTCGGTCGCCAGCGCGATCGGCACGCGGGCCTCGCGCAGGGCGTCGACCGGCGGCAGCACGGTTTCGCGGCAGAAATAGTACGCACCTGGCAGCAGTGTGGCGACGGTGCCCGACGCGGCCATGGCGGCGACGCCTTCCCGGTCGAGGTGTTCCAGATGGTCCGCCGAGAGGGCGCTATGGCGCGCGGCGAGAGCGGCGCCGTGGAGGTTGGAAAGCTGCTCGGCGTGGAGCTTTACCGGCAGTCCATGTGCCTTGGCTGCGCGGAACAGGCGCTCGGTCTGGGCGGGCGAGAAGCCGATGCCCTCGCAGAAGGCATCCACCGCGTCGGCAAGCCCTGCCTCGGCCACGGCGGGCAACATGACCTCGCAGAGGTGGTCGATGTAACCCTTGGTATCTCCAGCGAACTCGGGGGGAAGCGCGTGGGCGCCGAGGAAGGTGGTGACGATCTGTACGGGGCGCACTTCGCCCAGCCGTCGCGCCGCGCGCAGCATCTTCAACTCGCTGGCGAGGTCGAGGCCGTAGCCGGACTTCACTTCGACGGTGGTGATCCCTTCCGCGATCAGGGCATCGAGGCGGGGCAGGGCGGAGGCGACGAGATCGTCCTCGCTGGCCGCGCGCGTGGCCTTCATGGTCGAGACGATGCCACCCCCGGCGCGGGCGATGTCCTCATAGGAAGCGCCTTCCAGCCGCAGTTCGAACTCGCGCGAACGATCGCCGCCGAAGACGAGGTGGGTGTGGCAGTCGATCAGGCCGGGGGTGATCCAGCGGCCCGTGCAGTCGATCGTTTCATCAGCGTCGAAGGGGGGAGCCTCTGCTTCCGGTCCGGCGTACAAGATCAGGCCGTCCCGCGAAGCGATGACGCCCTGTTCGATCGCGCCCATCAGGTCGCCCGTCATCGTGGCCAAACGGGCATGTTTCCAGAGCCTGTCGCAGCGCATGACGAGTCGATCCTCCTTGGTTGCCCCGGTTATTGCATCGGTCGTTTTTAATGTATAGACAAAATAGCGAAGGAGCTTCCTGCCATGGCCGAAAACCCCTCCCGTTCGATCTTCGCGCAGAACGCGCTGCTGGACCATGGCTGGGTTTCCGGCGTGCGATTCATACTGCGGCAGGGCCGGATTTCCGCCATCGAGAGCGGCGTGGCGGCGCAGGCGGGCGACGAGCGCCATGCCTGCGTGATCCCCGGCCTCGGCAATCTCCATAGCCATGCCTTCCAGCGCGGCATGGCGGGGCTGGCCGAGCAGCGCGGCGATACGGACGACAGCTTCTGGACCTGGCGCGAGGTCATGTACCGTTTCCTCGACCGGATGACGCCCGACGATCTCCATGCCGTGGCCGCCATGGCCTATCTGGAGATGCTAGAGAACGGTTTCACCCGGGTCGGCGAATTTCATTATCTCCACCACGATCCCGAAGGACGGGCCTATACCGATCCCGCCGAGATGTGCGCGGCGATCGCCCGCGCGGCGGGGGAGGTCGGGCTGGGCCTGACGCTGTTGCCGGTATTCTACGCCCATTCGGGCTTCGGCGCGCAGCCGCCGAGCGCTGGGCAGCGGCGCTTCATCCACGACCTCGACGGTTTCGCGCGCCTGCTGGAAGGCGCGCGCAGTGCGGTCGGCGCGCTGGACGATGCCGTGGTCGGTCTTGCGCCGCACAGCCTGCGGGCGGTTTCGCCCGAACAGCTTGCGGCGCTGGAAACGATGGTGCCGGACACGCCGATCCACATCCACATTGCCGAGCAGGTGCGTGAGGTCGAGGATTGCCTGGCCTGGAGCGGGCAGCGGCCGGTGGAATGGCTGCTCGACCATGCTGAGGTAGGCCCGCGCTGGTGCCTCGTCCACGCGACACACATGACCGAGGACGAGACTCGGCGGCTCGCGCGCAGCGGCGCCGTCGCCGGGCTTTGCCCGATCACAGAGGCCAACCTGGGCGACGGGCTGTTTCCGGCGCGCGCCTTTCTGGCCGAGGGCGGGCGCTGGGGCGTGGGCAGCGACTCGAACGTGCTGATCGATGGAACCGAGGAACTGCGGCTGTTCGAATACGGTCAGCGGCTCCAGCATCGCGGGCGCAATATCGTCGCGAGCAGTGAGATGCGCTCCACCGGGGAGACGCTTTGGCGTCAGGCGGTGCAGGGCGGTGCGCAGGCGCTCGGCGTAAAGGAGGGGGGCGTAAAGGCCGGCCTTTCCATCGGCTTGCCGTTCGATGCCGTCGCGCTGGACCTCGATCATCCCGCGTTGGCCGCGCGAGGGAGCGATCGCCTGCTCGACGGGCTGCTCTTTGCGGCAGGGCGCAGCGGCGTGGATTGCGTCTGGCGCTTCGGCGCGCAAGTGGTAAGCGGTGGCCGTCATCGCGCGCGAGACATGGTCGTCCGGCGCTACAGGGACAGGTTGGGCAGGTTGATCGGGTGAATTTACCGCTCCACGAACGCATCCGTCAGGATTTCGAGACGCGCATCCTTTCCGGCGCGCTGGGGCCGGGCGCGCGCCTGCCCACCGAGCAGGCGCTGATGGCGCACTATGACTGCGCGCGCATGACGGTGAACAAGGCGCTGAGCGCCCTTGCCACGGCAGGGCTCGTGGACCGTCGCAAGAAGGCGGGCACTTTCGTCGCCCGGCCGCGCGTCCATGCGATGGCGATGGAAATCCCCGATCTGGGCGCGCAAGTGACCGAGCGGGGGCAGTCCTATCGTTTCGACCTGTCGCTTCGCCGCCAGATGCACGCGACATCCGCGCGCCTCGCCTGGAAGGTGGACGGGACGGTACCTCTGCTGGAACTGGAGGGAATCCATTTCGCGGACGGCGCCCCCTTTGCGCTGGAGCACCGTTTCGTGAACGTGGCGGCCGTGCCGGAGATATTGGAGGCCGACTTCGCCGGTTCCTCGCCCGGAACATGGCTGCTGGAGCATGTCCCCTGGACGGAAGCCGATGCGCATATCGCCGCCACAGGCGCAAGCGCGGCAGAGGCCCGGTCGCTGTCCATCGAGCCTGGCGCGCCCTGCCTCTGTGTCGAGCGCAAGACCTGGCGCGGCTGCGAGCCGATCACTTATGTCCGGCAGCTTTTCGTGGCCGGGGCTTACGAGCTGACGGCGCGCTTCGGCCCCGGCGCCCGCGTTTCGGGCGCTTCCGCCTGAGCCGCGTCAAGCCAGGAGACGCGCCGAAATCGTCATGCCGACTTCGGCAGTTTCGCCGGGTTCCAGCCAGGTCAGGGTCTCCGGTGCACGGTTGATCGCGTCGGTGGCGTGGCTTACGGGCTCGACGCAGAAGAAGTCCGCACCGGCCGGAGAGAACACTACGGTGGTCGTCAGACCGTCCGAGGGGGCGATCGTCACGCCCAGCCCGCGCGAGGGCCAGTCGATCTCCAGCGCGCCTTCGCGCCCGGTATAGGCGGTATCGACAGCGCGGGTATCCACCGGCCGGCCCTGCCACCAGTCGATCGCCTCCTCATGCTCGTCGAGAGAACTCGGCAGGCAATCGGGGGTATTGTACCATTCGCCGCGATGCCGCCCACGATAGACGGTCTGGGCATCGCGCGGAAAATAGGGATGGAAGCCGAGGCCGGCGGGCATCGGCGCGTCGCCAAGATTGGTGACCGAAAGCGCGATGGTGAAACCCTCGGCGCCGAGTTGGAAGCTCTGCCGGGCGCGATAGGGCCAAGGCCACTCGCCACCGGGATAGCCGTGTTCAAGGACGGCGCCGTCGGCGCTTTGCTCCACCACGTCCCACGCGTTCAGCCATCCGAAGCCATGCAGGGGGTGGGGATGGTCGGAGCCCGGAAAGTTCGGCGCGATCCTGCCTTTGCGCGCGCCGGTGTTGAAGCGGCCGCGTGCGATGCGGTTGGAAAAGGGCACCAGCGGAAAGCTGGCGACGTCGAAGATCGTGGAGCCGCAGTTCGGCCGCATCAGCGGCTCCCCGCGCCAGTCCAGCCGCAGCACCGAGCCGCCGCGATCGGGAGCCAGTTCCAGCCGATAGCCTTGTGCCTCAAGGATGATCATCGCTTCCGGTCCACTCCCATGGATCTGCCGTTAGGGCTCGTTCAGCCTGGAGATTTTCTCCGGCCGGGCCCGAGGTAGCGCTACCAAATGGAGTCTGGCAAGGGCTTCGTCGGCATTCCCTCCTTCAATCCCCGCGATAGCGCAGGGCATCCACCAGCAGGCGAAAGGCCGCCGAAGGCTGGCGGCGGCTGGGATAATAGAGGTGATAGCCGGAAAACGGCTGGCACCATTCGTCCAGCAGCGGGACCAGAGCGCCGGACTCTATGTGCGGCCGGGCGTAAGTGTCCATCATCATGGCGATTCCCGCGCCGTCCAGCGCCGCCTGTAGGATCATCGCCATGCTGTCGAACGTCAGTTGGCCGTCCACCCGGACGTTGAGTTCGCGGCCGTCCTTCTCGAACTCCCAGGCGTAGATGTTGCCGCGCGAACGGAAGCGCAAGTTGATACACTGGTGCCCGGCAAGGTCGTGCGGCGTCTCTGGAACCCCGCGTCTGGCCACATAGTCCGGCGAAGCGACGGGCACGAGGCGGGCATGCGGGCCTATGCGTACCGCGATCATATCCCGTGCGATCGATTCACCCAGGCGTACGCCGGCATCGAAGCGTTCGGAGACGATGTCCACGAAGCCGGAATCGATGTTCAGTTCGACGTTGATATCGGGATAGAGTGGCAGGAACTTGCGCAGGGCGGGCCAGATCACGGAATTGGCCGCGTGTTCCGAAGCCGTGAGGCGAACGGTGCCCTCCGGCTTGTCGCGCAGTTCGCTGACCGTAGCCAGGCCCATGGCGATTTCGTGCATCGCCGGCCGCAATGTGGCAAGCAGCCGCTCGCCCGCCTCCGTGGGCGAAACGGCGCGGGTGGTGCGGGACAGGAGGCGCACACCCAGCCTCGATTCAAGCCGCCGGATCGTATGGCTCAGAGCGGATTGCGAGGAGCCCAGCTTGGCGGCGGCCCGCGTGAAGCTGCCTTCGTCGGCGACGGCGATGAAGGCGGTGAGGTCGGCAAGGTGTTCGCGCTGCATTGATGAGTGCCTATCATGACAGTCATGCATTTGCCTCCTCTAATTCTTGACGCAGTGCGAACTTATATGCCGCAGCCCGCGCTGCATTGCAGCAAGGCCCATAAAAGCTCTCCTCCCAAAGCTCTTCCCTCAGCAAGGAAATCCCATGAAGACCATCGGCTACGCGGCGCAGTCCGCCGAAACTCCGCTCGCGCCTTTCGCGTTCGACCGCCGGGAACTGCGCGGAAACGATGTCGCCATCGAGATCCTCTATTGCGGCGTCTGCCATTCCGACCTTCATACCGCCCGCAACGATTGGGGCGGCACCGTCTATCCGATCGTTCCCGGTCATGAGATCGTCGGCCGGGTGACCGCCGTGGGCCCCGAGGCGGGTCGCCACGCCGTGGGCGAAGTGGTGGCCGTCGGCTGCCTCGTCGACAGCTGCAAGCATTGCGACCAGTGCGAGCGCGACCTGGAGAACTATTGCCGCAACGGCTGGGTCGGCACCTACAACGGCAAGGACAAGATCACCGGCGAGATCACCCAGGGCGGCTATGCCCGCGATATCGTGGTGCGCGAGGACTTCGTGCTCAAAGTGCCGCAGAACCTGGACGTCGCGAAAGTCGCGCCGCTGCTCTGCGCGGGCATCACCACCTATTCGCCGCTGCGCGAATGGAACGTGGGCGAGGGCAGCCGCGTCGGCGTGATCGGCCTGGGCGGTCTGGGCCACATGGCGGTGAAGCTGGCCTCGGCGATGGGCGCGGACGTCACCGTGTTCAGCCGCTCGCCGGGCAAGGAAGCAGACGCGTTGGAGCTGGGCGCCAACCGCGTGCTGATTTCCAGCGACGCCGATGCCATGACGGCGGCGGCCAGCAGCTTCGACTTCATCATCGACACCGTGCCGGTCAAGCACGACCTCAACCCCTATCTGCCGCTGCTCGACGTGGACGGCAGCCTGGTCCTGGTCGGCCAGATCGGCCCGGTGGACGAGCCGATCACCACGCCGCTCGTCTTCGGTCGCCGCCGGGTGGCGGGTTCGCTGATCGGCGGCATCGCCGAGACCCAGGAGATGCTCGCTTTCTGCGCAGAAAAGAACATCCTGCCCGAAGTCGAGATGATCCGCATGGACGAGATCAACCACGCCTACGAGCGCATGGAAAAGTCCGACGTGCACTATCGCTTCGTCATCGACATGGCGACGCTGGAAGCCGAAGCGGCCTGAACGGGCTAGCGGTCCCTCACGGGGCCAGTGTCATCTGCATCGGCCGGGGAGCGGAAGCTTCCCGGCCGTTTCTTGTACGATCTGCACGTTTCGGAACTTACAATGTCTTCAAGACTTTGTAATGCCCGCAGCTTGTTCTTGACCTTCCCTTACAAACCGGATCATCCTCGCCGTCGCCAAGGATCACCTGGAGCCCAATGCCCTTGCGAGCCGGATTCGATCGTTTTTCCTTCATCGTTCCGATCGCGGCGGGCCTGCTTGGGTCTTGCGCGGTCGGGCCGGATTACAAGACCCGCAGTGCTTCGGAACTCGGCGTGCCGGACCAGTGGTCCGTCCCCGCTCCGCCGCAGGCAGAGGAACTGACGCGCTGGTGGCGCAACTTCAACGATCCGGTGCTCACGCAACTTGTGGAGCAGGCGGCGTCGGCCAATCTCGATCTGGACCAGGCGTTGGCGCGGCTGCGGCAGGCGCGGGAATCGTTGGTGGTCAGCCGCGCGGCCCTGTTCCCCTCCGTAAGCGGATCGGGCAGCGCGGGCCGGAGCGAGGCTCTGCGCGGCGGCGGCACGGTTATCACGTTGCCGGACGGCACCGTCAGCCAGACCGGCGGCGGTGGCCGCACCAGCCTGGCCCTGGGGCTGGACGCCAGCTATCAGCTCGACCTGTTCGGCGGCAATCGCCGCTCGGTGGAGGCCAGCCGCGCCCAGTTGGAGGCATCCGGCTTCGACTATGCCACCATGCTGCTGACGGTGCAGAGCGAAGTCGCGCGCAACTATGTGCTGGCGCGCGCCTATCAGGCCCAGCTTGAGAACGCCCGCGCAAGCCTGAGCATTCAGGACGACAATCTCCAGATCGCCGAGTGGCGGGTGCTGGCCGGGCTCGTCTCCTCGGTGGACCAGGAACAGGCGCGTGCCAGCCGAGCCCAGACCGCCGCCGGAATTCCGCAGATAGAACAACAGTACAATGCCGCCGTCTCGCGCATATCGGTGCTGACCGGGCAGGCGCCGGGCGCGGTGAAGCCGGTCATGGCCACCGCTCGGCCGATACCGGAGGGGCCGGCGCAGATCGGCGTGGGCATCCCCGCCAATGTCCTGCGCCAACGGCCGGACGTCCGCTCCGCCGAGCGCCAGCTGGCGGCGACGACGGCCCAGATTGGCGTCGCCAAGGCGCAGCTTCTTCCGCAGTTCAACATCAGCGGCAGCCTCGATACCAATGCGTCCAGCTTCAGCGGACTGTTCGACACGATCACCGGCGGCCTGTTCGGCGGGATCAGCCAGGCGATCTTCAATGCCGGGCGTCTTTCCGCGCAAGTCCGCTCCAGCCGCGCGGCGGCGGAGGGCGCTTTTGCCGCCTACAAGTCCTCCGTGCTGACGGCGCTGGAGGATATCGAGAACGCCGCGGTAGCGCTCCGGTCGGCCGAGGAGCGCGAGCGGCAGTTCACCATCGCGCTCGACGCTTCGAACAGTTCCGCTCTGCTGGCGCGGGCGCAGTACCGCAGCGGATTGACGGATTTCACCACGCTCAACACGCAGGAAAGCGCGCTGATTTCCGCCCGCAACGGATTGGTCCAGGCGCATTCCGACCGGGCGGCCGCCCTGATCGCGCTCTATGACGCGCTCGGCGGCGGCTGGGATCCCAGTTACGACTATACCGGGCTGGCCACCGCGCCCCGGAACCAACCAGGCGGAACCGACTGAAATGGCCGACCAACAACTCGACGAATTCCTGGGCGCGGAAAAGAAGCCGGTCTGGCGGCGCAAATGGGTGTTCTGGACCGGACTGGCGGTGCTGGTGCTGCTGTCCTTCATGCTCGTGCGCTGTTTCGGCACGACCGAGAAGCAGGCCTATGCCACCACCAAGGCGGAAAAGGGCCGTCTCGCCACCAGCGTTTCCGCCACCGGCAAGCTGGCGCCCACCAACCAGGTCACCGTGGGCTCGCAGCTTTCCGGCCTGGTCGTGAAAGTGCTGGTGGACGTGAACGACCGGGTAACGGCCGGACAGGTGCTGGCCGAGATCGACCCCGAACAGATCGAGGACCAGATCCGTCAGAGCCAGGCGCAGTTGAACGCCAATCGCGCGCAAGTGGACCAGTCCAGGGCTACCGTGGCGGAATCGCAGGCGCAGCTTGCGCGACTGGAGGAAGTCTCGCGGCTTTCGGGCGGTAAAGTCCCTTCGAAGACCGAGCTTCAGGCCGGCCGCGCCGATGTGCAGCGCGCCGTCGCCGCTCTGAGGACGGCGCAGGCCAATGTGCTGGCCGCCGAAGCCTCGCTGGCGCAGAACCAGACGCAGCGGGCCCGCGCCAGGATCATCTCGCCGGTATCGGGCGTGGTGCTGGCGCGGCAGGTCGATCCCGGACAGACCGTGGCGTCCTCGTTCAACACGCCGACGCTCTTCGTGATTGCCGAGGATCTCAGCGAGATGAAGCTGGAAGTCGCGATCGACGAGGCCGACGTCGGCACCGTAAAGGATGGGCAGAGCGCCAATTTCACCGTGGACGCCTTTCCCGGCCAGACTTTCCCCGCCCGGATCACCCGCGTCGAGATCGCCTCGAACCTGACCGCCTCTTCGGCCAGTTCCTCCTCCTCGACCACGTCCACCAGCACCAGTGGCCAGGTCGTCTCCTATGCGGCGGACCTTTCGGTCGCCAATGCGGACTTCAAGTTGCGACCGGGCATGACCGCCACCGCCGATATCGTCACCTCGGACAAGAACGACGTCCTACTGATCCCCAACGCGGCGCTGTCCTACAAGCCGCAGGCGACGGGAACCGCGAAGAAGGGCGGCGGCGTCACCGATGCGATCGGGTTCCGCCCGCCGCGCCGGGGCCAGCGCGCGGCCAAGAGTGCCACGCTGGATCGCGGATCGCGCCAGACCATCTATGTGCTGGGCGCCGATAATCAGCCGCAGGCGATCGAGGTCGTCACCGGTAGCACCAATGGTCAGCAGACCGAAGTGGTTTCCGGCGGTCTCAAGCCGGGAATGCAGGTGATCACCGGCGAACTCGCCGGAACGGCAAGCTGAGGACGGAGCCGATGGCCGGAACCGACCCGATCATCTCCCTGCGCGGGATCACAAAGGTGTTCGGCACCGGAGAAACCGCTTTCCGCGCGTTGAAGGGCGTTGATCTCGATATCGCGGCGGGAGACTTCGTGGCGGTGATGGGGCCGTCCGGCTCGGGCAAGTCGACGATGATGAATATCCTGGGCTGTCTGGACGTTTCGACCACGGGCGAATTCCTGTTCCACGGCCATCATGTCGAGCATCTCGACCGCGACCAGCGGGCGCTGCTGCGGCGCCGCTACCTGGGCTTCGTGTTCCAGGGCTTCAACCTGCTGGCGCGCACCTCCGCGCTGGAGAACGTGGAGCTGCCGCTGCTTTATCGGGGCGACGCCAAGCAGGACCGGCGCAAGGAGGCCATGGCGGCGCTCGACAAAGTCGGCCTTGCCGACTGGGCCGGGCACACGCCGGGCGAGCTTTCGGGCGGCCAGCAGCAGCGCGTGGCGATCGCCCGCGCCATCGTCACCAATCCCGAAGTCCTGCTGGCGGACGAGCCGACCGGCAACCTCGACAGCCAGCGCTCGGTGGAGATCATGGAGTTCCTCTCCCGGCTCAACCGCGATTCCGGTATCACCGTTCTGATGGTCACGCATGAGCCCGACATGGCCGAATATGCCCGCCGCATCGTCCACTTCAAGGACGGCCTGATCGACCGCATCGAGCAGGGCGGCGCCGTGGTGGAGGCAAACGGCTGATGCTGGGAACGATCTTCCTGCTGGCGCTACGCTCCATCCGCCGCCACGTGCTGCGTTCGCTCCTGACCATGCTGGGCATCGTCATCGGCGTGGGCGCGGTGGTTTCGATGGTGACGCTAGGCAAGGCGACCACTGCTGCCGTTACCCAGCAGATCGCATCGCTGGGCACCAACATCCTCCAGGTCCGCCCCGGTCAGGGTTTCGGGCGCGGCGGCGGCGGGCCGGCCCCGCGCGACTTCGATCCATCGGACATCGTCGCGATTCGTCAGCAGGTTGGCGGCGTCATGGCCGTGGCGCCGCAGGCTTCGTCCAGCGGCACCGCGATCTACGAAGGCGCGAACTGGTCCACCACGATCAACGGCACCACATCCGACTACTTCAAGATCCAGCCCTGGCCGCTTCAGGAAGGCCGCCTGTTCAACGAGGACGAGGAGACGGCGGGCAAGTCGGTCTGCATCATCGGCTCCACCGTGAGCACCAACCTGTTCCGCAACGTCGATCCGATCGGCAAGCGCTTCCGCATCGGCAATGTCTCGTGCGACGTGATCGGCCTGTTGACCACCAAGGGCCAGGCCGGCTTCGGCGGCGACCAGGACGATATCGTCATCATGCCTATCAAGACAGTGCAGCGCCGCTTCCTGGGCACGACCTCGATCCGCACGATCCTGGTCGGCGTGGACGACGACTACTCTACCGAGCAGGTCCAGCAGACGCTCACCCGCCTGCTGCGCGAGCGCCGCCACCTGACCGAGGGCAAGGACGACGACTTCAACATCTTCGACACCAAGCAGATTTCCGATACCCTGACCCAGACCACCACGATGCTGACGCAGATCGTTGCCGCGGTCGCCGCGATCAGTCTGGTGGTGGGCGGGATCGGCATCATGAACATCATGCTCGTCTCGGTGACCGAGCGCACGCGCGAGATCGGCATTCGCCTGGCCATCGGCGCCGTCGCCAACGAAGTGCTGCTGCAATTCCTGGTGGAGGCCGTGGTGCTCTCCTGCCTGGGTGGGCTGATCGGGCTGCTGCTGGCGCAGTTGGTGGTGGGCGTGGCCACGCCGCTGATGGACTTGCCGTGGATTTTCGATCCCGCGGTCAACCTGGGCGCTTTCGCCGTGTCCGCCGCGATCGGCGTGATCTTCGGCTATTTTCCGGCGCAACGCGCGGCCAGCCTCAATCCCATCGACGCGTTGCGTCACGAATAAGGAGAGCGGGTCATGCCCGGATTGCCGTTGCGCGGACTGATCGTGGGCATGGCGAACGATCAGTCGCTGGCTTGGGGCTGTGCCGAGGCACTGCGCTTGGAAGGCGCGGAACTGGCGATCACCTACCAGAGTGACAAGGCTAGGCCCCACGTGGAACCGCTGGCCCAGGCGCTGGAAGCCCCGATCTTCCTGCCGCTGGACGTTACCGTTCCCGAACAGATGGAAGCGCTCTTCGCCGAGATTACGGCGCGCTGGGGGAGGCTGGACTTCCTGCTCCACTCCATCGCCTTCGCGCCCAAGCAGGATCTGCACGGCCGGGTGGTGGACAGCTCGGCCGAAGGTTTCACGAAAGCCATGGACGTGTCCTGCCATTCGCTGATCCGGCTCGCCCGCTATGCCGAACCGCTGATGGCCCAAGGGGGCTCGATCCTGACCATGAGCTTCTACGGTTCCGAAAAGGTGGTGCCGGGCTACGGGCTGATGGGGCCGGTCAAGGCGGCGCTGGAAAGCTGCGTGCGGTATCTTTCAGACGAACTCGGCCCGACCGGCATACGCGTCAACGCGCTTTCGACCGGCCCGGTGCGCACGCGCGCGGCCTCTGGGCTGTCCCACCTTGACGAACTGATCCGGCTGGCGGCGGAAAAGGCGCCGTTGCATCAACTCGTGACGATAGAGCAGATCGGCCACATGGCGGCGTTTCTGCTTGGCCCCAAGGCCCGCTTCGTGACCGGCCAGACCATCTACGTGGACAGCGGGTTTAACACTGTAGGCGGCTAAGGCGGATCGACATTCAGCTCATGCGGGCCTGCGAAGCGCGATTTCCTGTGCTTCGATGCTCACGGACCGAAAGTCCGCTGCGCTTCGATGCTCGGAAAATCACGCTTCTCGACTCCACCTGAGCTGAATGTCGATCCGCCTTAGTTCAGTTCCTCGAACCAGCCGAGCTTGCGCATCACGATCTTCTCGACCTCCAGCAGCACGAACAGTCCCAGGCCGATCGCCAGCAGGATCGCCCCATCGCGCAGCGAGATCGGGCGGGATTCGAACACTTGCTGCAAAGGCGGAAGATACGTGAAGGCGAGCTGCGCCACGATCACGCAGGCTATGGCGATGAGCACCGGCTTCGTGCCCTTGGTCCCTTCGAACGTCAGCGAGCGCATGTGCAGATACCGCACGTTGAAGAGGTAGAAGATCTCGGCGATCACCAGCATGTTGACGACGAGCGTACGGGCTTCCTCGACCGTGTCTCCCAGACGTTGCGCCCCGAAGAACACCGCCAACACCACCGCCGCGAACAGCACCGAAACCAGCGCGACGCGCCATAGCAGGAAGCTGGAGAGCAGCGGCGCGTCGGGCTTGCGGGGCGGGCGCTGCATGATGCCCGGCTCGGGCGGCTCGAAGGCGAGGACGAGGCCGAGCGTCACGGTCATCACCAGGTTGATCCAGAGAATCTGCGTCGCCGTCAGCGGCAGCGCGAAGCCGACGAGAATGGCCAGGACCACGGCGATGGCCTCGCCGCCGTTGGTCGGCAGGGTCCAGGCGATCACCTTGCGGATATTGTCGTAGACGGTGCGACCTTCGCGGACGGCGGCGACGATCGAGGCGAAGTTGTCGTCGAGCAACACCATTTCCGAGGCCTGGCGCGCCGCTTCGGTGCCGCTGACGCCCATCGCGGTGCCGACGTCGGCCTGCTTGAGCGAGGGCGCGTCGTTCACGCCGTCCCCGGTCATGGCGACGATGGCGCCGCGCGACTGCTGCGCGCGGACGATGCGCAGCTTGTGCTCGGGGCTGGCGCGGGCGAAGACGGCGGTGCCGGGCACCGCTTCGGCCAGCTCCTCGTCGCTCATCGCCTCGATCTGCGCACCGGTCAGCGCCTTCGGGTCGTCGGCCAGGTCAAGCTGGCGGGCGATGGCGAGGGCGGTGGCGGCATGGTCGCCGGTGATCATCTTCACCGCGATCCCGGCCGAGCGGCACTCCGCGATCGCCAGTCGCGCTTCTTCGCGCGGCGGATCGATGAAGCCCATCACGCCCAGCATCGTCGCGCCCTGGAGGAGGTCGAAATCGAGGCGCGCGGTGTCGTTCGGCACTTCGCGCAGGGCGAAACCGAGCACGCGCTCACCCTGTTCGGCGGCGCGGGCTATCGCCGCGTTCCAGGATTCGACCTCATCGGGGGTGGCGCCCAGCGCCAGAATGGCTTCGGGCGCGCCCTTGACGAACACCGTGCATCGCCCGTCGTCGGCACGGCATAGCGCAGCCATAAGGCGATAGGTGGCATCGAAGGGGATCTCGTCGATCCGCCGCCATTCCCGGCGCAGCGCCTCGTCGTCGATCCCAGCCTTGCGGGTGAGGGCTAGCAGTGCGCCCTCCATGGGGTCGCCGGTGACGGTCCATTCTCCGTCGACTTCCCTCAGATGCGCATCGTTGCAGAGGGCGCCGCATCGAACGATGTCCGGCGATACTGCCTTCGAGCCGTTTTCGCGTGCCGAGATCGCGCCGTCCGGGGCATAGCCGATGCCCGACACCGCGAACTCTTCCCCGCCGGTCATGATGCGCGTCACCATCATCTCGTTGCGGGTGAGGGTGCCGGTCTTGTCCGTGCAGATCACCGAAGTGGCGCCCAGCGTCTCGACGGCGGGAAGCTTGCGGATCACCGCCTTGCGCGCCGCCATGCGCTGCACGCCGATGGCCAGCGTGATGGTGATGACGGCAGGCAGGCCCTCCGGCACGGCGCCCACGGCCAGGGCCACGACCGAGATCAGCGCATCTACCCAGTCGAAGTCACGCATGGTCACGGCGAAGACGAAAAGTGCCAAGCCGGCCACAAAGATCGCCAGTGTCAGCTTGTTGGCGAACGAACTGATCTGGCGCAGCAAGGGCGTGGTAAGCGTGGGAACGGCGTGGAGCAGCTTGCTGATGCGGCCGATCTCCGTGGCGGTGCCGGTGGCGACGACCACGCCGGTGGCCTGCCCCCGCGCCACGAGGGTGCCGGAATAGGCCATCGAGTATCGGTCCGCCAGCGAGGCGGCAGCCTCGGCGGGTTCCTCATGCTTTTCCGAAGCCACGGATTCGCCGGTCAGCGCCGCTTCCTCGATGGCCAGGCCGCGCACCCGCAATAGGCGCAAGTCGGCGGGGACGCGGTCCCCCGCATCGAGCAGAACCATGTCGCCCGGCACCAGCAGGGCGGCATCCACGCTGTCGCGGATCCCGTCCCGGAGCACATGGGCGCGATCGGTAAGCAGGCTTTCCATGCCGCTGAGGGCCTTCTCCGCGCGGCCCTCCTGCACGAAGCCGACTACGGCATTGACCACCACGACCAGTACGATCACCGCCGCGTCCACGGCATGGTTCAGCAGCAGCGCCGCCAGGGCGGCGGCGAGCAGGAAATAGATCAGGGCATTGTTGAACTGCGCCAGAAAGCGGAGGAGCGGCGGCGTTCCCTTGGGAGCCGGCAAGGTATTCGTGCCATATCGTTCCAGCCGCAGCGACGCCTCCGGCGCGGTCAGTCCTTCGCGATCGGTGTCCAGATCGGCAAGGACCGTGTCTGCGTCCATGGCGTGCCAGTCGCGTGCGGTTTCGGATAACATCGCGTTCTCCGTTTTCATGCATTCGAGGAACCGGGCGACAGTCATGCGCCTGTTGGGCACTTGTCACCGTATGCAAGACCGCTCGGGAAGGGCGAGCGAATGTCCGAATTCAGGCGATACGGATTTTCGTTCCCAAGTAACCCTGGAGGCGAATCCCGCATCCGGTGGCATAATACCGTGAAAAGATTTGGCATTTTACTCTGCCTGAGGCAAGATCGGTGTTGAGGTCAGGTTCTGCGGCCGCGCATTTTCGTCATCCCGCTTCCGCTTCTCGATGGCAGGAAGCTGCGCGGGGCGGGCCGATGTAACGATTGACCTTTTTTCTGGAGGAGCGCAGCCTCCACTCGGAGGGGCGAAGAAAACCGCCAGGTTCAGATTTTCATGACCGTGATGGCGGCATTCAAGATTTTCGCAGTCGATACCGTTAGGCAGTTTCCACAGTTTCCCCCAACTTGATGGGGATCGATCGGGAGAACGTCATGGGCTGGATTATCGCATTGATCGTAGGCGGTGTTGCCGGTTGGCTCGCCAGTCTGGTCATGAACCGCGATGCCTCGATGGGCATCTTCTGGAATATCGTCGTCGGCTGTGTGGGATCGGTGATCGGCAATCTGATCGCCAACCAGTTCGGCATTGCGGGGTCGGTGAAGGAATTCTCGATCGTGGGGCTGATCGTGGCTTTCCTCGGCGCGGTAGTGTTGCTGGCTATCGTCAATTTCGTGCAGCGTGGCCGGGTGCGCTGAACGGGATGTCGATGAGGCATTGTCGACTACAGGGGTTTCAATGCGAAAATTGACGTTGGCGGCGCTCTTGGCGTTGTCGCTGTGCTTTGCCGGTAGCCAAGCGGCCTTCGCACAGGGCGCCAAGGCCACGTCGCCACCGGAATTCGCCCGGCGGATGGAGCATCTCAAGCTCGGCGGATGGGTGTGGGCCCCGGATGTTTCACCCGCCGGTCCGATTTTGGTCTACGTCGACTTGTCGCGCCAGATCGGCGTGGTCTATCGCAACGGCCTGCGGATCGCCGCGACTACGGTTTCCAGCGGCAAGGCCGGGCATGCCACGCCCACCGGCGTCTTCACCATCCTCCAGAAGGATGCGAAGCACCGGTCGAGCACCTACAACAACGCGCCGATGCCCTATCAGCAGCGGCTCACCTGGGATGGGGTGGCGCTTCATGCGGGCGGACTGCCCGGCTATCCCGAGAGCCATGGCTGCGTCCACTTGCCTTACGGATTCGCCAGGGAACTCTTCGCCATAACCAGGATCGGCGTTACCGTAGTCGTCGAAGGCGATGCGCAAAGGCATGTGCGCACCAGCGACAACAGCCTGCTGGCGCCGTTCGATCCCCAGGGAAAACCGCTGGACCAAGCGCCCTTGAACGGCGAGCAATATCGCTGGAATCCGCAGCGCGCTCCTTCCGGCCCGCTTTCGATCATCGTCTCCAAGCTCGACCAGCGGGTCGTCGTCTTGCGCAACGGCGTGGAGATCGGCCGCAGTGCGGCGCAAGTGAACGACGACGATCCCGGCTCGCACGTCATCACGCTGATCAACCGTGAGGGCAAGCCGCGGTGGGTCTATGTCGGACTTCCCGGGCATGGCGAGGACGAGGGGCGAGAGGTGGACGAAGCCGTCGCGAACCGTCTTCGCGTACCGCGCCCTTTCTACGAGAAGGTGAAGGCGCAACTGGTCCCCGGCACCACGATCCTCGTCACCAACTCACGCGTTTCCGAAGGGCCGCTGCAGCACCTGACGGTCATAGACGCGGTCATGCCCAAACCCTGATCCGTACTGGCCGATTCCAGCGCGCGCCGGTGCCGCCGCCCGGTCGTGCATGGTGCGGGACGACCGGAGCTTGTGAAGCCATCCTTCCGCAAACGTGCCGGTTGTCAGCCTCGGCCCCGGTGGTAATCTGAAATTGTCCTGAGATCAGGAGTGCTTCCTTGAAAGTTGCTGTCTTCAGTACCCGCCCTTACGATCGCGAATTTCTGGACAAGGCCAATGATGAATGCCGGGCAGGACATACGATGTTCTATCTGGAATCTCGGCTCAACTCGCACACCGCGCATCTTGCGAACGGCCATGACTGCGTTTGCGCTTTCGTGAACGACCAGCTCGGGCGTGTTGAACTGGAAATTCTCGCGGCCAATGGAACCCGGTTCATCGCCTTGCGCAGCGCCGGCTTCAACAATGTCGATCTCGACGCCGCGCGGGAACTGGGCCTGAGGATCGGCCGCGTACCGGCCTATTCTCCCGACGCGATCGCCGAACATGCGGTGGCGCTGATCCTTTCGCTCAACCGCAAGATCCACAAGGCCTATGCGCGCGTTCGCGAAGGCAATTTCGCGCTGGAAGGACTGCTGGGCTTCGATCTGCGGGGCAAGGTTGCCGGCGTGATCGGCACCGGCCGGATCGGCCTGAACGTGGCGCGCATCCTCCATGGCTTCGGCTGCGAGGTGCTGGCGAGCGACCCGTTCGAAACGCAGGAGCTTGCCGCGATCGGTGGCCGCTACGTCCCGCTCGACGAATTGCTGGGCCGCTGCGATGTGATCAGCCTGCACTGCCCGCTGAACCCCGACACCCACCACCTGATAGACCGCGCGGCGATCGCCAAGATGAAGCACGGTGTCATGCTCATCAACACCAGCCGGGGCGCGGTGATGGATGCGCGCGCGGTGATCGCCGGACTGAAAAGCGGCAAGGTCGGCCATGTCGGGCTGGACGTCTATGAGGAAGAGGAAGACCTCTTTTTCGAGAACCTGTCGGATCAGGTCATTCGCGACGACGTATTCGTCAGGCTCATGACGTTCCCCAACGTGCTCATCACCGGCCACCAGGGGTTCTTCACGGGAGAGGCGATGACCGCCATCGCCGGGACCACCATCGACAACATAACCGCTTTCAGCCGCGATGGGGCGCCGCTCCATCCGGTGCCGCCAGAACGCCAAGGGTAGGCAGGCCGTGGCCGGCCTGGCGCTCGCTCCGATCCTGGCGCTCATCCTGCTGATGGTGGGACTGCGCTGGTCGGCCGCGGCGGCCGGCACGGTTTCGGCGGTGATCGCGGCCATCGTCGCCGTTGCCGCGTTCCAGTTCGGAGACGAGCCGGCCGACCTTGCCGGGCCGGTGCTGGAGGCCGGTTTCACGGCGGCGACGATCCTGTGGATCGTGTTTCCGGCGCTGTCGATTCACGAATACCAGGTGCGGACGGGCGCGACCGGCGTGATCGGGGGCTGGCTGTCCTCGATCTCGTCCGATCCTGCGGCGACGGCCTTGCTGGTGGGTTACTTCTTCGCGATGTTTCTGGAGGGCGCCTCCGGCTTCGGCACGCCGGTTGCCATCGTTGCACCGATGCTGGTGGCGTTGGGCGTGGCTCCCGTGCGCGCCTTGTTGGTGGCGCTGATCGGCCATGTGGTGGGTGTTTCCTTCGGGGCGGTGGGAGCGCCGATGGTGCCGCTGGTGGAGGCGGCTCCGGTGGACGAGCGGCGCCTGTCGCTGGCGATCCTGCTGCTTCACGCCTGCATCGGCTGGTCGCTGGCCTTGATCGTCGTGAAGCTGGGAGCCGTGAAGTCGGGAAGCGGAAGCGGCGGCGGGAGTACGGCTACCGGTTCCTCCGCCAATTCCTCCTGGCAGGTGGCCGTGATGGCGGCGGCCTGCTTCTTTCCCTGTGCCGCGCTGATCGCCGGACTGGCCGGGCCGGAGCTGCCGACATTGGGCGGGGCTCTGCTGGGTGGCGCGCTGTTCATAGTCTGGCTGCGGCGCGGTTCTCCGCCGCAGTTCGGGGAGGACGCACCGGCCGGACGCGCCTTGCTGAAAGCGGGCCTGCCATACCTGGTGCTGGTCGTGCTCATTCTGGCCAGCCGCCTGATCGATCCGCTTCGCAATGCCCTGCGCGCCTATCCGATCGACTGGACTTACCGCCAGAGCTTCGGCGACCAGATGTTGCCGCTCTATCATCCGGGCACTCTGCTGTTGCTTGCCTTCGTTCTTACCGTGCTCGGCAACCGCTCCCGGCCGCGCGTGGCCGTTACCGCGATGGTTGCGGCGCTGCGGCGCCTGCCGCAAGTGGCGATCGCGCTCGTCTCCGTGCTGACGCTGGCGCGCTTCATGGTCCACGGCGGGCTGATCGACGCGCTTGCAGTGGGCGCAACGGGACTGTTCGGGCAGGTCTGGCCGCTGGCCGTTCCGCTGGTGGGAGCGCTCGGTTCGTTCGTGACCGGTTCGGGCACTGCCTCCAACATTATCTTCGCGGACTTCCAGGTCGCCGCCGCCGATGCCGTGGCCTTGCCGGACTGGCTGGCCCTTGCCGGGCAGAGCCTGGGGTCGGCCATCGGCAACATAATGGCCCCGCACAACATCGTCGCAGGCACGGCAACGGTGGGCCTTGTGGGGCAGGAGGGCCGGGCTCTGGCTCGTACTGCACCGATCTGCCTGGCCTATGCGCTCGCCGGAGGGGTGATCGTGCTTGTCGTCGGCTGGGCGGTGGATTTTCTCGCTTAGAGCATTTTCTAATCAGGTGGAATCACCTGATGACTCGGAAAATACGGGAAACCAGAAACTTAGAGCGGTTGATCCGGTGCAACCGGATCGGAAACCGCTCTAGAGAGCCGTTTCTTGGCGGTGACTATCCCGCGTGGGCGATTATCGGGTATTTATTTGCACGATTTCAGTGATGTTGCAATGTTCGTGAAGGATGCTGCATTATCGCCACGGGAATGGACTTGGGCAATCAACAAAATAAGTGCAGTTTTTAAAGTATCCGTATTGAGTGATCTGTCTTGCCTGTGTAATAAACCCCGATGATAGCGATCTGACGTGATTGCGCCCTTTTTCGACGGCGATTTGCGGATTTCGATCCGTGCCGCAACCGTTGATCCATGCGTGCGGCGGCGGGCTCGTGCCTTCCGTGCCACTTCCGCCTCCTGTCTCAAGCCCACCGAGAGCGACAGGAGGCGGAAAACCTGCCGGGACAGGCGGATGGATGGGCCACGGGCAGGTGCCGCCACTCATCACTTTCCCCTCTTTCGATGATCGGAATTTTGCAGGGCCGGAACCGCCCGCCGCGCTTGATCCGTGCAGCATATCTGGCAAGATTTGCAGCATGGACGGACGGTGACGGATGTACCCCGCAGGGCCCGTTCCGACCGGCGGCGATGTGCCGCACACACCGTCCCTTGCAATTCAAGAACCGCCCGAAAACAGGGCGGGCCCCGACTGGAAGGAGTATGACATGGACGCGAAAACCTCTAGTGGGAACATCGGCGGCTGTCCGATGCACGGCGAGCCGGTAAGATCGCTCTTGGGCCGCACCAATCGCGACTGGTGGCCCAACCAGCTTTCCCTCGACATCCTGCCCCAGGGCGGCGCGAATCCCCTGGGGGACGACTTCGACTATGCCGAGGCTTTCAAGTCGCTCGACTATGCGGCGGTGAAAGCCGATCTCACCGCGCTGATGACCGACAGCCAGCCCTGGTGGCCGGCGGACTACGGCCATTACGGCCCGTTCTTCATCCGCATGGCCTGGCACAGTGCGGGCACCTACCGCACCGGTGACGGGCGCGGCGGTGCCTCTTCGGGCAACCAGCGGTTCGCACCGCTCAATTCCTGGCCGGACAATGCCAATCTCGACAAGGCGCGTCGTCTGCTCTGGCCGATCAAGCAGAAGTATGGCGCGAAGCTTTCCTGGGCGGACCTGCTGATCCTGACCGGCAACGTCGCCATCGAATCCATGGGCGGGCCGACCTTCGGCTTCGGCGGCGGCCGTCAGGACGTGTTCGAGCCGGAGAAGGACGTCTACTGGGGTACCGAGGAGGAATGGGTCGGGCAGGGCGCGGAAACGCGTATCCAGCCGGACAAGGAAATGGTCCTCGAAAACCCGCTGGCGGCGATCCAGATGGGCCTCATCTATGTCAATCCGGAAGGCCCCGGCGGCGATCCCGATCCCACCGGCTCGGCCCGCGACATCCGCGAGACATTCGCGCGCATGGGCATGAACGACGAGGAGACGGCCGCGCTCACCGCAGGCGGCCACACCTTCGGCAAGTGCCATGGCGCGGGCGACGCGGCCAAGGTCGGCTCCGAGCCGGAAGGCGCGGACATCGCGCAGCAGGGCCTCGGCTGGCAGAGCGGCCATGAAAGCGGCTTCGGCGATCATACGATTACCTCCGGTCTCGAAGGCTCCTGGACGCCGACGCCGACGAAGTGGGACATGAGCTTCCTGCACATGCTGCTCGACTACGAGTATGAACTGGTGCGCAGCCCTGCCGGCGCGCAGCAGTGGCAGCCGGTGAACCAGAAGCCGGAAGACCTGGCGCCCGGTGCGCACAGCCCGGATCGCCGCGTGCCGACGATGATGACCACGGCGGACATGGCCTTCAAGGTCGATCCCGAATACCGCCGGATCATGGAGCGCTTCCGCGCCGATCCGGACTATTTCGCGGATGCCTTCGCACGGGCGTGGTTCAAGCTCTGCCACCGCGACATGGGGCCGAAGGCGCGTTACCTCGGCCCGGAAGTTCCGGCAGAAGACCTGCTCTGGCAGGATCCGATCCCGACTGCGAACGGTGCCGCGATCACCGTGGAAGACGTTGCCGCGCTCAAGCAGAAGATTCTCGGCTCGGGCCTCTCGGTGGCTGAGCTGGTTTCCACCGCCTGGGCTTCCGCATCGACCTATCGCGGATCGGACCATCGCGGCGGCGCCAATGGTGGCCGTATCCGCCTTGCCCCGCAAAAGGACTGGGAGGTCAACGAGCCCGAAAAGCTTGCCAGAGTCCTCAAGGTCTACGAGGGCATCAAGGCGGAATTCGATGGCGGGGCTTCTGGCCGGAAAGTATCGATCGCGGATCTGATCGTGCTCGGCGGCAGCGTCGGCATCGAGAAGGCGGCGGCCGATGCGGGAACGCCTGTGGAGGTTTCCTTCGCGCCCGGTCGCACCGATGCCACGCAGGATCAGACCGACGTGGAAGGCTTTGCCGTGCTCGAACCGAAAGTGGACGGCTTCCGCAATTACCTCCAGGTTTCGTTTACGGTGCCGACGGAGGAACTGCTGATCGACCGCGCGCAGCTTCTAGGGCTCAGCGCACCGGAAATGGCGGTGCTCGTGGCAGGGCTGCGCGTACTCGGCGCCAATCATGGGGGCAGCAAGGACGGCGTCTTTACCGACCGGCCGGGTCAGCTCACCAACGACTTCTTCGTCAACCTGCTCGACATGGGCACGGCGTGGAAGCAGGTGGACGATGCGGCGGACGAGACCTTCACCGGCACCGATCGCGCCTCCAACCAGCCGAAGTGGACGGCGACGCGGACGGACCTGGTGTTCGGCTCCAACTCGCAGCTTCGCGCGCTTAGCGAGGTCTATGCGGCATCGGATGCCGGGCCGCGTTTCCTCAGGGACTTTGTGTCGGCCTGGACCAAGGTGATGAATGCGGATCGCTTCGATCTGCGATGACCATGAGGCCTCCAGCGCAACTTTCGCGAAGCATATAAAGATATCTTTATATTTGCGTCGTGAAAGCTGACGGGGTAGGGACCATGCATTCGAGACGCCGGGTTCACGTCCGGCGTCTCCATGCAACGTCCAACGTACCAGGAGCTTCCCGTGGCCACTGCCCAGATCGCCCACGACTACGCCATTACCGATATCTCGCTCGCCGATTTCGGCCGTACCGAGATCAACATCGCCGAAACCGAAATGCCGGGCCTGATGGCGCTGCGCGAGGAATTCGGCGCGTCGCAGCCGCTCAAGGGCGCCCGCATCACGGGCTCGCTGCACATGACGATCCAGACCGCGGTGCTGATCGAGACGCTGGTCGCGCTCGGCGCCGACGTGCGCTGGGCCACCTGCAACATCTTCTCGACCCAGGACCACGCCGCCGCCGCCATCGCCGCTGCCGGCATCCCGGTCTATGCGATCAAGGGTGAATCGCTGGCCGATTACTGGGACTACGTTGGCAAGATCTTCGACTGGTCGACCGACGAAGATCCCAACCTTACCGCCAACCTGATCCTCGACGACGGCGGCGACGCCACCATGTTCGCGCTCTGGGGCGCGCGCGTCGAAGCCGGTGAGCCGCTGTTCGAGCCCAGCAATGCCGAGGAAATCGAGTTCGTCCGCGCGCTGAACGCCTTCCTCAAGGCGAAGCCGGGCTATCTGACCGCCTCGGTCAAGGCCATCAAGGGCGTTTCGGAAGAAACCACCACCGGCGTTCACCGCCTCTACCACCTCGCCAAGGACGGCAAGCTGCCGTTCCCCGCGATCAACGTGAACGATTCGGTCACCAAGTCGAAGTTCGACAACCTCTACGGTTGCAAGGAATCGCTGGTCGACGCGATCCGTCGCGCTACCGACGTGATGCTGGCCGGCAAGGTCGCCTGCGTTGCCGGCTTCGGCGACGTCGGCAAGGGTTCGGCCGCTTCGCTCCGCAACGGCGGCGCCCGCGTGATGGTCACCGAAATCGACCCGATCTGCGCCCTTCAGGCTGCCATGGAAGGCTATGAAGTCGTCACCATGGAAGACGCCGTGAAGCGCTGCGACATCTTCGTCACCGCCACCGGCAACGAAGCCGTGATCACCGGCGAGCACATGGAAGCCATGCGCGACAAGGCGATCGTCTGCAACATCGGCCACTTCGACAGCGAGATCCAGATCTCGGCGCTCGACAACTACGACTGGAAGGAAGTGAAGCCGGGTACCGACCTGGTCACTTTCCCGGACGGCAAGCAGATCATCGTGCTCGCCAAGGGCCGCCTGGTGAACCTGGGTTGCGCCACCGGCCACCCCAGCTTCGTCATGTCGTCGAGCTTCACCAACCAGACGCTCGCGCAGATCGAACTCTACACCCGCAACGATGCGTACAAGAACGAAGTCTACGTTCTGCCCAAGCACCTCGACGAAAAGGTCGCCGCGCTGCACCTCGACAAGCTGGGCGTCAAGCTCACCAAGCTCTCGAAGAAGCAGGCCGACTACATCGGCGTGCCGGAAGCTGGCCCGTTCAAGCCGGACCACTACCGTTATTAATGGGTAAGGCCTTTATTGGCTAACAATGGGGAGAGCGTCGCAATCGTGGCGCTCTCCCCATTGTGTTTGCGGGCTGTGGCAAGCATAGCCGTGGGTGAATGGACCAGGATCGCCTCGTACCCCTCCTGATCGGCCTTCTGCTCGCTGCCTGGATGATGGTGGCGGCCTGGGCCGTGCTTACCGCGCGCAGCCGCCAGAAGCGGGCTGAGAACCAGCTTCGCTCCGCGCGCAGGCTGGGCCGCATGGTCGAGGAATCGCCGGCTCTGCCGCTGCTGGTCCGCTCGGACGGGCGAATCGAGGCCAGTCCGCGCCTCGCCCAGTGGCTGGGGCTCGACGGGGTTCCGCAATTCCTCTCGGAACTCGACACCGGCGAGCGTGGCCTTCCCGCGGCGAAGCTGGAGGAACTGACCGAGGCGGTGCGCCGCACCCAGAAGACCGCCGCGCCCTTCCGCATGGTGCTGACGCCGCGCGGTTCCTCCCGTTCGCTGGCACTGCGCGGCCATCTGGCCGATCCGCAGATTTCTCCCGGCGGCGCGGCGCTGGTCTGGGTCTTCGACTTTTCCGACAGCGAAACCGAACTCACCCGCCTGCGCGACGAAGCCTCGCGGGCGAGGGGGGATTTCACCGCGCTCGTCTCGCTGATCGAGGCGGCGCCGATGCCCATGTGGTTCCGCCGCCCGGACGGCGAGCTGCAACTGGTGAACTCGGCCTATGTCGCGGCCGTGGGCGGGGACAGCGCGCAAGGCGTGGTCGCCAGCGGGACCGAACTGATCGAGAACGTCGACGGCCTTACCCCGGCGCAAGTGGCGCGCGCCGCGTCCGACAAGGGCGCGCCGATCCAGCGCATCGTCTCGACCACGATCAATGGCCAGCGCCGGGCCATGCGGGTCAGCGACCTCCCGCTGGGCGAGGACGGGGTGGCGGGCTATGCCGTCGACATCGAAGACCTCGAGGAAATGTCACGCTCGTTCCGCGCATTTCGCGAGGCGCAGCGCGGGCTGCTGGACCAGCTTTCGGCCGGTGTCGCCCAGTTCGACGCCAAGAAGCGCCTGACGTTCGCCAATCAGCCGTTCCAGCGCCTGTTCAAGCTCCCGGCAAACACGCTTCAGGATTTGCCCGCATTCGAGCGTCTGCTGGATGCCGCGCGCGATGCCGGTCGCGTGCCCGAAGCACGCGACTTTCCGGCCTGGCGGCGTGAGAAGGCGGCATGGTTCGCCTCTGGCGAGGCCAGCGAGGAGGCCTGGACCCTGGCGGACGGCACGCATCTGCGCATCGTCGCCCAGCCGGTGCCGGACGGCGGCCTCATGCTGATCGCGGAGGACCGCACCGAGCAGTTGCGCCTGTCCGCCGTTCGCGACACCCTTTTGCGCACGCGGACGGCCACGTTCGACAGCCTGTTCGAATCCATCGCCGTCTTCGCGCCGGATGGGCGCCTGCAAATCTGGAACCGCCGCTTCGCCGCCGATTGGGGGCTGGACAGCGACTTCCTCGACACCCATCCGCACATGCAGGATCTGCTCAAGAAGATCGCGCCGCGCCTCAAGCGGCCGGCCGAGGCGGAGACGGTCGGCGGCGTGGTCCGCACGGCCACGCTGGACCGCACGCAGAAGGGGGGGCGCATCGCCCTGGCGGATGGGCGCATGCTGGAGTTCGCGGGCGTGCCGCTGCCGGACGGCAACGGACTGCTCGCCGTGCTCGACATCACCGATTCGCAAAAGGCCGAGGCGGCCCTGCGCGAAAGCAATGCCGCACTGATCGAGGCGGATACGATCAAGACGCGCTTCCTGGCCAAGATGAGCTACGAGTTGCGCACGCCGCTCACCTCGATCGGCGGTTTCGCGGAACTTCTGGAGGCGGGCGTCGGCGGGGAGCTCTCCGAGGGCGGCCGGGAATATGTCGGCGCGATCCTCACCTCGGTCGAGCAGCTGGGCGATCATATCGACAGCCTGCTGGACCTTTCGCAGAGCGAGGCGGGCCTGCTGCCTTTGAAGAAGGAAGAGATCGACCCGATGCCCTTCGTCCGTTCGGTGGTGGAAGAGCGGGCCGCGCGGCTTCAGAAGGCCGGGCTGGTGCTCGATCTTCAGGCGAGCGGGCTGCTGCGTCCGATCTCCGGCGATCGCAAGCGGCTCGCGCGCGCCCTGGGCCATCTCGTGGACAACGCCATTGCCGCCTCCCGGCGCGGGGAGCGCATCCTCGTGCAACTCGGCCGACGCAAGTCAGGGGACGAGGAATGGCTGCAGATCCTGGTGCAGGACAACGGGGCGGGCATGGATAGCCGCAGCGTCGCCCTGGCACTCGATGGCATGAAGGCCAGCGCCGACGGCAAGTCGGTGGAGCGGAGCCAGGGTCTGGGCCTGCCGCTGGCACGCCAGCTGGTAGAGGCCCATGGCGGCGCGCTGCGCCTCGTTTCCGAGCCCGGCAAGGGCACCAGCGCTCTGGTGGAGCTTCCGTGAAGATTGCATTGCCCGACCTTTCCGCGATGGAGCGCTTTGGCCGCGCCATCGCCGACCGATTGCGGCCCGATGACGTGGTGGCCCTCACCGGCGGCCTCGGCGCGGGCAAGACCACGCTGGCCCGGGCGATCATCGCCGGGCTGGGGCATGAGGGCGAGGTGCCGTCGCCCAGCTTCGCGATCATCGAGGTCTACGATCCCCCGGCCTCCCCCCCAGCCTCTGGCGCGCCGGGCGTCCGACTGCCGCTCGTCCATGCGGACTTCTATCGCTTGAAGGATCCCTCCGAAGCCGACGAGATCGGCCTGGACGACTATCGCCAAGGCGCGGCACTGATCGCCGAATGGCCCGATCACGCAGGAGGGTTCGCCCATGAGCCGGGCTGCCTTTCAATTACGCTGGAAGTTGAGGATGAGGGGAGGATCGCCATTGTCGAGCCGGGCCTCCATTGGTTAGGGCGTATCCCGAAATGAGCACGAACCTTCCCGCCGATCTCGAACCCTTCCTTGCCGAAGCCGGCTGGGCGGGCGCATATGTCGACCCCCTGGCCGGGGACGCCTCGTTCCGGCGCTATTTCCGCGTGACCCGTGCGAATGGCGAGACGGCGATGCTGATGGATGCGCCGCCGCCCAACGAGGATCCCACGCCGTTCCTGCGCGCCGCGCGCTGGCTCGACCTGAACGGCTTGCGCGCTCCCCGTATCCTGGCGGACCGGGCGGATCGCGGCCTCGTGCTGATCGAGGACTTCGGCCATGCCCGCATGCGCGACTATCTGGACCAATGGCCCGATGACGAAGCGGCGGTCTACAGGGGCGCGGTCGATGTCCTGGCGCAATTGCGCGAACTGCCGCCGGGCCCTTTCCTTGACTACTCGATGAGCGAGTATCTGCGCGAAGTGCGCCTGTTCGTCGAATGGTACTGTGCCGCGCAGTACCTTGATGTCGATGCCGCAGGGTTCACTTCCGCCTGGGAGGCGGTGCTGGGCGAACTGCTGCCCCGCCAGCGCCCCGGTGTGACCGTGCTGCGCGACTATCATGCCGAGAACATCATGCTGCTCGGCGCGCTGGAGAAGCAGGGTCTGCTGGATTTTCAGGACGCACTGGTTGGCCACCCGGCCTATGACCTCGTCTCGCTACTTCAGGACGCGCGGCGCGACGTCTCGCCGGAGCTGGAGGCCGAGATGTTCGATCACTACATCCAGGCGACCGGCGCCGACCCGGAGACCTTCCTGGCCGACTATGCCCGCCTTGGCGCGCAGCGCAACGTCAAGATCGTGGGCATCTTCGTGCGGCTCTGGCGCCGTGATGGCAAGCCGCGCTACCTGGATCTCATTCCCCGCGTCTGGGCGCTGCTCGAACGCGATCTCGCCCATCCGGCGCTGGAACCGGTGGCGCGCTGGTTCGATGCCAACATTCCCGCCCATCTGCGCGAAGCCAACGGCGGGAGCTACGCCGCATGAACGGGGCGAAGCTGGCCAGCGACACGGCCATGGTGCTTTCCGCCGGTCTGGGCAAGCGCATGCGCCCGCTCACCGCCACCCAGCCCAAGCCACTGGTGCGGGTAGCCGGCAAGTCCCTGATCGACCACGCGCTCGACAAGCTTGACGCGGCCGGGGTGGAAAAGGCGGTGGTCAATGTGCACTATCTGGCCGATGCGCTGGAAGGACACTTCAAGGCGCGCCACAAAGGGCCGCAAGTCACCGTGTCCGACGAGCGGGCGCAGTTGCTGGAAACCGGCGGCGGCATGGTCAAGGCCGCGCCGCTGCTGCCTGAGACGTTCTTCTGCCTCAACAGCGACAATATCTGGCTCGACGGGCCGGTGGACGTGTTTCACGAACTTTCCCAGGCCTGGGACGAAGAACGGATGGACGCCTTGCTGTTGGTGGTGCCGCATACGCGGGCGATGCATCACCAAGGTGCGGGCGATTTCCACCTTGATGCCGTGGGCCGCATCACCCGCCGCAAACCGGGCTACGTCGCGCCTTTCATCTACATGGGCATTCAGATCGTGTCCAAGCGCCTGCTGCGAGATGCGCCCGAAGGCCCGTTCTCGACCAATGTGCTGTGGAATCGCGCGATCGATGAAGGCCGGCTTTACGGCGTCTCGCATACCGGCCTGTGGTTCGAAGTGGGTGAGCCGGGCGCCATCAAGCCGACCGAGGAATGGCTGACCCGTGCCTGAAAGGGCCGGGCCGCTTGTCTACTCGATTGCAGCGCACCGTGGTTTCGCCGACGCCCTCGTGGCGGGGCTGGTGCCGCGCTACTCCGAAGGTGAACTCGGCCTCGCCCGGCTGACCCTGCTGCTACCCAGTCGCCGCGCGGTCCGCACCGTTACCGAGGCTTTCGTGCGCCATTCCGGCACCACGGACCGACCGGGCATGCTGCTGCCGCGCATGGTGGTGGTCGGTGACCTCGATCTCGACGAAACGCTCGGGCCGCTGCTCGATCCGCTCGGAGCTGCCGATATTCCGCCCGCCGCCGATCCTACCCGGCGCTGGCTGCGGCTTGCCCATTACTTGCGTGAAGTGGAAGGCGCGGAGGCCGGGAAGGGGGCGGCTTTGCTGCGCCGCGCCTGGGAACTCGGCCGCACCATGGACCGCCTGCTGGTGGAAGGCATCGCCCCGCTCGACCTGATGAGCGAGCGGGTGATCGGCATCGTCGGCGACCTTGCCGGGCACTGGACCGACAATACCCGCACGTTCCTGATGGTGCAGCAATACTGGATCGCGGAACTGGCCGAGCGAGGCGAGATCGACGCACCGGAACGCCGCAACCGCCTGTTCGAACACGCCGCTCGGGAATGGTGCGCGGTGCCGCCGCAATATCCCGTGGTTGCAGCGGGCGTGACCAGCGCTTCGCCCGCGCTGGCCAAATTGCTGCGCGTGGTCAGCGAACTTCCGGGCGGTTCCGTGGTCCTGCCGGACTTCGACCTGTCGCTTCCAGGTGACGTATGGGACGAGCTTGGCGTGGCCGGAAAGCCCGAGAACCCGGAGGAGCCGCCGTTCGGCCGGGGCGATGCGGTGACGCATCCGCAGTACCATCTCAAGCTGCTGCTGAACCGGATGGGCATCGCGCGCGAGGAAGTCTCTGCGTGGCACCGCTCCGGCTACGGCGCCTCGCCGGCCGAGCGCAGCACGGTGATCTCCAACCTGTTCCTGCCGCCGCGCGCTTCGGCGGCATGGGTTGAACTGCCCGCCGAGAAGCGGCGCCTTTCCGGTGTGCGGCTGATGGAAAGCACCCACCCGGAGCAGGAAGCGCAGGCGGTGGCCGTCCTGATCCGCGAGGCGCTGGAAGTGCCCGAGCGCCGCGTTGCGCTCATCACCCCGGATCGCGGGCTGGCGGGCCGGGTGGTCGCGCACCTCACGCGCTGGGGGATCGAGGCGGACGATACCGCAGGGCGTCCGCTGGCGCAGACGGCGGCAGGACGGCTCATGCTGCTGCTGGCCGAAGTGCTGGCCGAGCAGGCCGCGCCGGTGCCGCTGATCGCGCTGTTGGCCCACCCACTTGCAGGCGGTGGGGAAGGCCGCGCTCGCTGGCTGGAGTCGGCGCGCAAGCTCGATCTCGCCTTGCGCGGTCCGCGCCCCGGTGCTGGTCTGGCGGCACTGGCCGATCTTGCCGAGCAGGAGAAGCTGGGCGAATGGTGGGGTGCGGTGGAGAGCGTGCTGGCGCCGCTCTTCGCACTTACCGAAGGTCAGCCGCTGGAAGCGATGCTCGCCGCACTGGTCGATGCCGCCGAAGCGCTATGCGGCGAAGCGATCTGGGCGCAGGCCGACGGCCGCAGCCTCAGTGCCATGGTCGAGGAACTGCGCGGCGCGGCAGGCTCGGCGGGAACGCTGTTCGACCCGCGCGAGCTTCACGCCATGCTGCGCGATGCCATGGACCGCGTCTCCGTGCGCCCACCCTGGGGCGGCCATCCGCGCGTGTCGGTCTACGGCTTGCTGGAAGCGCGGATGAGCCGCGCCGATCTGGTGATTTGCGGCGGTCTCGTCGAAGGCGTCTGGCCTGCCTCGCCATCGCAGGACGCGCTCCTGCCGCCCGCCGTGCTGCGCGCTCTGGGCGTGCCCGGGGCGGACTTCCGCATCGGGCTCGCCGCGCATGACCTTGCCGCCGCGCTGGGTGCGCCCGAAGTCGTGCTGAGCTGGGCTTTGCGCGATGCGGGCGGGCCGGTGATCCCCTCGCGCTTCGTGCTGCGCGTCAAGGCGTTGCTGGGCGAACAGGCGGAGCGCCATGTCGAAAGCGATGTGCTGCGTCTGGCGCGCATGCTCGACGACGCGCCGCCGGTTGCCGGCCATCCGCGCCCGCAGCCGATGCCTTCGGCGGACCAGCGCCGCGTCGATCTGGCGGTGACCGGGCTCGACCGCCTGCGCGGCGATCCTTACGAATTCTACGCCAATGCCATTCTGCGCCTGCGCAAGCTCGACGCGCTCGATGCCGAGCCGAGTGCGGCGTGGAAGGGCGAAGTGGCGCACAAGATCCTGGAGGACTGGCACAAGGCGGGCGAGCCGGTGGACGGGCTCCACGCGATCGCGCAGGCCGTGCTGACCGAGAAGAACGCGCACCCGCTGATGCGCGCACTCTGGTGGCCGCGTCTTTCCGCCGCGCTCGATACGTTCCGTGATCTTGTGCTGGCGCACAAGACGGCCGGCCGCCGGGTTGTCGCCAGCGAGGCCTGGGGCGACATGCGCTACCGCGACATCCGCATCCACGGCCGTGCCGACCGGATCGACCGCCTGCCCGACGGATCGCTGGCGGTGGTCGACTACAAGACCGGTTCGCCACCGACCCCGCGCCGGGTGGAGGAAGGCTTCGCGCTGCAACTCGGGCTGATCGCGCTGATCGCGCAGGCGGGTGGCTTCAAGGACATGCAGGGCCGCGAGATAGCGGGCGAGGCGGGCGAATTCGAATATTGGTCGATGGCGAAGGACAAGAACCGGTTCGGCTATGCCACCACGCCGCTCAAGGTCGGCAAGCGGCGCTCCGGGATCGAGCCGGACGACTTCCTGCCCGAGACCGAGCGCTACCTGAACGATGCGCACGACCGATAGAAACTGGG
>NZ_DAMDBA010000015.1:0-87856 GCF_032093395.1 Novosphingobium sp.
GCCTCGTCGCGGACCTGTTCACTGCCGTGCCGGAACTTACCGGCAAGCTTTGAGCGGCGTTAAAATCGTGAAATGATGCGAACCCCGGCCCGAAACGGCCGGGGTTTTGCGTTTCGGGCATTAGACGACGATAGGCGATTATTCTTGCCATGTCCGGCCCGGCCCATAATGTCCTTCGCAAATTTCATGCATATGCAAGGACTTGGCATGAGCAGATCCTATTCCGCAGCGCTGGTTGCCATGGCAGCGGTCACTTTGACTTCCGCGCCCGCCATGGCCGAGACCACGGTGCTGACGGCCAGTTCGCCCTGGCAAATGGACAATGGCGCCGACTCGTGCAGCCTGAAGCGGGGATTCGGCACGCCGGACAATCCGGCGCTTCTGGAAATCGAGCGCCTGGGCCCCGGCGATCGGTTCTACCCCACGATCACCGGCAGGGCCTTCAACGGTCTGGCCGAATCGTCGAATCTCGTGCTCAAGACCGGGCCTGACGGCGCTAAGCCGATCGCCGATCGATTCACCGTTGCGGATGCGCCGATTGAGGGCGGCGGCAAGCTCACCGCCCTGATTTTCTCCGCCACGACCTGGAACGGCTTTACGCAGGACGATCAGGCTCCCGCGCCGGTGACGCCTGAGCGTGAAGCGGCGATCACTTCCCTGATCGTGTCCTGGAGCGACAAGGCGGTTCAGCTGGGGACGGGTTCGCTGGGCAAGGCCATGGCGGCGATGCGCGAATGCACGGACCGACTGGTGCGTTCGTGGGGCCTCGATCCCGCGCAGCAGGCGGGCCTTTCCGCCCACCCGGTGCCGAAGAGTTCGCCCGATACCTGGATCGCGGCCAACAGCTATCCCTTCGGCGCGGACAATCGTCATCGTCCCGGCCTTACGCGCGCGCGCCTGTTGGTCGACGCTTCCGGTACGGTTAGCGGATGTACGGTGGTGGACAATTACGGTGACGCGGCTTTCGCGGCCGCGGCCTGTGAACAGATGGCGTCGAAGGCAGCTTTCTCGCCGGCGCTCGATCAGGCCGGCAAGCCGGTGGCGTCCTACTATCAGGCCAGCATCCGCTGGAAAGTGCGCCGCCCGATGAAGCAAGTCGGTCAGCGCCGCCGCTGACGCATATCCATTCCGGCTCGGAATAGGCGGGCCAGGTGCAAGGGGTGAGGTTTGTACTCGATCCCCGCTACGCAGATCATCCCTGGGTTTAGTCGTGATGATCTGGGAACTGGCCCGTGTTTCGGTTTAGCCGTTTGATCCGAGAGCGGTCGAACGGCGCGTGGCCGATTGCGCGCCTGCGGCTCTCGGTCAGTCGGCACCGCGTTCGAACAGGTTGACGATCACCGCATGGCCATCCTCGCCGATGTCATGGCTGCCGCAAGCGGTGAAGCCCAAGGCAGCGGCCACGCGCTCCGAGGCGCGGTTGCCTTCCTCGATCATGCAGGCGATCCGGCGCGGTCCGTGCGCGGCGTCGAACCACGCGAGCGCCGCCTGCATGACTTCCTTGGCCAGTCCCTGACCCCAATGGTCCTTGCGGACGATCCAGCCTGCTTCCGGCATGTCGTCCATGCCCTTGCCGAAGCCGCGCCAGGTGTGAAACACGCCGCAGTTGGCGATAATCTCGCCCCTGCCATGCTGTCGTACCGCGAAAGTGCCATAGCCGTAGAGCGCCCAGGATCCGCCATTGCGCTGGAGGCGCTCGAACACGCCCTTCGCTTCGGGCTGGGCCGGTCCCAGGTAACGGCGTGTTTCCTCATCCGCGATCAGGCGGATCATGTCGTCCAGGTCGCTCGCCTGCGGCTTCCAGAGTTCGAAGCGCTCGGTGACGATCGCCGGCCCGTCCGCGGCTGACAGGCTCACAGCCACTGGTCTACGACATGGATGCAGACGCCGAACAGGCCGCCGACCAAGGTTCCGTTGATGCGGATGAACTGGAGATCGCGGCCAACCGCGCCCTCGATGCGATCGGTGACGGTGCGGGCATCCCAGCGCTTCACGGTTTCCGACACGAGCCTCACGATTTCCCCCCCATAGCGCGACACCACGCCGACCAGCGTGCGACGGGCGAAGCGGTTGACCATGTATTGCAAGCGAACATCCTGGCCAAGCGCCAGCCCCAGTTGGGCCAGGCTTTCGCCCAGCGCTCCGGAAAGCGCCTGATCGGGATTGCGCACGGCCTTGAGCAGCGCGGCGCGCGTGCGTTCCCACATGCCTTCCCACCACGCCGCCAGCGCCGGGTTTTCGAGCAGGTCGTTCTTGATGCGCTCGACCTTCGCCTGGGTCTCGGGATTGTGGCGAAGGTCGTGGGCGAGGCGGGCAAGGGCTTCGTCGATCCTGGCGCGCAAGGGATGATCGGGCTGCACGATCACTTCGGCCAGCAGGCGGTAGGCGCCGTCCAGAACGCCGTTGGCGAGCCTCTCGTCGAGCCCGGTCCAGCGCATGATGGTGTTGGCGCGCTGGTGGATCATCTCGCGGATCATCGGCTCATTGGCCTCGATCGCTTCTCCGATCTTGCGCAGCACGCTTTCCAGAAGGGGCAGGTGGCGCTGGTCGGCGATGGCGTTCGAGAGCATCTGGCCCAGCAGGGGCGCCGCCTCGATCTTCTCCAGCTGGCGCCGCAGGCCGGTCTTGACCATGCCGCCCATCTGCTCGGGATCGAGCGATTCCAGCACGTCCCCCAGCAGATTCGCCGCGCCGGCGCGGATTCGGGACTGCTCCTCGCGCGCCGGATTCGCCAGGAAGCTTCCGGCGGCCGCCGCTAGGTTGAAGCCACGCAGGCGCCGGGCGACCACTTGGGGGGTCAGGAAATTGTCCCGCAGGAACGTCGCCATCGAATCGGCGATGCGGTCCTTGTTGTCGGGAATGATCGCGGTGTGCGGGATCGGAAGACCGAGGGGATGCCGGAACAACGCCGTCACCGCGAACCAATCGGCCAGGCCACCCACCATCGCCGCTTCGGTAAACGAAATCGCATAGCCCAGCGGCACGCTCCATTCGGGGTGGAGCAGGGCGAGGCGGCGGAGCACGACGAAAGCTGCCGCCATGAACAGCAGCAGCCCCGTCGCGAACAATCGCATGCGCCGGGCCCGATCGGTGGTGATCGCGCCCGGCCGGAAAAAGTCTTGCCGTGCCACGGAGATGCTACGTTTGAGGGCCGGCAATGTTCCTCCTGAGCGTTATTCGGCCGCGATCGGCTGAGGGATGGCGGCCGTGCCATGGACCGTTTCATGGGCGTGATGCGGCTCGAAAGTGAGCAGCTTGCGCCGCAACCACGGGCCGAGCCGCTTCTCGAAGCCATCGGCCAGACTGAAGGCGGCCGGGACGATCACCAACGTCAGCGCGGTGGACAGCAGCAGGCCACCGATCACGGTGATGCCCATGGGCGCGCGCCAGGCGGCGTCGCCCGAGAGCGAGATGGCGGTGGGCACCATGCCCGCCGTCATGGCGACGGTGGTCATGATGATCGGCTGGGCACGCTTGTGCCCGGCGTCCATGATTGCGGTCAGCTTGTCGACGCCCTTTTCCATCTCCTCGATCGCGAAGTCGATCAGCAGGATGGAGTTCTTGGCGACGATGCCCAGCAGCATCAGGATGCCGATGTAGACCGGCATCGAGATCGGCTGGCCGACGATCACCAGCGCCAGCAGGCCACCTAGCGGCGCCAACAGCAGCGAGGCCATGTTGACCAGCGGCGAGACGAAGCGGCGATAGAGCAGCACCAGCACGGCGAAGACCAGGAAGATCCCGCTGATCACAGCGATGACGAAGCTGCTGACCATTTCGGCCTGCCACTTGTCCTCACCGACAGGCGCGTTGGAAACACCGGTCGGCAGATTCTTCATGATCGGCAGATTCTGGATCTGCTCCATGATCGGCCCCTTGACCTGGCCTTCACCGAGATCGGCGCCCACGAAGATGCGGCGGGACTGGTTGTAGCGCTGGATCTGGGTGGGGCCGGCGCCGAAGCGAATCTCGGCCACGCGCTTGAGGGGGACGGAGCCGCCGCTCGCCGTGGTGACCGGGAGGTTCTCGATCGTCGAGAAATCCCGACGCGACGAGCGGGCAAGGATGACGCGGATCGGCACCTGCCGGTCGCTCAGCGAGAACTTGGCGGCGTTCTGGTCGATTTCGCCCAGGGTGGCGATGCGGATCGTCTGGCTGAGTGCGGCCGTCGTGACGCCGAGCTGGGCGGCAAGGTCCAGCCGCGGCACGATCACCAGTTCGGGGCGCTGGAGGTCGGCCGCGATGCGCGGGGCGATGACGCCGGGAACTGTGCGCATCTGGTCGGCCAGCGTCTGCGCGGTCTTGTAGAGCATCTCCGAATCGCTGCCGGAAAGCATGACCGAGATGTCGCGGCCGCTGCCGAAGCCGCCCGACTGGGTGGCGAAGGTTACGCGTGCGTCGGCGATGTCCTGGAGCTGGGGCGCCATCCGGCGTTCGAACTCGATGCTGGTGGTCTTGCGCTGGTCGGCGGGCTTGAGCGCGATGTAGAGCGAGCCCCTCGCCTCGCGAGAGGCTTCCAGGATGTGCTGCACTTCGGGTTGCGCTTCCAGCAGTCGCGTCACCTTGCCAGCCACGGCGGCGGTCTGTTCGATCGTGGTGCCGGGCACCATCTCCAGGTTGACGGTGCTGGTGTCGTTGTTGGTGTTCGGCTGGAACTGCGAAGGCAGGCCCGCGAGCAGGGCGAACGTAAGCACCAGGGCGTAGATGCCGGCGCAGAACGCGTAGAAGCGGTGGTCGCGCATGCGGGCGGCGGCGCGGTCCGAGAAATAGCGATACCATGTGCCGAAGCCGCCAAGGGCGCCCAGCACGGCTTTCAGCGCCGCGCCGAGCAGGAAGATGACGACGGGGACGACCAGCGGCGCCACTACGGCTGCGAGCACCAACGCCGCCTTGTCGAGACCCGCCTTGGTCAGAACGGCCTGCGCTCCCATGAAGAGCAGCGAGGCCGCGCCGAGTCCGGCAGCCAGGATCGCGACGAAGGCCATGGTGGCGACGAGATAGTACCACCAGCGCGCCGGTGCCCTGACGAGGCGGGCCTTCAGGCGATGCGCCTCGCTGGAGTCGAGCGTCCAGGCCAGTACCTTCAGGTACAGGTCCATGCCCCGGCCGCCGCCATGTTCGGCATGGCCGTGCGCCTTGAGGAAGTAGGCGGCGACCATCGGCGTGATGAGGCGGGCCACGGCGAGGCTCATCAGCACGGCGGCCACGACGGTAAGGCCGAATGCCTTGAAGAACTGGCCGGGAATGCCGGGCATCAGGCCCACCGGCAGGAACACGGCGACGATCGAGAAGGTGGTGGCGACCACGGCCAGGCCGATCTCGTCCGCCGCGTCGATCGAGGCCTGATAGGCCGACTTGCCCATGCGCATGTGGCGCACGATGTTCTCGATCTCGACGATCGCGTCATCCACCAGCACGCCCGCGACCAGGCTGAGGGCCAGTAGCGAGAGGAAGTTCAGCGTGAAGCCCAGCATATCCATGAACCAGAAGGTCGGGATCGCCGAAAGCGGGATGGCGATGGCGGAAATCATCGTCGCGCGCCAGTCGCGCAGGAAAAGGTAGACGATGACGATCGCCAGCACGGCGCCTTCCACCAGCGCTTCCATCGAGCTGGTATATTGGCCCTTGGTATAGTCCACGTCCGAGAACAACCGGGTGATGTGGATGTTCGGGTTTTCCTTGCGGATCTTGTCCAGCGCCTTTGCGGCACCATCGTAGACGGCGACGTCAGATGCGCCGAGTGCACGGGTGAAGCCGAAGGTCACGACCTCGCGGCCGCGCAGCTTGGCGATGCGGGTCTGCTCGGAATAACCGTCATAGACCTTGGCGATGTCCGACAGCTTGACCTGCCGTCCGTTGCCCAGGTTGATGCGCGTCTGCGAGAGCTGGAAGGCGTCCTGGGCATTGCCGAGAACGCGGACGGACTGTCGGGAACCGGCGATTTCCGCCTGGCCGCCGGCCGCGTCGGTATTCACCTGGCGCAGCACGCCGTTGATGTCGTTGGCGGTGAGACCCAGCGCGATCAGCCGCTCCGGATCGACGACGACGCGGATTTCGCGATCGACGCCGCCGTTGCGCTCCACCGAGGACAGACCCTCGATCGAGAGCAGGGTCTTGGAGATCGTATCGTCGACGAACCAGCTAAGCTGCTCCATCGTCATGTCGTCGGCACTGACGGCGTAATAGGCCAGATTGTCGCCGTTGGCCTCGATCTTGGTGACCATCGGCTCCAGAATGCCATCCGGCAATTGCCCGCGAACCTGATCGACGGCGTTCTTGATCTTGTTGGTGGCGACGTCGGGATCGGTGCCCACGGTAAAGAACACCAGAGTGGTCGAGGTGCCTTCGGAGGCGGTGGACTGGATTTCCTCGATGCCCGGCACGGATCGTACCGCGCCCTCGATGATCTGGGTGATCTGCGTCTCGATCTCCGTAGGCGCGGCGCCGGGCTGCGAGATCATGACGTGGACGCCGGGGAATTCGACGTCCGGCATGTTGTTCACGTCCATGCGCATGAACGAGACGACACCGGCGATCATCACGCCGATGAAGAAGACGATCGGAATGATCGGGTTGCGGATCGACCAGGCCGAGATGTTGCGGAGGCTCATGGTGTTCTATCCGCTCAATCGGACGCTTTGGTCAGGCGGGGCTTGACCTTGTCGCCTTCGTTGAGGAACCCGCCTGCGCGCAGGACGACCTTTTCGCTGCCGTCGAGACCGGACTTCACGGTGATGCCGCGGGCTGTGACCAGACCGGTCTGCACCGCGCGGCGGTGCACGACGTCCTTGGCATCGACGATGTAGACGAACGAACCCTTGTCGTCGTTCTGGATTGCGGATTCAGGCAACACCGGGGCTACCGTCTGGCCGCTGTTGATCACGGCGCTGGCGAAGCCGCCGGGACGCAGTGCGGAATTGAAGGGCAGGGCGATTCGGGCGATGCCCTGACGATTGGTGGCGTCGATGATCGGCGCGATCTGCCAGACCTGGCCGGTGAAGCTCTCGCTGCTGCCGGTGGGCGTCACGCGCGCTTCCACGCCGACGCGCATCCTGGCCAGATCGTCCTCGCTGAGCTGGGCGAGCAGTTCCATCTCGCCGCCCTTGGCCAGGCGGAACAGGACCGCACTGCCGCCGCCGACGACCTGGCCCAGTTCGACATTGCGCTCCAGCACCAGACCGGCGGCAGGGGCGACGATGTTGAGGCGGGCGGTCTGCGCCTCGAGCTGGCCCAGCGTCGCGCGTGCAACGCGAACCTGAGCCACGGCGGAATCGCGGGTGGCGGTGAGGCGATCGACATCGGCAGCGGAGATGAATCCGCGGTCGACGAGCTTGAGGGCGCGGTCGAGATTGGCCTGTGCGATGCGGGCGTCGGCCTGGGCCACCGCGACCTGGGCCGACTGGCTGGCCTGCTGCTGCGACTGGACCGAACGGTCGATCACGGCAAGGATTTGGCCCTGGGAAACCCAGTCGCCCGGCTCCACCAGCACGGAGCGTACCTGGCCGCCTTCGCCGACCGATCCGACCGGCATCGGCCGACGCGCGGCCAGCGAACCCGTGGCGGTGATTTCACCCTGTACCGACGCTCGGCCCGGCACCACGACAGTGACGGCAGGCATCTGGACGTCGGTCGTGCCGGTCTTCTCGGCCTTGCCGCCGTGCCCGGCAAACCAGATGCCGATCGCCACCGCGATCGCGACGACGATGGCGATCAGCCACCAGCGGCGCGAACCGGCGCTCTGCCCGTCCTGCTCCGGAAAAGCTTCGCCGCCCGAGCTTGCACCAGTGCCAGAGCCTGCTCCAGCGGTAGCCAACCCGTTGTTCTCCGTCACGTCTATCCTGCTGTCGTAATTCATCGTGTCACCGCAAAGACTGCGATTGCCCCCAATCCCCGAATGCCTTGCGCCTGTATCGTCTGCGATTTTCAAAGTCGCGCGGGGACAGCCGTAAGACATCATCTGCCGCCGGAGCACGAACACACGGGCTCGTGCCGCTGCGACGGCCAAATTTCCTGCGAATGGACATATACCTGCGGTGGACGGGTGGCAATCGACAGTCGTCCTGATGCAGACCCGGATCGACCAGCGTCGGTGCCAGGGTTATGACAGTAACCCTCCGCTCGGTCTGCATTTTCTTTATATAACCTCGGGCCGTTATACGTAAAAGCGGCGCCGAACCGAGGTCCGCCGCCGCTTCGAGATCCATTGCGGACCTAATAGGTAGTGCGCTCAATACTTTTGCTGGCGCTCGTACAGGTCGCGATAGTGCTGGATGCGCGTCACGCGCAGGCCCTGCATTCCCGACCGGTCGACAGCCCGCTGCCACGACGCGAATTCCTCAAGCGTCAGCTGGTAGCGATCGCAGACCTCGTCGATCGTCAGCAGGCCGCCATTCACGGCCGCCACCACTTCCGCCTTGCGACGCACGACCCAGCGCGTGGTGTTCGCCGGCGGCAGCGATTCTAGCGTCAATGGTTCGCCGAGCGGCCCGATCACCTGGGCAGGACGGATTTTCTGGTTCTCGATCATCATCACCCTCGTACGCCGGTGCTGGGAATGCCGGCGACGGAAAGGACATTGGCCTGCGCTGGCTTGCGATTGCCTGAAGCATTTGGGTTAACAGTTATTGAGACTGGCGCATACGTATGAATCACTGAGGCCACCGTACCGGCGAAGCTGCCGAACCGGTGAAGACGCGCCGCAGCGGACGTGTGGTCGAGTGCGGCACGCAGATCGTGCGCGGCAAAAAGTCGAGAACGCAAGGCATACCAATCTATTGGCCAGTCTATCGGCCGATCCATTTGCAGATCGAGCGACATGAACGCCTCGCCGTCGCGACCCGACGCATGGCCTGCTTTGCAGGTTTCATGATCATGAGCGATGTTCATGCGGACCGTTTGTAGCGCGGTTTGGTCAATGGACGGTAAACTCGGGGCTAACGAAATTTTAACTATCATTAACGCGCTCTTCGCCATGAACCTTAACCGCGGGACCGGAGGCAGCAGCGGCGCGGATCGCTGCCGATGATGGTTGAGAGGTAGGAATCCGCAGCATTCGGCTGTATGGGGCGCGTCATGACCGCCCTTTCCGATCTTGAAGGACTGGTGGCCGGCCTCGACCCCGCCACGCTGTTCCAACTGCCCGCGCCGCTTTCCGCGCGCCGTATCGTCGTTGCCATGTCGGGCGGCGTCGACAGTTCGGTCGTTGCCGCGCTTGCCGCCGCGACCGGCGCCGAAACCATCGGCGTGACGCTCCAACTGTACGACTATGGTGCCGCCACCGGCCGCAAGGGCGCCTGCTGCGCGGGCGACGACATCCGCGACGCGCGCGCGGTGGCCGATCGCCTGGGCATCGCCCACTACGTATTCGACCACGAGAGCGCCTTTCGCGAGGAAGTGGTCGAGCGCTTCGCCGACGACTACATGGCGGGCCGCACCCCGATCCCCTGCATCCGTTGCAACATGGGCCCCAAGTTCACCGACCTCCTGACGATGGCCCGCGACCTTGGCGCGGATTGCCTCGCCACCGGCCACTACGTGCGCCGGGTCGAGGGGCCGGCAGGATCGGAACTGCACCGTGCCTTCGACCCCGCGCGCGATCAGAGCTACTTCCTCTACGGCACCACCGAGGCCCAGCTCGACTTCCTGCGCTTTCCTCTCGGCGGGCTGCCGAAAAGCGAGACGCGGCGCCTGGCCGAAGCGGCGGGCCTGCGGGTTGCGGACAAGCCGGACAGCCAGGACATCTGTTTCGTGCCCGATGGCGACTATGCGAAGATCGTGCGTGCGGTCCGTCCCGAGGGCGAGGCGCCGGGCGAGATCGTCCACGCGCTGACCGGCGAAGTGCTCGGCACCCATCGCGGCATCATCCACTACACGGTGGGACAGCGCCGCGGGCTGGAGATCGGCGGGCAGCCCGAGCCGCTTTATGTGGTGCGGATCGATGCACCGGGGCGGCGGGTCATGGTCGGCCCGCGCAGCCTGCTGGGAGTCGCCGCCGCCATCGTCACCGAGACCAACCGCATCGGCCCGCTTCCCGACGCGCCGCTCACCGCCAAGGTCCGCTCGCTGGCGAAGCCGGTGCCGATCACCCTTGAGGGTCCGTTCGGCGGCGGTGCGGAGACGAAGATCCGTTTCCATGCTCCCGAATATGGCGTGGCGCCGGGGCAGGCTGCGGTGATCTATGCCGGGGATCGGGTGGTCGGCGGCGGCTGGATCGAAGGAACCGAGGCTGCGATCCCGCTCGACGGGAACTAGTTCCAGGCTTCGAGCTGGCAGCCGCGATCCGCGGCGAAGCTCGCGCTTTGGCTGGCTAGCAGCGGCACGCTGGCCGTGACGGTGCGGGTTTCGGCATCTTCCGAAAGCGAGAGCAGCGACGCCGTCCGTCCCAGCCCGGCGAGGGCGATGCGGCTCTTGCACGTTCCCAGTTCCTGCCGGGAAACGAAGCGGCAGGCGCAGGCCACCTGGGCGCCGTAGGACGTGCTCACCATCGCCTCCTGGCGCAGGCCGCGCCAGGAGAAGGCGAGGAGCAGCGCCAGCATCACCAGCCCGATCAGAAGGAGGTTGCGCAGCCAGCGCGACGGCTGGCGCACCGGATAGGCGCCGCCCGGCGTGCCCTGCGTACCGGGGCTGTCCCCGGTCCTGTAGCTGGTGCCTGTTGCCATATTCCCGCGCCTCGCACATCACACCGCGCGTCATGCCGGTGCGCCGTCCTCCCCTTATCCTTGCCCTTTCCCTGGTGCCAGCCCTGGCGCTGAGTGCGCTGGCGGGCTGTGGACAGGATGCGCCGCAAGGCCCGCCGCCGCCGAGCGCCGAATCGCAGGCCGCGATCAAGGACGACGGCGGTGCGCCGCGCGCTGCGCTCGGCCGCGCCATCGATGGCCTGTTCGCCGAGGACGTGGGACGCACCCAAGCCTTGGTGGTGATGAAGCGCGGATCGGTGATAGCCGAGCGCTACAGCGACGGCGTGAAGCCGGAAACGGCTCTGGATGGCTGGGCCATGGGCCAGTGCGTCACCGCGCTGATGGTCGGCCAGTTGGTCAGCGACGGACGGCTGCGCCTGGCGGAATCCGCGCCGATCCCGGCCTGGCAGCGTCCCGGCGATCCGCGTGGCGAAATTACGCTGAAGCAGTTGCTACAGATGCGCTCCGGCCTGCGTCATTCCGAATCGGGCGCGTCGGTACCGGGCGGTTCGGCAGGGCAGTCCGACCGCATGCGGATGCTTTATCTCGATGGCCGAGACGACATGGCGGCCTATGCCGAGGCACAGCCGCTGGAGGCTCCGGCGGGTGCGCGATTCGTCAACAGCGCGGCGACGCCGGTCATCCTGTCGGATCTTGCGGCGCGGGCGCTGTCTCCCGATCGCAATCCCGACCGTCGCCGCAAGGCAGTGGGCGACTATTTGCGCAATCGCGTGTTCACGCCGCTGGGAATGTCTTCGGCGAGCGCCGGTTTCGATCGATCGGGCACGATGGTGGGCTCGGCTTCGGTCCACGCTTCAGCGCGGGACTGGGCGAAGCTGGGCGAGTTCCTGCGCCACACCGGTTCCATTCAGGGCGCACAGATCCTGCCGCGCCGATGGGTGCAGTTCATGCTCGAACCCTCGCCCCGCAATCCCGGCTATGGCGCCGGGGTCTGGCTTAACCGGACCAAGGCGAAAGCCGGACCGGCCGGTGATGAGGTGCTGTTCCCGGGGATGGCGCCCGGCAACGTCTTCGCCTGTCTGGGAGAGTACGGCCAATATGTGATCGGTTCGCCCGACCAGCTGCTCACGGTCGTGCGCCTGGGAGAGAGCGATGCCGAGCAGCAGCGGCTGGTGCACGACCGGCTGGGCAAGCTTTTGGCGATGTTCCCCGGCGGCCTTTGAAAGCTTATCGTCGATACGAAAAGGGCCGGAGCGGCGTGTGCCGCTCCGGCCCTTTTCACGTCGACCGAAGGTAGGTTCAGCCTTCGATGGTGGTCTGCGCGTCGCGGCCGTCACCTTCGGGTGCGGCCAGGATCGCGCGGGTCACCTGACCCTTGGCGACGGTATAAGTACCCGGATCGCCAACCGTCGAGCGAATGGCGGGTTCGGACGGACCTGCCATGCTGAGCGTGGACTTTTCGATATCGCTGCGGGCCTGCGGGCCGCCGAACAGGGCATCGAGCGCCTGCTGCTGCACGTTCTCGTCCGAGGGGCGAGGCTGGCCCTGCTTCGGCGGGGCCAGCGAGAAATCGGGCGGCACCACCAGCGGCGACTGGCGCTGCACGGCGAATTCGTCCGGACGATTGTGATTCAGCAGGCCGCTGCTGCCGCAGCCGGACACGAGCACCGCGCCGGCGGCGACGAGAATCAGGGCTCCGGTTTTCTTAAAGGGCATCAATTCAAATCTCCGGGGCGGCGTCAGCCGTCGTGTCGCGTCCGCCATTCGTTTCCGGCTTGTCGCGCGAAAGCAGTGAGCGGGCAAGGATAATCAGGACGCCGACGGTGATGGCGACGTCTGCGATGTTGAAAATGAGAAACGGGCGCCATTCGCCGAAATGGAGGTCGGCGTAATCGATCACGAAGCCCATGGTGAAGCGGTCGCGGATATTGCCGAGCGCTCCGCCCAGCACCAGGGCCAGGGCAGCGATCTCGCCCAGCTTGCGCTCGCGCAGCATCCAGATGAGGACGAACAGGGCGATCGCGCCGGTCATCGCCACCAGCGCCCAGCGACCTTCCGGCGAATCCGCCGTAAACAGGCCCAGCGAGACGCCCAGGTTCTTGGTCCAGCGCAAGTCGAAGAACGGCGCGATCTCGATCACGCCGACGTCGCGCAGCTTGAGGCCGGAAACCACCCAGGCCTTGAAGCCCTGGTCGATCATGAAGACCACCGCGGCGATCAGCAGGCCGATGAGGCGTTTGCGCCAGAGAGTCACGCTTCGGTCTCCAGCGCGCCGACGACATCGTCGCAGCGGTCGCAAAGGTCGCCGTCTTCCGAGACTTCGGGAAGGTGGCGCCAGCAGCGGCCGCACTTGTGGTCGGTGGAGGGCGTGACGGTCACGTCGTCTCCCTGCCCACGCGCGACTTTCGCGGTGATGAACAGTTCGGCCAGATCGGCATCAGAGGCACTGGCAGGCGCCGAGGCCGGAACCGTGACTTCGGCGGCGAGGCTGGAGCCGACGATCTTCTCGCGGCGCAGCGGTTCGATGGCTTCGGTCACCTTCACGCGCAAGGCGCGCAGTTCGCTCCAGCGAGCGGCATCGGCTGCCACGACCGGAACCACCGGCCATTCGAGCAGGTGCACGCTCTGGCTGCCGGGGAAGCGGCTCTGCCAGACTTCCTCGGCAGTGAAGACGGTGACCGGCGCGGCATAGCGGACCAGTGCGTGGAACAGCGTGTCCAGCACGGTGCGATAGGCGCGGCGCTTCGGGTCCGAAGGGGCATCGCAGTAGAGGCAGTCCTTGCGGATGTCGAAGAAGAAGGCCGAGAGGTCTTCGTTGCAGAAATCCAGCAGGGTGCGGACGTAAGTGTTGAAGTCGAAGTCCGCGACTGCCTTGCGCAGCGTGGCATCTACGCTCGCCAGCAGCGAAAGCACGTAGCGTTCCAGCTCGGGCATGTCCGAAACCGGCAGCTTCTCTTCGTCGGAGAAGCCATCGAGCGCGCCCAGCAGGTAGCGCAGGGTGTTGCGCAGCTTGCGGTACTGGTCGGCCACGCCCTTCAGGATTTCGTCACCGATGCGGTGATCTTCGGTGTAGTCCACCGAGAGCGCCCAGAGGCGAATGATGTCGGCGCCGTTGGTCTCCATCACCTTGATCGGGCTGATGGTGTTGCCCAGCGACTTCGACATCTTGAAACCCTTGGCATCCATCGTGAAGCCGTGGGTCAGGACCGCCTTGTACGGCGCATGGCCGCGCGTGGCGCAGGATTCGAGCAGCGAGGACTGGAACCAGCCGCGATGCTGGTCGCTGCCTTCCAGATAGAGATCGGCGGTGGGGCCGATGTGATCCTCGGCGGGCACCAGTTCGGGCCAGCGGCCGGATTCGAGCACGAAAGCGTGGGTCGAGCCGGAATCGAACCAGACGTCGAGAATGTCGACGACGCGCTCGTAGTCATCGGCGCTGTACTTGGTGCCGAGGTATTCCTGCGCGCGGGCATCCGACCAGGCATCGACGCCGATCTCGCGGATGGCGTGGATGATGCGGGCGTTCACTTCGGCATCGACGAGGTATTCGCCGGACTTGCGGTCGACGAACAGCGTGATCGGCACGCCCCAGGCGCGCTGGCGCGAAAGCACCCAGTCCGGGCGGCCTTCGACCATGGCGCCGATGCGGTTGCGGCCCTTTTCGGGGATGAAGCGCGTTTCGGCGATGGCGTCCAGCGCGGCTTCGCGCAGGGTGGGCGAGGCTTCGGCGGTCTCGTCTTGCGGGTCGATGGCGCCGCCTTCGCCTTCCCAGCGGCGCTCGGCGCGGGTCTTGGAGGGCAGGTGGCCGAGCACCTTGTCCATCGGCACGAACCACTGCGGGGTGCAGCGGAAAATCACCTTGGCCTTCGAACGCCACGAGTGCGGGTAGGAGTGCTTGTAGTCGGCCGAAGCCGCCAGCAGCGCGCCAGCCTCGCGAAGGTCCGAGCAGATCGGGCCGTCGGGGGCGTTGAACTTGGGGTTGATGACCGAACCCTGGCCGCCGAGCCAGCCCCAGTCCTCGCGATACTTACCGTCGGCCTCGACCACGAACTTGGGGCCGATGCCGTTGGCCTTGCAGAGCAGGAAGTCGTCCTCGCCGTGGTCGGGCGCCATGTGGACGAGCCCGGTGCCGCTCTCGGTGGTGACGAAATCGCCCGCGAGCAGCGGACGCGGCTCCGCGAAGAAGCCGCCCAGCGCGTGCATCGGGTGGCGGGCGAGCGTTCCGGCGAGTTCGGCGCCGCGATACGTGCCCAGCGCATATTCGGACAGGTCGGCATCACCGATCATGTTCTCGGCCACCGGGCCGAGGCCGCTGCGCGCGAAGAACGCCTCCAGCAGCGGCACCGCGATCAGGAAGCGGCGGCCGTCATGGGCGCGATAGTGGTGGTACTCAACCTCAGGCCCATAAGCGAGCGCCTGGTTGGTCGGGATCGTCCACGGCGTGGTCGTCCAGATCACCGCATAGGCACCGACCAGTTCCTCGATCGGCGATTCAGTGATTTCGAAAGCAACGTCGATCTGGGTCGAGACGATGTCCTCGTACTCGACTTCGGCTTCGGCCAGCGCCGTCTTCTCGACCGGGCTCCACATCACCGGCTTGGCACCGCGATAGAGCATGTCGTGTTCGGCGAACTTCAGCAGTTCGGTGACGATGGTGGCTTCGGCCTGGAAGTCCATGGTGAGGTAGGGCTTGTCCCAGTCACCGTTGACGCCAAGACGCTTCAGCTGCTCGCGCTGCACGTTCACCCAGTTCTGGGCATAGGCGCGGCATTCGGCGCGGAATTCCTCGGCGGGAACCTCGTCCTTGTTCTTCTTCTTCTTGCGGTACTCTTCCTCGACCTTCCACTCGATGGGCAGGCCGTGGCAGTCCCAGCCGGGGACGTAGGGTGCGTTCTTGCCCAGGAGGGTCTGGGTGCGCACCACCATGTCCTTGAGGATATGGTTCAGCGCGTGGCCGATGTGCATGTCGCCGTTCGCGTAAGGCGGGCCGTCATGCAGCACGAACTTCTCGCGGCCCGCGCGCGCTTCGCGGGTCTTGGCGTAAATGTCCTGTTCCTGCCAGCGCGCAAGAATACCCGGCTCCTTCTGCGGGAGCCCGGCCTTCATGGGGAAATCGGTCTTCGGAAGGAAGACGGTCGCTCTGTAATCGCGCTGTTCGGTCATATGCGCTGCGCACTAGAACAAATGCGCGGCGGTTGGAAGTCTGTCATATCGTCGTCCCGGACCTGATCCGGGACCGCTGGCCAAGCCGCCCCCACGTTGCAGTGTCATCCTGCGAGGTGGCGTCTAAAGTTTTGCCAGCGGTCCCGGATCAAGTCCGGGACGACGGGTGCTGCGACAGCAACTCCCGCGCCCGGTCGCAATCGCGGTTCATCTGCGCAACCAGTTCGTCCAGAGAATCGAACTTGGCCTCTGGCCGCAGGAAGTGGTGAAAAGCCACCTCGATCTCCTGTCCGTAGAGATCGCCGGAAAAATCGAAAAAGTAAGGTTCCAGCAGCTCGATCGGCGGCTCGAAGGTCGGACGAACACCCATGTTGGCGGCACCGGGGAGCACGCGGCCATCGGGCAGGCGGCCGGTCACGGCGTAGATGCCGTAGCGCGGGCGCAGGTAGTGCTGCATGTCGAGATTGGCGGTGGGGAAGCCGATGGTCCGGCCCAGCTTGCCGCCGTGCTGCACCTCGCCGCGCACTGCGAAAGGACGGGTGAGCAGGCGCGTCGCCGTTTCGCACTCGCCCAGCTTCAGCGCATCGCGGATGCGGCTGGAGGAGACCACGCCCTCGTCGTCATGGACCGGGCCGACGGTGCGGCCGATCAGACCGAAGCGCGCGCCCACTTCGCGCAGAACTTGCGGATTGCCGCCGCGTCCCTTGCCGAACGTGAAATCCTCGCCGGTGACGACACCGACGCAGCCGAGCTGATGGCCGAGCACCTGCTCGATCCAGTCCGGCGCCGACATTTCCGCCATGGCACGGTCGAAGTGCAGCACGAGCATGGCGTCAGCACCGGCGGCTGCGAACAGATCCTGCCGCTGGTCCAGCGTAGTGAGGCGAAAGGCGGGCGCATCGGGCTTGAACAGGCGCACCGGATGCGGATCGAACGTTGCGACCACGGCCGGGCGGCCCAACTCGCGCGCCCAGCGGATCGCCTCGCCCACCACGGCCTGGTGGCCTTGGTGGAATCCGTCGAAATTGCCGAGCGCCAGCACGGCGCCGCGCATGGCTTCGGGAATGGCTTCGCGGTTGTCGAGACGAATCATGGCGGATCGAGCCTATAGGTCGCGGACCAGCGTGACGAAAGCATGCGCCGGAAATTCGCCCGATGCCGCATGTTCCTCTCGCGCCGCTTCGCGCCATTCCGGGCCGGTTTCGGGCATTTCGGTATCGCCGGGATAGTCGGCGTGGATTTCCGTCAGCTCTATGCGGTGCGCCAGTTCCCGGAACAGGCCGTAGATTTCCGCGCCGCCGATCACGGCCACTTCTCCGCCACCCGCCAGCGCGAGTGCCTGTTCCACCGAATGCGCCACTTCCGCGCCCTCTGCGGACCACGCGGGATCGCGAGTCAGCACGATGTGGCGGCGACCGGGAAGGGGTGCGGGAAAGCTGTCGAAAGTCTTGCGGCCCATGATCATCGGCTTGCCGATGGTCATGGCCTTGAAGCGCCTGAGGTCGGCGGGCAGGCGCCAGGGCAGGGCGCCGTCGCGGCCGATCGTGCCATTGGCGGCGCGCGCGTAGATAAGGAAAATGTCCTGAGCCAAGGGCCGGTCAGTCGCGCTGGAAGGTCAGGCGGGTGACGTGGCCCATCTTGCGGCCGGGACGCGCGGCGCCTTTACCGTAGAGATGCAGGTGATTGGCAGGATCGCCAAGGATCGTAGCCCAGTCGTCGGCCTCATCACCGATCAGGTTGCGCATTTCCACGGCATCGGCGGCAAGCCCGGTATCGCCCAGCGGCAGCCCGCAGATGGCGCGAACGTGATTCTCGAACTGGCTGGTGACTGCGCCCTCGATGGTCCAGTGCCCGGAATTGTGGACGCGCGGCGCCATCTCGTTGAAGACGGGGCCGTTCTCGGTCGCGAAAAACTCCAGCGTCAGCACGCCCACGTAGTCCAGCGCGTCCGCCACTTTGGCCGCGAGTTCGCGTGCAGCGGGAACCTGTTCGAGTAGGCGCGCGGGGGCGGGCACGGTGCTGAGGGCGAGGATGCCGCCTTCATGCACGTTGTGGGCCGAATCGAAGTAGCGGATTTCGCCGTCGGCGCCGCGGCACAGGATCACCGAGAACTCCGCGAAGAACGTGACGAAACCTTCGTAGATCAGCGGCTGGGCGGGAAGGTCGAGGCCTTCCGCATCCTCGGGCGTCATAATGCGCCACTGGCCCTTGCCGTCGTAGCCGTCGCGCCGGGTCTTGAGGATGCCGGGCGCGCCGATCGCGGCGATGGCTTCGGCAAGATCGGCGGCGGAATCGACCGGGTGGAAGGGGGCAGGGGTGCCGCCGAGGTCCGTGACGAAGCGCTTCTCGTTGAGCCGGTCCTGCGCGGTTTCGAGCGCGCGGGCGTGCGCGAGCAGCGGCACGTCACCCAATGCGGCGAGCGGGCCGACCGGCACGTTCTCGAACTCGTAGGTGACGACGGCGCAGCCTGCCGCGAAGCGGGCCATGGCCTCGGCATCGTCCCACGCGGCGCAGGTGAACTCGGCGCTGACTTCCGCGGCGATCGAATCGGCTTCCGGGGCGTAGATGTGAATGCGGTAGCCGAGCTGGGCCGCAGCCATCGCGATCATCCGGCCGAGCTGGCCGCCGCCGAGAATGCCGATGGTTTCGCCGGGAGGAATCATCTTCAGGTGCTTGCTCGATATGAGGTCAGGAGGGACGTTCGGCGACGCTTGCCGTCTGGTCCGCGCGGAAGGTCTTGAGGCGCTCGGCCAGGGCCGGGTCGGAGGTGGCGAGGATCGCGGCGGCGAGCAGGCCCGCATTGGCCGCACCCGCCTCGCCGATCGCCAGGGTGCCGACCGGGATGCCGGCGGGCATCTGCACGATCGAGAGCAGGCTGTCCTGTCCCGAGAGCGCTTTCGATTGCACCGACACGCCGAGCACCGGGAGGTGCGTCATCGAGGCGATCATGCCGGGCAGGTGGGCGGCGCCACCCGCTCCGGCGATTACGACCTTGAAGCCTTCGCCGTCCGCACCCTTGGCGAAATCGACCAGGCGCTCCGGCGTGCGATGCGCCGAGACGATCCGGGCGTCATAGGCGACGCCCAGCTTGTCCAGCATCTCGGCCGCGCGGATCATGGTCGGCCAGTCGGACTGGCTGCCCATGACGATGGCAACAGGAGCCCCCACCCCGCTCATCTCAACGCTCCGACAGGTAGTAGCGGTCGAGCACCGCGAGATCGTCCGCTAGTTCGTAGACGATCGGTTGGCCGGTCGGGATTTCGAGGCCGGTGATCTCGTCGTCCGAGATGCCGGAAAGGTGCTTCACCAGCGCACGCAGGCTGTTGCCATGGGCGGAGATTAGCACGTCGGCCCCAGCCTTCAGGTGCGGCACGATCGAGCCTTCGTAGTAAGGCAGGACGCGGGCGATGGTGTCCTTGAGGCTTTCGGTCTGCGGCACGTCGATCCCGGCATAGCGCACATCGGTGGAGAGATCGAATTCGCTGCCGATTTCGAGGACCGGCGGCGGCGTGTCGAAGCTGCGGCGCCAGATCTTGACCTGATCGTCGCCGTGCTTCGCGGCGGTCTCGGCCTTGTTGAGGCCGGTGAGCCCGCCATAGTGACGCTCGTTGAGGCGCCAGTCCTTGGTTTCGGGGATCCACAGCAGGCCGGCGGCTTCCAGCGCGAGATGCAGGGTGCGGATCGCGCGTGTCTGGAGCGAGGTGAAGGCGACGGCAGGCGTAATGCCCTTTTCGCGCAGCAGGGTGCCGGCGGCGCGGGCTTCTTCCTCACCCTTTTCGGTGAGGTCTACATCCCACCAGCCGGTGAAGCGGTTTTCGAGATTCCATTGGCTCTGGCCGTGGCGGACGAGGATCAGGCGAGGCAAGGCGTACTCCCAGGTCTCAGCGGCGATCCCCTCGGGAAACGCCCGTTGGCAGACTGACTCTATGTCTGGCGCAGCCCCTAGCTTTCCGGCGCCGGTTTGGGAAGACCGCCCGATTCGTTTTCGCTGTCGTTCTTGTCGCCTGATTCGGAAGAGGGCGCGGAATCGCCGGTCACCGTGATCGCCCGCGCCTGAACCTTGCGGCGACGAAGATTTTCGCGGAGCTTCGCGGCTAGCCGTTCCTCGCGGGATTGCTGGGTTTGCGTCATGGACGGGGCGTCTTTCGAAGGGCCTTTGGTGAGGTCTGGAATGGCTTTCCGAAAAAGAATGCGCAAGTGGTGCTTGACAATCTGCCCGCCCCCAGACATTAGCGCGCCCCTGCCCCGGGTCGCCGGGACAAGCGCTTCCGCAAGGCGGAACTCAGGCGCTGCTGTAGCTCAGTGGTAGAGCGCGTCATTGGTAATGACGAGGTCGGGAGTTCAATCCTCCCCAGCAGCACCATTCTCCCCACATCGAGAATTGGTGATCCCGTAGAAAACTGCGGGTGTTCCACGTGAAAACGCGTTGGTTAAAACGTGGAACTGTGACTTTTTTGCTGCACCGCAGCGCTGTCACGAAAGTGCCATCCCAATGGCACCTAACTGTCACGAACCCTCCCTAGACGCGCCGCAAATCGTTGCAAAACAGGGTTCAAGTCACATGAAAACCTCCTTCCGGATCGTCGCCGGACTGCTGGCGTCGGCATCGTTCGCCACGATGGCCCATGCCGGTGAAGTCGCGGGCAGCGTTCATGACGCATCGGGCATCCGCCCCTTGCAGTCGGCCTCCGTTCGCATCGTCGAACTAAACCGCTCGGCCGAGACGGATCGCGGGGGCAACTTCATCTTCGGTGACGTGCCCGCTGGTACCTACACCCTGGAAGCGCGCTATGTGGGCGCCGAAGTGACCACGCAGTCGCTCACGGTTCCCGCGACCGGCCGCATCGCCGGCGACTTCAACCTGCCCGCGATCGGCGGCGGCGACATCCTCGTCACCGGCCAGACCGCGAACCTCACCAGCGCCCTGTCGCGCCAGAAGGCCGCCGATGGCGTCGTCTCGGTGCTGACGCGTGACGCCGTGGGCCAGTTCCCCGATCAGAACGTCGCCGAATCGCTGCGCCGCCTGCCGGGCATCAACATCCTCAACGACCAGGGCGAAGGCCGCTTCGTGGCCGTGCGCGGCCTCGATCCCAACCTCAACTCCACCTCGCTCAACGGTGTGCGCATTCCGGCGCCGGAATCGGATGTGCGTCAGGTGGCGCTCGACGTCGTTTCGTCGGACACTATCGAATCGGTGGAAGTGAAGAAGTCCTTCACCCCCGACATGGACGGCGACTTCATCGGCGCCTCGGTGGAGATCAAGACCACCAGCGCCTTCGATTCGAAGAAGAACCGCTACTCGCTGAACGCCGAAGGCAGCTGGAACGACTATTCGGGTAAGGTCACGCCCAAGGGCGCGTTCGACTTCACCCAGAAGCTGGGCGAGAACTTCGGCATCGCCGGCTCCGTCAGCTACTACAAGCGCAAGTTCGAGACCGACAACGTTGAAGCGGCGGACTGGACCCAGGACGACAACGGCAATGCCTATGCCGAAACCCTGGAATATCGCGATTACGACGTGGAGCGCACCCGCATCAACGCGGCGCTCTCGTTCGACTGGCGCGTTTCGGACACCACCAAGGCCTATGTGCGCGGCAACTGGGCGCAGTTCGACGATCATGAGTATCGCCGCCGCACCACCTTCGACTTTAGCGACTTCGGCGAAGCCAGCAGCGCGACCGCATCGACCGTGCGCTTCGACACCGCCGATCTCGACGATGGCGACAAGCTGACCATCGAGCGCGACCACAAGGACCGCTTCGAGCGCCAGCGCATCCGCTCGGTGGCGATCGGCAGCGACACCGATACCGGCACCTGGAAGTTCAACTGGCAGGGCAGCTATGCCAAGTCGACCGAGAAGGAGACTTTCTCGGTCGATCCCAGCCGCTACACCGCCGAGTTCGAGAACGATTCGGGCGTCGCCATCGACGTGAACAACGGCAACAAGTTCTTCCCCGCCTATTCCGTGGCCAACGGCGCGGCATCGGTGAACGACGCAAGCAACTACGGGTTCGACCGCCTCGAACTGACCACCCTGTCCGACAGCCAGGATGAGGAATGGGCCGCCAAGGCCGACCTCGCCCGTACTTTCGCCGGCGACAATGGCGACTTCACCGTGCAGGGCGGCGTCAAGGCGCGCTGGCGCAAGAAGTCCTACGACTTCAACATGAGCCGCTTCGACGGCTATGACGGCGACTACACGCTGGCCGATGTGCTGGGCAAGCAGACCTACCGCCTGCTCGACATGGGCCCCGTGGCCAGCAAGCGCGGCCCGGCCGACTTCTACCGCGCCAACGAGGACGGCTTCGAATACAACGATGTCGACAGCCTGATCGACAGCTCGACCAGCGACTACTCGGTGCGCGAGGATATCCTGGCCGGCTACCTGCTCGGCCGCTGGGACTCGGCCACATTGCGTGTGATCGGCGGCGTGCGCGTGGAACGCACCTATAACAAGCTCAACGGTAACCTCGTCGCGGTAAGCGAACAGGAAGACCCGACCGATCCGGACGAGACGATCTCGGTCGTCGACGTTTCGGGCGTGGGCTACGAGCGCAACTACACCAACTGGCTGCCCAGCCTGACCCTGCGCTGGAGCCCGCAGAGCAACCTCGTCGCCCGCGCGGCCGGTTACAAGACGGTGGTGCGGCCCAAGCTGGCCGACCTGGCGCCGCGCTACAGCATCAACGAGGACGGTGAGGCCGAGTTCGGCAACCCCTACCTCAAGCCTTACCAGGCCTGGAACTTCGATGCCGGGTTCGACTATTACTTCACGAACAACGGCGCGATCTCGTTCGGCGGCTTCTACAAGTCGATCAAGGACTACACCTACAGCGCCTTCTCCAGCGAAGAGGGCACCTTCAACGGGGTGGACTACACCGAGCTGCGCACCCCGGTGAACGGCGACACCGCGACCATCGCGGGCCTGGAAGCCAGCTACAGCCAGGTCTTCTCGATGCTGCCCGCGCCGTTCGACGGCCTGCTGACCCAGTTCAACTACACCTACACTTACGCGCGCGGCACCGTGTTGGACGATGACGGCGTGGCCCGCCGCATCTCGCTGCCGGCATCTTCGAAGAACACGTTCAACGTCGTGCTCGGCTATGAGAAGGGCCCGGTCAGCCTGCGCGCCGCCGGTACCTTCCGCGACAAGTATCTGGACGAAGTGGGCGGCGCCCCGGACCAGGATCGCATCGTCAACCAGCACTTCCAGCTGGATCTCTCGGCCAAGTTCAAGGTCACCGAGAACGTGCGCCTCTTCGCGGACTGGGTGAACGTGAACAACGCCAAGTTCTACGCCTATCAGGACTTCGCCGGTTCCAAGCGTCTCCTCCAGTACGAGGAATACGGCTCGACCGTGAAGTTCGGCGCGAAGGTGACCTTCTGATGAAGGCGCCTTTCACGACTATCGCCGATATCGTGAAGCAGGGGTCGGGAGCATTGCTCCCGGCCCTTCTGCTTGCCGGCTGCGCAACCACGGGCGGAGCGCCCGCTGCGATCAGGCTGCCGGCCATCGACGTGCCCGCGCAGGCCGAGACCGATCCGGTGGGCACCCCCAATGCCGACGCGGCGGACGATCCGGCGATCTGGCGCAATGCCGCCGATCCCGCCTCCAGCCTGATTCTGGGCACCGACAAGAAGGCGGGACTCTACGTCTACGGTCTCGACGGCAAGGTCCGCGATTTCGCGGCGGCTGGCGCGCTCAACAACGTGGACTTGCGCGAAGTGCGCATGGCCGATGGCTCCAAGCGCATCCTGGTGGGCGCGAGCGACCGTACCGACAAGGCCGAGCCGCGCATCGCTCTGTTCAACTTAGACGGGACCAGCGGCAAGCTCACCGCTCTGGGGGCTGAAGCCTTCCTGCCTGCCGGACATGCTCCGGCCGAGGCTTACGGCTTCTGCATGGGCGATGCCCTTGCCCGTGACGAACTCGCGCGGGCCTATGTCGTGCTCAAGGACGGCTCGGTGGCGGAAAGCCGGCTGGTCGAGAAGGGCGGCCGGATCGCGGCGGACTATGTGCGGCTGGTGAAGTTCGCGACCCAGTCGGAAGGCTGCGTAGTCGACGATGCGGGCAAGGTGCTGTTCGTGGCGGAGGAAGATGTGGGCATCTGGAAGGTGCCACTCGCCGGAGCGACGCTGGTGGCCGAACCGTTTGCGCGGGTAGGGGCGCAGGACGGCCTCGTGGCCGATGTCGAGGGCCTTGCCGTGGCGCGCGAAAGCGGCGGACGGGCATGGCTGGTGGCATCGAGCCAGGGCGACAATGCCTATGCGCTGTTCGATCTATCCACGGGTAAGCTATCGGGACGTTTCCGCATCGAGGGCGGCACGATCGGCGGCACCAGCGATACCGACGGCATCGAAGTCATGCTGGGCGACTTCGGGCCGCAGTTCCCCGAAGGGCTGATGGTCGCGCAAGACGGCAACAATGCGCCGAAGGCCCAGAACTTCAAGATGCTGTCCTGGCGCTCGATCCGCACCGCGCTGGGAATCGAATGACATGATGCGCCGGCTTGAGGATATCGGCCCTGGTGGAGTATCAGGGCGGCGATGACGGGGATCTCGAATCGCATGATGGCTCTGGCCGGCAGTGTCCTGGCGGCAATGTCGGGTCTTGCCTGCCCCTCGGCGGCCTGGGCCGATGTCCTGCAAGTCGGCGCCGGTGGCTACCAATGGGTGGCGGGCGGTCCGGCGGGGCAGGGCGGCGATACCGTTGGCGCGGACGTGGCGGCGGTGGAAACGGTTCCGGCGGGGCTCGAGGCCGCTCAGCTTCATCCCCAGTCCATCACCGATGCCCTGGACGCGGCGGGCCCGAACCGCTGGCGCGCCCGCGTGGCGGAGCTTGCCGCGAAGTACGACATCAGCCCCACCCTGCTCGAAGCGGTGGTATGGCAGGAAAGCCGCTGGAACGAGGCGGCGCTTTCGCCGGTTGGCGCGCGGGGCCTTGCGCAGCTCATGCCCGGCACGGCGGCGCAGATGGGCGTCAATCCCGGCGATCCCATGGCCAACCTCGAAGGCGGCGCGCGCTACCTGCGCATCCAACTCGATACCTTCGGCGGCGACATCGAAAAGGCGCTGGCGGCCTACAACGCCGGTCCCGGCCGGGTTCTGAAAGCGGGTGGAATCCCGCGCATCCGCGAAACCCAGGCTTATGTCGCTTCGATCATGGCGCGCCTGACGGACCCCGTTCGCCGCTGACGTTCTTGGGCCTTTGCCAAAGAAAAAGCGCGCCCCGTAAGGAGCGCGCTTTTTCGTATCGCCTCGGCAAAAAGCTTAGGCGAGCAGCTTCTTCGCGATGGTCCGCACTTCCCCGCCCATGTCGGGGCGGTCAAGGGCGATGGCCAGAGTCGCTTCGACGAAGCCGACCTTGGAACCGCAGTCGAACCGCTGGCCCGCGAAGGTCACGGCGTGGAACGGCTGCTGTCCGATCAGCTTGGCCATCGAATCGGTCAACTGGATCTCGCCGCCTGCGCCCTTGCCCTGGTTGGCGAGCAGACCCATGATTTCCGGCTGGAGGATATAGCGGCCCGAAACGATCTTGTTCGACGGCGCATCGGCCACCTTGGGCTTTTCGACCAGACCCTTCACCTCGGTGATAGCGCCGCCCAGGATGTCGAGCGTCGCGCCGGGTGCGATGACGCCATAGCTGGAAACGTCCTCTTCCGGCACTTCGAGCACCGAGACGAGGTTGCCGCCCACTTCGTTGTACGCTTCCACCATCTGCGCCATGCAGCCGGGTGAGCCGTACATCAGTTCGTCGGGCAGGAAGATCGCGAAAGGTTCGTCGCCGATGACGGCGCGGGCGCACCAGACGGCGTGGCCCAGGCCGAGCGGAACCTGCTGGCGAACGGTGACGAGGTTGCCGGGCTGGATGCGGGTAGATTCGAGCGGATCGAGCGACTTGCCGCGCGCGGTCATCGTCGCTTCCAGTTCATAAGCCGTATCGAAATGCTCGACGATCGCGGTCTTGCCGCGGCCGGTCACGAAGACGAACTCCTCGATTCCCGCCTCGCGCGCCTCATCGACGGCGTATTGGATCAGCGGGCGATCGACGACGGGAAGAAGTTCCTTGGGAATCGCCTTGGTTGCGGGAAGAAAGCGGGTTCCAAGTCCGGCGACCGGGAAGACTGCTTTTCGGACGGGCTTTTTGAACTGTGGTGCAGACATGGGTAAAGGTCTGACTCCGTTTGGTTACAATGGGATTAAAGCCGCTTCGCAGATGCAGCGCAACAGTCTATCCGTGTTTCTCCGAGGTGTGCTTGCTGCGCGGCCAAATCCGGCTAAAGAGCGGCCATGGACAAGATCATCATCGAAGGCGGCAAGCGCCTTGCCGGCACCATCCCCGTTTCCGGCGCGAAGAACGCGGCGCTGACGCTGCTGCCCTGTGCCATGCTGACCGAAGAACCGCTGACGTTGCGCAACTTGCCGCGCCTCGCGGACATCGACGGTTTCCAGCACCTGATGAACCAGTTCGGCATCTCGACGATGATCGCGGGCAGCCGTCCGGAAGATTTCGGCCGGGTGATGACGCTTCAGGCCACGCGAATCACCAGCTCGGTTGCGCCCTATGATCTCGTGCGCAAGATGCGCGCCTCGATTCTCGTGCTTGGCCCGATGCTGGCGCGCATGGGCGAGGCCACCGTTTCGCTGCCCGGCGGCTGCGCCATCGGCAACCGCCCGATCGACCTGCATCTCAAGGCGCTGGAAGCGCTGGGCGCCCAGATTGAGATGGCAGCCGGCTACGTCCGCGCCATCGCGCCCGACGGCGGCCTGCCCGGCGGCCGCTATTCCTTCCCGGTCGTCTCGGTGGGGGCTACCGAGAACGCGCTGATGGCCGCCGTGCTGTGCAAGGGCAAGTCCACCCTTCACAATGCCGCGCGTGAGCCGGAAATCGTCGATCTGTGCAACCTGCTGGTCGCCATGGGCGCGCAGATCGAGGGCATCGGCACGTCCGACCTCACGATCCACGGCGTCGATCGCCTGCATGGCGCCACCTATATGGTCATGCCGGATCGCATCGAAGCCGGCTCCTACGCCTGCGCCGCCGCCATTACCGGCGGCGAAGTCACGCTGAAGGGCGCTAAGATCGAGGACATGGAAGCCACCGTCCAGGCGCTGCGCGACGCTGGCGTCCACGTCGAGGCGACGGCTGACGGGCTCCATGTCGCCGCCGACGGCCCGCTGAAGCCGGTAACGCTTTCGACCGCGCCCTACCCCGGTTTCGCGACCGATATGCAGGCGCAGCTCATGGCCCTGCTCTGCCGCGCCGAGGGTTCCAGCGTGCTCACCGAAACGATCTTCGAAAACCGCTACATGCATGTTCCCGAGCTTAACCGCATGGGCGCGCATATCGAGACCAAGGGCCGCACCGCCGTGGTCCACGGCGTCCAGAAGCTGACCGGCGCCGAAGTGATGGCCACCGACTTGCGCGCCTCGATGAGCCTGGTGATCGCAGGGCTCGCGGCGGAAGGCGAAACCCAGGTCCATCGCCTCTATCACCTGGACCGCGGTTACGAGCGGCTTGAGGAGAAGCTGGCGCTGGTCGGCGCACAGATCGAACGGGTCGGCAACGAGTAAGGAAACCTAACGGCCACACGGCGCGTTGCTCCTGTCGAAACGCAATAGGAGCAACGACCATGGGCTTGATCAAGTTGGCCGCAGCCGGTGCCATTGGCTACGCGCTCTACAAGTACGCCAATCGCGCCAACGAACAGACGGCCTCTGCCGGTGGACCCGACAGCTATCCCGTCCGGGACGCCGGCCCCGAGAACATGACGCACACGCCGCCGCGCTGGTCGAAGACCGACGAAGCGATCGACGAGAGCTTTCCGGCCAGCGATCCGCCGTCGACGTACTGATCGCGGCAAGGGATCGCAGTCATTCCAAAGGGCGGGAGTCGCAAAGGCTTCCGCCCTTCGCCGTTTGCGCTCAGATCCTGGCGGCGGCGATCAACCACACCCGGATCGCACTCGCAAGCCCCGGCGGGGTGTCGGCCTCCAGCCGTTCGGCATCAATCCGCGCGACCAGGGCATTGATCGGAATCCCTTCGCGCGCGGCGACCCGCCGCAGCAGATCCCAGAAGGCGGGTTCCAGGCTGATCGAGGTTTTGTGCCCGGCGATCTCGATCGAACGCTTGACCGGCGGGTGGTAGATCGACGTCATCGACAATGCTTAGCATTGGGATATCGCCGGACAAGCTGGAAGATAGAACGAACAGCAGAAGCTATCGACCCGGAATGCAAGCCATTATCGTCTACATCGGCGCGGCCCTGGCAGAGATCGCGGGCTGCTTCGCCTTCTGGGCCTGGCTCCGGATGGGCAAGTCCGCCGTCTGGCTCATCCCCGGCTGTGCATCGCTCGTGCTTTTCGCCTGGTTGTTGACGCTGGTGGACAGCAGCAACGCGGGCCGCGCCTATGCGGCCTATGGCGGGATTTACATCACGTCTGCGCTGCTATGGTTGTGGATCGCCGAGGGCGTTCGTCCCGATCGCTGGGATCTGGGCGGAGCCGCGATATGCCTGACGGGCGCGGCGGTCATTCTCTTCGGCCCGCATAGAGCCTGAAAGCGGGGAAGGGCCGACCCTAAGACCGGCCCTTCGATCGCTCAATACATGTGCTGGCCGCCGTTGATGCTCAGCGTGGAGCCGGTGACGAAAGCAGCGTTCTCGGAACAGAGGAACGCGCAGCCGCGCGCGATTTCATAGGCGCTGCCGAGACGGCCGACCGGGATCTTGGCGACGATCTTCTCCAGCACCGGCGCCGGCACGGCGGCAACCATGTCGGTATCGATATAGCCGGGGGCGATGGCGTTGACGGTGACGCCGTACTTGGCGCCTTCCTGCGCGAGCGCCTTGGTGAAACCATGGATGCCGGACTTGGCGGCGGCATAGTTCACCTGGCCGTACTGGCCGGCCTGGCCGTTGATCGAGCCGATGTTGACGATACGGCCCCAGCCGCGATCGCGCATGCCGGAAAACGTGGCCTTGGCCATGTTGAAGCAGCCGCCGAGGTTGATGCGCATCACCTCGTTCCAGTCATCGAAGCTCATCTTGTGGAGCACGCCGTCGCGCGTGATGCCGGCGTTGTTGATGACGATATCGACGGGTCCGACTTCCTCGGTCACCCGTGCCACGCCTTCCAGCACGGCTTCGTGATCGCCGACGTCCCACTTGTAGGCCGCGATGCCAGTCTTGTCGGTGAAGGCTTTCGCCTTTTCGTCATTGCCTGCGTAATTTGCAACTACGGTATGGCCCCTCTCCTGAAGGGCGAGTGAAACAGCCTCTCCGATACCCCTGGTTCCACCGGTAACGATAGCAACGCGCGCCATTATAAAGCCTTTCGCTTAGTGAGCATCCACCAAGGGCAGGCTAGGAAATGCAATGGGGCAGGGCAAGCGGAAGCCCTATGCCAGCAAGGTTTATTTACGTCGTTTCGATGAGAGAAACGCAATCTTCGTTGCAAAAATCAGAACTTGAACTGAGTGCCTACGTAAACGGCCTGACTGTCCTGACGGCCGTCGGTCAGGGGCACCAGGCGCTCGCGCTCCTGCGAATAGCGCAGCCCTGCCGTGACATCGAGATTGTTGGTTACCCGGAAAGAGCCGGCAAGATCGACTTCGCCCGCTTCACCGGCGAATGTGTGGGGAGCGCGGCCGGGCGCCCGCTTCTCGTCGATCGACAGGCGCGTGGTGAAGCGCGGCTCCTTCTGCTCGGCGGCGCCGGCCTGGAGACTGAACTTCTTGAGTTCGGGAGCGTCCGAAATGCCGCGGGCCGCGGTCGTGGCGGAGGCCGCCGCGGCGATATCGGGCGCGAAGTTCTGATAGCCGCGCGAGACGCCCAGGTTGAAGGCGGTCGGCGCGATCTTCAGGTTACCCACGTTCGGCACATCGTTGCGCGCGATCTGGTTGCGATTGCGCACGATGATCGCCTGTGCCGCTTCCGGATCGACGCGCACGGCAACCGTCACCGCGCGGTCGCGGCGCGCGGAAGGGCCTGCGGGCGTGAAGGGGAAGCTCTCGCCGTCACCCAGCGATCGCATGGCGATCGCGCGGGAGAGGCTCTCCGGCGAGGTATCGTCGTTGAGTGCGCCGAATGCGCGACTGGCAGGATCCACGCGAAAGCTGGCGGTAAAGGCCAGGACGGCGCTGGGCAGGGCGAGTACGGAGACGCAGCACGCCAGCATCAGGCTGGTCCTGGTGCCGCCATTGGCCAAGCCCCTCTTCACGGTTCCGGCACCCTGCCGATCCGCGTTTTCCGGGCGTACACCTTCGCTATTCATCACAAAGCGTTCCTGCTGGCCTTCTTCCCGCGATCGCCGGCTTGCTGGCCTATGGCGCGATCCTGGAGATTGCATCCTAACACAGACTGATCGGCAGTGGGAGAGCCCGCGCCTCTTGCAGGCAGGCGCCACTTCTCCGTTCAGCAAGCGTTTAGTCTCGCGGCGGTTATGGCTGCAAGCTGATGAACCCGCACTTGCCGCTCCGGCAGCGGCGGCTATAGAGGCGTTTCACGGCAAGCGCGCGGGAAGTCCGGCACTTCGCCAAGATCAGGAACTGGGAATTACGATGACAGGCAGCACCCATACCGGCCTTCTCTCCGCTCGATCGCTGGCAACCGCGGGCTTCTGCGCCGTGGCCGCGCTTGCGCTGGCCGGTTGTGGCGGTGGCCGCAAGCAGGTGAATTCCTCGATCGCACCTTCGGCGGTGACCACGATCGGCGTGAACAGCTATCTCTGGCGCGCCAGCCTCGATTCGCTGTCGTTCATGCCGCTGCTCCAGTCGGACAGCGCGGGCGGCGTCATCGTCACCGACTGGTACGTCAATCCCAAGCAGCCGGGCGAGCGCGTCAAGGTCACCGTGATGATCCTCGACAAGGACCTCCGCGCCGACGCCCTGCGCGTCACCGCGCAGCGCGAAGTCTCGGCCAATGGCGGCTGGGCTCCGGCGCCGGTGCAGGCCGCCACCGTGCAGAAGCTTGAGGACATCATTCTCACCCGCGCCCGCGACCTGCGTCGCGATTCGATCGGCGGCTGATTTTTCCTGCGGGCTGAACCGGCCCGCAGTTCCAATTGCGCGGGCGGCATAAGCTCGCAGGAGACTTGATAGAGATGACCGAGCGGTTCGATCCGGCTCAGGCGGACACGCGCTGGCAGGCTGCGTGGGACGACGCGCAGTGCTTCAAGGCTGACGACACCTCGTCGAAGCCGCGCAGCTTCGTGCTTGAGATGTTCCCTTATCCTTCGGGGCGCATCCATATCGGCCACGTCCGCAACTATACGATGGGCGACGTGCTGGCGCGCTACAAGCGCATGACCGGCCACGAAGTGCTCCATCCGATGGGCTGGGACGCCTTCGGCATGCCCGCCGAGAACGCGGCCATGGAAAAGGGCGTCCACCCCGGTGGCTGGACGCGCGAGAACATCGCCAACATGAAGGCGCAGTTGAAGCGCCTGGGCTTCGCGCTCGACTGGAGCCGCGAGATCGCCACTTGCGAGCCGGAATATTACGGCCACGAGCAGGCGCTGTTCATCGATCTCTATGAGAATGGCCTGGTCTACCGCAAGGAATCGGCGGTTAACTGGGATCCGGTCGACCAGACCGTGCTGGCGAACGAGCAGGTGATCGACGGGCGCGGCTGGCGCTCTGGCGCGCTGGTGGAGAAGCGCAAGCTCTCCCAATGGTTCCTCAAGATCACCGACTTCGCGGACGAACTTCTGGACGGCCTTTCCACGCTCGACAAGTGGCCCGAGAAGGTCCGCACGATGCAGGAGAACTGGATCGGCAAGTCGCAGGGCCTGCAGTTCAAGTTCGACCTGACCGCAGAGATCGGCGGCATCGGTTCGGTGGAAGTCTACTCGACCCGCCCGGACACGATCTTCGGCGCTAGCTTCGTGGCCGTCGCTGCCGATCACCCGATCGCGCAGGCGGTTGCCGTCGGACGCCCCGAAGTCGAGGACTTCATCGCGCTCTGCAAGCAGGGCGGCACGACCGCAGCCGAGCTGGAAACCGCCGAGAAGCTGGGCTTCGATACCGGCGTCAAGGCCAAGCACCCGTTCACGGGTGCCGACCTGCCGGTGTTCATCGCCAACTTCGTGCTGATGGACTACGGCACCGGCGCGGTCATGGCGGTTCCCGGCCACGATCAGCGCGACTTCGAATTCGCCACCAAGTACGGCCTGCCAATCCTGCGCGTTGTCGCGGCGAGCGAAGCCGATGCCGACAAGCCGTTCGACGGCGAGTCCGAGGCCGGTGACGGTGTCTGCGTGCATTCCGACTTCCTCAACGGCATGGCCGTGAAGGATGCCAAGGCCGCCGTCATCGCGCGCGCCGAGGCCGAGGGCTGGGGTGAGGGCAAGACCGTATGGCGCCTGCGCGACTGGGGCGTCTCGCGCCAGCGCTACTGGGGTACGCCGATCCCCTTCATCCACTGCGAGGTCTGCGGCGTGGTGCCGGTGCCCAAGAAGCACCTGCCGGTCACGCTGCCCGAGGACGTCGATTTCGCGACGCCCGGCAACCCGCTGGTCCGCCACCCGACCTGGAAGCACGTCGATTGCCCGCAGTGTGGCCATGCCGCGCGCCGCGAGACCGACACGCTCGACACCTTCGTCGATTCCTCGTGGTACTTCCTGCGCTTCGCCAGCCAGCCGGACGACCGCCCGTTCGACCCGGCCAAGATCGCCGAGTGGCTGCCTGTTGAGCAGTATATCGGCGGTATCGAGCACGCGATCCTGCACTTGCTCTATGCTCGCTTCTGGACGCGCGCACTGGCCCGCATCGGCAAGATCGAGGTGAAGGAGCCCTTCGCCAGCCTGTTCACGCAGGGCATGGTCACGCACGAAACCTACTTCCGCATCAACGATGCCAATGGCCAGCCGGTCTATTTCTCGCCCGGCGAGATCGAGCGCGGCGCGGAAACGGCCACGCTCAAGGCCGATGGCGCCCCGGTCGAGATCGGCCGCGTCATCAAGATGTCGAAGTCGAAGAAGAACGTCGTCGATCCGGATGAGATCGTCGCGACTTACGGCGCCGACGCAATCCGCTGGTTCATGCTGTCCGACAGCCCGCCGGAACGCGACCTGCCATGGTCGGAAGCCGGCATCGAGGGCTGCGGCCGTTTCGTCCAGCGCCTGTGGCGTCTGTTCGCCCAGTACGACGCCTCGGCAACCGGCGAAGACAAGGCCATCGACCGCAAGGCGCACCAGACGGTGGCCGCTGTCGCTTCGGACATCGAATCGCTGGGCTTCAACAAGGCCGTGGCGCGCATCTACGAGCTGACCGGCGCGGTCGAAAAGGCCGCCCCTTCGGCCAGCCGCTCGAACGCGATCCGCACGATCCTGCTGCTCGTCTCGCCGATGATGCCGCACCTTGCCGAAGAGGCTTTCGCCCAGTTCGGAGAAGGGCTCGTATCGCAGGCGGCATGGCCCGAAGTCGATCCGGCGCTGCTGGTCGAGGACGAAGTGACCGTGGCCGTCCAGGTGAAGGGCAAGCTGCGCGACACCCTGACCGTCGCCAAGGGCACTTCGAAAGAAGAGCTTGAAGCGCTTGCCCTGGCCAGCGAGAAAGTGCAGCGTGCGCTGGATGGAGCCGAGGTGAGGAAAGTGATCGTCGTCCCTGACCGTCTGGTCAATCTCGTCGCGTGATGCGTTTCCTGCGCCTCTTGGGTCCGGCTCTGGTCGGGGCCGCGCTGCTTTCGGGCTGCGGCCTCCAGCCGATGTATGCCGGCGGCAGCAATGGCGCCGTGGCGCGGGGGCTGACCGGGGTGCAGGTCGCGGCGATCGAAGGGCGCGCGGGCTGGCTGGTCCGCAACGCGATCGTCGACCAGCTCGGTGCGGACAAGGCCGGTGCCTCTCCGCGCTATCGCCTCGATATCCGGCTGGACGACAAGCTCGAAGGCTTCGCGCTGCTCTCGGACGACACCATCGGCCGCGAACGCCGCACCCTGCGCGCGCGCTATCAGCTCGTCGATATGTCCAGCCAGGAAATCGTGCTCGATGCCACGGCCGGTTCCGACGCGGGAATCGACGTGGTTTCGTCCGACTACGCCACGATCGCGGCGGAGCAGACGGCCCTGGAAAACATGTCGAAGGACATCGCGACACGCATCGTCACGGCCGTCGCCCTGCGTCTGCGCGGCGACACCAAGCAGTGACCGGCGTGACGCGGTGAAGGCCACCCAGAAGGATTTCGGTGGTCTTGCAGCCCGCGCCGCTCAGCAGGCGCGGGTTTTCTTCTTTTGCGGACCGGATGAGGCCGGCGCCAGCGATGCCGCCGCGAAGATCGTTTCGCTCCTTCCCGAACCGGGCGAACGAGTGGAGATGGCCGGTTCGGAGCTGCGCCGGGATCCGGTGAAGCTGGGCGACGAGGCGCGCTCCAATTCGCTGTTCGGCGGCACCTCCCGCCATATCTGGATCCGCGCCCAGGGCGACGAGGCCCACGATGCGGTGCAGATTCTGCTCGAAAGCGAGGTGGATGCCTGCCCGGTCCTGATCGTGGCCACTGGCGCCACCGACAAGTCGCGCACGGCCAAGCTGCTGGCGGCCCGGCCCGATGGCCTGGTAGCGATGTTCTACCCGCCGGATCTGTCGGCGGTCACCAGTGCCGTGCGGACCATGGCCAATGGCGCGGGCCTCAAGATGGGCAGCGACCTTGCCGAGCGAATCGCGCGGGCTTCGGGGCTCGATACCCGGCTGGCCCGCTCGGAAGTGACCAAGCTGGCGCTCTATCTGGATGCCAGCGCGGAAACGCCGCGACCCGTTTCCAGCGCCGACCTCGATGCGGTCGGCGCTTCCACCGAGGATGACGACTTCGGCCCGTTGGTCGATGCCGTTCTGGGCGGCAAGCGGGATGCAATCGGCCCTGAACTCAAGCGGATGCGCGATCAGGGCATCAACGCCGTCGGTCTGCTGCTCGCTTTCGAGAGGCGCACGGCACAGCTTGCAGGGCTCAATTCGCGGCTCGGCAGGGCCGGCGATCCCGGCGCGCTGATCGATGCGGAAGCGGCGGCCCGCCGCATTTTCTGGAAAGACAAGCCAGCACTCGGCGTGCAATTGCGGATCTGGCGTGGTAATCGTTTGGAGCGCTTGGTTGCCCGTCTTATTGCACTGCACCAATCGCTTTTGAGCAATAGCCAGGATGCTGACCTTCTGCTTGCGGAAGGGTTAGTCGAAATAGCCAGAATTGCTACACTTGATGGCAAACAACGGATAAAAAGAACAGCTTAACTGAATCGGCTTTCCCGCGCCGAAGGAATGTTCATAAGGACATTCGCCTATTGCAGTGCAGCACGACCTCGAATTCGTGTTGGGGCAGTGGCTTATCTGAAGAGGGGATGCGGGGGCATGAGTTCGACCATCGGGAGTGTTGAACGCATGAATGCGCCATTTGCAGTATCGACCCAAGCCGTTCAGCGCTCCGAAGTAGACGAACTTCTCGTCGCACCTTCGCTCGAACGTCGGCGGCTTCAATGTTATCTCGCTTTGCTGGTGGGCGATCTTGTCGCTCTTCTGGCGGGCTTTGCTCTTGCCGGCTGGCTTTATGACACTGGCCGCGGATTGCAGATGGCACTCGTCTACGGACAAGTGCTGCTGCCGATCTTTTTGACGCTGGCGCTGTACAACGCCGCCTATTCCACCGACGCCTTGCGCGACGGCTGGCGCGGGATTTTCCGTGCGGAAGTGTCGATGGTGGTGGCGGTCGTCGTCGTCGTCTTCGTTCAGTTCCTGATGAAATCCTCGGCCGAGCTGTCTCGCGGGGCCTTCAGTGGCGGTGTGATCTGCGCAATGGCGCTGATCGCCTGGTCGCGGCTGCAGCTTCGCAGCTTCGTCCGCTGGCGCTGCGGCGCTAACGTCATCAACGAGCTGATCATCGACGACGGTGGCCCGCAATTGCGGATGTCCGGCGCGATCCGCGTGTCGGCGGCGGCGATGGGCCTGCGCCCCAATCTCAAGGATCCGGATTCGCTCGATCGCGTCGGCCTGGTCCTGCGCAATATCGACCGGGTGGTGGTGAGCTGCCCTGCCGATAGGCGCGCGGAATGGGCGATGGTGCTCAAGGGCGCCAATGTCGATGGCGAAGTGCTGGACGACGAAGTGGCGCGCCTGGGTGCCCAGGGCGCGCGGGTGACCGGCCAGCACGGGCTGCTGCTCGTCTCGGCCGGACCACTTGGCCTGCGCGAACGCGCGATCAAGCGCATCTTCGACGTCGCCTTTTCCGGCGGCGCGATCCTCGCGCTCTCGCCGCTGCTGCTGGTGGTCGCGCTGGCGGTCAAGTTGCAGGACGGCGGGCCGGTATTCTTCGTTCAACGGCGCATGGGCCGCGGCAACACCTTCTTCAACATGTACAAGTTCCGCAGCATGACGCAGACCTTGTGCGACACCAATGGCAATGTCTCGGCTTCCAAGGAAGACCAGCGCATCACCGCCGTGGGTAGGTTCATCCGCCGCACCAGCATCGACGAGCTGCCGCAGCTCTTCAACGTGCTGCTGGGAGACATGAGCCTGGTGGGACCGCGTCCCCACGCCACGGGCTCGCTGGCGGGCGACAAGCTGTTCTGGGAAGTGGACCGCCGCTACTGGCAGCGGCACTGCCTGAAGCCGGGCTTGAGCGGCCTGGCCCAGGTGCGCGGCTATCGCGGCGCCACCGACCAGGAATCGGATCTCATCAACCGTCTCCAGTCGGACCTCGAGTATCTCGAAGGCTGGACGATCATGCGCGACCTGCACATCATCTTCCTGACCGCGCGGGTGCTGGTGCACGACCGGGCGTTCTGATCATCGAGAAAAAGGGCGGACCATCCCGAGAGCCTGCCCTTCACACCAAAAGCAAAAGGCCGGTCACGACTTCGATGTCGTGACCGGCCTTTTGCTTTTGGGCGCCGATGGAAGCGGCGTCCGGTTTTCAGTTGTTCTTCTTGGGAACGTTGAACGTGCCCTTCACGCGGCCGCCCGAGGCCGAGGACACGCCGCTCTTCAGGTCCATCACGAAACGGCCGCCGCGCAGGGTATCGCCGCCACCGCGCTTGAGCGTGGCATTGCCGACCATGGTGATGATGCGCTGGTTGAAGTCGTAGATGGCGGTGTCGCCGGTGGCCACCTGGTCCTGCCGGGTGACGACGACATTGCCGCTGGCCGTGATGCGCTGGACCTGGGTCTGGTCGCCCCGGGCGAAGTCGATGATGGTGCGGGCACCGCGCAGGCGGAGGTCGGCCTGGGTGATATCGACATTGCCCGTCAGCACCACGCGGTTTTGCTTGTCCTGAAGTTCGATCCGGTCGGCGCCGAAATCGACGGGGGCGTTCGAGTTGTGGCCCGAGATCGCCTGCGCGCCGAGCTGCTGCCCGGCCGCGAACAGGGCAAGGGCTGCCACCGGCACGCCGAGAGCGATCCGAACCGAGCGGGATTCAAAAAAGCGGCGGGTCATTGCGGCATCCTCAGCTTGCCGGGCGTGATGCGCATCCGGGCATTGCCTTCGAGTGTAATGGTGCGGGTATCGAGATCGGCGTGCATTGTGTCGGCCTTGAAAGTGCCCGAGGGCACGGTGCCCTGCACGCCGCCCGATGCCACGGCCATCTTCTGGTTGATATCGACGTCCACCTTGCTGGTGGTCATCGTGTAGCCGTCGGACGACTTGAAGTTGACCGGGCCGTCCACCGCCATGGTGTCGTTGTCGAAATTGTAGGCGCCGCGCGGAGCCACGATCTCGGCGGGGCCGTCACGCAAGTTCATTTTGGCGGCCAGCGTCTCCAGTTCCACGATCGGAATTTCAGGGGAACGCTGGACGGCGGTGCCCGCCGTGACCACGAAATCGCGGCCTTGGTTGTCCTGTCCGCGATAGGCGGCGCGCGAGACGGCGATACGCTCGCCGGTCGTCGCCACCTTGTTGCGGTCCAGCAGGAAGCTGATCTCTCCGCGCGGGGAGAGCGGAACCAGGATCATCACGGCGGCGACCAGGCCGATGCCCGCAGGCAGGGCCTTGGCCAGGATCGACACCATGCGATCGTGCGAGCCGCCGGGCGCGGCGAAGTGCCGGCGGCGGTTGCGGACCTGGTTGGCTTCGACCGACATGCGTGATCAGGCTCCGGTCAGGCGGCTTCGTGGCTGAAGATATCGTGATCGGGCCATCCCGCAAGGTCGAGCCGGGCGCGGGCGGGCAGAAAATCGAAGCAGGCCTGCGCGATCTCGGTGCGATTCTCGCGGGCGAGGCGGACCACCAGGATTTCGTGCATGGCGTGCAGGTAGCGCACGTCTGAAGCGGCATAGTCCTTCTGCGGCTCGCTCAGCTCGGCGGCGCCCCAGTCGCTCGACTGCTGCTGCTTCGACACTTCCTTGCCGAGCAGTTCGCGCACCAGGTCCTTCAGCCCGTGGCGATCGGTATAAGTACGGGTCAGCTTGCTGGCGATCTTGGTGCAGAACACCGGCGCGGCGGTGACACCCAGGTAGTGCTCTATTGCCGCCAGGTCGAACCGGGCGAAATGATAGAGCTTCAGCCTGGCCGGATCGGCCAGCACCGCCTTCAGGTTCGGCGCGGCAAAGTCGCTGCCGGGGGCAAAGCGTACGAGATGCTCGTCGCCCTGTCCGTCGGAAATCTGGACCACGCAAAGGCGGTCGCGCGGGGTGATCAAACCCATCGTCTCGGTGTCGACGGCAACGGGTCCCGGCGCAAGCACGCCTTCGGGGAGATCTTCTTCGTGGAGATAGACAGCCATGGTCCGAAAATGCTTAGGGACTGGGCCTCAGTTTCGCAAATGGTTTAGGCGGGAGTACGGCGCGAATGGACGTCTCGGGATCGCTTCAGGGCGTGCCGCCATCCTGGCAACCGGCGCTCGGTGCGGTGGTCGATTCCCCCGAATCGCGCCGACTGGGCGGCTGGCTCAAGGCCGAAGAGGCCGCGGGCAGGCGGATATATCCGCCGCGCGGCAGCCGTCTGCGGGCGCTGGAACTGACGCCGCTGGATCAGGTGCGCGTCGTCATCCTGGGGCAGGATCCCTATCACGGGCCGGGGCAGGCGCATGGTCTGTCGTTCTCGGTGCCGGAAGGGGTGAAAGTGCCGCCTTCGCTGGTCAATATCTACAAGGAACTGGCGACCGATTGCGGCGTGACCCCGCCGGGACACGGCAATCTCGAACACTGGGCGCGGCAGGGCGTGCTCCTGCTCAACAATGCACTGACGGTGGAGGAAGCGCAGGCCGGCTCGCACCAGAACAAGGGTTGGGAAGCGATCACCGATGCCGCCGTCGCGGCGGTCGCCGCCAAGGACGAGCCTTGCGTGTTCCTGCTGTGGGGCAGTCACGCTCAGAAAAAGGCGATGCGGGTGCCGGGGCTGGCTTCGAGTCATCACCTTGTGCTGACCGCGCCGCATCCCAGCCCGCTTTCGGCCCATCGCGGCTTCCTGGGTTGCCGTCATTTCAGCAAGGCCAATGCGTTTCTGGAAGCGAAAGGACGAGGGACGATCGACTGGTAGGCCGATTGGTAAGGTCGTCGTCCCGGACCTGATCCGGGACCGCTGGCCGAGCCGCGCCTTGCGCGCAGACGAGCGCCTAAAGACTTGCCAGCGGTCCCGGATCAGGTCCGGGACGACGTCAGGCGGAGATGCCGGGAATGGCTTCGTCCATCACGTAGTGGCTCATCGCTCCGCCCACGCCCATGTCGCCGAAGGCCGCGCGGAAGCGCCCGAAGGCATCCAGCCCGCGTGCCGCTTCGTGCGCTTCCATGGATGTCCAGACGACGTTGAAGGTGAACTTCGACGGATTCTCCACGCCGCGTCCGAAACGGATGGAGACGACGCCTTCGCAGGCGGCCAGATCGGACAAGCCCGACCGGTGCATGGCTTCGGCAAAGCTGTCCTCCGCTCCGGCACGCACTTCGATTTCCGCGATTTCCAACAGCATTCGGCCTCCTATCTTCGCCAGGCTCAGGGAGAGCGGCGCGGCGGTCAACCGCAGGGCAGGAGTGATCGCCGGAGCGTCGGAAACGGGTAAACGAAAATGGGGGTAAACGAAAAAGGGCGCCCCTTGCGGAGCGCCCTTTCCCGAAATCGAGGTTTACCGGGCTTAGCGCGGCAGTTCGGAAACGCCCATGAGCGCCTCGTCCACGGCGCGCGCGCACTGGCGGCCTTCGCGAATCGCCCAGACCACCAGCGACTGGCCACGGCGCATGTCACCGCAGGAGTAGATGGCGGGGTCGCTGGTGCGGTAGTCGGCCATGGTGGCCTTGACGTTGCCGCGTGCGTCCAGATCGACGCCCGACTGGTCGAGCATGCCGGCCTTGCGCGGGCCGACGAAGCCCATGGCGAGCAGGATGAGGTCGGCCTGGAGCGTGAACTCGCTGCCTGCCACTTCCTGCATCTTGCCGTCCTTCCACTCGACGCGGACGCATTCGAGGGCGCGCACGTCGTTGTCGCCGATGACGCGCTTGGTCAGCACGGCCCAGTCGCGCTCGACGCCTTCCTCGTGGCTGGACGAGGTGCGCAGCTTGAGCGGCCAGTTCGGCCAGGACATCGCCTTGTTTTCATGCAGCGGCGGCTTGGGCATGATTTCCAGCTGGGTGACCGAAGCGGCGCCCTGGCGGTTCGAGGTGCCCACGCAGTCGGAACCGGTGTCGCCGCCGCCGATGACGATGACGTGCTTGCCGGTGGCCGAAAGCGTGCCGCGCGGGGCGGCGCGAACTTCATCGTCGCCCGCGTTGCGCTTGTTCTGCTGGGTCAGGAACTCCATCGCGAAGCGCACGCCGGGCAGTTCGAAGCCCGGAATGTTCAGCGGACGCGGATCCTCGGCGCCGCCCGCGAAGACGACGGTGTCGAAGTTTTCCTTCAGCGAGGCGACCGACACGGTCACGCCGACTTCGGTGGAGGTGCGGAATTCCACGCCTTCCGCCATCATCTGCACGAGACGGCGGTTGATGAGGTGCTTCTCCATCTTGAAGTCGGGGATGCCGTAGCGAAGCAGGCCGCCAACGCGGTCGCTCTTCTCGAACACGGTTACCGAGTGGCCGGCGCGGGCGAGCTGCTGCGCGCAGGCCATACCGGCCGGGCCGGAGCCGACCACGGCGACGGACTTGCCGGTCTTCTTCGTGGCGGGCTTCGGCGTGATCCAGCCTTCCTGCCAGCCCTTGTCGACGATCGCGCATTCGATCGACTTGATGGTGACGGGCTGGTCCACGATGTTCAGGGTGCAGGCAGCCTCGCAGGGTGCGGGGCAGATGCGGCCGGTGAACTCGGGGAAGTTGTTGGTCGAGTGGAGGACTTCCAGCGCGTTGCGGAAGTCGTCCTCGTAGACCAGGTGGTTCCAGTCCGGAATGATGTTGTTGACCGGACAGCCGGTGTGGCAGTGCGGCACGCCGCAGTTCATGCAGCGCGAAGCCTGGTCCTTGAGCGCCTGCGGCGCCAGCGGGACGACGAACTCGTTGTAGTTCTGGAGGCGCTCCTTGGCATCGCCATAGGTGCGGTCCTGGCGGTCCAGTTCGAGGAAGCCGGTTTCCTTGCCCATCTTACTAATTCCCGATCTTATTCTGCTGCGACCGAAGCGGCTTCGAGGCGTTCCGCCTCCTGCTGGCGCAGAGCCTTCGCATAGTCGCGCGGCATCACCTTGACGAACTTGCCCAGCGCGTTCGACCAGTCGTCGAGCAGTGCGCGGGCCCGCTTCGAGCCGGTGTGCAGGTGGTGGCGTTCGAGCAGGATGCGCAGGCGCTCCGCATCGTGGCGCAGCATGTCGCCCATGCCCAGGTCGCGGACCGAGACGGTGCGCTGCTGGGGACGGCCCGTTCCTTCATCCTCGTCGGCTTCGGCCGAGATGCGGATGAGATCGACCATCGCCGGGTTCACCAGCTTGTCGAACTCGCCGTCCTCGTCATAGACGTAGGCGATGCCACCGGACATGCCTGCCGCGAAGTTGCGGCCGGTCTTGCCGAGCACCGTTACCACGCCGCCGGTCATGTATTCGCAGCCGTGATCGCCGCAGCCTTCGACGATCGCGATCGCACCCGAGTTGCGGACCGCGAAGCGCTCGCCGCCGACGCCGTTGAAGAACGCCTCGCCGGAGATCGCGCCGTAGAGCACGGTATTGCCGACGATGATGTTCTTGAGCGGATCGCGGTTCACGTGGCCGGGCTGGCGCACGATCACGCGGCCGCCGGACAGGCCCTTGCCGACATAGTCGTTAGCATCGCCGGTCAGGTCGAGCGTGACGCCGTGGGCGAGCCAGGCGGCGAAGCTCTGGCCGGCGACGCCGGTGAGCTTCACGTTGATCGTGTTGTCGGGCAACCCGTCATGGCCGTAGCGACGGGCCACTTCGCCCGAGAGCATCGCGCCGACCGTGCGGTTGACGTTGATGACGCTCTTTTCGATGCGCACCGGCTGGCGGTTGTCCAGCGCATCGGCGGCGCCCGCGATCAGCGCATTGTCGAGCGCGTTCTCGAGGCCGTGGTCCTGCACTTCGCTCCAGCCCAGCGAGGGGCTGTCGCCCAGCGGGGCCTGGTAGAGGACCTTGGAGAGGTCCACGCCCTTGGCCTTGTAGTGCGAGATCGCCTTCTTCATGTCGAGCTTGTCGACGCGGCCGACCATTTCGGCGATCGTGCGGAAGCCCAACTGGGCCATGATCGCGCGCAGTTCTTCGGCAACGAAGAAGAAGTAGTTGATCACGTGCTCGGGCTGGCCGGTGAAGCGGGCGCGCAGGACGGGGTCCTGGGTGGCGACGCCGACCGGGCAGGTGTTGAGGTGGCACTTGCGCATCATGATGCAGCCTGCCGCGATCAGCGGAGCGGTGGCGAAGCCGAACTCCTCCGCGCCGAGCAGCGCGGCGACGGCAACGTCACGGCCGGTGCGCAGGCCGCCGTCGGCCTGGACCACCACGCGGCTGCGCAAGTTGTTGAGCAGCAGGGTCTGCTGGGTTTCGGCCAGGCCGATTTCCCAGGGCGAACCCGCGTGGGTAAGCGAGGTCAGCGGCGAGGCGCCGGTGCCGCCTTCGTAGCCCGAGATCGTGATGTGATCCGCGCGCGCCTTGGAGACGCCCGCAGCCACGGTGCCCACGCCCACTTCGGACACCAGCTTCACCGAGACGCGGCTGGTCGGGTTCACGTTCTTGAGATCGTGAATGAGCTGCGCGATGTCTTCGATCGAGTAGATGTCGTGGTGCGGCGGCGGCGAGATCAGGCCGACGCCCGGGGTCGAGTGACGGGTGGCGCCGATGGTCTTGTCCACCTTGTCACCGGGCAGCTGGCCGCCTTCGCCGGGCTTGGCGCCCTGGGCCATCTTGATCTGGATGTCGTCGGCATTGACCAAGTATTCGGTGGTCACGCCGAAGCGGCCCGAAGCGACCTGCTTGATCGACGAACGCATGGTGTCGCCGTTCGGCAGGGGCTTGAAGCGCGAGGGATCCTCGCCGCCTTCGCCGGTGTTCGACTTGCCGCCGATGCGGTTCATCGCCATCGCCAGCGTGGTGTGCGCCTCCCACGAGATCGAGCCGTAGCTCATCGCGCCGGTGGCGAAGCGCTTCACGATCTCGCTGGCGGGTTCCACCTCGGAGATGTGGATCGCCTGGCTGGGCGCGAATTCCATCAAACCGCGGATGGTGAGCATCCGGGTCGACTGGTCGTTGATGGTGCGGGCGAATTCCTCGTACTTGGCGGGGATATTGCCGCGAACCGCGTGCTGGAGCGCGCCGATGTTCTCGGACGTCCAGGCATGTTCCTCGCCGCGCACGCGCGCGCCGTAGATGCCGCCGACGTCGAGCATGTTGGCGTAGATCGGGTTGTCGCCGTAGGCAGCGTCGTGGCGCTGCACGGTTTCCGCCGCGATCTCGGCCAGGCCCGCGCCCTCGATCGAGGTGGCGGTTCCGGTGAAATACTTGTCCACGAAAGCGGTCGAGAGGCCCACGGCGTCGAAGATCTGGGCGCCGCAATACGACTGGTAGGTCGAGATGCCCATCTTGGACATGACCTTACGGATGCCCTTGCCGATGGCGTAGACGTAGTTCTTCGCCGCCTGCTCCGCCGTCACCGGCAGGTTCTTGCGGACGCGCACGGCTTCGATGGTTTCGAGCGCGAGATAGGGGTTGATCGCTTCCGCGCCGTAGCCGGCCAGAGCGCAGAAGTGATGCACTTCGCGCGCTTCGCCGGTTTCCACGACGAGGCCGGTCTGCATGCGCAGGCCCTGGCGGACGAGGTGGTGGTGGACGGCGGCCGTCGCCAGCAGTGCCGGCATCGGGATGCGGTCCGGGCCCTGGGCGCGGTCGGACAGGACGAGGATGTTCTTGTCCGCCAGCACCGCTTCGGTCGCGGCCCAGCACATTTCCTTGATCGCCATCTCCAGCCCCTCGACGCCCGAAGCGGCGTCCCAGGTCATGTCGATGGTCTCGGTGCGGAAGGCGCCGTCAAGCGCGGCTTCCACCGAGCGGATCTTGGCGAGGCCGAGATCGGTCAGAATCGGCTGGCTGACTTCCAGGCGCTTGTGGCTGCCCGCGTCATGGCCGAGCAGGTTCGGGCGCGGGCCGATCATGGTGACCAGGCTCATCACCAGTTCCTCGCGGATCGGGTCGATCGGCGGATTGGTGACCTGAGCGAAGTTCTGCTTGAAGTAGTCGTAGAGCAGGCGCGACTTGTTCGACAGCACCGGGATCGGCGTGTCGGTGCCCATCGAGCCGAGCGGGTCGTCGGCATTGACGGCCATCGGTTCGAGGAAGCGGCTAACGTCTTCCTGCGTGTAACCGAAGGCCTGCTGGCGATCGAGCAGGGTGCCGGTCGGTTGGGGCAGCTCGGCCAGTTCCGGTTCGATCACGTCGAGATCGGCCAGCTTGTACTGCGCCTGTTCGAGCCACTTTTCGTAGGGCTCTTCGTTGGCGAGCTGGGTCTTGATCTCTTCGTCTTCGATGATGCGGCCCTGCTCGAAGTCGATCAGGAGCATCTTGCCGGGCTGGAGGCGCCACTTGCGGACGATATTGTCTTCCTTGATCGGAAGCACGCCCGATTCCGACGCCATGACGCAGATGTCGTCATCGGTGACGAGGAAGCGCGCGGGGCGTAGACCATTGCGGTCGAGCGTGGCGCCGATCTGGCGGCCATCCGTGAAGGCCACGGCGGCGGGACCGTCCCACGGCTCCATCAGGGCGGCGTGATATTCGTAGAACGCGCGGCGTTCCGGCGTCATCAGCGCATTGCCCGCCCAGGCTTCCGGGATGAGCATCATCATCGCGTGGACGAGCGGATAGCCGCCCGCCAGCAGCAGTTCGAGCGCGTTGTCGAGGCAGGCGGTGTCCGACTGGCCGTGCGGGATCAGCGGCCACATCTTGTCGAGATCGGCGCCGAGCAGCTCCGATTCCATGGTGCGGCGGCGGGCGTTCATCCAGTTCACGTTGCCGCGAACCGTGTTGATCTCGCCGTTGTGGGCCATGAAGCGGAACGGGTGCGCCAGCTTCCAGCTCGGGAAAGTGTTGGTCGAGAAGCGCTGGTGGACGAGGCCGAGCGCAGAGACGAACTCGGGGTTGCGCAGGTCGTCGTAGAACGAGCCGACCTGGGTTGCCAGCAGCAGGCCCTTATAGACGATCGTGCGGCTGGAGAAGCTCGGCATGTAGAGCTCGGTCAGGCCGGGCAGGTTGTGCTTCTGGGCCATGGCCTCGAGCGGGTTCTGCGTCTGCTTGCGGATCGCCAGGATCTTGCGCTCGAACGCGTCCTGGTCGGCGCAGTTGTCACCGCGGCCGACGAAGCACTGGCGGATCACCGGCATCGATTCGATCACGGTCTTGCCGAGGCCGTCGAGCGTGACGGGCACGTCGCGCCAGCCGATCAGGTGCTGGCCTTCCTTGGCGATGAACTTCTCGAAAGTCTGCGTGATCAGGTCGCGGCTGGCCTGGTCCTGCGGCAGGAAGCACATGGCGACGGCATAGTCGCCCGCCTTGGGCAGATCGGCGCCGGTGGCGGCGGCCCAGCTGCGGAACAGGGTATCGGGAAGCTGCGTCAGGATTCCTGCGCCGTCGCCCAGCAGGGGGTCGGCACCCACCGCACCGCGGTGGTCAATATTTTTAAGGATTTCCAGCGCCTGAGTAATGATAGCATGCGTTTTCTGGCCTTTGATATGGGCTACGAAGCCCACACCACAAGCATCGTGTTCGTTACGCGCATCATAAAGGCCCTGGGGCTTAGGAAATCCCATCGATAAAAACCCATCCTGTCATTTTTTGCCGGGGACCTTGTCGCGCCCCCACGCGCACGAATCGTGCGGCGCCGGCTACGCGTCATGGTGGTCCCTTGCGCCCCCATGACGATTACGGGCCGCTTTTGCAATGGTGAAGGGAGGGCCCCGCGCAAAATTTAGTGCGTGTGCGCAGGAAAAAAGGGAATTTTGTTATGCGAAGATGCGTCTCAGTTGCGTGAAACGCGTTTCGAGGCGGCAAACGGACTGAATCAGGCGGCGCCGCTCATGCGCTGCAAGGTGGCCAGAGCGGTGCGCAGGGCCTTTTCCGTTTCGTCCGGATCCGGGCGGGCGGGCGGATCGAACGGGCGGAGTGCGGCGCCTTCCTCGTCCTGTGAAGCGGCGGCGTCGGACGCGAACGCTTCGGTGGCGTCATCGTCGAAGCGCACGAAGTTCTGGCGCGGCGATGGCCGCGAAAGCTTCAGCAGCGACGAGTAGCCGTTCGCGAGGACGGCTTCCTCCTCTTCGCCTTCGGCTTCGTCGGGCTCGAAATCTCGGGAAAGCGGGTTGAAGGCCGCGTACTTCCCGCTGTCGTCCGACTCTTCCTCTGCTTCGTCGATTACCGCCGGGAAGGCGTTGGGCGCCAGCGCGATATGGCGGGGCGGGACATAGCCCGGCAGGGCATCGTCCAGGCTGTCGCCATCGAAGACGTCGAAGCCGACGGGGCGGAGCGCGGCAGGGATGCGCGTGGTGGCGGCGGGAGCGATCTGGCCCTCGTCATCGGGAATGGATCGCAGCGGCGCGGTAAAAGGCGCGACGGAGGCGAGCCTCGGCAGGAGAGAGCCGAGCGGACGCGAAGCCTCGGTCGTGGCATCGGCAATGTCGTCCGGCCCCGCTGCTTCAGGGCCTGCTGCTTTAGGGCCTGCTGCTTCTGGGGCTACGTCCGGCACCGCGAAGGAGGGCGTCGATTCGGTCAGGAATGCCTCGGCGCGTTGGCGACGCGCCTGCTCCATCGCCAGGGCAAGACGTTCCAGCAACTCGATCTGCGAAAGATCGTCGAGCCGGGCACCGGCAATGCGCAGTGCCGCCAGCGTGCCGTCCTCTTCCGATCGAATCGGTGCGAGAGCGGGAGTGGCTTCCACGGCCTTGTCCTCACTAAGCAGCCGGTCGGCCTCGGGTTCCGGGCGCTCATCGGCCAGCGTACGCGAGTAGGTCTCGAACAGACGATTGCTCAGGTCTTCCGGATTGCGATCCAGCGTCGGGGCGGGACGGGCAGGTGCTGCGTCCTCATCCTCGGCGACGGCCCAGCGAGCGGGCGAAAACGTGTGGGCGTCCTGACGGGGGTCCAGCCACTCGGGAATCCGGCCGAACGGGCCGTGGTCTTCATCGGTGCCCGGACGGTCGGCATCGTCGCCGGCTGGCGACAACTGGGAATCTTCGCCGGCGGGCGACAACTGGGCATCTTCGTTGGGGGGAGACCACTCTGCCTCAAGCGGTCCGGCGTCGTGCTCGGTCACAAGGGCGCCTGAGTCTTCGCCGTCGGACCCGTTCAGGGTCGGCGCAAGGAAAGCGTGCGAAGCGGGCGGCAGGGCGGGATCGACCAGTCCCGCCGCTTCGACAGCTTCCAGATCGAGGTCGGAGAGATTGAGGATCGGCGGCTGTTCGCCGCCCGGCTGCTGCACTTCCTGTTCGGCGGGGGAAGAGGCGTCCTCGGCCACCAGCGAGAAGGCGCGACGGCGGCGGGGTGCATTCGGCGTGGCCGAAACCGGGGCGGGCTCGGCGGCCTCTGCGTCATCGGCGCCCGAGAAAGGCATGCGGGCGGGCGCGTCTTCCGTCTGGGCCACGCGGCGGCCGGCGAGAAGGCCGATCAGTCCGCCCAGGCCGGTGAGCGACAGCGCGAAAAGGATGCGGGCCGTCGTGCCCAGCGGGGGCGCGGCCATCGGCACCAGCTTGGCGATTCCCGTGGCGGCGACGATCCGCTCAATCAGTGCCGCGCTGACGATTATCGAGCCCAGCCCGAACAGGGCGGCAAACCACAGGGCGACGATCGCCGGGAACAGGGGATGGCGGCTGATCGGCTGGGGATTCCTGTTCTCTGGTTTCGCCACGTTCATTAACCCCGTTCTGAGATCGCAATATGGTTGTTGGCCCGCTCTCGCAGCGGTTTACGGCCTAAAGAGGTGCCACCATTTGGTAAACGTCTTTATAATGGCGAACATTGGCGGCCCAATTGTGCCGTTTTCGGACATGTTCGCGGCCCGCGTCACGCAAGGTGTCCCACGATTCCCGCGCTTCCAGCAGATCCGCCAGTGCCCGGGCGCAGGCGGCGGGATCGTCGGGGGCGAAGAGCGTGCCGGTCAGGCCGTGCGTCATCAGTTCGCGGTGGCCGCCCACGTCGCTGGCGGCGACGAGCTTGCCCTGCGCCATGGCCTCCAGCGGTTTGAGCGGAGTCACCAGATCGGTAAGGCGGCTTTTCTTGCGCGGATAGGCCATGATGTCGGCCAGGGCATAATAACGCTCCACCTCGTGATGCGGAACGCGGCCGATGAAGCGGATCGCCTCGGCGGCAGGGGATGACTTCGCCTGATCGCGCAGGGCCGCCTCGCGCGGGCCACCGCCGACCAGCAGCAGCCGCGCATCGGGCTGGCGTTCCAGCAGCAGCGGCATGGCGGCGATCAGGTCGTCCAGCCCTTCGTAGTCATAGAAACTGCCGATGAAGCCGATCACCGGGCAGGGTTTGCCGTCGATCTCGAAGCCGAGTTCGCGGGCCAGTCCGGTATCGCGCGGCGGGGGAGCGCCGAACAGATCGAGATCGACGCCGTTCGGCATTCTGGAGATCCTGCCCGCAGGCACGCCGCGCGCGATCAGGTCGTCGCGAAGGCCGTCGCAGATCGTCACCACGGCGTCGGCGCGGGACACCACGCGATTCTCCAGCGCGCGGGTCAGCCGATACTTCAGCGAACCCTCGGTGCCGGTGCCGTTGCCCACGGCGGCGTCTTCCCAGAAGGCGCGGATTTCGTAGACCAGCGGGAGGCCGTGGCGGCGCGCCACACGCGCGGCTGCCGCGCCGCAAAGCGAAGGGGAGTGCGCATGGAGCAGGTCCGGCCGCCATTCGCGGACCACGCGGTCGATCGATTCGGCGAACAGACCGATCTCGCGCCATTCGCGCAGGCCCACCGGTCCGGCGACGGACCCCGTCGTGCGATGAAAAGACAGCCCTTCCGCTTCTTCGATCGCCGGGCCCGGAGCCTTGTGGCGAATTCCGGTGATCCCGCGTACTTCGTAGCCCATCGCCTGCTGCGCCTTCAGGATCGCGCGGGTCCGGAAGGTGTAGCCGCTGTGCATCGGCAGCGAATGGTCGAGGACGTGGAGGATGCGAGTCATGAGAGTTTCCTATGTCCGCAAGGCTTAACGCCGCGTCAACTCGGCACTGCTAGGCCCTGCACCGATGGTGGACATCCTTGCCCTTGCCGTAAGCCACGGACTGCTGGCGCTTGCCGCATGGCGGCTGCTGTTCCGCCCGGACCTCGACGTGGAAACCGGGTCGGAGAAGCCTGCCTCCGGGGAGGACGCGTCCCTGCGGGCATCCCGCGCGGCAAGGCCGATCCGGCGCGAGATGCGCTGGCCATCCGGCAAGTCGCCGGGCGAAATTAGGGGCGAGGGTGGGGGAGAGGCCGAGGATGCTTGACCTTGCGCTCACCGGTTTCGTGGTCTGCTTCCTGCTGTTGGGATTCCGGCGCCCGTTCCTCTGGGTGCTGTGCTATCTCTATGTGGACATCGTCAGCCCGCAGATCATTTCGTGGGGCATTCTGGCCCGCCTGCCGATCTCGCTCATGGCCTTCGCCGCCGCTTTCCTCGGCTGGCTGGCCTTCGACGACAAGCGCGATTCGCGCTTTACGCTGCGGCAGGGCATTCTCGTGCTGCTGCTGCTCTATTGCGGCTTCACCACCTGGACCGCGGCCTACCCGGAAGCGGCGGCGGAGAAGTGGGCCTGGGTGTGGAAGGCGCTGGTCTTCGCGATCTTCCTGCCGTTCACCTTGCGCACGCGGCTCAGGATCGAAGCGGCGGCGCTGGTGATGGTGCTGGCGGCCAGCGCGCTCATCATCGACGGCGGCCTCAAGACCGTGGGCGGCGGCGGCGGCTACGGCACGCTGCGGATCTTCGTGGAGAACAACACCGGGCTTTACGAAGGCTCGATTCTCTCGGCGGTGGCGATCTCGATCATTCCCATCGCGCTCTGGCTGGTCCGGCACGGCACCGTGTTTCCGGCCGATTGGCGCGTCACTCTCTTCGCGGCCGGGTTGATCTTCGCCTGCGCGCTGATCCCGGTGGGAACGCAGGCGCGCACGGGACTGGTGTGTCTGGGCGTGCTTTGCCTGTTCTATCTCAGGACGGTGCGCCACAAGGTGCTGATCGCCGGGGGCATGGCGTTGGCGCTGGTGGTGGCCGTGCCGTTCCTGCCCCCCGCATTCCTGGCGCGCATGGGTACTATCGAGAATCACGAGGCCGACCAGTCCGCCGGCACCAGGCTGGGCGTGTGGAAGTGGACCTGGGACTACGTGAAGGACCATCCCCTGGGTGGCGGCTTCGTGGTCAATCAGGCGAGTCGCGTCGAATACGACACGGTGATGCGCAAGACGGTGGACGGCAGCACCGTGATCAGCCGCGAACACATCGTGGAAGAAGGCCGAGCGTTCCATTCGAGCTACTTCGAGATGCTGGGCGAACAAGGCTTTCCCGGCTTTGCGCTGTGGATGCTGCTCCAGCTTACCGGTCTGTTGCAGATGGAGCAGATCCGTCGTCGCTGGAAGCGGCGCACCGGAGCGGACGAGGCCTGGGTGGCGCCGCTGGCGATTGCGCTTCAGCTTGCCCAGGTTGTCTATCTGATCGGTTCGCTGTTCGTGGGCATAGCTTTCCAACCCTTCATCCTCATGCTGATCGGGGTGCAATGCGGGCTCTGGAGCTATCTCAAGCGGATCGAAAGTGCTCCTTCGTTGGACCTGCCGCGATCGTCGGATCGTCGCGCGGCGGCGGGCGGAATCGGCGTTAAGATCGGCGCCGAAGCCGGGGCTTGAGAAGTTTTAATCCTAACGCCCGCAGAAAACGTAGGCCTCTGAAAAGCCCGGAGCATCCCTGTTTACGGCAAATTAACCTTTAACCTTCATTGCTCCTATGGTTAATACACGGAAATATCCGTTCCGGCTGGGGATTTGAGCCGAGACGGGGGGCGAAAGGGAATTTTCGATGCGAGTGCTGCTGATCGAGGATGAACCGACTACTGCGCGGGCCATCGAACTCATGCTGACCGCCGAAGGCTTCAACGTCTACTCCACCGACCTTGGTGAAGAAGGCCTCGATCTCGGCAAGCTCTACGATTACGACATCATTCTGCTCGACCTCAACCTGCCCGACATGCACGGGTACGACGTGTTGAAGAAGCTGCGCGTCGCCAAGGTGCAGACGCCGGTGCTGATTCTCTCTGGTATCTCCGAAATGGATTCGAAGGTCCGCTCGTTCGGCTTCGGCGCCGACGATTACGTGACCAAGCCGTTCCACCGCGAGGAACTGATCGCGCGTATCCATGCCGTCGTCCGCCGCTCGAAGGGCCATTCGCAGTCGGTCATCCGCACCGGCAAGCTGGTGGTGAACCTCGACGCCAAGACCGTCGAGGTCGATAGCGCCCGCGTGCACCTGACCGGCAAGGAATATGCGATGCTGGAGCTGCTTTCGCTCCGTAAGGGCACTACGCTGACCAAGGAAATGTTCCTCAACCACCTCTACGGCGGCATGGACGAACCGGAACTGAAGATCATCGACGTCTTCATCTGCAAGCTGCGCAAGAAGCTGGCCCACGCCTGCGGCGGCGCCAACTACATCGAGACGGTCTGGGGCCGCGGCTACGTGCTGCGCGATCCGGACGAGCTTCAGGAAGTCGCCTGAACCCTACCCCTTGCGCCTCGATGAGGTGTGAAGGAACGGCCTGCCCCCAAGGGTGGGCCGTTTCGCTTTGGGCGCCGGTTTCGTTTTTGATGATCGGCCAACGTTGACCTCGTCCCGCAACGGTGTCAGGGCCCCGCGCCATGACGGCTCACAAATCCGGCGATCCGACCACGCTGAACCGCCTCTACGGCCGCGCCAAGGGCAAGCCCCTGCGCGCGGGCCAGCAGGGGCTGGTCGATAACCTGCTGCCGCGAATCGCGGTTCCCCTCGAAGGCCCGGTCACGTCCGAGCTGCTGTTCGGCGACGACCGCCCGATGCATTTCGAGATCGGCTTCGGGGGCGGCGAGCATATGGCGGGAAGGGCCGACATGTTGCCCAACCACGGCTTCATCGGCGCAGAACCGTTCATCAACGGTGTCGCGCAGGCGCTGACCCACGTCGCGGGGGACAACGGGGCCGGCACGCCGCTGGGCAACGTGCGCATCCATCACGGCGACGCGCTGGAAGTGCTCTCGCGGATTCCCGACGCATCGCTATCGTTCCTCTACCTGCTGCACCCGGACCCCTGGCCCAAGGCGCGCCATGCCAAGCGGCGCATGATGAACGACGGCCCGGTGGACATGTTCGCGGCCAAGCTGAAGCCCGGCGGCGAGTTCCGCTTCGGCACCGACCATGCCGTCTACGTGCGCCACGCGCTGATGGTGATGCAGCGCCATACCGACCAGTTCGAGTGGCTCTGCGACAAGCCGCAGGACTTCCAGGTCCGTCCGGGCGGCTGGCCGGAAACGCGCTACGAGAACAAGGCGCGCACGGTCTACGGGCATGAGGTCTGGTATTTCCGCTATCGGCGGAAGTGATCGGGGCGCGTCGGCAGAATGACGTCGTGAAGACGCCGTCGTCCCGGACTTGATCCGGGACCGCTGGCCGTGAACGGCCCACCCATCGGTTGGGGCGCAGTGGGCGCTCTTCTGCCAGTTTCCGCCTAAAGAACGCCAGCGGTCCCGGATCAGGTCCGGGACGACGGTCTTTCTAAACGCGGCATTTCCGAAAAAAGGCGCCCGGATCATACCGGGCGCCTTTTTCTTTTACCCGGCAACCCCGGCCGCAGCCAGCACGGCCAGCGTCAGCACGTCCGGTGCCAGCGCCGTCATCGGCACGATCTGCACGGGCTTTTCCGCGCCCAGCAGCATCGGCCCGATCGAGGTCGTGCCGCCGATCTCCTTGAGCAGCTTGGCCGAGATATTGGCCGATTGCAGGCCCGGCATGATCAGCACGTTCGCCGGCGCCGACAGGCGGCTGAACGGATAGAGCTTCATGATCTTCGGGTTCAGCGCGGCGTCCGGCGCCATTTCGCCTTCGTACTCGAAGTCCACCTGCTGCTCGTCGAGGATGCGGATCGCCTCGCGGGTCTGCTCCAGCCACTTGCCTGAGGGATTGCCGAAGGTGGAGTAGCTGAGGAAGGCCACGCGCGGCTCGTGGCCCAGGCGGCGGGCGACGGCGGCGGTTTCCTTGGCGATCACCACCAGCTGCTCGGCGGTGGGGCGCTCGTTGATGGTGGTGTCGGCCATGAACACCGTGTGGTTCTTGCCCACCAGTAGGTGAATGCCGAAAGCGAGCTTGCCCTCGGCCGGGTCGAGCACGCGGCGCACTTCCTTGATGGACTGCGCGAAGGGGCGGGTCATGCCGGTCACCATCGCATCGCCCACACCCAGCTTGAGCAGGCCGGAGGCGAAGATGTTGCGGTCGGTATTGACCATGCGCTGCACGTCGCGCTGGAGGAAGCCGCGGCGCTTCAGGCGCTCGTAGAGCATCTCCACCATCGGCGCGACGTGATCGGAGACCATCGAGTTCTCGATATGGTAGCTCTCGGGATCGGCGACGCCGAGTTCCGCCATCTTGTCGAGGATGACCTGGGTGCGGCCGACCAGGATCGGTTCGCCGTAGCCGAAGTCGCGGTACTGGATCGCGGCGCGCAGGACGACTTCGTTGTCCGCTTCGGCGAAGATCATGCGCTTGGGATTGGCGCGGACCTGTTCGTAGACGCGGGTGAGCACCGAGGTGGTCGGATTGAGGCGGGCCTTGAGCTGGTCGCGGTAGGCCTCGAAGTCCTCGATCGGGCGGGTGGCGACGCCGGAATCCATCGCCGCCTTGGCGACGGCCATCGACACCACTTCCATCAGGCGCGGATCGAAGGGCGCGGGGATGATGTAGTCGCGGCCGAACTGCTGCGATTCGCCGTAGGCCGCGGCGACGTCTTCATGGACCTGCTCGCGCGCCAGTTCGGCAATGGCCTTGGCGGCGGCGATCTTCATCTCTTCGTTGATGGCGGTGGCCGAAACGTCCAGCGCGCCGCGGAAGATGAAGGGGAAGCCCAGCACGTTGTTGACCTGGTTCGGATAGTCCGAACGGCCGGTGGCGACGATCGCGTCGGGACGCACGGCCTTGGCTTCGGGCGGGGTGATTTCCGGGTCAGGGTTGGCCATGGCGAAGATGATCGGCTGGGGCGCCATCGATTTCACCATCTCGGGCGTGATCGCGCCCTTGGCCGAGAGGCCGAGAACGACGTCCGCGCCGACCAACGCCTCGGTCAGCGTGCGCCTGTCGGTCTTGACCGCATGGGCGGACTTGAACTGGTCCACCCGCTCGCGGCCCGGATAGATCACGCCCTTGGTGTCGCAGACCAGCACGTTCTCGTGGCGCACGCCCATCGACTTGATCAGCGCGGTGCAGGCCAGTGCCGAGGCGCCGGCGCCGTTCACCACCACCTTGATCTCGTCCAGCTTGCGGCCGGTGATGAGGCAGGCGTTGATAAGACCGGCGGCGGCGATGATCGCGGTGCCGTGCTGGTCGTCATGCATTACCGGGATGTTCATGCGTTCGCGCAGCGCCTGCTCGATGATGAAGCACTCGGGCGCCTTGATGTCTTCGAGGTTGATGCCGCCGAAGCTGGGTTCCATCATGGCGATGGCCTCGATCAGGGCTTCGGTGTCCTCGCTGGCCAGCTCGATGTCGATCGAATCGACGTCGGCGAAGCGCTTGAAGAGCACGGCCTTGCCTTCCATCACCGGCTTCGAGGCGAGGGCGCCGAGGTTGCCCATGCCCAGGATCGCGGTGCCGTTCGAGATCACCGCAACGAGGTTGCCCTTGGCGGTGTAGTCGTAGGCCGTGGCGGGATCGTCGGCGATCGCCTGGACCGGAACGGCGACGCCCGGCGAATAGGCAAGGCTGAGGTCGCGTTGCGTGGCCATGGGCTTTGACGCAATGATCTCGATCTTACCGGGGCGGATGGTGTTGTGATAGAACAGCGCCTCGCGCTCGGTGAACTGGACCTTGGACTTTTCGGACAAGCGATTTCTCCCGATTTGGGTCTGGCCCTAACGAATGTTATCGCGACGCGATAGGGGAAAGGCACCGCGTCTGCGCTTCCCTTAAAGGGGCCGGCGGCGCTAACGCTCGATCCCATGAGCGGACATTCTGACAAGGCGGGCGTGACCCCGATGATGGCCCAGTACCTGGCCCTGCGCGAGGTGGCCGGTGACTGCCTGCTGTTCTACCGGATGGGCGACTTCTTCGAGCTGTTCTTCGAGGATGCGAAAATCGCAAGCCAGGTGCTCGATATTGCACTTACCACAAGGGGCGAACACGGCGGCCAGCCGATCCCGATGTGCGGCGTGCCGGTCCATGCGGCGGAGGGCTATCTCGCCCGACTGATCAAGGCCGGTTGCCGCGTGGCCATCGCCGAGCAGACCGAGACGCCGGCCGAGGCCAAGGAGCGCGCCCGAAAGGAAGGCCGGGCTTCCAAGGCACTGGTGGCGCGCGATATCGTGCGCTTCATCACGGCGGGCACGCTGACCGAGGAATCGCTGCTGGAGCCGCGCCGCGCCAATGTGCTGGCGGCGGCCTGTGATCTGCGCGGCACGCTCGGCATCGCCGCCTGCGACATCTCCACCGGCCGCATGGTGCTGGAAGAGTGTCCGCCGGAGCGGCTGGGCGCGGCGCTGGCGCGGTTGGGCGCGAGCGAGTTGGTCGTGCCGGAAGGCTGGGAACTGGCGCCCGACGGTGCGATCCCGCGTTCCGCGCACGAGTTCTCCTCCGACGGCGGAGTTGAGCGATTGAAGCTGGTCCACGGCGTCGCCACGCTCGACGGCTTCGGAACGTTCACCCGCGCCATGCTGGCGGCGGCGGGCGGCCTCATCGCCTATCTCGACCATGTCGGGCGCGGCAAGCTGCCGCTGCTGCTGCCGCCCGAGGCGCGCAGCAGCGATGCGGCGCTGGCGATGGACGAGGCGACGCGGGCCAGCCTGGAAATTCTCGAATCGTCAGCTGGCGGGCGCAAGGGTAGTCTGGTCGAGGCGATCGACCGCTGCGTCACCGGCGCCGGTGCGCGCCAGTTGGCCGAAGACCTCTCCGCCCCGCTGATGGACCGCCATGCCATTGCCGAGCGGCTGGAACTGGTCGAATGGCTCCACGACGATGCCCTGCTGCGCGAAGACATGCGCACGGCCTTGCGGGCGCTGCCGGATGTGGGCCGCGCGCTGGGCCGCGTTGTGGCGGGGCGGGGTTCTCCACGCGACCTCGGCCAGCTTCGCGACGGTCTTTCCGGTGCGCGGCGGATCGGTGAGCGGCTGGCGCAGATGGAGGGCCTGCCGGTCCTGTTGGACCGCCTGATGCCGGACCTCGGCGGTCATGCCGCGCTTACCGATCACTTCGCGCAGGCGCTGGTGGAATCCCCGCCGACCGAGCGCGGGCAGGGCGGCTATATCGCCGGAGGCTACGATGCCGCGCTGGACGAACTGCGCGTCACGTCGGGCAATGCCCGCCGCGCCATCGCCGCGCTGGAGGCGAAATACCGCGAGGAAACCGGCGTCGCCGCGCTGAAGATCAAGCACAACAACGTGCTCGGCTACTTTATCGAAGTGCCGCAGCGTCATGCCGACAAGCTGCTGGAGCCGGACAGCGGCTTCTCGCACCGCCAGACGATGGCAGGCGCCATGCGCTTCAACGCGCTCGCCCTGCATGAGGAGGCAAGTCGCATCACCGAGGCGGGCGCTCATGCGCTGGCCGCCGAGGAAGCGCATTTCGAGGAACTGGTGGCCGAAGCGGTCGCCGCCCGCCATGGGATTGCCCGCACTGCCGCCGCGCTGGCGCGGCTCGACGTGGCCGCCGGACAGGCCGAGCGGGCGGCCGAAGGCGGCTGGACGCGGCCCGAAGTGGTGGACGGCCTCTCGCTCGATATCGAGGGCGGCCGTCATCCGGTGGTCGAGGCGGCGCTGAAGGTTCAGGGCGAGCGTTTCGTTGCGAACGACTGCCGCCTTGCCAGCCATGACCGGCTGTGGCTGATCGGCGGCCCCAACATGGGCGGTAAGTCGACTTTCCTGCGCCAGAACGCGCTGATCGTGCTGCTGGCGCAGGCGGGCGGCTTCGTGCCTGCCCGGTCGGCGCGGATCGGCATGGTGGACCGCCTGTTCAGCCGCGTCGGTGCATCCGACAATCTCGCGCGCGGGCGTTCGACCTTCATGGTCGAGATGGTGGAAACCGCCGCGATCCTTTCGCAGGCGACCGAGCGTAGCTTCGTCATCCTCGACGAAGTGGGGCGCGGCACTTCGACCTATGACGGCCTAGCGCTGGCCTGGGCGGTGGCGGAAGCGGTCCATGAAACCAACCGCTGCCGTTGCCTCTTCGCGACCCACTATCACGAAATGGCGCGCCTGGGAGAGACGTGCGAGGCGCTCTCGCTCCATCACGTCCGTGCGCGCGAGTGGAAGGGCGAACTGGTGCTGCTGCACGAACTCGCCGAAGGCCCGGCGGACCGCAGCTACGGCCTCGCCGTCGCGCGATTGGCGGGGGTGCCGCCAAAGGTCATCAGCCGCGCCAAATCGGTGCTGGAGAAGCTGGAGAAGGGGCGAGCAGAGACGGGTGGTCTCGCCGCTGGTCTGGGCGATTTGCCGCTGTTCGCGGCGGCGCAGGAAGCTCAGGAGGAACAGTGCGACGTCCTGCGGGATAAGCTGCGGGACATGGATATCGACGCCCTGACGCCGCGCGACGCGCTGGAAATCCTCTACGACCTCAAGCGCGAGGCGGGCACGGAACCCTGACCTCGCGCCGGAGCGCCCTGAGGTAGTCTCAGCTGTCGTCTTCGGCGAAATCCTCATCGGCGGCGTTCTGCGTGCCGTAGCGGTTTTCGAGGTCGTCCATCGTCTCTTCGCCGCGATAGGCGGACATGTCGATCACGCCGCTGGTGTCCATCTGGTTCATGTGATCGACGAGATCCTCGATATCGTCCTCATCGGCGATGCCGCCCTTCACTTTTTCGCTGTCCTCCAGGCCCAGGCCGCTGGAGGCGCGGCCTTGCGCTTCCTCGGCCAGGGTTTGGGCCTGGGTATCTTCTTCGTCCTGCTCGGGATTGACCGTTTCCGGTGCGCGGTCGTCGGGGCGTTCGCTCATTGCAGCTCTCCTTTGCCGAACTAACGGTTAGGCCGCGCGCCGGGTTCCGGTCTTGTATGAAGCGTTCCGAAAGAAGGACTCAGAGTGCGTTTGAAAATTCGCTGAAGGCGAATTTTGCGGCACCGGCCCCCCGTAGTCCTCAGGCGCCCCCACCCTACCACCCGCAGGATACTACCGTTGGGTGGTAGGGTGGGGGCGTGGGCCGGCGCCGCTCTAAAAATGCCCTTATGGGCATTTTTCAAACGAGCCCTCAGCGGGTGGGGACGGGAACCTCGCCGGAGTAGTCGTAGAAGCCCCGACCCGTCTTGCGGCCGTACCAGCCGGCTTCGACGTATTTCTGGAGCAGCGGCGCCGGACGATACTTGGGATCGCCGGTGGTGGCCTGGAACACCTTCATGATCTCGTACAGCGTATCGAGGCCCACGAAATCGGCGAGGGTCAGCGGGCCCATCGGATGATTGGCGCCCAGTCGCATGCCCGCGTCGATATCCTCGACCGAGGCCAGCCCCTCGCCCAGCACGAAGATCGCCTCGTTGAGCAGCGGGCAGAGGATGCGGTTGACCACGAAACCTGGCGCATCGCCGGCCAGCACCACTGTCTTGCCCAGCGCCTCACCGAAGGTCTTCATCCGCGCGGTGGTTTCCTCGGATGTCGCAAGGCCGGGGATCACCTCGACAAGGCCCATGACCGGCACCGGATTGAAGAAGTGAAGCCCGCAGAACCGCGTCGGATCGGGCGAGGCGGCCGCCATGCGGGTGATCGGAATCGAGCTGGTGTTGGAGGCGAGGATCGCGTTCGCGCCCAGCACTTCGCCCGCGGCGGAGAAGATCTTGAGCTTGATGTCCTCACGCTCGGTGGCGGCCTCGATGATCAGGTCGCAATCGCCCATGCCGGAATAGTCGCCGGCAGTGGTGATGCGGGGGAGCAGCGCGTCCACTTCGGACTGGGCGATCTTCTCCTTGGCCACCAGCCGGGCGAGGCCCTTGGCGATGCCGGCCTTGCCCTTTTCCGCGTTCTCGATCGCAATATCGGACAGGATCACGTCCATGCCCTTTCCGGCCACGGTCTGGGCGATGCCCGAACCCATGATGCCCGCGCCGATAATTCCCACTTTCCGCACTGCCGAACTCCTCTGCTGTTGCGCCGCAAGGACTAGCATCGGCGCACGGGCCAGGAACCTAGCGATTCTGGCCGGGCACCCAAAGCACGTCGTCGGCCCCATTGGCATTCACCGCCCGGGCGAGGACGAAGAGGTAGTCGCTGAGCCGGTTGAGATAGCCGAGCGCGGCGGGATTGGCGGGGACTTCGGCGGCCATGGCAACGGCGGCGCGCTCGGCCTTGCGGGCGGAGGCGCGGGCGATATGGACGCGCGCGGCGGCCTCGCTGCCGCCGGGCAGGATGAAGCTGCGCAGCGGCTGGAGATGAGCGTTGATCGCGTCGATCTCGCTTTCCAGCCAGGTCACTTGCGAAGGCACGATGCGCAACGTCATTTCGCCGGGGGTGAAGTCGTCTCCGGGAGTGGCGAGATCGGCACCGAGGTCGAACAGGTCGTTCTGGATACGGGTAAGCACGGCGCCATGCGGCGTTTCGGTCAGCGCGCAGACGGCCAGTCCGATCGCGCAATTCGTCTCGTCCACCGCGCCGATCGCCTCCATGCGCGGCGCGTATTTCGGCAGGCGGGAGCCGTCGACGAGGCCCGTGGTGCCGTCGTCACCCGTGCGGGTGTAAATCTTGTTGAGCTTTACCAAGGAGAAATCCCTAACGCGCCATCGCGAGGAGGATGGCGCAGACGATCACCGCCGCCGCCTGATACTTGATGCGGTTGAACATCATCTTGTTCTGGAGAAGCTGGTTCGCGGTCGGTTCGGTGGAGCCCGGATCGCGGTTCAGGTCTTCCTTCGTGCCCTGCATGAAGGCCACGATGCCGCGCACGAGGCTGACGACGACCAGGATCATCAGGATGATGATGATCGGGATGAGAATAGTGCTCATGCCCCTTGGTCTACGCCTGCCGAGAGCGAAATGCCAGCCGGGAAGCGGCCTTGTCGGAGCGCCTCCACGATGGCTGGCCCGTCCTCTCCGGCACGCCTGCGATCGCCGAGCGAAGGCGCGCCGCGCCGCTTGGCGAGCTTGCGTCCATCGGGTTCGATCAGCAGCGGGTGATGGTGCCAGAGCGGTACTGGGAGTCCGAGCAGGGCCTGTAGCAGGCGGTGGACGTGACTGGCGGGGAAAAGGTCCATGCCGCGCGTGACGAGGGTGATGCCGTCCGCCGCATCGTCCAGCGTGGCGCCGAGGTGATAGCTGGCCGGCAGGTCTTTCCGCAGCAGAACGACATCGCCGAATATCTCCGGTGCCGCCGTCTGCGTGCCCGCTGCTTCGTCGGTCCATTGGAGCGGGCCGGTCAGGTCGAGCGCGCCCGTGACGTCCAGTCGCCAGGCCGCGCCATCAGGATCGACATCGCGATGGCGGCAGGTGCCGGGATAGACCGGGCCGTCCGGACCCATCGTGGTCGCGGCGGCGGCGATCTCGGCGCGGGTACAGCGGCAGGGGTAGAGCAAGCCCATGGCCTTCAGGCGCTCGCCCGCTGCGGCATAGCTGTCCAATCGATGCGACTGGAAGCGGACTTCCCCGTCCCAGGCCCCATCTCGGATGAGCCCGAGCCATGCGAGATCGAGGAAGAATTCCTCGACGAACTCGGCGCGGCTGCGCTCGCCGTCGATATCCTCGATTCGCAGCAGGAATTCGCCGCCCCTGTCGCGGGCGAGATCGTGCGCGACCATGGCTGCATAGGCATGGCCCAGGTGCAGGGGGCCGTTGGGGCTGGGGGCGAAGCGCGTGCGGATCATTGCTTCCGCTCCTAGCCGGGCGGGCGTCGGTCGCAAGTGGGTAAGACTGTGGACAAGAGTTGGGTAAGGACGGGACAGGCTGTTGGCGGTGTGTGGACAGCTTGTGGAATCCTTGTGGCGAACCTGTGGATTGTTGTATGGAGCGGCCCCCGTCTCGGCTTGACGCCGACTCGCGTAGATGCTGCAAAGAAACGCATGAGCTGCCATGAAACCGCAATCCGGGCCTGCGACAGGAGGCCATGCTCAAGTCGGAGCTGATAGAGCGCGCGGCCCGGTTCCGCAGCGCGGAGGATGACCCCTCCCGAAGTCTTTCCGACTGTCCTGCCTTAGTGCTCAATGCGGATTACACGCCGCTTTCCTATTACCCTCTCAGCCTCTGGCCCTGGCAGACCGCGATCAAGGCGATCGTCCTTGAAAGAGTGGACATCATCTCCACGTACGACCGGGTGGTCCACAGCCCCAGCTGGTCGATGCAGATCCCCTCGGTGATCGCGCTCAGGCAATATGTCCGGCCTTCCGAATTTCCCGCCTTCACCCGCTTCAACCTCTTCCTCCGCGACCGGTTCAGCTGCCAGTATTGCGGTTCCCCCCATCAACTGACGTTCGACCACGTCGTCCCGCGCCGTCTGGGTGGCAGGACAAGCTGGGAAAACATCCTCACCGCCTGCGCGCCCTGCAACCTCAAGAAGGGCGGCCGCACGCCCAAGCAGGCGAACATGCCCCCGCTGGTGGCGCCGATCCGGCCGACGAGCTGGCAATTGCAGGAACGCGGCCGGGCCTTCCCCCCCAATTACCTCCACGAAACCTGGCGCGACTGGCTCTACTGGGACATCGAGCTGGAAGCCTGAGGGGCAGTCTGTCCACCATGGCAATTTACAGAATCCGGCGTTAGTGGGAACGAGGAGCCGTGCCGTCATCCGGCATTAACGAGACAGACTCCAAGGGGAGGTCATGAGCAGACAGTTCTTCGGCACCGACGGCATTCGCGGTCGCACCAACCAGGGCGCGATGACCGCCGCCATTGCCATGAAGGTCGGCCAGGCGGCCGGCACGCGCTTCCTGCGCGGCACCCACCGTCACCGGGTGGTGATCGGCAAGGACACGCGCCTGTCCGGCTACATGCTGGAGAACGCGATGGTCGCGGGCTTTACCAGCGTGGGCATGGACGTTGTGTTGCTCGGCCCGATGCCGACCCCGGCGGTCGCGCTGCTGACCCGCGAGTTGCGCGCCGACGTCGGCGTGATGATCTCTGCCAGCCATAACCCTTACGAGGACAACGGCATCAAGCTGTTCGGCCCGGACGGCTTCAAGCTTTCCGACGAGGACGAGATGGCGATCGAGGCCCTGCTAGGGCAGGATATCCCGCTCGCCGCCTCCGAAGACATTGGCCGCGCCCGCCGCATCGATGACGCGGGCGGCCGCTACATCCACGCCGTCAAGCGCTCGCTGCCCGAGGCCGTGCGCCTGGACGGCTTCAAGATCGCGCTCGATTGCGCCAATGGCGCCGCCTACCAGGTCGCGCCTTCCGCGCTGTGGGAACTCGGCGCGGAGATCGTGGCCGTCGGCGTTTCGCCCAATGGTCGCAATATCAACGCCAAGTGCGGCTCCACCCACGTCGAGATGCTCCAGGAGACCGTGGTGTCCTCGGGCGCGGATATCGGCATCGCCCTCGACGGCGACGCCGACCGCCTGATCGTGGTGGACGAAAAGGGCAAGACCGTGGACGGCGACCAGATCATGGCGCTGATCGGCACCCAGCTTGCAGCGCGAGGCGCGCTTCGGGGCGGCGGTGTGGTGGCCACGGTCATGTCGAACCTCGGCCTCGAACGCTATCTGCAAGGGCAGGGGCTCACCCTCGAACGCACCAAGGTGGGCGACCGCCACGTGCTCGAACGCATGCGCTCGGGCGGTTTCAATGTCGGCGGCGAACAGTCCGGCCACATGATCCTGCTGGACCATGCCACCACCGGAGACGGCACCGTCGCGGCGCTTCAGGTACTGGCCGCGCTGGTCCAGTCGGGCAAGCGGGCGAGTGAACTGCTCCATCTCTTCGATCCGGTGCCGCAACTGCTGCGCAATGTGCGCTTCTCGGGCGGGCAGCCGCTGGAGGCCGCCAGCGTCAAGAGCGCCATCGCCGATGCGGAAGCCTCGCTCAACGGTAGCGGACGCCTCGTCATCCGTGCCTCGGGCACCGAACCGCTGATCCGGGTGATGGCGGAAGGCGACGATGCCGGACAGGTGGAGGCCGCCGTGGCCTCGATCTGCGCCGCCGTGGAAGAGGCTGCCGCCTGATGGCTCTCGAAATGCGCCCCGACTGCGAACGCTGCGGCACCGACCTCCCGGCCGATGCCCCCGGCGCGTTCATCTGCAGCTTCGAATGCACCTACTGCGCGGAATGTGCAGACGACCTCGACGAGCTTTGCCCCAATTGCGGGGGCGAACTGCTGGACCGACCGACGCGGGCGAAGCGGCATTTCGATTCCGCGCCGCCTTCGAAGGAGCGCAGGTTCAAGGGGTAGAATAGAGCAGGGGAGCCCAAAGTCTTTCTTGGGCCCCCTGTATCCCCAATACCGTCTAGGTCACGCCCCGCCTATCGGTTGTGTGCTCATGGTTGCGTCTGGAGACTTTTTGGCTGCGCCGCAGGGAGTGCGCGAGGTGTAGTCGCACCCGACCTAGACATTCCGAGGGTCTGGGGGATCATCCCCCAGGACTTCCTCTTCTCTTCCCTCGACACCATCGGCCCGAAACGGCAAGGGAGCGCCATGATCACACCGCCCCGCATCCTCTCCATCGCCGGTTCCGACAGCTCGGGAGGCGCCGGTATCCAGGCCGATATCAAGACCATCGTGATGCTGGGCGGCTATGCCATGACCGCGATCACTGCGATCACGGCGCAGAATACTTGCGGTGTGACCGATGTGGTGGCGCTCTCGCCGGAGATGGTGGCGGCGCAGATCGACGCCTGCGTTTCCGACATTGGCGTGGATGCGGTGAAGATCGGTATGCTGGGCAGTCCGGCGATCGCCCATGTCGTGGCGGATCGGCTGGAAGGGCTGGGAGTGCCGGTGGTGTTCGATCCGGTGATGATTTCGACGAGCGGCTCGGTGCTGGCCGATGCGGCGACGATCGAGGCTTTCGAGCGGTTGATGACGGTTGCCACGCTGACCACGCCGAATGTTCCGGAACTGGCGGCGCTGGGCGGGGATGTCGCGATGGCGGCGCGCCGCGTGGCCTATATCGCCAAGGGCGGCGATGCCGAGGGACCGATCGTGGAGGACAGGCTGCTGCGGCCCGGCGAACTGCCGCTGTCGTGGACCGCGCCGCGCATCGAGACGCGGCATACCCACGGCACCGGCTGTACGTTCTCCAGCGCGATCGCGACGTTCATGGGGCAGGGCGCCGGCCTGGAGGCGGCGATCGTCAGCGCCCGCGACTACGTGCGCTCGGCCTTGCTCAATGCGCCTGGGTTTGGCGAGGGGCATGGCCCGTTGGGACATCACGTTCGAGGGTAGGTTCGTTCCCTACCTCTCGCTCGAAAGTACCGTCATCCTGAACTTGTTTCAGGATCCATCGCGCCGGTCAGGCTGATGGTTTCGGCCGCGCGATAGATCCTGAAACAAGTTCAGGATGACGAGGCGTTTGAGGCGATGAAGCGCACTAACTGACCAAGGGGAGCAGGCCTGAGGCCCGCTCCCCAAACCCTTGTCAGCACTCCAGATCGTAGAACTTCTGGACGACCTTCCAGCCTTCCTCGGCGGTTTCGCACCAGTGGAACAGCTTGAGGTCCTGCTTGTTGATCACGCCTTCCTCGGCCAGCGCTTCGAAATTGACCACGCGTTCCCAGAACTCCTTGCCGTAAAGCAGGATCGGCAGCGGTTTCATCTTGCCGGTCTGGATCAGGGTGAGCAGTTCGAAGAATTCGTCGAACGTGCCGAAGCCGCCGGGGAACACCGCCACCGCGCGGGCGCGCAGTAGGAAGTGCATCTTGCGCAAGGCGAAGTAGTGGAACTGGAACGAGAGACGCGGCGTGACGAACAGGTTGGGCGCCTGCTCATGGGGCAACACGATGTTGAGACCCAGCGATTCCGCGCCCACTTCGCTTGCACCGCGATTGGCCGCTTCCATGATCGAGGGGCCGCCGCCCGAGCACACCACGAACTGGCGCATGCCCTTTTCCACCACCGAGCACTGGCTGGCGAGGCGAGCGAGCTTGCGGGCTTCGTCGTAGTACTTCGCCTTGGCAACGAGGCGCTCGGCGACTTTCTTTTCTTCGTCGGTCTTGGCCATCGCCAGCACGCCTTCGGCGTTTTCCGGCGCGGGGATGCGGGCGGAGCCGTACATCACCATGGTCGAGCCGATATTGGCCTCTTCCAGCAGCATCTCGGTCTTGAGCAGTTCGAGCTGGAAACGCACCGGCCGCAGTTCGTCGCGCAGCAGGAAGTCGGTGTCCTGGAAGGCGAGGCGATAGGCCGGGTTCTGGGTCTGGATCGTGCCTTCCTGCGCATCCGCGAAGTTGGCTTCCTGTTCCGCCTTGTAGAACCGGCGGTTGGTGACTTTCTTGTCTTCTGGTTCGGTCATCTGCATTCCATGGCCGCTGGGAGGCGCGGCGTCGAGAGGGTAAGGATTTAAGTAGCTTGCGGTTGCGCGCAAGGGAGGCGATCGCCTAGTCTGAACTTCATGTCGAACACGACCATGACACGACGTGCCGCGATGGCCGGATTCGGCACTCTTGCAGCCGCCTCCGCAATACCGTCTCTTCCCGCCTTTTCGGCACCGGCCCACACAACCGTTCCGCGACTGATCAAGCCGCCGCGCCTCAGAGAAGGCGACGTGCTGGGGCTGGTGGCGCCCGCCGGTTTCGTGGGTGACCGTTTCGGGCTGGAGCAGATCATGGCCACCGTGCGCGCCATGGGGCTGGAGCCGCGTCCCGCGCTGCACATGCTCCAGCGGGAGGGCTATCTGGCCGGATCGGATCGGACGCGGGCCGACGATCTGATGGCCATGTTCGAGGACGACAAGGTCCGCGCGATCATGGCAGTGCGTGGCGGCTGGGGTTGCGCGCGCATCCTGCCGCTGCTCGATTACAAGCGGATCGCGGCGAACCCAAAGTTGTTCGTCGGCTTCAGCGACAATACCGCATTGCACCTCGCCTTCGCGGCGCGCACCGGTGTCGCCAGCGTGCATGGCCCGAACGCCTCGGCGTCCTGGCCGCCGGCGGCCTGGGCCTCGTTCCAGGCAGTGGCCTTCGAGGGGGCGACACCGACCTGGCAAGTGCCCGAGGGCGCAGGCGCGAATCTGTCCGGCCGGGGCAAGGACTTGCGCACGTTTCGGGGCGGCAAGGCGCAAGGGCGGTTGCTCGGCGGCAATCTCTCGGTGCTCACGGCCCTTGTCGGCACGCCCTACCTGCCCGACTTCACCGGCGCGGTGCTGTTCATCGAGGACACCAACGAATCCGAGTACCGGATCGACCGCATGCTGACGCAGCTGGCGCTGGCGGGCGTGTTCGACAAAGTGGCGGGCGTGGTCTTCGGCCAATGCACCGGCTGCCGCAATCCCGACGGCGGCTATTCCAACTTCACGATCTACGAAGTGCTGGACCGGCAGTTTTCCGGCCTTCGGGTGCCGGCCTTCCAGGGCTTGCAGATCGGCCATATCGCCGCGCAACTCAGCGTACCGGTGGGCCTGCCGGTTGAGATCGATGCGGATGCCGGAACCATGCGCCTGCTGGAATCGGCGGTAAGCTGACCTTGAGCCAAGGGGAAGCGGCTGTTATCGCGCGCTTATGGCGAACTGTGACCTCTGCGTCGTTCGGAACCGGGCGATCTGTTCATCCCTCGATGCGAAAGAGCTGGAGGCGCTCAACGCGATCGGGCGCACCCGCACGATCCAGCCCGGCGAATCGCTGATCTGGGAGGGCGAGGATTCGGTTCTCGTCGCCAATGTGATCGACGGCGTGCTCAAGCTATCGACCAATACCGAGGATGGGCGGGAGCAGATCGTCGGCGTGGTCTATCCGTCCGACTTCATCGGGCGGCCCTTCGGCGGTACGACCGGCCACGGCGCCACGGCACTGACCGAAGCCACGGTCTGCGTGTTTTCCCGCCGCGATTTCGATGCCTTCGCGCGTGAGCACCCGGCGCTGGAGCACAAGCTGCTGGAACGCACCCTGGCCGAATTGGACCGCACGCGCCGCTGGATGCTGCTGCTGGGGCGCAAGTCGGCCTCGGAGAAGCTGGCCAGCTTCCTCCTGGAAATGGAGGAGCGCTTGCAGCCGCCAGGCTGCGCGTGGAATTTCGAGGATGCCGGCCCGCGCCGCATCACCCTGCCGTTCTCACGCCAGCAGATCGCCGATGTGCTGGGCCTCACCATCGAGACGGTGAGCCGCCAGTTCACCCGTTTCAAGAACGACCGCCTGATCGACCTGCCCTCGCGGCGTGATGTCATTCTCCTCGATCGTCAGGCCCTGATCGCAGAGGCCGGCTAACCCTTGCCGAAAAGGGGAGCCCGAAGCTCCCCTCTTATTATGTCAGAAGCGATAGGAAACGCCGGCGCTCAGCACCCAGGGGTCAAGGTCGTGGCGCGTCTTCAGCGCCAGATCGCCGTCCTGATAGAAGGATGCGGTGGGCTTCACCCAATACTTCTTGGCGTCGAGCGAGAGGCCCAGGCCCTTGTCGTTGATGGCGATGTCCATGCCTGCCTGAAGCGCGAAGCCCAGCTTGTTCGACATCTTCACTTTGTCCACGCTCAGCGCGCGGGCGGTGTCGCCCGGCTTCTCGTCGAACACGAAGAACCAGGCCGGGCCGGCGCCCACATAGGGCTTGAACGGCGTGCCGGTGTCGAGATGCGCCTTCGCGGTCACCGTGGCAGGCAGGATCAGCACGTGATCGACCAGACCCGCGCCGGCGATGTCGCCGGTGCCGCTGACGTGGTGCTGAGTGAAGCAGCAGATCGTTTCCACCGAGAAGGCCTTGGTGAAGAAGTACTCCACCGCCAGGGTCGGCACGACATTGTCGTTCGCCCGTGTGCCTACGTCGTTCAGCGTCGCCAGCGTTCCGCCCAAGGTCGTATCGGTGTCGATCGACTTGATCGTGTCGATCTTCCCGTCCGGCAGCACCGCCGTGCCGAGCACCTTGACCTGCCACTTGCCATCGGGGCTTCCCGCCAGGGCCGGAGTGGAAATCGCGGCGGCCGCGCCCGCGACGAGCGTGGTGGCCGCGAGCAGGGTGATCTTGCGCATGTTCGGTCTTTCCTGCGCCGCCGGGGCCGCACCATGCGGGTTCCCCCCTCTTGAGCGGCAGCAGCCACGATCTGGCCCCGCACGGCCTGCAAGGAATTGATCGCGCGCAAAAACCTCCGAATTTCCGGGAGTTTTAACGCATTGATCGAGCGCAATGACGGGGCGAGCCTCAGGCGCGATCCTCGTGCGCATGTGGACCTATCATCCCGATCTTCTCGCGACTCCCGTGCCCCGCTACACGAGCTTTCCCACGGCGGCGGAGTTCGACGATTCGGTGGGCGCCGAAACTTTCCTGGAGGCGCTGGAACGGACGGATGGCGACGTGTCGCTCTACGTCCACATCCCGTTCTGCGAGAAGATCTGCTGGTACTGCGGCTGCAACACCAGCGTGGCCAACCGCACCGATCGGGTGTCCGGCTATCTCGATGCCCTTCACCGCGAAATCGGCCTCGTTGCCGAGCGCCTGCCGCGAGACGCCCGAGTCACGCGGATCGCATTCGGCGGGGGCAGCCCCAATGGCATATCGCCAGTCGATTTCGTGCGGCTGGTCGATGCGCTGGCCCTTCAGTTCTCCGCCGCGAACCCGGTTCTCTCGATCGAGCTGGACCCGCGTACGATGGCCCCCGACTGGGGCGCGGTGATCGGAGCGGTGGGCATCACCCGTGCCAGCCTGGGCGTGCAGACTTTTGCGCCGGAACTCCAGCAGGCGATCGGCCGCGTGCAACCGGCGCGCATGATCGAGGAAACCACCGGCATGCTCCGCCGGGCGGGCGTCGAATCGCTCAATTTCGACCTGATGTACGGGCTGCCCGGCCAGACCATGGCGCATCTGGAGGATTCGCTGGCGCGATCCGTCGCGCTGGGCGCGGACCGGATCGCGCTGTTCGGCTATGCGCACGTTCCGCACCTGATCGCGCGCCAGCGCAAGATCGACGCGCAGGCGCTGCCGGATGCCGGAGAGCGCTTCGCCATGGCTGCGCGGGGCTATGGCCTGCTGGTCGACGCGGGGTACGTTCCGGTGGGCTTCGATCACTTCGCCCGGCCCGGCGACGCGCTGGCGCAGGCAACGCTGAGCGGAAAGCTGCGGCGCAATTTCCAGGGTTTCACCGAAGATACCGCGCCGGTGCTCCTGGGCTTCGGCGCGTCCTCGATCAGCGGCTTTCCCGATCTTCTGGTCCAGAACGAGAAGAACACCGGCCGCTATCGCATGAAGCTGTCGCAGGACCGGCTGACCGCCCATCGCGGTATCCGGCGCACCGTTGAAGATCGACGACGCGCGGCGGTGATAGAGGCGCTGCTGTGCCGGGGCCGGGCGCGGATCGAGGCGGACCTTCAGTGCGAGGCCTGGCCGCTCCTGTCACCCTACTTCGAAGCCGGCCTTTGCGACAGCGATCGAGGCGATCTGGTGATCCTTCCGGAAGGCCTGCCTTACGCGCGCTCGATCGCGGCGCGCTTCGATCCTTATCGCAAGGATTCGCTGCGGCGGTTCAGTTCGGCGGTCTGATTCAGGCTGTGTGATTCAGGCGGTGTGATTCAGGTGGCGCGGATGTCGAACTCCACGCCGAACAGGTTGCCCTTCACCCAGCGCACCAATCCCCATAGCTCGCGACCGTCGTCCATGGTCGCGCGGACCACCTCGTTGCACGCAGGAGGAGCACCCGCCGCCGCCGCGCTGAGCCCGTGCGAGGAAACGTTGCGGACCATGACTTCGATCGGCGTCCCCTCCCTGTCGGTCAGCGTCACATGCAGGCACCGCTTGCGCCGGCGTTCGCGCGGGATCGGCGTAGGGGTAAAGCGGGGAAGGTCCATGTCGGACAGGACGGCAGCCGCGCGCGATAATTAAGCAGCGCATTTGACCGCGATCAATGCCGGACATCGGGGGCGCTGCGATGAGGGGTTTGCCGGTCGTGCACCGCCAGGGCGAACCTTGCGGGCGGTGCCAGCCGCTTCTCCCCGACTTCGGGCGGCCTCTCGCAGGCCGCCCATTTTTCGTGATCCCGCGCGGTTGGGCAGCCGATTCGCGCGGTTGGATCGGCAGGATCATGCGGGCAGGGCGATCGCGACAAGCGGGAACGCGCGACGCGGCGGGTGCGCGATTCGGCGAGCCGAACATCGTCAAGGCAAAACCTGCCGAGACGCAGGCATCCATCAGCCCAAGGCCAACAGTTTCAGCGATTTAGGGATGTCTGGATGCCCCGCGAGGATTCGAACCTCGATAGACGGAATCAGAATCCGTAGTCTTACCATTAGACGACGGGGCATCGGGAGGCGCCCCTCTAGTAGGGCTTCTGATTCGCGTCAAGCACCCTTTTTGCGGTCAGGGTTGCCCCTTTGCCCGGGGGACGTTAGCATCGCGTCAGGTATCCGCCGCGCACGGCGGTAAGATTTATTCGAACGAGATTATTTATCATGGCGGAGCAAGATCCGCCGGCAGCAAGAGTCGATGTGTCGGGCCGCACGGGAAGGCGGCGCAAGGCGAGGAAGGGCAAGTCACGCTCATCCGGACCCGGCACGGCCAAGGCAAAGGCGCGCCCTCCGGGCAGCGCCGCCGAGGCAGGCGGAGCGCCGCGCGAAGAGAAGACATCCGGCTCGCAGGCGTCGCCCCGTCACTCGGAATCGCGCCCTGCCGAATCAAAACGGGCCGAACCGAAGCGGGCCGGCAGCCGAAAGCGAGGCGCGCGCAAGGGGGCAGCACGTTCCGCGAAAAAGCCGCGCGTTCAGCCCGATGGCGGCGAGGGTAGGGTTGCGGAAGCCAAGGCTTCGGCGCCGCCGCTCGCACCGTCGTCGTTCGTACCGCCGTCTTTCGTACCGACGCAAATGGGTGGAATGGCGGGCGGCATCGTCCGGCCTTACCGGCAGTCCTACGCCGCGATCGACCTCGGCACGAACAATTGCCGCCTGCTGATCGCACGTCCCTCGGGCGAGAACTTCACGGTCATCGATGCCTTCAGCCGGGTCGTGCGGCTGGGAGAAGGGCTGGCCCAGTCCGGCCGCCTGTCCGACGCGGCGATGGACCGCACACTGGCCGCCTTGCGGGTCTGCGCCGACAAGCTGATGCGCCGCAACGTCTACCTCGCCCGCTCCGTGGCCACCGAGGCCTGCCGTCGGGCCGAGAACGGGCCGGAGTTCATCGAGCGCGTGCGCGAGGAAACCGGCATCGCGCTCGACATCATCAGCGCGCGCGAGGAAGCGCGGCTGGCGGTGCTCGGCTGCCATGTCCTGCTGGAGGAAGGGTTCGGCCCGGCGATGATCTTCGACATCGGCGGCGGCTCCACCGAGCTTGTCCTGATCGAGAGCACCGGCACGGTGTCGCGCATCCTCGATTGGCAATCCGTGCCTTGGGGCGTGGTTTCCCTCACCGAAAGCTGCGGGCCGGAGGGCACCACCCTGGAGGAGCGGCTTGAACGCTACCGCCACATGCACGGGCTGGTGTCAGAAAGCTTTTCCGCCTTCGCCAAGCGCGTCGGTCCGGCGCGCGAGGGTGCCTCGCAAACGGGGCCGTTGCGCCTGCTGGGCACCAGCGGAACGGTGACGACGCTCGCCAGCCTCCACCTCGAACTGCCGCAATACGACCGCCGCATGGTGGACGGGTTGATCGTGCCAGCCGAATCGATGCGCGAGATCAGTTCGCGGCTTTCGTCGATGTCGATCGAGGAACGCCGCGAAGTGAACTGCATCGGGCGCGAGCGGGCGGATCTGGTCGTCGCCGGTTGCGCGATCCTGGAATCGATCCTGGACCTGTGGCCTGCGGCCCGGCTCGGCGTGGCCGATCGCGGCATTCGCGAAGGCATACTGCGCAGTCTCATCGCCTCGCATTCAAGCAACAAGAACCTGGCCCTGGCCGGGAGCCCCCAACATTTGGAGAACCGGCCATGAGCCGTTCCGGACGCGATCCCCACGAGCGGCTTCGCACCGCCAAGAAGCGCACCGTCAGTTCGGCGCGCTGGTTGACCCGCCAGCTCAACGATCCTTACGTCAAGCTGGCCAAGGCCGACGGCTATCGCAGCCGCGCGGCCTACAAGCTGATCGAGCTGGACGAGAAGTTCGACTTGTTCAAAGGCGTGACCCGCGCGGTCGACCTTGGCATCGCGCCGGGCGGCTGGAGCCAGGTGCTGCGTCAGAAATGCCCCAAGGCCAAAGTCGTGGGCATCGACCTGCTGCCGACCGACCCGATCGAGGGCGTGACCATCTTCGAGATGGATTTTATGGCCGACGAGGCTCCGGCCGCGCTGGAAGGCGCGCTGGAGGGTGCCCCGGACCTGGTGCTTTCGGACATGGCGGCCAACACCGTGGGCCACAAGCAGACCGACCACTTGCGCACGATGGGCCTTGTCGAGACGGCGGCGGACTTCGCCATCCAGTATCTCGCGCCGGGCGGCACTTTCGTGGCCAAGGTCTTTGCGGGCGGCACCGACACCGAATTGCTGAACATCCTCAAGCGCCGCTTCACCAGCGTGAAGCACGCCAAGCCGCCCGCCAGCCGCAAAGGCTCGTCGGAGTGGTACGTCATCGCCAAGGGCTTCAAGGGGCCGGAAAACGCTCAGGCAGAATGAAAGAAGGGGCCGAATGAAAGAACGGTCCGCGAGGCATTCGGTGGAGCCTGCGGACCGTCTTCAGCCGGCCTGAGCCGGACACCAGCTACGCCGGTTGGCGCTTACGGAGCGGCAGGCGCGCCCGCTTCGGCGGCAGGCGCTGCGGCCTTGTCAGCTCCATCCGCGGGCGCGGCGGAAGCATCGGCGGCGGGCGAAGCTGCCGGAGCTTCGGCCGCAGCAGGGGCCGCCGGGAGCGGCAGGTTGGATCCCTGGGCGTTGAGGTAGGCGATCACGTTGGCGCGGTCTTCACCCTTGGGCAGGCCGGCAAAAGTCATCTTGGTGCCGGGCGCGAAAGCCTTGGGATTCTTCAGCCAATCGTTCAGCTGGTCGAAATCCCACTTGCCGCCGACTTTCTTGAGCGCATCGGAGAAGGCGAAGCCGCCTACGCCCTGGCCGATGCCTTCGCCGACAACGCCGTGAAGGTTCGGACCGATGCCGTTGGCGCCGCCCTGGTTGATCGTGTGGCACGAGGCGCACTTGGCGAAAGTGGCCTGGCCCTTGGCCGGATCGGCGCTGGCAAGAAGCGTGGCGATCGGCACTTCGGCCCCGCCTTCGCTTTCCTGTTCCACGCCCTCGATGGCATACCCCATCGTTTCGGGGCGGTGCGGCTTGTCTGCGCGAAAGTAATGAGAGCTGACGGTAGTCAGACCGAGACCGACGATACCGGCAAGCAGAGCCCAGCCGGCAATGGTGTTGAAACGATCATCCATTTCTTGTTTGCCCTTGCCCCTTAGCCCTAGTGCCCCACAAGTGGAGTGCCCCACGGATGGAGTTTTTATCATCCTCTTTGGCCTCAGGCTCTAGAGTTGCCAGCAGGTTAGCGCAAGAGCCATTGCGGAGATCGCCTTTGCGGCTTAATCGCGCGGGCGCTATGCATTCCTATCCCGAACCCGCTCTCGACCTTGTCGCCCGCATGACCGAAGCCGCCGTGGCCGATCCCGCGCGCGCGGCGGCGTTTCAGGGCGCGCCCGGCTGCAATTCGCATCGCGCGGCGCTCGAATACGATTCGCAGTGCCTGCCGCTGCCGTGCTTTTCGTTCGAGGACGCGCTGGACGCGGTGAAGGAAGGGCGGGCCGACCGCGCGATCATCCCGATCGAGAATTCCCAGCATGGCCGCGTGGCCGACATCCATTTCCTGCTGCCGGAAAGCGGGTTGTCGATCGTCGGCGAGCATTTCATGGGCATCGAGCATGCGCTGATGGCGCTTGGCGACGGGCCGTTCTCCGGCGCTTACAGCCACCCGCAGGCGCTGGGCCAGTCGCGCCATTACTTGCGCGAACGGGGCATCGTGCCGATGGCTTATGCCGATACCGCTGGCGCCGCAGCCTTCGTGCGCGAGCAGAACGATCCCGAGGCCTGCGCGATCGCGCCGAAGCTTGCCGCCGAGCTTTACGGCCTGAAGATCGTCGAGGAAAACGTCGAGGATGCGGCGGATAACACCACGCGTTTCGTGGTCCTCGCGCGCGAGCCGCTCGATCCGTTCGCGCTGCGGGGCGAAAAGGCCATGACGACCTTCATCTTCGAGGTGAAGAACATCCCGGCCGCGCTCTACAAGGCGCTGGGCGGGTTCGCCACCAACGGCGTCAACATGACCAAGCTGGAAAGCTACCAGATCGGCGCCAGCTTTGCCGCGACGACCTTCTATGCCGATATCGAAGGCGCCCCCGGCGAGCCGCGCATCGACCTGGCGCTTCAGGAACTTGCCTTCCATTGCAAGTACGTGCGTCCGCTGGGCACTTACGCCCAGGCGCGCAGCCGAGGCTAGGACGTACACGGGCCCCCGACCGGGGGCGGAGATAAGTCGTCTAATTCCTGCAACGGGTTGCGCCCCTGAGCCCCCCATGCCAATCATCGCCCGGTATGGCTGTTGGGGCACAGATGGCGAGTGCGACTGCGTCCCGCGACGCTGCAAGCGATTGGGAAGCCGTGCGGGGCGCGGCCGATATCCAGTATGCGCCGCTGGCGCCCGCCAAAACTTTGGAACCGGCGCAGGTTCCGGAATGGCTCCAGGCGCTCGGCCGCCTGTTGGAAGCGATCTTCGCGCCGATCGGCAGGCTGCTGGGCATGTCGTGGCCGTTGTTTTCGAACATATTGATCGCGCTGGCGGTTCTTCTGGCGCTTTTCGTGCTCTGGCGAATCCTCGGGCCGGCAATCGAGGCTTGGCGTCGGCGGAGCGGAGAGGCGGTGCCCGAGGCCTGGGCACCGGCAGCGGAAGAAGCGCTTGCCCTGCTGGAGGATGCGGATCGCCTTGCGGCGGAGGGGCGGTACGCCGAAGCGACGCATCTGCTTCTGCGGCGCAGCGTCAGCCAGATCCGGCAGGCGCGGCCGGACTGGCTCCACCCTGCCAGCACCGCGCGCGAGATTTCCGCGCTCTCGACGCTTCCCGACAGCGGCCGCGAGGCCTTTGCCACGATCGCGACCCGCGTGGAGCGCAGTCGCTTCGCCTTGCGCGATCTGGGAGCGGGCGATTGGGCTGATGCGCGCGCGGCCTATGCCCGCTTCGCCCGGATAGAGCTGCGCGCATGAGCGGGACTGTCAGCACTCTAGCCGCCTCTTCTGCCGCCGCTGCCCCTGCCGTCGACAGCGGAATACCGGTTGGCGCCAATCCTTTCTCGCGCTGGGCGGTGCTGGCGTTGGTTCTGATCGGTTCGGCGCTGTTCCTGGCGCTGTTGTGGATGATCGGGACGGGCACCGGCTTCGGCTCGACCAATGACGGCCAGGCCCATGCCGACGGGCGCGGACTCAACGGCTATGCCGCGATGACGCGCTACCTGGAACGGCGCGGCCATCCGGTGATTCGCGCGCGCAATGGCGGCCAACTGGAAAAGGAGGGGCTGCTGATACTGACCCCTCCGGCCGGCGCGGACGGGAAGGATATCGAGAAGATCGTTGCCGGCCATCGCTATCTCGGGCCGACGCTGGTGATCCTGCCGAAATGGACGGCCTTCCCGACCAATCGCCAGCAGAAGGATGCCGAGCCGGGCTGGGTCAACGTGGCAGGGGTGCGCCCGGTCGAATGGCGCGGATTTCTCGACGATGTCACGGTCGTGCAAGGGCAGGTCGATGCCAACGGACAACCGGCGCGCTGGCTCGGCTTCGGACGGGGCGGCACGCTGCCCAGCCGCAAGCACCTGCAATCCGGCAAGGGCGAAAGGCTCGTGCCGCTGGTGTGGGAACAGGACGGACGCCTGCTTGCGGGCTTCATCGACGATGGCGGCAGCTATGCCGGGTTGGAGCGGCAAGCCCCGAACCGGATGCGCAGCGAGGTGGACGACGAGGATCTCTACCCGCTGGTCGTGATCTTCGAGCCGGACCTGGTAGACAACTGGGGCATGGCCGACCGCCGTTCCGCAGAACTTGTGGACGCCATCGTCGATGCCGGCGAAGTGGAGCCCGGCAGCCCGATCACATTCGATCTCACCCTGAACGGTTTCGGGCGCGCGCAGAACCTGCTGACCCTGGCCTTCACGCCGCCGTTCCTGGCGGCGACGCTGTGTCTACTGCTTGCGGCGCTGGTGCTGGGCTGGCGTGCATTCCTGCGCTTCGGGCCGCCGCTCGCTTCGGAGCGGGCCATCGCCTTCGGCAAGCGCGCGCTCGTCGCCAATTCCGCCGGGCTGGTGCGCCGCTCGGGCCGCCTGCACCTGATCGGCGGGCCCTATGCCGACCGCACGCGCGACAGGCTGGTCCATGCCCTGGCCCTGCCGCGCAGCCTGCCGCCCGAGCAGGCGGACGCTGCGATCGACCGCGCGCTGGCTTCGCGCAAGGGCGATGTCGAACCATTTTCAGCGATTGCCGCACGCCTCAAACATGCGCGCAAGCCGCACGATCTCGTCAAGGCCGCGCGCGATTTGCACGCGCTCGAAAGGATGCTGACCCGATGACCGATGCCGTATCTCCCGAATTCGCAGTCGACCTCTCCGGGGTCGCCGCGTTGGCGGGGAGCATCCGCGAACAGATCGCCAAGGCCGTGGTCGGCCAGGGCGAGACGGTGGAGCATCTGCTGATCGCGCTGCTGGCGCGTGGGCATGTCCTGCTGGAAGGTCCGCCGGGAACCGCCAAGACATTCCTGGCGCAGTGCTTCGCGGCGACGCTGGGGCTGGACTTCGGCCGCATCCAGTTCACGCCGGACCTGATGCCGGGCGATATCCTGGGCTCCAACCTGTTCAACTTCCAGACCAGCCAGTTCACGCTGACGCATGGACCGATCTTCTGCGACCTGCTGCTGGCGGACGAGATCAATCGCACCCCGCCCAAGACCCAGGCCGCCCTGCTCGAAGCCATGCAGGAACGCCGCGTCACCCTGGACGGCACCGCCCATGCGCTGCCCGAACAGTTCATGGTGGTGGCCACGCAGAACCCGATCGAGAGCCAGGGAGTCTATCCCTTGCCCGAAGCGCAGCTCGACCGCTTCTTGTTCAAGGTTGGCGTCGATTATCCCAGCTTCGACGAGGAACTGCGCATCGTCACTCGCTTCGGCGAGAATCGCGGTGCTCCCACGCCTGCCATGTGCGGGGTGGAGACGGTGGCGAACCATGGCGTGATCGAGGCGGCTTCGCGCGCGGTTTCGCAAGTGACCCTGGCCGAAAGCGTGACCGACTACATCGTGCGCCTGGTGCGTGCCACGCGCGAAAGCCCCGACCTTGCCAGCGGTGCCAGCCCGCGCGCGGCAGTGCTGCTGGCGGGTGCCGCCCGTGCCCGCGCCGCTCTGGACGGCCGCGACTATGTGGTGCCGGACGATGTGAAGGCGCTGGCCGGTTCGGTCCTGCGCCATCGCCTGCTGCTCAGCCCTGCCGCCGAGATCGAGGGGAAGCAGGTGGAGGCGCTGGTCGCCCAGCTTGTCGAGCAGACCGAGGCGCCGCGTTGATCGGACGGGGCTGATCCGATGAGAATGATCCGATGAGAATGACCGGATGAGCCTGGGTTCCGCTCCCATGGTGCCCACCGCGCGCGCGGCCGGGGTGCTGGCCGTCGCGGCCCCGGTGGCGCTGGTGATCGGCGCGACCCGGCCCGAAGCCTGGGTGGTGGCCCCGATCCTGGGGCTGATCGTGCTGGGGCTCATCGTCGTCGATGCCTTGCTGGCCGGTCGCCTGGGCGATTTGCGTGTGGCGGTGCCGGGCGACGTGGAGGTAGGGTCGCCGTTTGAGGCCGTGGCCACGATCGATTTGTCCGGTACACGCACCTCCCATGTGGAACTGGTGCTGGAATGCGATCCGCGTCTGGCGCCCGGGGGGCGGGCCGGCTTGCCGCTGACGCGCGGGGAGCAGGGGTGGCGCGGCGTCCTGTCGCTACAGGCGTCCCGGCGCGGCACTGCGCGGATTTCCGGAACGTGGTTGCGCTGGACCGGGCCTCTCGGCCTCGGCGCGCGACAGTTTCGCGGTGATCTGGGCAGGGAGGTGCGGATCTGGCCGAACATCGCCGCCGTGCGCTCGCCCGCCTTGCAGACTTTCCTCAAGGACGCCCAGTACGGCCTGATCGCGCGGCGCATTCGGGGGGAGGGCACCCAGTTCGAATCGCTGGCCGAGTACGAACCCGGCATGGACCGCCGCCGAATCGACTGGAAAAGCTCGGCCCGCCACGTCCACCTCTATGCCAAGGAATACGAGACGGAGCGCAACAACCAGATCGTCTTCGCCTTCGATTGCGGGCAGACGATGTGCGAGCCGATCCAGGGTGTGCCCCGGCTGGACCGCGCGGTTTCGGCGGCGTTGGCGACCGGCTATGTCGCGCTGAAAGGTGGCGACCGGGTGTCGCTGTTCGGCTTTGCCGCCCGCCCCGAAGTGGCGACGCCCTTCGTCACCGCATCGCGTGATTTCTTTCGGCTGCAACGCGCGGCGGCGGGCCTGGAGTACCGCTCCGAGGAGCCGAACTTCACGCTGGCGCTGGCGACCCTGGCGGCGCGGCTCCAGCGTCGCTCGCTGATCGTCGTCTTTTCCGACTTCACCGACCCCACCAGCGCCCAGCTCATGATCGAATCGATCGGCCGGCTCGTCTCCCGCCATGTCGTCTTGTTCGTGACCATGGCCGACGACGAGCTTGAAGCGATTTCCGGCGCGGCGCCGGAAGACCTGGAGACGTTGTCCATGGCGGTTTCGGCCGACACGCTCCTGCGCCAGCGGGCACTGGTGACGAGAAAACTGCAACAGCTTGGCGTCGATGTGGTGGAGGCGCCTTATCAGACGATCGGCACACGCCTGATCGACGCCTATCTTGCCATCAAGCGATCGGGAGCGATCGGATGAACGTCTCCAGGCTATTCTCCAGATCCGGGCTTCCCGAATCCGTTGCCGCGATCGAAAGCGCCGCCTTGCGCTCCGATCGCTTCCGCCTGGAGCGCCAGGCCGATTGGCAGCGGCTGGAGGCGATCGTCACGCGCATGGAAAAGGGCCGCCTGCGCCGCCTCTCCGACGAAGACCTGCTGGCTTTGCCGGGCCTTTACCGCACGGTAGCCTCCAGCCTGTCGATCGCGCGCGAGACCTCGCTCGACGCGGCCACGCTGGCCTATCTGGAAGCGCTGGTCCAGCGGGCCTGGTTCGTGGTCTACGGCCCGCGCAGTTCGCTATGGGACTGGCTGCGGGGCTTCCTGGGCGGCGGCTGGAGCGCGGCGGTTCGCACGATCTGGCTGGATATCCTGGTGGCGCTGGCGGTCATGGTGGCGGGCACTGCCGTCGGCTGGCTTCTCGTGGCGCACGATGTGAACTGGTATCAGGTGCTCGTGGGCGGCGACATGGCGGGCGGGCGCGTTCCGGGCGCCACGCCGGAAGCCTTGCGGCGGACCCTGTTCGGGGCGAGCGGGGAGAACGGCATGAGCCTGTTCGCCACCCAGCTCTTCAGCAACAATTCGCAGGTTTCCATCCTCGCCTTCGCGCTGGGCTTCGCCTTCGGCATCCCTTCGCTGCTGCTGCTGGTCCACAACATGGCGATGCTGGGCGCGATGCTCTGGCTCTACCATGGCGCCGGGCTGCTGGTGGATTTCGCGGGCTGGCTGGCGGTCCATGGCACGACAGAGCTGTTCGCCATCCTGCTGGCAGGTGCGGCGGGGCTGCACATCGGTCGCTCGCTGGCCTTTCCGGGTAACCGGCCGGTGCTTCAGGCCACGGCCGAGGCGGGGCGGCGGGCAGCGCTGGTCATGACCGGGGTCGTGCTGATGCTCATCATCGCCGCGCTGCTGGAAGGCTTCGCCCGGCAGCTGGTGGACCAGACTTTCGGCCGCTTCGCCATCGGTGGGTTCATGCTGGCGCTGTGGTGCGCCTATTTCTTCGCCTTCAAGGGCAATCGCGGGAAAGTGCGCGCGGCATGAGCGTGGTGCCCACTCGCTATCGCCGCACCGCGCGCGATCGTGTGCTGGTGACGCCGGAGGGGATTTCTGTGCCCGTCACCGTCGCCAGCCGGGGATCGCGGCTGGGGGCGCTGCTGCTCGATTTCGTGGTGATCCTCACGCTCATGGGGCTGACCACCTGGGGCCTCATCGAAATCGCCGGAGGGGTGACCGGGATCGACCGTAATCTCGACCAGAAGAACGCGCTCGGCCATGCTTTGCAGTTCCTGGTGATCGTCTGGGTCATCGCGATGTTCCTGTTTCGCAATGCCTATTTCCTGTTCTTCGAACTGGGCCCGCGGGGGGCGACGCCGGGCAAGCGGGTTGCCGGCATTCGCATCGCCGCGCGTGACGGGGGACGGCTGACGGCGGAAATGGTCATCGCCCGCAACCTGCTGCGCGATATCGAGCTGTTCCTGCCGGTCGTCTTCATCCTCCAGGCCGGCGCGGAGAGTGGAATGGGCTGGCTGGCGGCCTGCGGATGGCTTGCGATCTTCCTGCTGATGCCGCTGTTCAATCGCGATGCCTTGCGTGCCGGGGACATGATCGCCGGAACCTGGGTGCTGGAGCGGCCTCGGCAGAAGCTGGAAGCGGCGATGTCGGTGGAGCGGCAGGCCCCGGTAGAGGCCGATGCGGCGCGGCCCGCGCCCGCTGGTCGCCAGGGATACCGCTTCGAGGAGGCCGAGCTGGCGGTCTACGGCGAATACGAACTGCAGGCGCTGGAACGCGTGCTTCGCGACGATCGCTCGGAGTCGCTGGAGAGCGTCTACCAGACCATAGCGCACAAGATCGGCCGCAGCGACGGCTGGAACGATGAGCGGGCCTTCTTGGAGGCCTACTACACGCAGTTGCGCGCCCGTCTGGAAGCGGGCATGCGCATGGGCCGCCGCAAGGCCGACAAGTTCTCGGGAACGCCTGAATGACTTTCCAGCTTGCCATTATCGAGGATGACCTGACCGACCGGCGGGTGCTCGACCTGCTTCAGTTCCATCTCGACGAGATGCACCGCTGGTCTCCACCCGAGAGCGTCCACGCCATGCCGGCCGAGCGCCTGCGCCAGGCGGACGTGACCTTCTTCTCGGCCTGGGACGTGACTGACGCGGAAAACGGGCGGCTGGCCGGTTGCGGCGCCATCAAGCATCTCGACGATGGCCATGGCGAACTCAAGTCGATGCGCGCCGCCCACGATTATCGGGGCAGGGGCGTGGGCAAGGCGATCTTGCTGCGCCTGATGGAGGAGGCGCGTGCGCGCGGCTATCTGCGCGTCAGCCTGGAGACCGGCCGACCCGAACCGTTCCACGCGGCCCATGGCCTCTACCGCGCCCATGGCTTCGAGGAATGCCCGCCTTTCGGCAGCTATGAGGCCGATCCCTTTTCCCTGTGCATGACGAGGGCGCTATGATGGAATTGCGGATCGCCGCCCCTGCCGATGCAGCCGCCCTGGCCGATCTCGGGGCGCGCAGCTTCGTCGCGAAGTTCGGGAACATGTATACGCCCGAGGATCTCGATAACTTCCTGAACGAATCGCACAGCGCGGCAAAGACGACCAAGGAAATCGCCGATCCCGCCATGCGCGTGGTGGTGGCGGAGGAAGAGGGCAGGCTGCTCGGCTTCTGCAAGCTCGTGATGGCCTGCGGCTGGCCGGAACATGCGCAGGGACGGCGCGTGATCGAACTCAAGCAACTCTATACCGATCCGGATACGACCGGACGCGGAATCGGCTCGGCACTGATGGACCGGGCGCTGGAGATCGCGCGCGATCACGGCGCCGACGAAGTGCAGCTTTCGGTCTGGAGCGGCAACGAGGGCGCGCAGAATTTCTACGCCCGCTACGGCTTCGGCAAGATCGCGGACATCCACTTCATGGTGGGCGAGCAGCGCGACGACGAGTTCCTCTACGCACGGATGTTGTGAAGGGTGCTGGGGGCGACGTTATCCCGTGCGACCGACGTCACGTGAAACAACCGACGCTATCTGGAGCAACCAACGCTAGCCCGAACAAACCCGCGTCATCCTGAACTCGTTTCAGGATCCATTCCTGACCATCAACGGCGGCCTGTTCGGCAAGATGGATCCTGAAACAAGTTCAGGATGACGAGTTTTGGGTGAGGGACCGCGGGTCGGGGCGGTACGCCGTGTGCCAAGGACACCCGCACTGCGCCATTCCCTGGCCCGATCACTCGAAAGCCGAAAGGCTGAAGCGATGACACGCAATCGTGCTTCAAACCGTCACCGCAAGGGCCTATAGGGGGCGCCATGTCTTCCATACGTCCCTGGCGCGACATCGAGCGCCGCAAGAGCCGCCAGATCATGGTCGGCAATGTTCCCGTCGGCGGCGATGCCCCGATCACGGTGCAGACCATGACCAATACCCTGACCTCCGATGCCGGGGCGACGATCGACCAGATCCGCCGCTGCGAGGATGCCGGGGCGGATCTGATCCGTGTGTCCTGTCCGGACGTGGAGAGCACGGCGGCGATGAAGGAGATCGTCCGCGCCGCCCGCGTGCCGCTGATCGCCGACATTCATTTCCACTACAAGCGCGCGCTCGAAGCCGCCGATGCCGGCGCCGCCTGCCTGCGCATCAATCCTGGCAATATCGGTTCCCACGACCGCGTGGCCGAAGTGGTGCGCGCCGCCAAGGGCAATGGCTGCGCGATCCGTATCGGCGTCAACGCGGGCAGCCTGGAAAAGGATCTGCTGGAAAAGTACGGCGAGCCTTGCCCCGAAGCGTTGGTCGAATCGGCGCTGGATCACATCAAGCTGCTCCAGGACCATGACTTCCACGAATACAAGGTGGCGGTGAAGGCCAGCGATGTTTTCCTGGCCGTCGCCGCCTACCAGGGCCTGGCGGAGGCGGTGGATTGCCCGCTGCACCTCGGCATCACCGAGGCGGGCGGGCTGATCGGAGGCACCGTGAAGTCCTCGATTGGCATGGGCATGCTGCTCTGGTCCGGTATCGGCGACACTCTGCGCGTCTCCCTCTCGGCCGAACCGGAAGAGGAAGTGCGCGTCGGTTTCGAGATGCTCAAGGCGCTGGGTCTGCGCACGCGCGGCGTCCGCGTGGTTTCCTGCCCCAGCTGCGCCCGTCAAGGGTTCGACGTGATCCGCACGGTAGAGGCGCTGGAAGACCGCCTTCAGCATATCAAGACCCCGCTCTCGCTCTCGGTGCTCGGCTGCGTCGTAAACGGCCCCGGCGAAGCGCGCGAGACCGACATCGGCCTGACCGGCGGCGGCAACGGCAAGCACATGGTCTACCTCTCCGGCGTGACCGATCATGTCGTCCAGTCCGAGGACATGCTGGACCACATCGTCAAGCTGGTTGAGGCGAAAGCCGCCGAGATCGAAGCTGCGAACGAGGCCCAGGAACAGGGTCAAACCCAGGCGGCCGAATGAATTCTGGCAAATGAATTCGGGCGAATGAGTTTCCGCCAGCGACTGGGCGGGGAGGGACGGGCTTTCCTCGCCTCGCTGTGCGACGGCGTGATGCTGTGGAAGCTGGCGCCGATCATCCCCGCGATCGCGGTGCTGCCGGAATTCGCGCAGCACGTCGTCGAGATACGGCTGGGTATGTTCGCAAGCCACGATGCCTTTGCGGCGTTCGGCTCGGCCCCGGCACGCCTGTCGCTGGGGTCGCTGAAAGTGGCGGGCTTCGTCCTTGCGATCCTGCTGGCCGCCCGCTTCTGGGCCAACCGCGCCGAAAGTGCGCGGTGGTGGAGCCTTGCCGGGATCGGCTGGAAGCAGGTGCTGCTGGGCTTTTTCGTGCAGGTGCTGTTCTCGATCCCCGGTCTTTTCGACTTTCGCCTGCCGCCCTCGGGACAGTTGGCGCTTTCGGTGGTGCTTTTCCTGGCAAGTCTGCCGGGCTTGGTGCTGATGATCGGAGGCCTGCTGGGCGACCGTACCAGCGGCCTGAAGGATGCCTACCGCAAGGGCTGGGGGCGGGCTTTGCGCATGGCGCTGATTACCGGGCCGGTTTTCGCCGTCTTGCAGCAACTCCATCAGTGGAATCACGGTTTCGCGCTGGGGAAGCCTGCGGCGGCGGTGTGGGGATTGATGATCTGGGACGCTCTGCTGGTCGGCCTGATCGCGACGCTGGTGGGCACCGGATCTCATCACGGTTATCGGGGTGGAAGATAAAGGGATGACCCTGGGGCCATCGCCCCAGACCCCGGAATGTCGACGTAGCGCGTCGCTATTCGTCGTGCGCCCCCTTGCGGCGCAGCCAATAAGTCTCCCGACGCAGCCATGGGCGCACGAGGCTGTTGGTCCGCGTGAACTCGACAGTATCGAGGGTGCAGGGGGGCTATGCTCCCCTGCTTTTCACTTTAACCTTCAAACGAAGCCACCGAGCCCCGCAAGGCTGGACCATACTGCGAACACGGCCATGGCGATAACGGAAGCCATCGCGGCCGGGACGAACTTGGACTCGGGGTTGCCCATCTGAATCAGCCTTGCGGAACGAGCGGAAGGTAGCGCCCATATGCTCGTGATGGCGGCAACAGGCCATGTCGCCGGTCGAGCATCGTAAGCCACCGATCGAAGCGTAAAACAAAAGGCCCCGCCGGATCGCTCCGGCGGGGCCTTTCGTGTGCCTGTCAGGCGGAAGGGAGAGGCTTACGCCTCGTCGCCGTCCTCGGGCTGGCCTTCGGCCTGCTCGTCGCCCTTGATCAGGTAATCGCCGGCATCGGCGTCCAGTCCATGGGTTTCACCTTCGACCGAAGCGAGCGGATCGTTGCCGATCGCGGCTTCCGGGCCCTGGGCCAGCTCGGCTGCATGCTCTTCTTCCGCCGTGTTGGCAGCGATCAGAGATTCCTGCAGGCGGCGGTACGACGCGCGCAGGGCAGCGTCGCGGCTGGTGGCCGCCACGCGAACGCGGTTCATGCCGGCACCGGTACCCGCCGGGATGAGGCGGCCGACGATGACGTTTTCCTTGAGGCCGATGAGCGAGTCCTTCTTGCCCTCGACAGCCGCCTGCGTGAGCACGCGGGTGGTCTCCTGGAACGACGCCGCCGAGATGAACGAGCGGGTCTGCAGCGAGGCCTTGGTGATGCCGAGAAGCACCGGCTTGCCTTCCGCGGGCTGCTTGCCCTCGGGAAGCTTGCTATTGATCTCGAACATTTCCTCGTAGTCGACCTGTTCGCCCGGCAGCAGGGTGGTGTCGCCACCGGCCGTGATCTCGACCTTCTGCAGCATCTGACGAACGATCGTCTCGATGTGCTTGTCGTTGATCTTCACGCCCTGCAAGCGGTAGACTTCCTGGATTTCCGCGACGAGGTATTCTGCCAGAGCCTCGACGCCGAGGACTTCCAGAATGTCGTGCGGATCGGGCGAGCCCGAAATCAGGTTGTCGCCCTTCTTGACGAAGTCGCCTTCCTGCACGTCGATCACGCGGCTCTTCGGGATCAGGTACTCGACCGGATCACCCTCTTCCGGGATGATCGCGATCTTGCGCTTGGCCTTGTAGTCGCGAACGAACTCGATGCGGCCGGAAACCTTGGCGATGATCGAGTTGTCCTTCGGCTTGCGGGCCTCGAACAGTTCGGCAACGCGCGGCAGACCGCCGGTGATGTCGCGGGTCTTGGCGGCTTCGCGCGAGGCACGGGCGATGATGTCGCCGGCCTCGACGGTCTGGCCGTCTTCCACCGAGAGGGTCGTGCCCGGCGCCATCATGTAGCGCGCGGCCTCGCCCGAAGCGTCGTCGAGAAGGGTGATGCGCGGACGCAGGTCTTCCTTCTTCTTGGCGCTGCGCGAGGAACGGTCCTCGGTGACGACGCGGCTGGTCATGCCGGTGGCATCGTCGACCTGCTCGGTCAGCGTGCGGGTGTCGATCAGGTCCTGATACTTCACCGTACCCGAGGTTTCGGTGATGATCGGGAGCGAGAACGGATCCCACTCGGCCAGGCGTTCGCCTTCCTTGATGGTGGCGCCGCTGGTGTGCAGCAGCACGGTACCGTAAGGAACGCGGTGCATGGCGCGCTCGCGGCCCTCGGTATCGAGCACCACGATCTCGCCGTTTCGAGCCAGCGACAGACGACGGCCGCGCTTGTCGACGATCGTCGGGATGTCACGATATTCGACGGTACCGTCGCTGATCGCTTCCAGATGGCTGGTTTCGTTGAGCTGCGCGGCGCCGCCGATGTGGAAGGTACGCATGGTGAGCTGCGTGCCCGGTTCACCGATCGACTGTGCGGCGATGACGCCGACCGCTTCACCGATGTTGACCGGGGTACCACGGGCAAGGTCACGACCGTAGCACTTGCCGCAAACGCCCTGCTGGGCTTCGCAGACCAGCGGCGAACGGATGCGGGCAGCCTGCAGGCCGGTCGCCTCGATCGCAGCCACGGCGGCTTCGTCGAGGAGCTGGCCCTTGGCGGCAACGGTGTTGCCTTCCTTGTCGACGATGTCCTCGGCCAGGGTACGGCCCAGAATACGCTCGGCGAGCGAGGCGATGGTGGAACCGCCCTGCACGATCGAACGCATTTCCAGCGCGCGCTCGGTACCGCAATCCTCGATCACGACGACGCAGTCCTGCGACACGTCGACCAGACGGCGGGTCAGGTAACCCGAGTTTGCCGTCTTGAGCGCGGTGTCGGCCAGGCCCTTACGGGCGCCGTGGGTCGAGTTGAAGTATTCAAGAACGGTCAGACCTTCCTTGAAGTTCGAGATGATCGGCGTTTCGATGATCTCGCCCGACGGCTTGGCCATGAGGCCGCGCATACCGCCCAGCTGCTTCATCTGCGCCGGGGAGCCACGCGCACCGGAGTGGCTCATCATGTAGATCGAGTTGATCTGGGCCATGCGGCCCGTCTCGGGATCGACCGGCTGCGCCTTCAGGTCTTCCATCATGGCGTTCGCCACCTGGTCGCCGCAACGGCTCCAGGCGTCGATCACCTTGTTGTACTTTTCCTGCTGGGTGATGAGGCCGTCCTGGTACTGCTGCTCGTAGTCGGCCACCAGTTCCTTGGTCTCGCCGACCAGGGCTTCCTTCGATTCCGGGATGATCATGTCATCCTTGCCGAAGGAGATGCCCGCCTTGAACGCGTTGCGGAAGCCGAGCGACATGATCGCGTCGGCGAACAGCACCGTGTCCTTCTGGCCGGTGTGACGATAGACCTGATCGATGACGTCCCCGATTTCCTTCTTGGTGAGAAGGCGGTTGACGACGTCGAAGGGCACGGTGTGCGACTTCGGCAGGCATTCGCCCAGCAGCATGCGGCCCGGAGTGGTCTCGAAGCGCTTCATGTACTGCTCGCCGTTCTCGTCGGTCTGCGGCACGCGGGCCTCGATCTTCGAGTGCAGCGTCACGGCACCGACGTGAAGCGCCTGGTGCACTTCGGCCATGTCCGCGAACTTCATACCTTCGCCCGGCTCGCCGGTACGGTCCATCGACAGGTAGTACAGGCCGAGAACCATGTCCTGCGAAGGAACGATGATCGGCTTGCCGTTGGCCGGCGACAGGATGTTGTTGGTGGACATCATCAGCACGCGCGCTTCCAGCTGGGCTTCCAGCGAGAGCGGTACGTGGACGGCCATCTGGTCACCGTCGAAGTCGGCGTTGAAGGCCGAGCAGACG